>JBGAUO010000044.1:0-32661 GCA_044228605.1 Nannocystis sp. | reverse complement strand
AGCAGCGGCTGTTCACCGGCGAGGACGCGAAGGAAGGCATCGCGGCCTACGTGGAGCGGCGCGCCGTGAGCTTCACCGGGCGCTGAGGCGGCCGGCCGTCACGGACCGAAGGGGTCGTCGAGGCTGGTCGGACGCGGGCCGAAGACCTCGGCGCCAGCCTCGGTGACGGCGATGATGTCCTCGATGCGAACGCCGAGCTTGCCCGGGATGTACACGCCCGGCTCGCTCGACATCGTCATGCCGGGGACGAGCAGCGTCGGGTTGTCGCGCACGAGATAGGGATCCTCGTGGGTCTCGAGGCCGATGCCGTGGCCGAGGCGGTGGGTGAAGAAGCGATCGTCGGGGCCGCAGCCGGCGGCGGTGATGACGGCGCGCGCGGCCGCGTCGGCGACCCCGCAGGGCTGGCCCGGGCGCAGCTCGGCGATGCCCGCCGTCTGGGCCCGCAGCACCGCCTGCCAGGCGTGCCGGGCCTCGGGGGAGACCTGTCCGAAGGGCCAGGTTCGAGTGACATCCGAGTGATAGCCGTGGAGCGCGGCGCCGCAGTCGACCAGCACGAGCTCGCCGCGGGAGAGGCGACGGGCGCCGCGGGTGCCGTGCGGGAGGGCGGCGTTGCTGCCGAACAGCACCAGGGCCCACGGCTGCTCGAGGCCGGCGGCGAGCTGCGCCGCGAGGACCAGCTCGGTGAGTTCGGCCTCGAGCATGTCGGCGCGCACGCGCGAAGCGACCTGACGCAGGGCGGCCTTGGTGGCCTCGTTGGCGCGGCGCAGGAGTGCGAGCTCGGCGGGGCTCTTGACGCTGCGACAGGCGCGGACGATCGGGCCGCCGTCGACCAGGGTGGCCGCCGGGACGTCGCGGCGCAGGCCCTCGAGCAGCGCGGCGTCGTCGTCGAGCGCGAGGCTCGGCGCGGGCGCACCCGTCTCGGCGAGCAGCTCGGCGACGCGGGCGTAGGGGCTGGCGTGCTCGGACCACAGGACCAGGCGCAGCTCGCCGCTGCGCTCGCGCAGGGTGTGGGCCTCGAAGGACGGGCCGACGAGCGCGGGCGGGCCGGCGGCGGGGAGGACCAGCAGCAACGGGCGCTCGCTGCGATGCCAGGGCACGCCCGTGAAGTACTCGAGGGTGGCGCCGGCCTCGGCGACGAGGGCGTGCTGGCCGGCCGCGCGCAGGGCGTCCTGGGCCCGGGCGCGCCGCTGGCCGCGCTCGGCGTCGGCGATCGCGGGGACACCGTCGCAGAAGCCGGCGAGGCCTGCGAAGTTGGCGAAGTCGGGCGCCTGTCCCGAGGTACCGGTCTGTTTGGACATGTCCCTCGGGACATGGCAGGCGAGCCCCCCAACGATGGCGCCGCTGGTGACGCCGGCGAGGCCCGCCAGCGCGGCGCGGCGGCTCAGGCCTTGCCCGGGTGCTCGTTGTGCCACGTCGTGATCGACTCCTGCGTGAGCTCGACGGTGAGGTCGTCATCGGCGACCTCGACCTGGCAGCCGAGGCGGCTGTAGGCGCGGACGTCGAAGCCCATGTCGAGGCGATCGCTCTCGGCGTCGCTCATCTCGGGGAGGGTCTCCAGGCCCTTGCGGATCCAGCAGTGGCACGAGGAGCAGGCGCACACACCCCCGCACGCGGAGCCCATCTTGACGTGGTGCTCCTCGGCGAGCTCGAGCAAGGTCTGCCCCGGCGCAGCGTCGACGATCTGGGTCCCGCTGGGACCGATGAAGGTGATCTTCGGCATGTCAGGTTCCGTCTTCGGCCGGGATGAGTTCGGCACCGTGGCCGCCGCGGCGAGCGTCGAGGCCGTCGTCGGCCAGGGCGCCCTCGATCTCGACGAGGCTCTTGCCGGTCATGCCGGCGCTGAGGGCCCGCTGCATGCGGCGGGCGGCGAAGGGCTCGCTGATGTGCTCGAGGCGGACCCGGGCGCGGGTCAGGCCATCGGCGTCGGACTGGCGCTCGGCCATCACCAGGTCGCCCTCACGCAAGGCCGTCTCGATGGCCATGCGGTCGTCGGGCGGCAGCAGGGCCTCGATGTGGCCGACCTCGGCGAGCGAGGCGCGGACGGCGAGGATCACCCGGCCGAGCTCGACGCGGGCCTCGGCGATGTTGCGGGCGCTGTAGTCGTCGCCGGCGTGATCGAGGCTCTCGATGACGAGGCGGTCGACCTCGTCGGCGGACAGGCCGTGGGTCGGTTTGACCTCGACGGACTGGCGGACGCCGGTCATGAGCTCGCGGGCGGTGACGGTGAGGAGGGCGTCGGCGTCGAGCTGGAAGGTGACCTCGACGCGGGCCATCGAGGGTGGGAGGCGGGGGATGCCGCGCAGCTCGAAGCGGGCCAGGCTGCGGTTGTCGCGGGCCAGCTCGCGCTCGCCCTGCAACACGTGGATGACCATGCCGGTCTGCTGCTCGGAGTAGTTGGTGAACACCTGGCGGGCGGAGATCGGGATGGTCGCGTTGCGCGGGATGATCTTCTCGACGATGCCGCCCATGGTCTCGAGGCCGAGGCTGAGGGGGACGACGTCGAGGAGGGTGACGCCGGGGCGCTCGCTGCCGGAGAGGATGTCGGCCTGGATCGCGGCGCCGCGGGCGACGACCTCGTCGGGATCGATGTCGGTCAGCGGGGGGCGCCCGAGGGCCTGTTCGACGAGGTGGCGGATCCGCGGCACGCGGGTCGAGCCGCCGACCAGGACCACGCCGTCCAGCTCGGCCGGGCGCACGCCAGCGTCCTTGAGGGCCTGTCTGCAGGCCCGCAGGGTGCGCTGAGCGAGCGGCTCGATCAGCGCCTCGAACTCGCCGCGTGTCACGATGGCGCCCTCGAGGCCGATCGTCGGGACCGAGACGCGATCCGCGTCGAGCGTCGAGAGGCGCTCCTTGAGGGCGCGGGCGGCGAGGCGGGTGGTGTCTTGTTGGGCGGCGGTCGGCGTGGTGACGCCAGCGCGGGCGAGCAGTTCGGCCGCGAGGGCGCGGTCGAAGTCGTCGCCGCCGAGGGCGCTGTCGCCTCCGGTGGCGAGGACCTGGAACACGCCGGCGTGGAGGCGCAGGACGCTGATGTCGAAGGTGCCGCCGCCGAGGTCGTAGATGGCGAACAGGCCGCGTTCGCCGCGGTCGAGGCCGTAGGCGAGCGCGGCGGCGGTCGGTTCGGCGAGCAGGCGGTAGACCTTGAGGCCGGCGATGCGGCCGGCGTCGCGGGTCGCCTGGCGCTGGGCGTCGTCGAAGTAGGCGGGGACCGTGATGACGGCGCCGTCGATGGGGCCGCCGAGTTCGGCCTCGGCGCGGAGCTTGAGGGCGCGGAGGATCTCGGCGGAGACCTCGATGGGGGAGACCTCGCGACCGGCGCCGACGTCGACCCGGAGGACGCCGCTGTGGTCGCTCAGGTGATAGGGGTGCGGGAAGCGGACATCGGCGAGGCCGCGGCCCATGAAGCGCTTGACCGAGCTGATGACCCGCTCCGGTTGTTCGGACTGGCGCGCTGCGGCGGCGTCTCCGACCTGCGGTCGCTCGTCGATGTAACTGACGATCGAGGGGATGAGCCCGCGGCCGTTGTCGTCCACCAGGACGCGGGGGGCTGCCCCGCGCGGGGCGAGGGCGACCAGGCTGTGGGTGGTGCCGAGGTCGATGCCGATGCCACGACCGGGGGCACGTGGGCTGGCCTGCGGGGCGCTCGGCTCGGCGATCTGAAACAGGGCGCCGGGCTCGGCGATGCTCGGCTTGCTCATGTCGCCTCTGCCGCGTCGACCTCGTCGAGGAAGCGCTGGTAGTAGCGACGCGCGACCAGCTCACGGGCGGCGGTGGTGATGTCGGCGCGGTCGATGGCGCTGATGGCCTCGTCGAAGGCCTGGTCGGCGCGGGCCTCGATCTCGTCGCGGACCTCGGCGCTGCCCTCCTCGGAGAGGCGCTCGCGCAGCTCGATCAGGTGGATCAGGAACGCCTGGCTCGGCGTGAGGGCGCCCATCACCGGGTCGCTGCTGTCGAGGTCGACGCCGCCGAGTTTGACCAGGTATTCGGCGCGCAGGATCGGGTCGCGGACGACGCGGTAGGCGGCATTGATGCGGCTGCTGAGCTCGACGGCGGCGCGCTGGGCGGCGGCCCCCTTGCCGACGAAGCCGTCGGGGTGGGCCTCGCGCGAGCGCTCGAGGTAATTTCGCTCGAGGACGTTGCGGTCGACCTGCCAGCGTCGGGACAGGCCGAGGAGCTCGAAGTAGTCGCTATCAGTCATGCGGCCTGGACTAGAAGGTGATGGACTCGCCGCAGCCGCAGGAGTCCTTGATGTTCGGGTTTTGGAACTTGAAACCGTGGCCGCGGATGCCGGTCTCGAAGTCTACCTCGGTTCCCTTGAGGAGGATCATGCTCTTGGGGTCGACGACGACGCGGACGCCGTCCTTGGTGATGACGTGGTCGCTGGCTCGGGGGTCGCGGTCGTCGAACTCGAAGAGGTAGGAGTAGCCGGTGCAGCCGCCGCCGCGGATGCCGAGGCGGATCGACGACTGCGGGGTGCCACGGCGGGCCAGCTGCTCGCGCATGACCTTGGCCGCGCGCGAGGTCACGAGGAGCGTGGGCGCGTTGGCGACGGGCGCGGTCGCTTCGGCGGGGCTGTGGGCGTCGGACATGGCGGTCGCGGCGTGCATGGCGGTGGGTCTTGGGGGCTTACTCGGGGGTCGACTCGGCGATGCCGTGCTTGAGCTGGTAGTCGCGGATCGCGGCCTTGATGGCGTCCTCGGCGAGCACCGAGCAGTGGATCTTCACGGGGGGCAGCGAGAGCTCCTCGGCGATGTCGCTGTTCTTGATCGTCATGGCCTTGTCGATGCTCATGCCCTTGACCCACTCGGTGACGAGGCTGGAGCTGGCGATCGCGGAGCCGCAGCCGTAGGTCTTGAACTTGGCGTCGGTGATGACGCCGTTCTCGACCTTGATCTGCAGCTTCATGACGTCGCCGCAGGCGGGGGCGCCGACGATGCCGGTGCCGACGTTGTCGTCGGACTTGTCGAGGCTACCGACGTTGCGGGGGTGCTCGTAGTGGTCGATGACCTTGGTGCTGTACGCCATGGTGATTCTCGTTCCTTTGGGGTTGCGGGCGGGCGTTCAGTGCGGCGTCCACTCGATGGTAGAGAGGTCGATGCCGTCCTGGACCATCTCCCACAGCGGGGACATCTCACGCAGGCGTGCGACCTCGCGCTCGATGGTGCCCGCGATGTAGTCGATCTCGTCGCGGGTGGTGAAGCGGCCGACGGTGATGCGCAGGCTCGAGTGGGCCAGCTCGTCGCTGCGGCCCATGGCCTTGAGCACGTAGCTGGGTTCCAGGCTTGCGGAGGTGCAGGCGGAGCCGGAGGAGACGGCGATGCCCTTGAGGCCCATGAGGAGGCTCTCGCCCTCGACGTAGGCGAAGCTGATGTTGAGGATGCCGGGCAGGCGATGGGCGAAGGAGCCGTTGAGCGAGGCGTGGGGGATCGCCATGAGGCGGGTGCGCAGCTCCTCGCGCAGCGCGAGGATGCGGGCCGACTCCTCGGGCATGGACTCGCGGGCGAGCTTGGCGGCGTAGCCGAAGCCGACGATGCCGGTGACGTTGAGGGTGCCGGAGCGGTTGCCTCGCTCGTGGCCGCCGCCGTGGATCTGCGGGGCGAGGCGGACGCGGGGGCGACGACGGCGGACGTAGAGGGCGCCGACGCCTTTGGGCCCGTAGATCTTGTGGGCGCTCATGCTGAGCAGGTCGATGTTGTGGGCGTCGACGTCGACCGGGACCTTGCCGAAGGCCTGGACCGCGTCGGTGTGGAACAGGACGCCGTGCTTGCGGCACAGGGCGCCGATGTCGGCGATCGGCTGGATGACGCCGGTCTCGTTGTTGGCGAACATCACCGAGCAGATCGCGGTGTCGGGGCGGATCGCGGCGGCGACCTGCTCGACGGAGATGAGGCCCTCATGGTCGACCGGCAGGTAGGTGACCTCGATGCCGTGGCGCTCGAGGTGCTTGCAGGTGTCGAGGACCGCCTTGTGCTCGGTGGTGACGGTGATGACGTGCTTCTTGCCCGACTCGGCGAGGAACTCGACGGCGCCCTTGATCGCGAGGTTGTTGCCCTCGGTCGCGCCGGAGGTCCAGGTGATCTCCTTGGGGTCGGCGTTGATCACGGCCGCGACCTCGCGGCGGGCGGCCTCCACTGCCTCCTCGGCCTGCCAGCCGAACACGTGCGTGCGGGAGGCGGCGTTGCCGAAGATGGTCGTGAAGTACGGGAGCATCGCGTCGACGACCCGGGGGTCGGTCGGCGTGGTGGCGGCGTAGTCGAGGTAGATCGGGGCGCGCTCGGTCGAGGTGTTGGCGGTGACGGGGACGTTCATGGCGTCGCTCCTTCGGGCTTGCGGGCGTGCGAGCTGCGGTGGATGCCGACGACGAGGCTGGGGGGCACGTCGCGGCGCTCGCTGGTGCAGGTGTTGCAGACCTCGGGGGCGGCGGGCTCGCGGCACACGCGGCAGCCCTCGAGGTAGGCGAGGCTCTCGGAGAGGTCGCGCTCGAGCTGAAGGAGGCGCATGACCTGGGCGCGGGTCTCGTCGAGCTTGGCCCGGAACAGCTCGCGCACGCTGGTCATCGCCTCGGGGGCGGTCTCGGAGGCGTGCACGGTGGCGAGCAGGCCCTGGATCTGCGGCAGGCTAAAGCCCATGTCCTGCAGCTTGGCGATCCAGTAGACGCGGGCGAGCTCGTCGGGGCCGTAGAGGCGAAAGCCGCCTTCGGTGCGCTGCGGCGGGCGCAGCAGGCCCATCTCCTCGTAGAGGTGCAGGGCCCGCGGGGTCTTGCCGGTCTTGCGGGCGAGCTCGCCGATCTTCATGCGGGTCGCGTGGACCGGGCCGCCTGTCCGGCTCGGCTGGCTCGGCCGGCTCGGCGGGGCACCCGTTTGAGCGGTGGCAGTCGGATCGGGGGGGCGGTTCATGCGGGCCTCGGGGCCGATCTAACTCTCACGTACACGTCAGAGTTGTTCGGAATGGTCAGGGTTTGCCACCCATCCCCTGCTCTGTCAAGGCCGCGCCGCGCCGCGCCGAGGCTCACGCGCGCGTGCGGGTCATCCCGTCGCGGCGGCGGGCGCGATCATGAGCTGTCCTTCACGCCAGGTGACCGTGAAGTCGAGCTCGTGAGCGGCGCCGAGGCAATCGACGATGTGGACGCGCGCGAGGAAGGGGCCCGGACCGGGATAGCTGTGCGGCGTGGAGGCGAGGGTCAGGGTCGGCTGCTGACGGGTGCGATGCCAGCGCTGGTCGGGGCGCAGGGGGGCGGTGAGTGTTTGCGCGGCGAACTCGACGGACCAGGACTCGACAACGGCGCGCCAGTCGCCGAGGGCGGCCTGGAGCCCGGGGGCGAGGCGCTCGGGGTGGCGCAGCGAGGCGCCGGTGAGCGTGAGTTGGACGGTGTGTGGCGCGTCCGGGGGCGCGGACCAGACGAAGTGGAAGCTCGGGCGCGGCGCGAGCGCGGTGCCCTCGCGGCAGCGGTCGTCGAGCAGCTCGCGGCGGATCTGCAGGCAGCACAGGTCGATACCTGTCCCGAAAGCCAGATCGTCGGTGGCCGGGAAGTCGAAGCTCCAGGCGAGGACATCGAGGGCGGGGAGCTTGCGGGCGGCGCACTCGTGGAGCGCGCCCGCGACCGTGGCGCGGGAGATCGGCGCGTCGTACGGGCCGACCAGCACGCCGTGGTCGCCGCGCAGGCCGTGGAGGCGCGTGGCTGCAGGCAGGGGCTCCGCGCCGTGGTGACGCAGCAGGCGAGCGACGTGCTCCCCTGCCCCACCGGACCCGAGCCAGGCCCGGCGCTCGCCGGCACCGAGGCCGAGGCGATCGAAGCGGACTGCCTTTTCGGACATGTCCGTGGGGCCAGATGTGCAGAGCCGGGCGTGGGCCAGCTCGACGGCCGCGGGGGCGCAGTCGCAGCCGATGAAGCGGCGACCGAGCTCAGCGGCGGCGACCAGGGTGGTGCCAGAGCCGCAGAAGAAGTCGGCGACGAGATCGCCGGGGCTGGAGCTGGCGGCGATGATGCGGCGCAGCAGGCTGGTGTTCTTCTGGGTGGCCCAGCCGGTCTTCTCGCGCGAAAAGCTCTTGATCTGGATCGAGTCGAGGGAGTCCTTGCCGCGCAGGGCGAACTCGGCGCTGTTGGCGTTCCACACGTCCTCCATGGGCACGCCGCGGCCGCTGGGTGGCTTGCCGTCGCGCCGAAGGTAGCCCTCGGGATGCGGGACGTACTGCTTGTGGAACGTGAAGTGGGCGGGGTCGCGGGTGTAGAAGAACAGGAGGTCGTGGTTGCGGATCCAGTTGTTGGCGCGGGTCTTGAAGCCGGAGAGCCAGCCGATCCGCCACACGATCTCGCGCTGGAAGCACGCGGGGCCGAAGATCTCGTCGAGCACGAGCTTGGCGTAATGGCCGACTGTGGGATCGACGTGGAGGTAGAGGCTGCCCGTTGGGGCGAGCAGGCGGTGGGCCAGGCGCAGACGCGGCTCGAGCATGCGCAGGAAGCCGGCGAGGCCGCCGGGCCAGCGGTCGTGGTAGGCGAGGGTCTGCGACTCACCGCGGGGTTCGTCACCGTTGCCGGCGCCGCCTTCCGTGATGCGGGTGTGCACGAAGTCGTGGCCGGTGGCGAAGGGCGGATCGAGGTAGATGAGATCGACGGTGCCCGCGTGGGTCGCCAGCAGGGCGTCCATCGCCAGCAGGTTGTCGGCGCAGATCAGGAGGTTCGGGTCGCGCCCGGCGGGGCCGATCTGTTGCTCTCGCTCGAGGACGAGGCCAGGACCGGGGACGATCGCGCCGTGTTTGCCCGGCCAGCGCAGCTCGGGCCGTGTATCTCCCGGGCTCATGGCGCGGGCGCGGGGGCCGGCTGCGCGGCTCCCGTCGCGGGCGAGCTCGACAACTGGCGCACGTAGGCGACCAGGACCTTGAGCGAGGGCTCGGCGAAGTGTGTGAAGGCCGGCATGGTCGGCGGCTTGCCCATGCGGATCGTGGCCTTCACGCGCTCGTCGGTCAGCATGCCCATGAGGTTGGCGTCGGTCAGGTCGCGCACGCCGGGGACCTCCTTGAGTCCCTTGCCGTCCGGGCCGTGGCAGCGCGCGCAGTGCTGGGCGTAGAGGCGGGAGCCGTCGATCGGCTTCTCGGGACCGGTCGGCTCGCTGCACGCGGTCAGCAGCGCTGTGAGCAGCGCGAGTTGACCTGTCCTGGAGGACCTGTCCGAAAGCAGCATCGCGGGCGACTGTAGCCCAAGCGGCGCGTCAGCGCTGCGGCAGCAGGGTGAGCGCACCCACGGGTCTGGCGGGCGGGGTGGCCAGCAGCGCGCTCGCCGGCGCCAGGGCCGGGCGGCGTGCGTGCGGCGCAGCCGCGGCGGGGGCAATCGGGACTGGCTGGACCTCGGCGGCGGGCGCTTGCGGTGGTTGTGCTGGGGTCGGCGGTGGTTGTGCCGGGGTCTGTGGTGGTTGTGCCGGGGTCTGTGGTGGTTGTGCCGTGGTCGGCGGCGGTTGTGCCGGACGCGGGCCCTCGCTGCCAGGGGCCAGGCGGTCTACCGTCACGACAAAGCCCTCGGCGTCGACCTCGACCTCGGACGACGGGATGTAGTCCCCCTGCGGGGTCATGACACCGAGCCGCACGCCGAGGCTGTCGTTGTAGACATCGACGGCGCGGTCGTAGCCCTTGCCGGCGCGGCGAAACAGCACGCCGGCGACGACCGCGAAGGCGACCGAACCGAGCGCACCACCGAGGAGGACGGCGTTCTCAGGGGAGGGGTTCTTGAAGCTGAAGCCGTCACGCGCGGTCGTGGCGATGCCGGCGACAAACAACATCGACGAGGCGACCGCGAGGGCGGTGAACACCCGCGAACGGCGCAGCTGCTTGACCGGGAGGGCCGCCGAGCTGTTGGCGTCCGAGCGGAGGATCGCGTCGAGCGACTGCCAGCTGCGCTTGGGGGTGCTGTCGTCGTTGCCCTTGGTGTAACGGGTGCCCTGAGGCTCCTGGTGGCGGTAGATGGTGTTGTCGCTACGGACTTGATCGCGGTCGCGCCGCGAGACGGCCTGCTCGACGCTGACAAAGTCGGTCGGTTCGAGCTGCGGCACCAGGGCCATGCAACCGCTGAGCGAGAGGCAGACAGCGCCCCGCGCGATCGTCCGGGCCAGGAGCTTGGGTGAGCCGAACACGTCACGCCCACGCTATCAGGGCGAGCGACCCGAACGCAACGGACCGGGAACGGACGTCCGCGACCTCGCGGGTTTCGCCGCGACCGCACGCGAGTACTCACGCGTGGGGCGCTGCAGCCAACGGGAGGCGGGCGATGAGCTTGCGCTGGAGACGGACCAGGCGACGGGGACACGGGGCGGCCGAGCTGCGGGTGACCTCCAGCGCCGCGGCGAGGTCGCCCGCGTGGTGCTCGAGGTGCTTGGCCAGGGCCTCGTGCGCGGTCGGATCACCGGGGGAGATCCGACACACCTCCGCCCAGATCTGGGCCGCACGGGCGCGAGAGCCTGGGTCGCGGCGCAGGAGTTCGGCGGTGAGGAGCAGGGCCCGGCGCCGCTGGGCCGGCGGGGCGCCAGGGCGGATCGCCGCGGCCTGCCAGCGCTCCAGCAGGGCCAGCGCCTCCCCCCGGCGACCGGCGGCGAGGTGGTGCTCGGCGGCCCGGATGGCCGTGTCGAGGTCCGGCGGCGCGGTGATCCGGGCGTACAGCGCCGCGGCGAGCGCGGGCAAGGTGACGAGGTCGGCGAGGTTGTGGTCCGCGACGCGGCGCATCACCGCCTGGACCTCGGGATCGTCTGGACGGCGCAGCCAGGCCCAGAACACGGCGGGGATCTCGTGCCCTTCGATGTCATGGACGCGGCGCACCGCGAGCTGCGTGCGCTCGAGGGTGACGAGGCGGCAATCGCTGCCGTGACCTCGCCACATGCGGCGCGCGGGAGGCAAGAGATCGAGGTGCGGGCGCTCGAGCGCGGCGACACAAAGACCTGCCCGGCGCATCCGGGTGCGCAGCAGCGGCAGGTCGAAGCTGGCCCCGTTGAAGCTGCCGAGCACGGCGCCCGCGCCCGCGAGGGCGGTGAGGCGCGCGAGCAGGTCGGTGAGCATCGCGGCCTCGCAGGACAGGCGGGTCAAGATCCACTGCTCGACCGAAACTCCGCCGTCCACCAGCACGGCGAGGCCGACCATGAAGGCGAGGGCCCCGGCGCCGCGGTCGAGGGCGGTCGTCTCGACATCAAGGAAGACCAGCTGCGGATGTGTGCTGGCGATCGGACGGGCGAGCAGGCGCGGAAGCATGGCCTGGCACGCGCCCAGTGCTGGCAGCTCGATCCGGGCGAGCGCGCCCCCCAGCAGAGCCGGGCGCGCGGCGTGAGCGTGCGGCCAGTGAACGACGCGGCGCAGGTAGCCGCCGAGGTCGGGGCCAAATGCGAGGGGGTCTGGAACGACGGTTGCGGGCGGCATTTCGGGCGCGCGGGTCGGCGAGGTCGCCGTCGATGCGGCCACCGGCGATGCGGCCACCCGCGACACGGCCACTTCGCCACGCGGGGCCTGCGATGAGGCGATCGAAGGATCGACGCCGCTCACACGCGGGAGCTCGAAGGACTCGCGTGGGGCACGGCCGCGAACAAACAAGCGGTAGACGCCGTGGCCGTAGGCGGTGCCGCGAGCGCGGAGCTCAGGGGCGACAACCAGGCGCTCCGCAGGACCCGACCGGCCTGCACCGCTGCGCGCCGCTTCGGCCTGCACCGCGGGGAGGGTCTGGGTCGGTGGCGTGTCCTTGGCGGTCTCCCGGGGCAGCTCCACGACGCCGCGACCGTGCAGCGCGAAGCGCTCTCGCAGGCTCATGTGCTGGCCTCCCGCAGCGCTTGCAGCAGGTGCAGCGCGTCGCTGCGCAGCTCGGCGCGTAGCTCGATCGGCCGCAGCATCGGGGCCTGTGGGGCCGGCTGTGGCGCGCTCTGGACGGCCCGCAGGCGCGCGAGCAGGCCAAAGCTGGGTGTCGGCGGCGGTGCTTCGAGGGCGATGAGCTCGGCCATGGGTGCTTGACTCGCGGGCGTACGCGGAACGCCGAGGCACGTCGGGCAGCCGCGCTTGCAGCTGCAACCCTCGAGGATACGGATCACGCGCTCGAACAGCAGCGGCCCGAGCGCGTGGGCCTGGGTGGCGAGGCCCGCCCCGCCGGGCATGTTGTCGTAGAGGTAGATGCAGGGGAGCGCGCTGGCCTGCGCCAGCACCTCCTGGCTGACACGGCCGCGGCCGCCGACCACCGGGGCCCACTGCCCGGCCGCGCCGCGCCCGGGGCTAGCAGCGACGGCGTGGCCCAGATCCGACAGCTCGCACATCAGCAACATCGCGGCGCCGTGGTGCAGCGCATGCCCGACCGCCAACGCGGCGGCGGCCCGACGCCCCGGGTCGACCACATGCGCCAGCACGGCGGTGCTCAGCGTCCAGTAGGCAGCGAGCGTGTGCAGCTCGAGATCAGGCAGGTTGATCGGTCCGAAACCGACATTTTCGTGACTGCGAAAGCGCAGCTTCTTGAAGCCCGGGACGCTGCGGACCAGGTGGGCATACCCGAGGCCGCGACCGCGGGCCTCGTCGACGGCGATCGGCGCGACCACGCGGACCTTCAGCTGGCATACGGCCTCGGTGTAATACGTGGCCTCGACCGCACGCACGTAGGCTTTTCGCTCATTCCAGTCGAGGCGCACGACCTCGAAGGTCTGCCCCTCGATCGGGTAGATCGCGCCGGGGTGCAAGTAGAGCGGGCCATCCTCGAAGTCGACCTCGGCGAGCAGGCGGCCGTCGCTGGCCAGCCCGGGCGCCTGCTCGAGCACGGTGAAATTCTCCTCCATGCTGCTGCGAAGATCGACCTTGTCGGCCGGGAACGCGTCACCGAGCGCGAAGAAGCGGCGGCGGCCCTCCGGATCGGTCTCGCCATGCAGCACACCGGCGGCCGCGAGGTCCTCGAGCACCGGAGCGAGCTCCTCGGGAGGCACGCCTGCCAGGCCCTCTTCGGCGCAAAGGGGCAGCTCGTAGGCGGCGCAGCGGAGGTGGGGGATCAGCAACTCGGGGTTGTCTGGATCGACGCGGGCGTGCTCGGGCGGCTCGTCGAAGAGGAAGCCCGGATCGGCGGCGAGGCATTGATCGAGCGGGTCCGACGACAGCACCATCGCCGTCAGAGCCGCCGTTTGCCGGCGGCCCGCCCGGCCCGAGCGCTGCATGGTCGCCGCGCGCGTGCCCGGGTAACCCGCCAGCACCACCGCGTCGAGCCCCCCGATGTCCATGCCGAGCTCGAGCGCGTGGGTGGTGGCCACCACCTGCGCCTCGCCGCTGTGCAGCGCCTGCTCGACCTCGCGGCGATGCTCGGGCAGATAGCCGCCGCGGTAGCCGCGGATGCGCTTTTCGGCGCGCGCCAGAGCGACCGGGTCGACGCCGCCGCCAGGATGCAAGCTCTGGCCCGGGAGCATGCCGGCCTCGTCCTCTCGCAAGTAGCGGGTGAGGAGCTCGACCGCCTTGCGCGTGCGGCAGAACGCCAGGGTCGCAACCTTGCCGCGGCGAAACGCGCCTGTGGCCGCGCGCGTGACCTTGAGGTAATCGCGGCGCACACCGGTGAGCGGGTCGACAACCGCGGGGTTGAGGACCACGAAGGTGCGCGGCCCGGCCGGTGAGGCGTCGCGGTCCACGAGGGTGAAGTCGGGGCGCCCGGTGAGCATGGTGGCCAGTTCGCACGGATTGGCGATGGTCGCCGAGCAGGCGATGATCGTCGGCCGCGACCCGTGGTACGCGCACACTCGCCACAGCCGCCTCAGCACGTTGGCCACGTGGCTGCCGAACACCCCGCGATAGGTGTGCAACTCGTCGATCACCACGTAGCGCAGGTTGGCCAGCAGCGCCGACCAACGGTCGTGGTGCGGCAAGATCCCGCGGTGCAGCATGTCCGGGTTGGTTGCGATCGCGCTGGCGCGGGCCCGTGCCGCCCTGCGCTCGTCGGGCGGCGTGTCGCCGTCGTAAGCACCGCAGCCGATCAGCCCCTCGCTCGCGCCCGGCTCCTTCACGTCGCGCAGCGCACGCAGCTGATCGCGGGCCAGCGCCTTGGTCGGAAACAGCAGCAACGCCCGCGCCCGCGGGTCGCTCAGCACCGCCTGCACGATCGGCACCTGAAAACACAACGACTTGCCAGACGCCGTCGCGGTCGCCAGGACGACGTCGCGGCCGGCCAACGCCGCCTCGATCGCCGCGGCCTGGTGGGCGTAGGGTCGCTCGATCCCGCGGCTCGCCAGCGCGGCCCGCAGCCGGGCGTCGATCGGGGTGACGGCGCTCGGCCACGCCACCAGCTCACCGTTGCGGGCCGGCACCCGGTGCACCGCGACAACTTCGGCCGCGCCGTTCAGCCCAGCGAGCAGCTCGGCCTCGATGGCCGCCAGCCGAACGTCCGTGCCCGGCGCGACGGCCCCTGGCACGCTTGCGACCCCCGGAGCCGACCAAGACATCAGGCTCCCCCGCGGCGGTTGAGGCGGTTCCTGGCGTGGAACAACCTCGGGTTGAAGGAGGGACGCGCGCGGGGAAAGCCTGATCGGTGCTCTAGCATCGTTGCCCGGGGACGTTGCACACTGAACACTTGCAGCGGCAAGTACACCCGTTCAGCTCCTCGCGTCAAGATCGTTGCACACGCAGCCAGCGGCCGTTTCATCGCTTGCGACGAACCAACCCGGAAGATGCGCGAGATCCCTGCCCCGGGCTTCGCGCGTAACCCGCAGCCGAGCTGAGCCCCCGCCGCGCTCAGATGTGGTCGAGGTCGAGCCCGCCGACCACCCAGTAGCTGCCGAAGTCCTGGATCCCGTAGACGCTGATCCCGACGCGGTCGCTGGCGGTCAGGGTGTGCGAGCCGGTGCCGTTCTTCTTGAGCAACACGTGCGCCAGCGAGAACTCGGTGCCGGCGATCTTGACGAAGCCAGCGATCGGCATGCCGTCGATGTTCACCGTGGTGCCGCTCTTGAGGATGACATCGACGTAGTTGGCGTCCCACGAGTTGGGCGCCTGGAACAGATAATCCTTGCGGTACTGCTCCGTGGCCACCGCGAGCAACATCGACGGGTCCTGGGCCCCGTAGCCGCCGCCCTGGCCGATCATGTACTGCGCCACCAGGATCTTCTTGTCGCCGGCCACCTTGAACTTGGCGGTGGTGTCGACGATCTCGATGAAGTCGCCGGCCTTGACGAGCTTTTTGGCCACGCCCTGATCCGGGGTGAAGGTCAGCGTGGTATCGGCCTGGCTGGCGACGATGCGGACCACCTGGCCCTGATCGGCCTTGTCGTTGGGCGACTGCACCGGCGGAATGACGATGTACTCCTGCGCCAGCGCCTCGATCGGGAACATCGCCTCCTCGAGGTGATCGCAGAGGTCGACGGCCTGCGGCACGCGACTGCACTTGTGGCCGCCGATCACCTGCACCGGCTTGTCAGCCTTGATCAACGTGCCGGTCAGATCGCCGCCCGCAGCGGTCGCCACCTGCAATACGTCGTCCGCATCGAGCACGACCTGCCCGGTGCCGTCGGCCGCTACCCCGCCGCCCGCCTGCACCTTGTTGCCCGTGCCCGAGGGCGTGAGCGTGACCGTGGTGTTGTCCTGACGGGCGACCACCGCGTAGAAGCCAGGATAGTTGTTGGCCATCGCGTGCGGGTACGAGGCCACCAGGTAGTCACCGGTCCACGCGTTAACCGGCAGCAGCAGCGAGGCGTCGTTGCTGGCGTCGGCGTAGAGCAGGTTGTACTGGTAGACCGTCACCGGGTGGTTGGAGCGCACGCGGTAAGCTCCGTCGACGGTGAGCTTGCTCGGCCCGAGGCCCTTGGTCAGCTCCGGCACCCACTTGAGCGGGACCTCCTTCACCTCACCGGGCGGCACCGTCAGCTGCTGCACCATCATGGCGCCGCGCGTGATCGTGATCTTCGCCTCGGCGCCGGTGGTGTTGGCGATCACCACCGCGAATACCTTCGTGCCGCCGTTGTAGCTGTCGTGCTGCAGTGTGATCGTCGGGTAATAGTCGCAGCCGATGTAGCTAAACTGCAGGTTCTCGAGCGCACATTCGCCGTCGCACAGGCCGATGTCGGGGTTGCAGACCATCCCCTGCACCTCGTCGCAGGTCTCGTTCACGCCGATCGTCAGGCCGTCGTCGCTGCACTTCATCGACACGTTGCCGTCGCACACCGTGCTGCCTGGCTCGCACAGCAGACAGCCCATGCCCTCGACACACGGGCCCTCGCACGGCGTCTCCTCGCCGAAGCCACCCATGCCATCGCACACCTTGGCGACCTTGTCCTCGCAGACGATGGTCCCCTCGACACACACTGGCGGCTGGGTATCGGTGCCCGTACCCGACCCGGTGCTCTCGGACCCCGTCGTGTCGACGGACATCGTGGTGGTGGAACTGCTGGACCCGGTGTCCGCCTGGGTCGCGCTCTCCGTGCCCGTCCCGCTGCTGCCAGAGCCCGGTCCCCCGCTCGTCGGCTGCAGCGTGGTGCTCGTCGGCGCCTCGCCGCTGCTGGAGCCCGGCAATGAGGTGATGTTCGGTCCGGTGCTGCTCTCCGCTCCGCCGCCGCCCCCTCCACAGGCCACCGGCAGCATCGCTAACCCGGCCAGAAAGGGCACCACGCGCAGATAAGTCGGGTTTGAACGGACCATGGGGCGATTCTATCACGCGGCCCATCGACCAGATACGGACCCTCTCGAATGAGTTGCACGGTCGTACAAAAATCCCTGGACTCGCTTACACGTCTGTGCAACTAAATAGGGTACCGTTCTCGACGATGACGACACCCGAGCCCCGCATCGACGGCCGCGAGGAACGCGGCGACCGCACCGCCCAGGCCCTGCTCACCGCGGGTCGCAACGCCTTCGCCAAGGTCGGCTACGCGGCCGCATCAGTGCGGGACATCGCCCGCGCGGCGGGCGTCAACCCTGCCCTCGTCCGCTACCACTTCGGCTCGAAGGAGGGCCTCTACCGCGAGGTGATCGACGAGGCGATGGGGGGCCTCAAGACCCGCCTCTTCACCGCCTTCGCCCAGGCCGGCACCCCGCGCGAACGCATTCACCGCGGCATCAGTGCCTACCTCGAGCATCTCGCCCAGGAGCGCGACTTCCCGCGGCTGATCCAGCGCGCTCTGCTCAACAACGACCCCCACCTGCGCCGGGTCGCCAACGAATACCTCCACCCGCTGGTCGACATCCTCCGCCCCTTCGTCGGCCGACACAGCGTCACTCCGCTCGGCAACCTCGAGGAGATCATCGTCTCCGTCTTCGGGGCGATCATCGCCCCGTTTCTCTACGAGCCCCTGCTCGCCGACCTGTTCCGCCGCGACGTGCTGTCCCCCGCGGCCCTCAAACGCCGCCGCCGACACATCGCCGCTCTCGTCGAATTGACCCTCGCCCAGATCCTGCCACCCGAAGCCTGAGAAGCCCGAAAGCCCGATGCCCGCTCGCCTCACCGACCCGATCACCCTCGGCACCCTGCAGCTGCGCAACCGCCTCTACCGCGCTCCTGTGCTCGAGGGCGCTGGTACGACGCGGGACCCTGCCGCCACCTACGCGCAGCACTTCGTACCCAACGTCGCCGCCGGGCTCGGCCTCGTCATCCAGGGCAACACCATCGTGCTCCCCGAGGGCCGCACGTCGCCCGGCATGTCGGCGATCGGCGAGCGCGAGCGCATGCTGAGCCTCGCCAAGCTCACCCGCGCCGTCCACGAAGCCGGCGGCAAGATCGTCATCCAGCTCGGCCACGGCGGCGTCTTCGCGATCGAGGGCTGGCACCGGCAGTTCGCCCCCTCGCGCCTCGCCCCCCCGCTCGCCCCCAGCCGCCTGCCCCTGTGGCTGCGCGCGCTCAGCCGCAGTGACACCCGCATCCCCTCCACCGCCGAGGTCGAACAGCTCGCGCAGCGCTTCGGCATTGTCGCAGCGTGGGCCCGCGAAGCCGGCTACGACGGGGTCCAGCTCGCAGGCAGCAACGCCAAGTTGCTGCACCAATTTCAGAGCCCGACCTTCAATCACCGCAAGGATCGCTACGGCGGCGACGTGTACGGCCGCACCACCTTCATGCGCGAGATCAAGGCCGCGATCGTGCGTGAGGCCGGGGCTGACTTCCCCGTTCTGCTCAAGTACACCGCCGTCGAGGAGACCCCTTTTGGCCGCGGCATCACCCTCGAAGAGGGCGTGCAGGTCGCTCGCATCGCCGAAGAAGCCGGCTTTGTCGCGCTGACGCCCGTGATCGCCGACGCTCTGCCCAACAGTTCGATCTGCCGCGGCGACTTCCCTGGCCGCTCGTTCGAGAGCGCGGCGATGCGCAAGCGCCTGCTCAGCGCAACGGGCACTCGCCTGCGCTCGGCGGCGGTGTTCGCCGGCCTGTGGCTCGCCGCCCGCAAGTACCCCTTCACACCCCTGTGGAACCGCGACGTCTTCGCCGCCGTGAAGGCGGCCGTCAGCATCCCGGTGTTCGCCGTCGGCGGCATCCGCACCCCGCAGGAGGCCGCCGAGATCCTCGCCCGCGGTCAAGCCGACATGATCGGCATCGGCCGTCCCTTCTACGCCGAACCCGACCTCGCCGCCCGATTCCTCGACGACGTCGATAACCCCGGCGACACGCCCACCGCCAGCGCGAGCTGCAACCGCTGCATCGTCCCGCAGATGCTCGGCATGCCAGGAGTCTGTTACAACCCCGAGATCCACAAGATCCGCAAGCCGCGCCCCGCCGGCGAGCGCCCAGCCTCGGCCAAAAAAGTCGCGTAGCCGGGCCAGCAACCCCGCCCTGGCCCCACTGCCGCGTGTACTCTCTCGCGGCGATGATCGAGGCCGACCTCTACGCCCGCCTGGTTGTTGGCGTGCTGCTCACCTCCGTGGTGACCGCGCTCTCCTTGTTGTTCCTCTCGGCGCCCTACGGCCGCCACGCCCGCGGCGGCTGGGGCCCGAACATGGACACTCGCCACGCCTGGGTCGTGATGGAGTCGCCCGCGGTGCTCGCCTTCGTGGCGATCTTCTTCGCCGGCAGCCACGCGCTCGAGGCGACTCCGCTCGCGCTGCTGGCCATGTGGCAGGCCCACTACGTACAGCGCACCTTCGTGTTCCCGTTCACCATGCGCCCCGGCGGCCGCACGCCGGTCAGCGTCGTGGCGATGGGCTTCCTCTTCAACCTGATCAACGCCTACCTCAACGCCCGCTGGCTCTCCGAGCTCGGCAGCTACACCTCCGCCTGGCTGTACAGCCCCGCCTTCATCATCGGCCTCATTCTCTTCATCACCGGCTACCGCATCAATCGCTGGGCCGATCGCGTCCTCATCAGCCTGCGCGCCCCCGGCGAGACCGGCTACAAGATCCCTCGCGGCGGCCTCTACGAGCTCGTCTCCTGCCCCAACTACTTCGGCGAGCTGCTCGAGTGGACCGGCTTCGCCATCGCCGCCGGTTCGCTCGCCGGCTGGACCTTCGTCGTCTTCACCGCCGCCAACCTGATCCCGCGCGCGCTCAGCCACCATCGCTGGTACCGCCAGCGCTTCCCCGACTACCCGCGCACGCGCACGGCGATCGTGCCCTTCCTTCTGTGACCGCTAGGCGCCGACCGGTCGCAGCGAGCGGGCGATCAATCCGAGACCGCCGACCAGCAGCGTCAACATCACCAGCGTGTTGAACAGCGTCGTCTCGCGAAAATGGATCTGCAAGTTCACCAGGATCCCCGCGAAGATGAACACCGCCCCGAGGAACGCGAGCACCCAGCCGATCTTCGAGCGCGCGTCCCAGAACAACAGGCCGATCCCGAACAGCAGCGGCAGCAGCGTCAACCCGAAGGTCTGCTGGCCCCAAAAGCCCCAGTAGCCGCTGTGCACGCTGACCTGATTGGCCAGCAGGTAGGCGCCACCCGCCGCCATCCCCAGCCCCAGCCCGAACAGCGGCAGGCCCCCCGGCGTACCCCCGACGTCGCGGAGTCGATGCTTCATCCGCGTGACGATATCACAGGCTGCGACGCGCGATCCCACCCCGCAGCCGCCTTCCCGCCTCGCCCGCACTGTGGCATCGTCGACGACGGCGATGCAGCCCGGCTCCCGCACGGATGGTGTGTACTGCCCGGAGTGCGGCGCACCGGCGCCCTTTCGTGGCACCGCGGTATCCCTCGTCTGCGAGTACTGTGGCAGCACGATCGTCCGCACTGGCGTCGACATCAAGCTGCTCGGCAAGGTCTCCGCCCTGCTCGACAACGGCAGCCCGATCCTGCTGGGCGCGCACGCCAACTTCGACAAGGTCCCCTTCGAGGTCGTCGGCCGCCTCCAACTCCGCCACGGCCGCGGCACCTGGAACGAATGGTTCATCACCTTCGCCGACGGCGGCGTAGGTTGGCTCAGCGATGCCCAGGGCAGCTACGCGATCACCCGCCCGCGCGAGAAGTCGATCGTCGCCGGCAGGGTCCCCAGCTTCTCCGCCTGCGCGCTCGGCCAGCCCATCGTCATCCAGGGCGTCGCCTACGTCCCCGTCGAGCGCCGCGCCGCCACCTACCAGGGCGCCGAGGGCTGCCTCCCCTTCGCCGCGACCACCAACGACACCTACTACAGCGTCGACCTCCGCGGTTACAGCGGCGAGTTCATGACCCTCGACTACGGCGAACGCGGCGACCACCAGCAGCCCACGCTCTACATGGGCCGCGCCGTTGACCTCCTCGCCATCGGCCTGCAGCCGCTGCGCAAGTTCGCCGGCTGGGAGCGCCGCCCATGACCGCAGCACCGCCCGTCAAGCTGTTCCGCGAGGAGGCGCAGGCCGAAACCGTCAAGTGCCTGTCGTGCGGCGGCCCGATCGCCCTGCACAGCTTCGGCGCCCGCCAGCGTGTCGTCTGCCCGCACTGCGGCAGCACCCTCGCCCCTGCCGACTCCGGCGCCCTCACCTTGCTCGAGACCGCCGCGCGCGCGCAGCAGCAGTCCATCCTCCCACTACACGCCCGCGGCACCCTCGTCGGGGTCGAGTGGGAGATCATCGGCATCTGCTGGCGCCGCTGCGTCGTCGACGGCATCGCCTACCCGTGGCAGGAGTTCCTGCTGTTCAACCCGTGGCGCGGCGTTCGCTGGCTGATCTACAGCAACAGCGACGGCCACTGGCAGTTCGGCCACAACCTCGACGGCGCCCCCGAGATCCGCAAGACACGCCACCACAGCGTCCGCTTCGCGCACCACAACTACCAGCACTTCCAGGGCGCCGTCGCGGTCGTCAGCTACGTCGAGGGTGAGTTCACCTGGGAGGTCCACGTCGGCGACCAGGCCGAGATCAACGACTTCGTCGCCCCGCCGCTCGGCCTCTCCATCGAGCAGTCCAGCGGCCCCGACGGCGTCGAGCTCAACTTCACCGCCGCCGAGCACCTCGACGCCGCGGACGTGTGGCGCGCCTTCAAGCGCCCCGGCAAGCCCCCGCGCGCGCGGGGCGTCGGCGCCCTCGCCCCCAACCCCTGGCACCGCATCCGGCGCTCGATGTGGCTCTCATGCCTGGCCTTCTTCGCCGCCTGGTGGCTGCTCAGCGCCCGCCTGAAGGACGATCGTCACCCCATCATCAGCTTTCGCCAGGACGACATCAGCTTCGACGAGCCCTTCAGCCGCGAGGTCACCGTCGGTCAACCCGGCACCACCACGGCGATCGAATTCTCCCTGAGCGCCAACCCGCTCGACAACGCCTGGGCCTACGCCGACGTCCTGCTCGTCAACCTCGCCACCCAGGACGCCATCGGCTTCGGCCTCGAGGCCAGCTACTACCACGGCGTCGACGGCGGCGAGTCCTGGTCCGAGGGCAGCACCACCGCCACGGCCGTCATCGGCGGCGTCGAAGGCGGCCAATACCTGCTGCAGATCACCCCCCAGCGCGGCGGCACCGGCAGCACGCCGATCGACTACGACGTCAAGCTCACCCAGGACGTCTACCTCTACCGCTACGCCGTCCTCTCGCTGCTCATCATCCTCTGCTTCCCCCTCCTCACCTGGCTGCTGGGCTGGCTGTTCGAGCGCCGCCGCTGGAAAAACAGCGACTACTCCGGAGACTGATCGATGTTTCGCACCACCTACTGGCTCTGCGCCGGCCTGTCCCTGCTCTTGCTGCTCCTCGACGGCGCTCCCGGCAACTATTTGACCACCACCCCCGACCGCGGCAGGGTCGAGCGCGACCCCGCAGGCGGCACCGTCCGCGGCTCCGGCGTGTTCGTCTGGTACGGCGGCGGCTATCAAGGAGGAAAGTGACCATGCAAGCTCCACCGTCCATGCTCCTCGCCGTCCCGATCAACGAGATGCTCGATCACCTCATCTCGGCCGCGGCCTTCGCCGTGCTCGGCATGGCGCTGTTTGGCCTCGCCTGGATCATCGTCGTCAAGGTCTCCCCCTTCAGCATCCGCAAGGAGATCGAGGAGGACCAAAACACCGCCCTCGGCATCATCCTCGGCTCGCTGATCATCGGCATCTCGATCATCATCGCCGCCGCCGTCTCCGGCTAAACTGTCAGAGTCGCGCCTCGCACGGAACTCACTGCCGCCGCGCGCCCCACCCGTGCCCCTCCCGCTCCGCCAGCCCCCTGAGGACCCCGCCGCAGGCCCGCCACCCGGCGCCCGCCTCCTGCTCGCAACCGTCCTCGTCGTCGCCACCTGCGGCCTCGTCTACGAGCTCATCGCCGCGACGATGGCCAGCTACCTGCTCGGCGACTCTGTCACCCAGTTCAGCCTCGTCATCGGCGTCTACCTCAGCGCGATGGGCCTCGGCTCGTGGCTCAGCAAGTCGATCGAGCGCGACCTCCACGACCGCTTCATCACCATCCAGCTGATCATCGCCGTCGTCGGCGGGCTCTCGGCCGCCAGCCTCTTCCTCGGCTACGCCTACCTCAGCACCGTCCGCCCGCTCCTGTTCTCGATCCTGATCCTGGTCGGCACCATGGTCGGCCTCGAGATCCCGCTGCTCATGCGCATCCTCAAGGACGGCCAGGAGCTCAAGGACCTGGTCGCCCGCGTCCTCGCCTTCGACTACATCGGCTCCCTGCTCGCCAGCCTGCTGTTCCCCCTCGCCCTCCTCCCCCACCTCGGCCTGGTCCGCACCAGCCTCCTGTTCGGCCTGCTCAACGCTGGAGTCGCCCTCGCCTGCGCCCGCAGCTTCCGCCGTCAGCTCGCCCGCCCGCGCACCGCCCTCACCAGCAGCGTCGTCGTCACCGTGCTGCTCGCGGGCCTCCTCGCCGTCGGCCACCGCATCGAGCGCTTCGCCGAGAACCAGCTCTACGACGCCCCCGTCATCTTCTCCAACAAGACCGCCTACCAGCGCCTCACCCTCACCCGCTGGCAGGACGACCTCCGCCTCTACATCGACGGCAACCTGCAATTTAGCAGCGTCGACGAGCACCGCTACCACGAGGCCCTGGTCCACCCCGCGATGGCCGAGACCCCGGCGGCCACCCGCGCCCTCGTCCTCGGCGGCGGCGACGGCCTCGCCGTCCGCGAGCTCCTCAAGTACCCCGCGCTCGAGCGCGTCGACCTCGTCGACCTCGACCCCGGCATGACCGACCTGTTTCGCCGCGACACGATGCTGCGCCAGCTCAACAAGGACAGCCTCCACGACCCCCGCGTCACCGTCCACAACGCCGACGCCATGCGCTGGCTCGAGGACCACCTGCAAAGCGGCGGCCGCCCCTACGATCTCGTCCTCGTCGACCTCCCCGACCCCAACAACTTCTCGCTCGGCAAGCTCTACTCCCACCCCTTCTACCGCCTCCTCTCCCGCGCCCTCGCCGAGGACGGCGTCGGCGTCATCCAGGCGACCTCCCCGTACCTCGCCCCGCGCTCCTTCTGGTGCATCGTCGCCACGCTCGGCGCCGCCGAGCTCCACCCCCGGCCCTACCACGCCCACGTCCCCTCCTTCGGCGACTGGGGCTTTGTCCTCGTCTCCCACGCCACCCGCGAGCCCCCCCAGCGGCTCGCCACCAGCTCGCTGCACTACCTCAACGACGAGCTCCTGCCCGGCCTCTTCGTCTTCCCCCGCGACCAGCTCCCCCCCGAGGTCGAGATCAACCGCCTCAGCGACCAGCTGCTCGTCCACTACTACGAGCAGGACCTGCGCGGCCCCGGCGGCCGCCGGAGCTGACATGCCTGTCCCCAAGGACAGCCCCACAAAACCTGTCCCCAAGGACAGCGACACGCAACCTGTCCCTACAGACAGCCTGAGCCGCCGCGCCCTCCTCGGCACCCTCGCCGCCGCCCCCCTCGCCGCCGCCTGCAACCCGGCCCAGGCCCCGCCGCCGAGCCTCGCATTCGTCGGCCCGGACCCCGCCGCTGCCCACCGCCTGCGCGACCCCGCCTTCCGCTCCGGCCCCGTCACCCGCGAGCTTCGCACCCAGATCGCCATCGTCGGGGGCGGCGCGGCCGGCCTGTCCGCCGCCTGGCGCCTGCGCAAAGCCGGCCACACCGACCTCCACCTCGTCGAGCTCGAGCCCGAACTAGGCGGCACCGCCCGCGGCGGCCTGCTCCCGCGCTCGCCCCACCCGCTCGGCGCCCACTACCTCCCCAGCCCTCACCCCGAATGCGGGGCCCTCGAGCTGCTCCTCGAAGAACTCGGCCTCATCATCGGTCGCGACCGCCATGGCCGCGCCGAGTACCTCCCCAGCGCCATCGTCTCCGCCCCGACCGAGCGCCACCAGGTCGGCCTCCTGTGGCAGGACGGCCTCTACCCCGAGCGCGACGAGACCCCCGAGGAGGCCGCCCAGTGGCAACGCTGGCGCGAACACCTGCACGCCCTCGACACCCGCCGCGGCAGCGACGGCCGCCGCCTGTTCCGCCTCCCGGTCGACCGCAGCAGCGCCGAGCTGCGCCACCTCGACCGCATCTCCCTCGCGCAATACCTCGACGAGCTCGGCCTCGACAGCTGGCGCCTGCGCTGGGCCGTCGACTACGCCACCCGCGACGACTACGGCTGCACCGCCGCCCAGACCTCGGCCTTCGCCGGCCTGCACCACTTCCTCGCCCGCGGCCTCGAGGACAGCCGCGACGGCCACACCCTCACCGGACCCGACGGCAACGCCCGCCTGATCCGCGGCCTCGCCGACCTCGCCGGCATCCACGAGCACCTGTCCCTCGGGACAGCCGTCACCGCGATCGACCCCGACGCCGGCACCCTCGAGCTCTGCGAGCTCGCCACCGGCACCCGCACCCGCCTCCACGCCGACGCGATCCTCTGGGCCGCCCCCCGCTTCGTCCTGCCCCACCTCCTCCCACCCGGCCGCGATCCGCTGCCCGCCAATTCCCTCAGCTACGCGCCCTGGCTGGTCGCCAGCGTCGAGCTGCGCGCCCGACCGCGAGGCGTCGGCGCCCCGCTCGCGTGGGACAACGTCCCCGTCCACAGCCAAAGCCTCGGCTATGTCCACGCCACCCACGGCGAGGACCGCAGCGCCCGCAGCCCCGGCGCCGTGATCACCTACTACGAGCCCCTCCCGGGCGACGACGCCGCGGCCCTCTCGGCCCAGCGCGCCCGACTCCTCGGCACCGAACTCGCGCCGTGGGCCGACCACGTGCGCGCCGCCCTCGTCGCCATGCACCCCGAGCTCGCGCGAGAGATCGTGCAGATCCACGTGACCCGTTGGGGCCACGCCATGATCCGCCCCGTCCCCGGCCTCCTCTTCGGCGACACCCTCGCCACCGCCCGCGCAGCGATCGGTCGCGTGCGTCCTTGCGCCGCCGACATCACCGGCCTCCCGCTCTTCGAGGAGGCCTTCTACGCCGGCCTGCGCGCAGCCGAGGCCGCCCTCGCGCAGATCGGCCGCGAACCCCGATCACTGGTCGAGCTCTGAGATGCGATCACTTGCGCGCATCCCCTTGCGCCCGCCGTCGCGTTATCCTGCCCGCTCCCCTCGAGGAGGTCGATCATGCCGCTGAGCCGCGAGCAACTGCGAGCGCTGTCCAAGGCCTTCCCCACCCGCGGCGCATCTCGCCACGACCCCACGGGCTACGAGTCCCTCCGCAACCAGATCATCGCCGCCATCCAGCCGTTTGCCGCGGCCCTCGAGTTCGAGCTCGACACCACCGAGGCACTCACCCAAACCGAACTCACCCAGCTCCCGGCCCACATCCTCCTGGTCTGGTGCGAGCCCGACGAGCAGATGGCCTACCTCTACGCGATCCCCGAGGCCGAGCTCAACGAGGGCCTCGCCCAGGCCCTCGTCATGATCGAGGGCTGCAGCTTCGCCGACCCCACCCTGCTCTCGGCCGAGCAGTGGGGCGCCGCCCTGCGCCTCATGGCGGCCATCGGCGCCGCCTACGCCCGCGACGCCAACGACTTCTTCTCGGCCTACGTCGCCGTCGACGGCGTCCCCCCGGACGTCCTCCCGGACCTCGAGGAGGTCGAGTCCCTCTACGACCAGTTCGCCGCCCTCTTCGTCGAGAGCGGCGCCAGCCTCAGCCGCCGCTTCTCTCGCGTGATCACCGTCTATCGCGGCGCGTGACCGCGAAGCGCCGCGCGCGTTACCCTCGCGGCTGGCCATGCCCCCGCGGCCCTTCCTGCGCAGCCCCGCCTTCGACCTCGGCTGGTTCGTGCTGCCCGGCCTCCTCGCCGCGCTCGCCGGCCTCGCCCTCGGCGTCCTCGACCCCCGCGCCGGCGAGCACGACAGCCTGCTCCTGTGGATCGTCGGCGTCCTGCTCGTCGACGTCGCCCACGTCTACGCCTCCCTCTACCGCACCTACCTCGACCCGCTCGCCCGGAAGAACCACCGCGCCCGCCTGATCGCCGCCCCGCTGCTCTGCGCCTGGCTCGGCTTCCTCCTCCACCTCGAGTCCCCGCTGCTGTTCTGGGGCGCCCTCGCCTACCTGGCGATCTTCCACTTCATCAAGCAGCACCTCGGCTTCGCCCTCCTCTACGCCCGCGCCGGCCGCGAGTCGCTCGCCGACCGCCGCCTCGTCAACCTGGCCTTGTGGACAGGTACTTTGGGACCTGTGCTCTGGTGGCACGCCAACCTCCCGACCCGCTTCGCCTGGTTCATCGACGGCGAGTTCATCACCGGCCTCCCAGCGGTGGTCGGCACCCTCGCTCTGTGGGCCCAGCTCCCGGTTCTCCTCGTCTTCCTCGCCCGTCGCGCCGTGCTCATGGCACGCGGCCGCAGCAACCCCATGGTCCCCCTCCTGGTCCTCGTACCGACCGCCTGCTGGCACATCGGCATCGTCCTCTTTGACGACGATCGTATCTTCACGATCACCAACGTCTTCCTCCACGGCGTCCCCTACATGGCCCTCGTGTGGCTCGCCGGCGGTCGAGCGACCCTCGCCACACGCGCCCCCCGGGCCGGTCCGGTCGCCCTGCTCTCCGCCTTCTACGGCCTCCTGCTCGTGCTCGCCTTCAGCGAGGAGCTCCTGTGGGACCGCCTCGTCTGGCACGAGCACCCGCAGCTGTTCGGCGCCAGCGCGGGCGATCACCACCCCATCTTGACCGCGGCGATCGTCGCCCTGCTCACCGTCCCCCAGGCCACGCACTACCTGCTCGATCGCTGGATCTGGCGCGTCGGTCCAGACAACCCCGCCCTCGCGGCCCAACTCGGCTTCACCCGCGACTCAGCCGCAGAAAATACGTGACCCACACCGCACAGAAGCCGACAAAGATCCCCTGGAACAGCCACGCGGCCGGCGGCGCCCCCTGCAGGATCGACACGAAGATCCCAACATTCGCGGCCAGCGACCACAACACCTTCAGGCGCAGCATCCCGAGGTAGTGCTCGCGCCCGTTCCCGGCCCCGAGAAACGACTCGACACCGATCCCCACCAGCGCCGCCGCCACCAGCCGCGTCGTCAGCGGATCGACCACCGTCCACCCGAACAGCGACAGCGTCATCACCGGCGCGATGAACATCGGCACCGCGAACAGCAGATCGACCACGCAGTGGACGACAAACCACCGGCGCAGCCCCGGCGAAACCTCGTGATCGGCCATGCCGGCAGTGTCGGCCGGCACAGGGCTCTCCGCAAGCCAAGTCCCCGCTTCGGTCGCCTGCTTGCGACCCCTCGAGCTCCACGCCCACCTCGCCTACCCCCACCGCCCCGTGTGCGAGCCCTCGAGGAGCGAGCCCTCGATCCTCGGCCAATGGGTGCCCGCCTCGCTGCGCGCCCGCGGTCCCCACTTCGCACGGTGCTCGCCGCGATCTTCCGCCGTGCCGCCCCGGATCCGGCGCTGGCCCGCCGCGCACCCACGCGCTCCTTCGCGTGTGTACTCGATGTTAGCGTCGTGGACATGCGCCTCGTCCCGCTCCTGCTCCTCGCCACGCTCGCCTGCTGTCGCCCCGCGCCCACCGACGCCCCTGCACCCGCATCGCCGACCCCAAACGCCGCGCAACCTGTCGCTTCGGACAGCCCGATCGACATCCCCACGATCCTCGCCGACCCTGCCAGACCGCAGTCCGAGCGCGACCTCGATGCCGGTCGAAAGCCCGCCGACCTGCTCGCCTTCCTCGATCTGAAGCCCGGCATGAAGGCCGCCGACATCGGCGCCGGCATGGGCTACACAACCTTCCTGCTCGCTCGCGCCGTCGGCCCCGCAGGTCGCGTCTATGCGCAAAATCCCCGCTTCGTCCGCGAGCGCTTCACCGAGCCCGGCTTCACCGAGCGCATGGCCACGCCCGCCTTCGCCAACGTCGTGCGCGTCGATCAAGAATTCGACCAGCCGGTACCCAGCGACGTCCACGACCTCGATCTCGTCATCAACGTCCTCTTCTATCACGACACCTACTGGATGAAGATCGACAACGCCGCGATGAACCGGGCCATCTTCGCCGCCCTGCGCCCGGGCGGCGCCTACGTCATCGTCGACCACAGCGCCGTCGCAGGTGCGGGTAGCAGCGTCGCGCAGAGCCTGCACCGCGTCGAGGAGTCGACGGTGCGCGCGGAGATCGAGGCCGCTGGCTTCCGCCTCGCCGCAAGCGCCGACTTCCTGCGCAACCCTGCCGACGCGCGCGACTGGAACGCCTCCCCGGGCGCCGCCACCAAGGCCGGCAAGCGCGGTCAGGCCGACCGCTTCATCCTCAAATTCGTCAAGCCCTGAGCGCCCCGCCGCGCGAAGATCGCAGGCGCCCCCCGCATGACACGCGCCAGCGAACCCGGCACGCTCACCGAGTATGCCGCGGGACCCGCTGCTCGGTCGAAGCCTGGCCGACCGCTACGACGTGCTCGAGCGCATCGGTGAGGGCGCCTTCGGTTCGGTCTACGCCGTACGCCACCGCGACCTCGGCAAGCGCTTCGCCATCAAGGTCATGCACGCCCGGCTGATCGGCCAGGACCGGGTCGCCCAGCGCTTCCTGCGGGAGATCCAGGTCACCGCCGCCGTCGACCACCCCAATGTCGTCAACATCATCGATACGGGCGAGCTTCCCGACGGCAGGCCCTATTACACGATGGAGCTCCTGCGTGGAGAGCCGCTCTCTGCGGTACGAGCTCGCGAGCACCGACTCCCCTGGGCCCGTGTTCGGGCGATCCTGCTGCAGATCTGCGGCGCCCTCCAGGCCGCACACGACCGCGGGATCATCCACCGCGACCTCAAGCCCGCCAACTGTTTCTGCATCGATCAACGCGGCGCCGACTTCATCAAAATTCTCGACTTCGGCCTCGCCAAGCTGACCCGCGACGCCGGCCCCGACCTCACCGTCCAAAACGAGCTCCTCGGGACCTTGTGGTACATGGCGCCCGAGCAGCTCGTCGGCGAGCCCGTCGACGTCCGCGTCGACGTCTACGCCGCGGGTGTGATCCTCTTCGAGCTGCTCACCGGCGCCCCGCCCTTCGCCACCTTCAACCGAACGGAGCTGATGCATCAGATGCTCACCAGCGAAGCCCCCTCGCTGCGCAGCGTCGCCCCTGAGCTCATGTTCCCCGCCGGCCTCGAGGACGCGGTCGCCACCGCGCTGCGCCGCGTCCCCAGCAATCGCTTCGCCTCGATGCGACACCTCGCGTCGGCGCTCCGCGCCATCCCCCTCGAATCACCCACCATCGCCAGGCCCCCCGCGCCCGCCAGGCCACAGGTCGCAGCCGAAGCCAAGACCTCCGCGACCGCCAGGCCACAGGCCGGCGAGCTTGCCCCGCGCGTCGCAGCCGAACACCGACGCCCTGCCGACCGCAACGCGGCGCCCGTCCCCGCCCCGGAGCCTCCCGCCACGCCGCCCGCGCCGCGTGCGATCACCGTCCGCACGGACATCCTCGCGTCGATCGGGCGCGAGCCCGTCACCGGCCCGCGTCCAGTCACGATCCGCCCCGCCGCCCGCCCCTCGGCCGGACGTATCGGCGTCACCGGCCCCGCACCCATGCACTTCGCCCGGATCCCCTCCGGCACCTTCAAAATGGGCCATGACGATCACGCGAGCGAACGCCCGACCCATCCGGTGCGCCTGGCTGGCTTTCAGCTCGCCATCCACCCCGTCACCGTCGCCCAGTGGAAGGCGGTGATGCCGAGCCTCCCCGCCGGCAACGACGGCGGCGACGAGCTCCCGGTCGTCAATGTCAGCTGGTTCGACGCGATCGAATTCCTCAACCGGCTCTCGCTGCGAGAGCGCCTCTCCCCGGCCTACCAGGGCGCAACCCCAAATTACCGCTGGGTCCCGTCGGGTGGCTATCGTCTGCCCACCGAGGCCGAATGGGAGTACGCCGCCCGCGGCGGCCAGGCGCAGGACAACCTCGTTCAACTCCGCGAGCGCGCCTGGCACAACCGCAACGCCGGCGGACGCGTGCAACGTGTGGGGCAGCGTCCACCCAACGACTACGGTGTGCACGACCTCCACGGCAACATCTGGGAGTGGGTCTTCGACACCTACGCGCCCTACAAGCCCGACGCGCAGGACAACCCGCTCGGCCCGAGCTCCGGTCCGACCCGGGTCGTGCGTGGCGGCTCCGCCTTCAACGCGCCCGCGGACCTCCGCTCGAGCCTCCGCAGCGACGTCCAGCCACACGTCCGCAACGGCCTGACCGGCTTCCGCGTCGCCCGCAACACCGCATTTCGCCGCCGCTGACGTCAGCGCCTCCGCAGCGACGTCCAGCTACACGTCCGCAACGGCCTGACCGGCTTCCGCGTCGCTCGCAACACCGCATTTCGACGCCGCTGACGCCAGCCCCCGGAGCGACTACCCGCCGACCCCCGCCTTGCCGCTGACGCTCGCGCTCGCCTTGAAAGAAACGTTGACGCTCACTGATGCGGAGGCCACCGCCGTCACCGCCGCCGTCACACACGCGATCGCCTTGCTCCCTGCGCCGTTGAGTTCGCCACGCAACTGCCCACCCACGCGCACCAGCGTCTGGAGGTCGGCCGCGATCTCTTTCCCGATCTTGAACTGCGCCGAGACCAGCACCGGAAGGTTGGTGCGCAGGGTGGCGACCACCTTCGTGAGTGCTTCCGCGTTGGCGGATGCCTGGATGTTCATCGCAGGCTTGGTGCAGTGGGCCGTGATCTTCGCACTCGCGTCGCAGCTGGCCTTGCAGTCTGCGTCCACCTTCGGGGGCGTCACGTGTCCCTCACACTTGGGCGCCCGCCACTCACCCTTGCACGACGCATGGCAGGTCGCGCTGCACGAGCCCTGGCAAGTCCCGTTGCACTGGCCAGCGCACTTCCCCTGGGCGTCCTTCACCGCGCACTCGCCCTGACAGGTCCCCTTGCAGGTGCCCTCGCATTTGCCAGAACAGGTGCCCTTGCATTGCCCTGACAGCTTGCCCGGGTCGCACTTGGCCACGATCTCTGCGGGCTCGACCTCCACCTTGCAGTGACCCTCGCAGCTCGCGCGGGCTGATGCATTAACCTCACACTTCGGCGGAGTAAATTCGGCCTTGAGCGTCACGCCACCCTTGAGGGCCGCCCCGATCTCCGCCGAGACCGCGTTGCAAGCCGCCGTTGAGGCGGCCACGCCCTCTGCCGGCACCAACTTCGCAGGTGACACGCCGAGGTCGCCTGCCATCCGCTTGCAGGCCGCCGTGATCTCGGCGTCCATTCGGGTCGACAGCGCCAGCAAGTCCTTGCCGGCCTGCACAAAGGCGCCGATCTTCACGTTCAGCGACGCCTTGCCGGTGTACTTCCCGTTGAGCGCGCTGCCCCCTCCGGAGATCTCTGGGCACGCCAGACCACTCAGTCCGCCAAGCAGACCGCCACCGCCTCCGCCACCGCCACTGCCCTGGCTGTTGGCGGCACCGCCGGCGAAGGGGTCACAGGCGGCCAGCGAAAGCAGGGCCACAGAGGAGAGGACGCGCACAGTGTTCGCCATGGCACGCATGGTCCGCCACCGGCCGTCGAAGGACAAGTGATACCGACTGCGCGCGAACCAATAAAAAAGGCCCCCTCGTTACCGAGGGGGCCATAGATCTGGCGGCGTCCTACTCTCCCACAGGGTCTCCCCTGCAGTACCATCGGCGCTGGAAGGCTTAACGACCGAGTTCGGGATGGGATCGGGTGTGACCCTTCCGCCATAGCCACCAGAAAAACCGCTTCGTGGTCCTGTGTCCACGAAGTGCCTCCAGGCCAGCGTGACCAGGAGGGCTTTGACGAGCAAAGAAACATGCTGTGTTTGCGAACAATCTGCGTTTGTCGCTCGGAACCTCGGGTTCAAACCGTTCCCCATGGAAATCGGTACCAAGGTCAAGCCAAGCGGTCTATTAGTATCGGTTAGCTCCATGCGTTGCCGCACTTCCACACCCGACCTATCAACGTCGTGGTCTACGACGGACCTTCAGGGAGTCCTCATCTTGTGGTTGGTTTCCCGCTT
>JBGAUO010000043.1:0-33041 GCA_044228605.1 Nannocystis sp. | reverse complement strand
GCTCGCCAGCGCGGTGGTGCCGGGCTCCGCGTCGACGCGTTGCAGCAGCCCCTCGCGCAGCAGCCGTCCGCCGGCCGCGAGGCTGCGCCGCAGCGCGAGCTGGCCGGCGTCATCGCGGGCCAGCACCTGCAACGCCAGGCCCGTGCTCACGCGCCGACGCGTCAGGTCATCGTGCAGGTAGCCGACGATCCGCTCGAAGCGCGGCTCGATCTCCGGCGCCAGCGCGAGCACCAGCGCGTCCTGCTCGACCGGCGTGAGCGCGAAGCGGCGGGTCAGCGTCGCCAGGCGCAGCGACACCCCGGCCGCCGCGCTGTCCGCCACGCGCCTCGCTATCTCCTCCGCGGCCACATCGGCCGCCGCCCACAGGGCCTGCCCCTCGGGACCCGGCGGCTCGCGTCGCAGCGAGCGCGTCAGCTGCCAGTCGACCTCCTCGTCGAGGATCGCCAGCGCCGAGGTCTCGCGCACCGGCAGCGGCGTGCGCCGCAGCTCCAGCACCGCCGCGCGCAGCAGCAGCAGCAGCCGCCCCAGCTCGTCGGCGAGGTGGTCCTGCGAGTCGCGGTACGCGGTCACGCTGGCGAACGCTACGCCCGCCGACGATGCAGCTGCAAGTCAGTCGACGCGCGCGTTTCGGCGCAGCCCGCCGAGCATGAACCCACCGAGCATGAAGGAGTAGAGCAGGACGCCGACGATCGCGAACCCCGACACGCCGAGCAGCCAGCGCGTGAAGTCGCTGTGCGGGCGACCGCAGACCGTGTACCACTCGCTGCCCGCGGCCGGCAGCGCCCCCACCTCCGGGCACGCGAAGCTGAAGTCCTCGTCGAAGTCCTCGGCGCACAGGTACTGGTAGCGCGTGAGCCCGGCGATGTCCTTGGCCTCCACGTGACAGGCCCCGTAGGTCTGATGCATGCTCGTGTTGACGTGGGTCTCGGGCGCGAACGCGGCCATGATCACGACCAGCGCGGAGAAGTAGACCACCGCGGCCGCGTTGAGCAGGCGGTCGGCCCCAATGCGCGGGAGCGGCTGACGTCGACGCCAGCCGAGGGCCACCACCACGCCGTAGCCGAGCACCACCGCCGCGAGCCCGATCGGCCCCGGGATCCCGCCGTCGATCTGCTGCAACGCGGTGATCTGGACCAGGAAGGTCAGGGTGCTGAGCCCGCAGACCAGCGCGAGGCCGCGGGCGAAGGTCTTGCCCGAGACCGCCGGGTCGCGGTCGATCGCGCGGTTTAGCAGCCACGCGAAGCTCGCCGTGAACATGATGATCCACATCGTGCTGCCGATCGGCGCCCCGAGCAGGCGGTGCGAGATCGGCAGGTCGCTGTCGTGCCAGGTCCACCACGAGAACTTGGCCCCGACGACGTCGTAGGGCCCGTAGAACAGCGCCGCCGCCAGCCCCGTCAGCGCCGCCCGCGACCACTGCGGCAGGCCCAGACGCCACACCGCCACCGTCGCGTAGTACATGAAGCAGATGTACACGCAGGGGATGTAGAGCGGCAGCCGCGGCGTGATCATGATCGTCGCCTGCGCCTGCCAGAAATTGTCGACCAGCGGCAGCGCCATGAAGAACATGTCGTTGGCCGTGCCCGCCAGCAGCGCACCGATCCACGCCAGAAGGTGCCGCCGCCGCCCCTTCCCCTGCCGCCACGCGTGCACGAGGCCCACGAGCGCCAGCGCATAAAACAGGTACTCGCCGACCACAAACGATGGTTGGGCCGCCCACTTCTCCAGCGGGCTGGTGAACACCTGCCACGGCAGGTGCATCTCGAGCTCCCACGGAGCGACGACAGCAGACAGCATCCCGCGCTCCTCAGTAACGGATCTGACGACCCTTGACGGTCCCGTCGATCGGCTTGCCCTTGCCGCCAAACACGTCCGCCCCGTAGCGCCGACCCTCCCGCCGCAGCGTGTCGTGGAAGCGGTCCCAGAAGGTCAGGACCTGGCCGAAGTTGCAGTGGAAGTACACGTGGTGATCATCGTGGAAGCGGGTCGGCCCCTGCCACGGTAGCCGCGACACCAGCTGCACCCCCGAGTGATCGATGATGTTAAACACGAGGATATAGACGAACACGACGATGCACGACATGTAGTGCACCGGCAGCACGAACATCGGCAGGAAGGTCGCCGCCTGGAAGATGATGAACTCGACCGGGTGCATCGCCGTGACCACGAAGGGCGTGGTCGCGATGTAGCGGTGGTGCCAGCGATGGAAGTTGTTAAACATCACCCGCTTGTGCAGCAGGCGATGGGCGTAATACGCCAGCCCGTCGACCGCGACGAACAACAGCACCGTGCTCAGCAGCGTGTAGGCCCACCCGTACTCGGCCACGTCGAAGTAGATCGGCGTCTTCAGCCCGTGCTCGAGCGCGTAGATGAAGGTGCCCGAGAGCAACCCGCCGATCCCCAGGTTCATCGTGCTCAGCCGCATCGCCTGGCGCTGCTGGTCCGGCCGCAAGAAGCGCTTGGGCTGACACTTCCAGGTCTCCGGCTCGCCGCGCCGCAGCACGTAATAGCGCACGTGGTAGTAGCCAGCGACCACCCAGAGGATCACCAGTCCCCCGAGGATCGACATCAGAACGGTCGTGAACCAGGCCGACCAGTCCATATCAACCGCACCCGCAGGGGACACAAGGATACGAGGAGTTGCGCGCCGACACGACGCGGCACCGTAGCGGCCGGCACCACGCCGGTCAACCGCAGCGCCTGCGCTGCGCCTCGCTGCGCGCGCCTGCGAGCCCGTGCGCCGCGTCAGCTCACGCCAATCTCCACCGACCTCGGCCGCGTGTAGCCGCAAAATCTCCGGCTCGAAGGAGGCCGACCATGGCGAGCCTGCAGCCGATCCTGAAGAAGTACCCGCGCACCCGTCACGTCGAGAGCTCGCGCTTCCAGCACGGCGACCACGACCTCGAGGCCGTCCCCTTCAAGGACATCCAGGGAAAGTTCCTCGTCGTCGAGGAGAAGATGGACGGCGCCAACGCGGGCCTCAGCTTCGACGCCGACGGCCAGCTCCTCCTCCAGTCGCGCGGCCACTACCTCACCGGCGGTCCGCGAGAGCGCCACTTCAACCGCTTCAAACAGTGGGCCCACGCCCACGCCGAGGACCTCTACCTCGCCCTCGGCGAGCGCCACATTCTCTACGGCGAGTGGCTCTACGCCAAACACACCTGCTTCTACGACCGCCTCCCCCACCACTTCATGGAGTTCGACATCTACGACCGCGAGCAGGACCTCTTCCTGTCCACCGCCCGCCGCCGCCAGCTGCTCGCCGGCCTGCCCGTCGTCTCCGTCGCCGTCCTGTGGGAGGGCCGCCCCGGCAAGCTCGCCGAGCTCACCAAACTGGTCGGCCCCTCCCTGTTCAAGAGCCCGCGCTGGCGCGAGGCCCTCGTCGAGGCCGGCGCCGCCGCGGGCGTGCCCGCGGCCCAGGTGCTCGCCGAGACCGACCGCGACGACGCCATGGAGGGCCTCTACATCAAGGTCGAGGACGACGAGCGGGTCCTCGACCGCCTCAAGTGGGTCCGCCCCAGCTTCCTCAGCACCATCGCCGACTCGGGCAGCCACTGGCTCGAGCGACCGATCGTCGCCAACCGCCTCGCCGATCTCGACCCACACGGAGCCCCCCGGTGACGCCATGCTCCTCCCCTATCCCTGTCCACCTGTCCCCGAGGACAGCCTAACGATCGCCTGGGACACGCTCCACGAGCCGTGGGTCGCCCCCATGGCCGCCTGCCAGCAAGACCCCGAGCACCACGCCGAGGGCGACGTCTGGACCCACACGAAGATGGTGTGCGAGGCCCTGGTCGCCCTCCCCGCCTGGCAAGCCCTGCCCGCCGACGCGCGCGAGCAAGTGTTCGCCGCCTGCCTCCTGCACGACATCGCCAAACCCGCGACCACCCAGATCGACGACGCCGGCAAGATCCACCACCCCGGCCACTCGCCCCGCGGCGCCAGCATGGTCCGCGAGCTGCTGTGGCGCATGGGCGTCGCGCCCGGCGTGCGCGAGCAGACCGCCGCCCTGGTCCGCAGCCACCAGGTCCCCTTCTTCCTCATCGAGCAGAACGACGCGCTGCGCCGACTCGCGCGCCTCAGCCAGTCGACCCGCTGCGATCACCTGGCCCTCGTCACCCGCGCCGACGCCCTCGGACGGATCTGCCGCGACCCGCAGCGCCTCCTCGACAACATCGACCTCTTCCACGAGCTCGCCCGCGACCACGACTGCCTCGCGCGCCCCTTCGCCTTCGCCAGCGAGCACAGCCGCTTCCTCTACTTTCGCAGCGAGGACCGCGACCCCGGCTACGCCGCCCACGACGACACCCGCTGCGAGATGGTCCTGATGTGCGGCCTCCCCGGCGCCGGCAAGGACCACTGGATCTCCCGCAACCTCGACCTCCCGATCGTCTCCCTCGACAGCCTGCGCGAGGAGCTCGGCGTCGGCGGCACCGGCAACCAGGGCGCCGTCATCCAGGCCGCCCGCGAGCAAGCCCGCGAGCACCTGCGCCGCGCCCAGTCCTTCGTGTGGAACGCCACCAGCCTCACCCGCGACCTCCGCGGCCGCGCCATCAACCTCGCCGCCGACTACAACGCCCGCGTCCGCATCGTCTTCCTCGACACCGCCTACAAGCGCCTGCTGCGACAGAACCGCGAGCGCGAGCGCCCCGTCCCGACCGCCGCGCTCGAGAAGATGACCCGCCTGTGGGACCCACCCGACCTGACCGAAGCCCACCGCGTCGACTGGGTCGTCCAGGACTAGACGCTCACGGCTCCGCGACCACCCGCGAGCCGCCGCCGCGCATGAGCAAGTGCACCAGCCCGGGCATGTGCTGCCCCAGCCACGCGCCGACCTTGCCGTGCGCCGTGAAGGTGTACTCGCGCCTGCGCCGGTGCACCGCGTCCGCCATCACCCGCGCCGCCGCCTCCGCCGTCCACATCAGCTTCGCCGGCCGCGTGTCGCTGCGTGACCCGTCCCAGCGCCCCGCGTTGTCGACCTGACCGATCTCCGTCGCAACAAAACCGGGGTTGAGCAGCGTGCAGCTGGCCCCCGTCCCGTACAGCTCCTGCGCCAGGGTCAACCCGAAGGCCCGCAGCGCGAACTTCGAGGCCGTGTACGCCCCCGTCTTCGGCGAGGCCAAAAGCCCCGCCACGCTGCTCACCAGCCCGAGCCGCCCCTGCACGCGCCGCAGCGCCGGCAAGGCGTGGCGCGCCGTCGACATCGCCCCGAACACGTTGGTGTCGAACTGCCGCCGCAGATCCGCGTCGCTCAACTGCTCGAGCTTGCCGACCACGCCAAAGCCCGCGTTGGCGATCGCCACATCGAGGCGACCGAACTTCGCCAGCACCTCGTCGACCGCGCCCGCGACCTCGAGGTCCTTCGTCACGTCACAAGCCACCGCGAGCCCGCGACGCCCCTGCGCGTCGATCTCGTTCACCACCTCGGCCAGGCGATCGACCCGACGCGCCGACACGGCCACGTCAGCCCCGCGCCGCGCATACTCGCGGGCGAGCGCCCGGCCCATGCCCGCGCTCGCCCCCGTGATCCAAACGACCTTGCCGCGGTACTGCTCCTGCATCCCCGCGATCTAACACATCCCTCAGAACGTGTAGAGCAGCGGCTCCGCCCAGCCCCCGAGGTGCAGCACCACCGACACCTCGCCCTGCAGCCCCGCCTTGATCGGCAGCAGGTCGAGCTTGCGCTGCTCCATGATCCACGCATCACAAGCGTCGCCGTGCGCGTCGTGGCTCAGGTCGATCCCCGTCTGCGGCGGCAGCGACTCCTCGACCACCCCGTTCCAGCACAGCCCGATGTCGTGCACCTGGCAGCCGCCGCCGTAGGCCACATCGACCACCAGCTCGTCGCCGACCACCGCCGCGTTCTCGATCGTCAGCGTCCCCACGCCGACGCACTCCTGCCCGCCCTCTTGCGCACAAAGCCCGCTGCAGCCGTCGCCGTCGACGAGGTTGCCGTCGTCACACGTCTCGTCGCCGCCGACGATCCCGTCGCCGCACACCGCGGGCGGGCACTCCTGCGTGTCGCAGGCCCAAAAGCCCTCCGGCGTGCAGTCACAAGCGTTGCAGGCCTCCATCTTGGTGTCGCCCGGCGTGCACTCCGGCGGCGGCTCGCAGCCGATCTCGGTGCAGGCCCACAGGCCCTGCTCGGTGCACTCGCACGTGTTGCAGTCGACCTCCTTGGTGTCGCCCGGCGTGCACTCCGGCGGCGGCTCGCAGCCGATCTGCGTGCAGCCCCACTGCCCGTCGATGCACCCGCAGGTGTTGCAGTCGATCATCTTGGTGTCGCCGTCCTGGCACACCGGCTCCTCGCAGGCCAGCTCGGTGCACGCCCACTCGCCGTCGCTGCAGGTGCAGGTGTTGCAGCCGTCGTCCGCCTCCTTCTTCTCGCCATCCTCGCAGATCGGCATGTCGCCCGTCGTCTCCTCGCCGATCGTCTTGGGCCCGAGCTCGCAGGCCGCGAGGCTGAGGCCGACGATCGCGCCGGCAAGCAGAAGAGAGGAGGAGGAGAGGAACGAAATAAGCTTGGTCATGGTGTCGCTCGTGTTGGAGTTGCGCAGGTGTTTGTCCGGCCGACCCGCGCTCTGTGTGCCCCGCGAAACTTTAAATCCCTTGCGCCCGCGCACGACGCCGATGTCACGGCTCGCAAGCCCCGCGCACCCGATCCGCCAGCAGCGAGCCCGCGTGCGCGGCCAGGAACGCCTCGGCCTCCGACCGCCCCTCCGCCGTGCGCCCCGCGGCGCACAGCGCCGTCACGCGCAGCGCGTCGCGCTCGCGCGCCAGCACCCCATCCTTGAAGCTGCGCGTGTGCTCACCCAGCCGCAAGAGCGCGGCCTCCGGATCGCCCGCCGCCAGCGCCGTCTGGGCCCGCTGCAACAGGGCCGCCTCCGCCGCCAGCGCCCCGCCGTCGACCGGCGCCGCCGCGGCCGCCGGCCGCACCGACCTGAGCTCAGGGACAGCCTCGCCGCCGCGCACCGACCTCGCCCCGGAGGCCGCCTCGCCGCGCACAGACCTGTCCTCAGGGACAGCCAGAACCTCGCCCGCCGTCGGCCCGCTCGCGGTCGATCCGGCACCACCCGCGGCCGGCGTCGACACGACGGGTGCGACCTGCGGCGTCCCGTGCCGCGCGGCCCGCTCGCCCACCGGCGCCGCGCCGTCGTAGCGCGCCGCGTCCCCGCGCGGCGCCTGGGCGATCGGCTGAACCCCGCGCCCGAGCGAGGCCAGCGCCAACGCCAGCCCCGCCGCGATCGCCAGCCCGAGCACCGCTCCGCGCCACCGCACCTGCCCTGACGCCCGCGGCCCCACCGGCGCCGCAACATCCTCGAGCCGCGCCCACACGCGCTCCCGCGCGGCCGTCGGCATCTCCTCCTCGTCGGCCCGCAGCGCCGCCAGAGCAGCGCGTGCCGCGGGCGACAGACCATCGTCGTGGATGTGGAGGTCGTTCATGGCAGCATGCTCCTTCGCGTGCCCGCCTCGCGTTGTGCGAGCGCACGACTCAGTTGTTCACGGACCGCCCGCAGCCGGGCATACGCAGTGTTGAGGTTCATCCCCAGGGTCTCGGCGATCTCGGGCACCTTGAGCCCCTCGAGATCCGCCAGCTCGAACAGCAGGCGCCGGTCCTCATCCAGGCCCGCCAGAAATTCGCGCACAAACGCCGCCAGCTGCTGCTGCTGCGTGCGCAGCTCGGGATCCGGCGCCGCCCCCGGAGACGGGGCCACGCTCAGCCGGCGCTGCGCCCGGGCCACCCCGCGCCGGTGGTTGCTCGCCACCCCGCGGGCGATGCCGAACAGCCAGGTCGTCAGCGCCGCGCGCCCGTCGTACTCCCCCAGCCGCCGGTGCACCACCAGGAACACGTCGTGGACCACGTCCTCGAGCGCCGCGTCGGCCACCCCGAGCCTGCGAAGCACCCGCCACACAAAGCCCACGTGCGCCCGGTACACCTCCGCCAGCTCCGGCACCACGACCTCGCCCCCGCCCGCCACGGCGGCCGCACGCGGCGGGGTATCGACGGTCGTGGTGGCGCTCACCGGTCGTGATTGTCCGGCCCCCGCCACTTCTGTGCCCCCCATCGACAAACCATAACGCGACCGCGTTCGCGCTGGCCAAACCCCCCGCGATCGGCGAGAAGATCGCCCGATGCCGCGCCCTCGCCTCCTCGCGCCCCCGCTGGCCCTCCTCCTCGCCTGCACGGGCGGCGGCGAAACGACCTCCACCACCACCGGCTTCGAATCGGGCCCCCCCACCGCCGGCCCCGGCCCGAGCAGCTTCGGCGACACCACCACCACCGCAGGCTCCACCACCGGCGAGCTCCCGACCACAACGGACGTCACCGCCACCTCGCCTTCCACCTCGACCGGCCCGGGCTCGAGCGACACCGGCGACACCACCAGCACCAGCACCGACAGCTCCACCGGCACCAGCTCCGGCAGCACCACCACCGGCAACCCCGAGGCCTGCGGCAACGGCATCGTCGAGGCCGACGAGTTCTGCGACGACGGCAACCAGGAGGACAACGACGCCTGCCTCTCCGACTGTCACCCCGGCACCGCCCTGCTCGCCCTCGCCGGCGTCGGCATGAACCCCGGCGTGGCCCTGCACTTCGACCCCGAGCTCGGCTGGACCAGCGCCGCCGCCCCGCTCGCCCTCCTCTCCGCCGAGATCGAGGCCACCCCCACCGGCGCCCTCGCAGTGCTCCGGCGCAGCAGCGCCGTCAAGTCCGAGCAGCAAGAGCTCTACTCCTCGCTGTGGGCCCCCGGTGACCCCACCCCCTTCGCCAAGTTCGCCAAGGTCAACGTCAGCGCTTACACGGCCGACCGCCCCAGCCTCGCCGCCGTCGCCGACACCGTCACCCTCGCCTTCCTCGGCCTCGACAACAAGCACAACAGCGCCCTCTACACCGCCAACGGCTGGGCCGCCCTCGTCAAGATCCCCGCCGGCCAGGTCGACATCCAGGCCTTCGGTCCCAGCGGCCCCGCCGTCGTCCCCGGCACCGTCGAGACCTACGCCATCTACACCGGCGACGACGCCCGCATCTACTACAGCATGAAGTCCTCGCCCGGCGGGGCCTGGGCCGCGTCGTCCGCCACTCCGCCCGCCGGCGTGCTCGGCCGGCCCGTCGGCGTCGTCGACCCGGCCGCCGACCTCGTCGTCGCCTACGTCCGCAAGGCCGACGGCAAGCTCGCCCTCATCAAGCTGCTCACCCCGCAAAACGCCTGGACCAAGGAAGTCCTGGTCCACCCGCAGGCCATCACCGGCGGCGAGATCAGCCTGGCCCGCCTCGCCGACGGCCGCTTCGCCCTCGCGTGGCGCGGCTTCGACACCGAGGGCATCTACCTCGCCCTCGCCGACACCTTCGACGTCTGGGGCGCCCCGCAGACCGTCGAGGTCCCCCCCTCCGTCACCACCCCGCCGCAGCTGGTCCCGGGAGCCACCGGCGCCGACCTCGAGATCCTCTACACCGCCGGCGGCAAGCTCCGCCACGCCCGCCTCGTCGGCGACCAGCTCGGCGCCCCCACCGACGTCCCCGGGGTCAGCAACGCCACCACCGTCGCCGCCGCGCTCGTCCAGCAGGTCCCCGGATGACCTGTCCCTGCGGACAGCTCAGCGCAGCGCGAAACTATACGCGGCCCAAAAGCTCTCCCACTCCGCGTCCTCGCAGCCGATGCAGCGCTGCATGTGCACCGTCCGCACCAGCCACGCGCCAGGCCTGTCCAGCGTGAACTCCACCAGCCCGCGCGCGTCGCTGACACGCTGCTGCCCGTGCGCCTTCCCGGCCGCGTCGCGCACGAAGGCCTCGACCAGCACACCCGCGAGCGGCCGGCCCTCGAAGCGCACCTGCAGCGCCAGCCGCTCGCCCGACTTCACCGCCGCCAGGTCGCGCGCCGGCACCAGCTCGATGCGCTGCCCCAGCACCCGCGTCGACTGACCGTCCGCGACATCCCCGACCTGCACAAAGGCCTTGAGGTACCGCGTGTACCGCTCGCGGGCCGCCTGCAGCCGCTCGCCCGACCGCTTGCGCTCCGCGAAGGCCGCGCGCAGCCCCTCGTGTTTGAGGTAACGATTGAACTTGAGCGCCCGCATCTTGATGTGCGCCGGGGTCCGCTCGAGCGTCAGCAAGTGCCCGCCGGGCCCGGTCAGCGGGACCTGCACGAGCGGCGCCGCCCCCTCGCGCGCCCCCTCGCGCAGATCTTCATCGCCCGCGGCGCTGAGGTGCCGCAGCACCTCGGTCCGCTCGCGCTGCATCCCCTTCTGCTCAAAGGCCACGTAATCCTCGCCCACCCACAGCGACAGCCCGAGCGTGTCCCCCGCTCGCGGCACCCGCGGCGAGAACTCCAGCCAGTAGTCGTGCGCCCGCGCCGGCCCGGTCACCAGCATCAGCAGCAGCCAGAGGACGCAGGTGCCAGCGAGACTTCGCATCGCGGCGAGCATGCCCGCCCGCCCCCTCGCTGCCAAGCCCACGCTCAGCGCAGCCGCACCTCGAAGCCCAGCGTCGCCTGCCCGCCAAAGCGCGCCGCCTCGTGCACGAGCACCTTGCCCGCCGTCGCAAAACTCGGCCGCGTGATCGCCACGATCGCGTCGAGCGACAGCCACAACCCGACCCGCGTCCCCCGCGGCCGCCAGCGCAGCGCCCCGCCGATCCGCGTCGCCACCCACGGCGAGCGCGCGCTCTGCCGCAGCATCAGCCCGCTGCCCTCCCCGCGCCCGTACATCGCCCCGACCTGCAACCCTGCGCACAGCGGGAACGCCAGCGGCACCCGCCGCAACGCCGGCACCCCACACCCCCGCAGCTCGGCAAACCCGAGGCGAAAACTCCCGCCGATCGCCGGCTGCGAGCTCGCCGTCCCCCGCACGGGCGGCGCGAACCAACCGTTCAGCTCGACCCGCCAGCGCCGCCCCTCGAGCCCGAGCCCCAGCTCCAGCACCCCGTGGACCGCCGGCAAGATCCGCGTGAAGCCGAGCCCCCCGCCCGCACGCAGCCCCAGCCCCAACCGCCGCCGTGTCCCCCGCGGCTCCTCGACCGGCAAGGCCCTGTCCTTCGGGACAGCACCCGCCGACCTGTCCTCCGGGACAGCCCCGCGCCCGCCGTCCCGCGCGACCGGCACCACCACCTCCGGCACCACCACCTCCGGCACCACCGCCTCCGGCACCACCGCCGCCCGCTCCTGCGGCAGCACCACGCCCGCCAGCGGATCGATCGTCACCGCGATCACCAGCGCCGCCGCGTCGGCCAGCGCCGCGCAATCGCTGTCGACCAGCGTCCGCTGCTCCCGCCCCGCCGCGCGCACCAGCGAGAGCTCCAGCCGCCACCCCTCACCCGTCGCGCTCACCCGCCCGGTCGCCGTCAGATCCGCCGCCGAGGTCGCCCCGGCCCCGAGCATCGCGACCACGCGCGCACGCACCGTCGCCTGCTCGGGGCAACCTGCCGGCGCCTGCCAGTCGAGCGAGAGCCCCTGCGCCGGCGCAGCGAGGGCGAGGAGCAAGGCGACGAGCATCGCGCGGCGCAGTCTAGCGGCCCGCGGACGCGCCCGCGAGCAGTTCTCCGCTCGTCACCAGCGTCACCCCTCCGGCCACCATCTCGGCGATCGCCCGCGCCCCATCACCCGCCTCCAGCTCGACCGCCCGACAGCCGTCCACGACCAGGTGCGTGCGAAACCCGAGCCGCACCGCGTCCAGCGCGGTCGCCTTCACACAGTAGTCCGTCGCCAGCCCGAGCACCCACACCTCCGTCTCCCCCAGCGCGTGCAGCCGCTCCGCCAGCCCCGTCGCGCTCTTGCGATCATTGTCGAAGAACCCGCTGTAGGAATCGATCTCCGGGTCCATCCCCTTGCGCACCACCGCGTCGAAGCGCCCGTGGTCCAGCGCCGCAGCGAACGCAGCGCCCGTCGTCCCCTCCACGCAGTGCACCGGCCACAGCACCTGCACGCTCTCGCCGAGCGTGATCAGCTCCCCCGGCCGCCGCCCCGGATGCCGCACCGCGAAGCTCCCGTGCCCCGCCGGATGCCAGTCCTGCGTCGCCACCACCCGGCGAAACACCGGCATCAGCGCGTTGGCCACCGCCACCACTTCGTCCCCGTGTGGCACCGCGAGCGCCCCGCCCGGCAAAAAATCGTTCTGAAGGTCGACCACGATCAACGCGCCCATCACTGCACCTCACATATCGAAGTGAAAGCCCTGCTTGACCCGCGCCCGATACTCGCGCGCATCGAACTGATAGAGCCGCGCCGCCCGATGAGCCACGTCGCGCTGCGTCTCCGCCAGCTCGCGCAGCACGCCGGTCGCCAGCAGCTTCTTGCGAAAGTTCCGCTTGTCGAGCTCTCGCTCGAGCACCGCCTCGTACACCCGCTGGATCTGCGACAGCGTGAACTTGCGCGGCAACAGCTCGAACCCCAGCGGCTGCTCGCGCAGCTTGGCCTGCAGCCGGCGCCGCGCCATCGCCACGATCTCCCGGTGGTCGAAGGCCAGCGGCGGGCACTGCGAGGCCGGGAACCACCCGACCGACCGCGCGTCGCTCGCGGCCTTGGGCGCGTGATCGAGGCGCCGTACCAGCGCGTAGTAGGCCACCGTGATCACCCGGTCCCGCGGGTCGCGGTCCGGCGCCCCGAAGCTGTGCAGCTGCTCGAGGTACACCTTCGAGACACCTGTCTCTTCGGCCAGCTCCCGCAGCGCCGCCTGCTCGAGCGTCTCCCGCGGATCGACAAAGCCGCCCGGCAGCGCCCAGCGCCCGGCAAACGGCTCGCGGTCGCGCTGGATCAGCAGCACCTTGAGCAGCTCATCGTCGAGCCCGAACACCACGCAGTCGACCGTCACCGCCGGCCGCGCATACGCGTAGGTGAAGCTCACGACCCGCCCCGCGCCGCCGCGATCACCCGGTCTTTCAGCGCCTGCAGCCGCTCATCGAGGCCCACCACATACGGATCCGGCCCTTGCAGCTGGCGCACCCCCGGACCAAGCCGCTGCAGCTGATCGAGCGTCCGCGCCCGCGACTGCGCCAGCGGCGGCGGCGTGTACACCTGCACCCCTCCGCGGAGCACCGGCACCAGCAGATCCTCCCCCTCACCCTCGGTCACGAAGGTCTCCGCCGGCGCGTCGATCGCGTGCGCCGCTCCCCCGCGCCCGAGCGTCTCCTCGTAGATCACGTCCGCCACGAAGCCGCCGTCCGCCCGCGAATACCGGCGCACCTGCTGGATCCCCGGGTTGCTGACCTTGATCGGGTCCTCCGACAGCTTGACCCGGTAGCTCCACGCCGCCGACGCGTCCTTGCGGATCGCCGCCAGCTTGTACACCCCGCCGAGCGCCGGCTGGTCGTACGCCGTGACCAAGCGCGTGCCCACCCCCCACACCGAGATCTTCGCCCCGCCGCGCCGCAACGCCGCGATCTCGTGCTCGTCCAGGTCGTTGCTCGCGACCACCGCCGCCGCGGGGAAACCCGCCGCGTCGAGCATCGCCCGCGCCGCCTGACTCAGCCGCGTCAGATCACCCGAGTCGAGCCGCACCCCGCCCAGCTCGTGCCCCCGCGCCCGCAGCTCCACGCCCGCAGCGATCGCCCGCCGCACCCCCTCGAGGGTGTCGTAGGTGTCGACCAGGAACACGCAGTTGTTGGGCAGCGCCTCCGCGTACGCCGCGAAGGCCTCGCGCTCGTCCGCGAACGACATCACCCAGCTGTGCGCATGCGTGCCCCGCACCGGGATCCCGTAGCGCTTGCCCGCCAGCACGTTCGAGGTCGCCGCGCAGCCGCCGAGGTACGCCGCCCGCGCCGCCGACAGCGCCCCGTCGATCCCCTGCCCGCGCCGCAGCCCGAATTCCAGCACCGGCTCGCCCTCCGCCGCGGTGCACACCCGCGCCGCCTTCGTGGCGATCAAGGTCGAGAAATTCATCAAGTTGAGCAGCGGCGTCTCGACCAGCTGGCACTGCAAGATCGGCCCCCGCACCCGCAGCAGCGGCTCGTGGGCGAACACCGCGGTCCCCTCCGGCACCCCGTCCACCTCGCAGGTGAAGCGCAGGCCGCCCAGGTACTCGAGGAAGTCCGCCGAGAACAGCGGCGCCCCGTCGTTGCCCGTCAGCGTCGCCAGATACTCGAGGTCGTCCGCCTGGAAGTGCAACTGCGTCAGGTACTCGATCGCCGCCGCCAGCCCCCCCGCGATCGCGTAGCCCCCGCGAAACGGCGGCCGGCGAAAGAACAGGTGGAACACCGCCTCGTCGTCGGCCCGCCCGAGCCGCCAGTACCCGTACGCCATCGTCAACTGGTACAGGTCAGTGAGCAGCGCGAGCGACGGTCCGGACATCTGTGCCCCTTCGTGTACAAATGACACCAAGCCTTCTTGGCAGCCCACCCGGCCCCCGTCAAGCCCCCGTCCCGCGCGCCAGCGCCCGGCGGGCGACCGCGCCCCGAGCTACCGCGCCCCCGTGAGCGCCCCCGCCGGCCGCAGCGGCGCCGCGCGCTCGAGCAGCGCCTGGCACCGCGGCCCCGGCACCCCGCTCGACTCGTCGGTGTTGGTGATCCCGCCCTGCGCGTCGAGCATCACGCACCTCGCCTCCTCACAGTGATCGAGCCCGAGCACGTGCCCCAGCTCGTGCACCGCCGTGTTGGTCACCCGCCAACGCACCTGCGAATCATCGCGCGCATGCTTGCGCAAGCGATGACTCGACACCACCGCCACCGTCCCCCCGAGCGAGCCGAGCCCAAACACCCCCCAGTCCTTGTGCGGCGGCTTGCTCGTCGAGATGTCCACCGTCGTCAGCCCCAGCACCCGCGTCCCCGCTGGTAAATCCGTAGGCACGAGCGCCGCCAGGTGCTCGAGCAGAAGGTCCGCCCGGTAGCGCCTGCGCGGCTGGTAGTACGCCGACCGCGGCAGCGGACGCGACCGGAGCTGGCGCACCTCCACCTGGTACACACGCTGGAGCTCCGCCGCGATCGCATCCACCAGCGCCGTGGGGAAGCCCTCGGCCCCTGGCCGCGGATCGTCCAGCACCACCAACAGCACCAGGGCCCGGATCTCCGCGACGGGCGAAGCCGCCCCCACAGCCGGCTCGGCCGCCCTGGCCCCTGCACCCGCGAGCGGCACCGTCAACAGCGCCCACAACCCGATCCTCGCCGCAGCCGCGGCCCAGCCTGCACGCATCTTCACCTCCGACAACGATGGAACGCTCGGCCCAAGCGCCGTGTTCACCCCGTCGATCTTTCGTTACCCTGCGGGGATGATCTTGCAAAGCCTCGCCTCACCTCGCCTCCTCACCGCACTCGCCGTCCTCCTCGCCGCCTGCGGTGACTCCAGCGAAGGCACCACGTCGGCGACCGCAAGCAGCACCAGCACCACCAACAACGTCACCGGCGACCCGACCACCAACCCCACGGTCGAGCCCACCAGCACGACCGACGAGCCGACCGCCGGCAGCATGTCGCAGACCGGCACCGACGCCACCACCAGCACCAGCACCACCTCGCAGACCGGATCGTCGACCGACACCGGCCAGACCGACACCAGCGGCACGGGCATCACCAGCACCACCGGCACCACGACCGGCGACACCGGCACCACCGGCACCACCGGCACCACCGGCACCACCGGCACCACCGGTGACACCACCACCAACGGCGTCGAGCCCTGCGCCTGTCCTGACCTCGAGGTCAAGCTCGACGACGGCATCTTTGTCCTCTCCGACAACGCCGAGCTGTGGAAATTCTACCCGGAGACCAAGATGTTCGAGGAGCTCGGCGCCTTCAACTGCGGCAACATGAACGGCACCTTCTCGATGGCCGTCGACCGCCTCGGCTTCGCCTGGGTCATGTTCAACAACCCCCAGGGCGAGATCTGGAAGCTCGACGTCACCAACGTCGGCAAGTGCACCGACCCCGGCTACAACCAGGGCCAGCAGGGCGTCAACTACTTCGGCATGGCCTTCGTGTCCAACAGCGCCGAGGACGTGTGCGACAAGCTCTACGGCAACACCTTCGACGGCTTCGGCGGCTTCGCCGAGGGCAACAACATCGGCGACTTCATCACCGTCGACCCTGACACCCTGATCCTCTCCAAGCTCGGCAAGACCAACTTCAACGGCGCCGAGCTCACCGGCACCGGCGACGGTCGGGCCTTCATGTTCGGCGGCGTCAACCCCTCCAAGATCGTCGAGGTCGACAAGACCAACGGCAAGTTCCTGAGCGTCACCCCGCTCCCGGGCCTCAACCTCACCAACGCCTTCGCCTTCTCGTTCTTCGCCGGCGACTTCTACATGTTCACCGAGAGCAACAACCCCAGCGTCTCCAAGGTCACCCACCTCGACTACGACGACAGCGACATGAACGGCAAGCAGGACCTCACCACCATCGTCAACGCCGCGCCGATCCGCATCGTCGGCGCCGGCGTCTCGACCTGCGCCCCCTTCGCGCCGCAATAGGCGTCCGACCCCGCGCCCCCTCGCATCGGCATCTGCGAGGGACCGACGAGGCCCCACATGCTCAAGAACTTCTGGTACGCCTGCCACCGCAGCGCCGCGATCTCCAGCGTGCCCGTCGCCCTGGACCTGCTGGGCCGCCGCTTCGTGCTGTTCCGCGGCCCCGACGGCCGCGTCGCCGCCCTCGACGACCGCTGCCCCCACCGCGGTGCCGCGCTCTCGCGCGGCACCGTCGAGGCCGGCGCCCTCGTCTGCCCCTACCACGGCTGGCGCTTCGACGGCCGCGGCCGCTGCCTGGCGATCCCCGCCCACGGCCCCGACGCCAAGATCCCCGAGCGCGCCCAGGTCCCCGCCTACGACATCGAGGAGCGCCACGGCCTCGTGTGGCTGTTCATCGGTGAGCTCCCCCCCGCCGAGCGCCCGCCGATCCCCCCGCTCCCGGAGCACGGCGATCCACAGTGGCGCGCCATCGACGGCGAGTTCCTGTGGCAGGCCCACTACACCCGCGTCGTCGAGAACGGCCTCGACTTCGCCCACGCCCCCTTCGTCCACCGCAACAGCTTCGGCAACCCCGAGCGCCCCCGCGTCGACGACTACCGCGTCGAGCTCGGCGAGTGGAGCGGCAGCGCCTACGCCGAGCTGGTCGCCCCGCCGCCCGGCGGCCTGTGGAGCCTGTTTCTCCCCAAAGAGCGCCCCCCGGTCAAAACCCGCGTCAGCTTCTTCATGCCGAACCTGACCCGCCTCGATCTCGAGCTCGCCGGCGGCAAGATGAAGATGGTCATCTTCAGCACCAACATCCCGATCGACGAGCATCGCACCCTCACCCGCTGGACCATGCTGCGCAGCTTCTTCAAGGGCGCCTGGGCCGACGCCAACTCGCGCTCGCGCACCCACCAGATCTTCCTCGAGGACCAGCCGATCGTCGAATCCCAGCGCCCCTACGCGGCGCCCGACCCCGCCGACGAGATCTCCGTCAAGTCCGACGCCATGCCGCTCGCCTACCGCAAGCTCCACCGTCAGTGCCACGAGCGCGGCTGGTCCCTCGCTCCCCCTCCGCCGGAGCTGCAGCTGTTCTCGATCGCCACGCCCCCGCGATGACCCACGAAGACCGCCATCGCGGCCGCCACCCCGGCGACGACCGCCTGTTCGCCGCGAAAGAATTGCCGGCCCTGCGCGCTGGCACGGCCGACCTCTCCTGGCTGCTGTCCCGCGGCTACGCCGACGTCTCCGCCCTCAAGATCGTCGGCGACCGCCACGAGCTCACCGTCCGCCAGCGCCAGGCCATCAGCCGCTGCGCCTGCAGCGACGCCGCAAGGGCGGCCCGCGCGGCCGCCCGCGCCACCCGGGCCGAGCTCGCCGACCTGCCGCTCGCCATCGACGGCCTCAACTGCCTCATCATCCTCGAGTCCGCGTTGTCCCATGGCATCGTCCTCCGCGGCCGCGACGGGGCCCTGCGCGACCTCGCCAGCGTCCACGGCACCTACCGCCAGGTCGCCGAGACCGCCTTTGCGATCGAGATGATCGGCCGCCACCTCCACGCGGGCGAACACGCCCCCAGCTCGGTCCTCTGGTACCTCGATCGCCCCGTCGCCAACAGCGGCCGTTTGCGCGCCCTCCTGCTGGAAACGGCGCAGCGCCGCAACTGGCCGTGGTCCTGCGAGCTGGTCAACAACCCCGACGCCGTGCTGATCCACCACGCCGGCGTCGTGGCCACCAGCGACGCGTGGATCCTCGACCGCTGCGCCGCCGCTGACTCGCGCGCCCGCTGGTTCGACCTCCTCGCCAGCCTCCTCGCTGGCGGATCCACACCATCGGCGCCCGGGGCCGGGCCCGTGCTCGCTGCCAGACCCGGCCTGTGGCTTGTTGACCTCGGCATCGACGACCCCTGCGAGCCGAACCGAGTTCAGGTATAGGTGGACTGTGATGGCTTTCTCGCTCCGCTCCGTGTTGTTCGCCTCAACCACGTTGGCCGTGCTGACGAGCTGTGGCGGACAGGACACCGCCGACGCGCTCATCGGCCCCGAGGGCGGCGTGGTCGCCCACGACAACGGCATCACCCTCACCGTCCCGCCCGGCGCCCTGCTGGTCACCCGCCAGATCATCATCCGCCCCAGCGACGAGACGCTGACCCGCGGCAACTACGAGCAGGTCGGCAGCGCCTACCTCATCGAGCCCCGCGACCTCGAGTTCCGCATCCCCGCCCAGCTGACCTTCGACACCTCGATCGAGGAGAAGCCCACGGTCCTGCTGATGCCGGGCGACAAGCGAGTCATCGCGTACAGCGCCGCCGACGACAAGCCCACCGCATACATCGGCACCCTCGGCGTCGTCGCGGCCGCCAAGGGCGGTGAAGCCGACGCCACCGTCGACGCACCCAAGCTCGCCCGCGTCCCCAGCGACACCGACCTCAAGACCCCCGCGATCGACAGCGCCGAGATCAAGGTCACCCCCAACGGCGTCACCAGCCTCGACCTCGGCTTCACCGCATTCGACATCAGCGGCGAGTCCAAGGCCCTGCTCAACGGCGACGGCACCCACTACTGCGGCTTCCAGCTCGGCGCGGTCCTCGGCGCCAGCAAGATCGGCGGCTGCTCGCTCAACCTCGCCAGCGGCGTCCTCCAGCTCAGCGCCCCGCAGGCCACGGTCCAGGTCCAGCCTTTCCTCATCGGCAAGCTCGAGCGCCCGGTCATCGTCGAGGTCCAGGTCGGCACCGGCGATCTCGTCGTCAGCGCCGGCTACTTCGCCTTCAACACCTCCGGCTGCTTCCTCGAGTCCTGCGCCGGTCACGGCACCTGCGCCGAAGCTGGCGGCAAAGCCTCGTGCCAGTGCAACGACGGCTACGCGACCACCGACGACCCGCTGCGCTGCGACTGCGTCCCTCAGTGCGCCGGCAAACAGTGTGGCGGCGACGCCTGCGGCGGACAGTGCGGCGGCTGCGATCAGGACACGCACACCTGCAACCAGGAGACGCAGCAGTGCGACCCGCTGCCGCCTCCCGAGAGCACGGGCATGCCCGACACCACCACCGGAACCACCACGGACACCACGTCCTCCACCGGCACCACCACCACCGGCACTGGCACCACCACCGGCACCACCGGCACCGGCACCACCACCCTCTGAGCGCCTGCGCCGGGCTCGGCACGATCGCCGTGAGCTAGAACGCGGTCCCACGCCCGCACGCCAGCCCGCGCGCCGGCCCACGAGCATCTGCTCCCGAACCGCGCAACCCGGCGACAACGTCGCGGTCGCCGGCCCCCAAGGCATTCGTCCATACCTGCCTCAAAGGCCAGGTTCAGGTGACGAAAGCCCACACATGCGCGCCAGCGAACCGCAAGGTGGGCCCGCCTGTCGCCTCCGCTTTGCGCCGTTGGGGGCGCCAGGTGGCTTGCGGCGGCGCAGCAAGCCTGTCTAAGATGCGTGGTGGCCGCCTTCGCCCGCTAACGGTGTAGGGGCAGCATAAAACCCGATCTTCGAATGGGAGCCGAATGATGTCACGTTCGCATCCGACACGAACCAAAAGCCTGGTCACGAGCACCGCGCTCGTCACCCTGTTCAGCGCCGGGGCATCCCTCGGCCTCTCGGGATGCGGCGAGGACAAGGACTCGACCTGCGTCCCCACCACCGAGTTCTTCCGCGCCGAAGTCTGGAAGCCGACCCTCGCGGCCAAGTGTCTTGGCTGTCACATCAGCTCCGGCGCCGCCAAGCACACCAAGTTCATCCTCCAGCCCGAGCAGGTGCCCGGCTACCTCGACGCCAACCTCAAGGTGATGGAGGACCTCGCCCGCTACGAGGTCGACGGTGAGAAGCTCCTGCTCATCAAGCCCACCCAGCGCGGCGTCACCCACGGCGGCGGCGACCAGCTCGCGGTTGGCACCCCCGAGTACGACGCGCTCGTCGACCTCTTCAAGCGCTTCGAGGACCCGGTCAGCTGCGAGGGCGAGGTCAACGTCGGCAACTACTTCGACGGCATCGAGCAGCTCAACGAGGTCGAGACGCTGCGCAAGGCGACCCTCTCGCTGGCCGGGCGCCTGCCCACCACCGAGGAGATCGAGCAAGTCCGCGACTTCGGCATCGACTCGCTCGACCCGGTGCTCGACGCGATCATGAAGGAAGACGCCTTCTACGAGCGCCTCACGGAGATCTTCAACGACACCCTCCTGACCGACCGCTACATCAACAACACCGACGCCGTCGGCCTGCTGAACGCGGAGCGCTTCCCCTCGTACTGGTTCGAGAGCATCGAGGACGACAACCAGCGCAATCAGGTCGCCTACTACACCAACGTCGGCATCGCCCGTGAGGCGCTAAACCTCATCAACTACGTCGTCCGCAACGACAAGCCCTACACGGAGATCCTCACCGCGGACTACCAGATGTTCACCCCGTACTCGGCCAAGAGCTACGGCGTCAACGTCACCTTCAAGGACAAGAACGACCCCTGGGAGGCCGCCCCCGGCAAGATTCCGGGCGTCCCGCACGCCGGCGTGCTGACGACCCAGATGTTCCTCAACCGCTTCCCGACCACGCCGACCAACCGCAACCGCGCCCGCGCCCGCGTCGTCTACAAGTTCTTCCTCGACACCGACATCCTCAAGATCGGCGACCGACCGCTCGACCCGAGCTCCATCATCACGGTCAACCCGACGATGAACAACAAGGACTGTCAGCTCTGCCACGAGCTCGTAGACCCGGTCGCGGCGACCTTCCAGAACTACCAGGCCGACAACGCCTACACCCCGCTCGACGGCACCGAGCTCATGACCTGGTTCCCGGACATGCGCCTCCCGGGCTTCGGCGAGCTCCAGCTCCCGGAGGGCGAGGAGAAGAAGTCCGAGCAGTGGCTGGCCAAGCAGGTCGTCGCCGACGACCGCTTCGCCCGCTCCGCGGTGCACATCGTGTGGAAGGGCGTCACCGGCCAGGACCTCCTGTCCGAGCCCAAGGACGCCAACCAGCCCAACTACGTCGAGGCCCTCAACGCCTTCCAGGTCCAGGACCGCGTCATCACCTCGATCGCCAACAAGCTGCGCGAGAACAACTACAACCTCAAGCTGGTCTTCAAGGAGATCATCAAGACCGACTACTTCCGGGCCAAGAACGTGAAGGGTGAGGTCGACGAGTCCCGCAAGAACGAGCTCGCGACCCTCGGCACCGCCCAGTACCTCGGGCCGGAGCAGCTCAACCGCAAGATCGAGGCCGTCACCGGCTACCCGTGGCGCCAGGGCAACGACGGTCAGGACTACCTGATCAACGAGAACGAGTACCGCATCTTCTACGGCGGCATCGACTCCAACTCGATCACCCAGCGCATCACCGATCCGAACGGCATCATGGCGAACATCGCCCTGCGCATGGCCAACGAGATGTCTTGCCTGGCCACCGCCCACGACTTCGCCCACGACCCCTCCGACCGCCTGCTCTTCCCCTACGCAGAGATCGGCTTCATCCCGGAGGACGCCAACGGCTTCTCCGTGCCGGCCGTCAACGACGCCATCCGCGCCAACATCCAGCACCTCTACGATCACGTCCTCGGCGAGTCCTACGACCTCAACGACAACGAGATCACCGAGGCCTACAACCTGTTCGTCACCATCTGGAAGGATGGCAAGAACGGCGTCGCCGCTGGCACCTACTCGCCGGACCTCGGCAACTGCCGCGCCACCAACGACTACTGGACCGGCGCTGACCTGGCTGAAAATGCCATCACTCAGGACCCCGACTACACGGTCCGCGCCTGGATGGGCGTGCTGACCTACATGCTGTCGGACTACAAGTTCTTGCACGAATAGGAGGTGTGACCATGGACCGTCGTCAATTTCTCAGCCTTGCATCCCTTGCCGGTCTCGCAGTCGCATCGACCGACGCCTTCGGTAAACCGGGCACCCTCGGAACCGGCAAGACCCCCATCTCGGAGGCCTACAAGGGCCCCCTCTACATCATGGTCAACGCCAGCGGCGGCTGGGACCCGACCTCGCTCTGCGACCCCAAGGGCGCAGCCAGCATGGACGACCCCGACGCGATGAACCGCTCGTACCTGACCAAGGACATCGGCGTCACGCCGAGCGGCATCCGTTACGCCCCGCTCGGCGACATGGACCGCCCGAACTACTTCCGTGACTTCTTCGAGAAGCACGACAAGGAGCTCCTGGTCCTCAACGGCGTCGACGTGGCCACCAACGGCCACGACACCGGCAACCGCCACACCTGGTCGGGGCGCCTCGCCGAGGGTTACCCGAGCCTCGCCGCCCTGGTCGCCGCCGTCTACGGCCGCGATCTGGCGATGAGCTACCTCAGCTTCGGCGGCTACGACGAGACCATGGGTCAGGTCGCTCGCACCCGCAGCGGCAACACCCAGGCGCTGGCCCGCATCGCCTACCCCGACCGGCAAAACCCGGACGATGAGGCGACGCTGTTCCACTCGCCCAACGCCGCCAAGGCGATCCTCGCCGCGCAGAACGCCCGCAAGACCCGCCTGCTCGAGCAGGAGCAGCTCCCCCGCGTGCAGCGGGCCATCGGCGTCATGTATGCGTCGCGCACCGGCTCCAACGAGCTCAAGAAGCTGCAGCAGTACCTGCCCGAGATGCTCGACAACTCTGGCAACGGCCTCCTGCGCCAGATCCAGGTCGCCATGGCGGCCTACCGCGCCGGCATCACCGTCGCCGTCAACCTCGACATCGGCGGCTTCGACACCCACGGCGACCACGACGCCAACCAGATCCCTCGCCTCCTGCAGGTGCTCGAGGGCCTGAACTTCATCGGCGAGGAGGCCGAGCGCCAGAAGATCAGCGGCAACTACGTTTGCATGGTCGGGTCCGACTTCGGCCGCACACCCGGCTACAACGACACCAACGGCAAGGACCACTGGGCCGTCACCAGCGTCCTCGCCTTCGGCAAGGGCATCACCGGCGGCCGCGTCCTCGGCGGCACCGACGAGCGCCACAACGTGCTCAATGTCAACGTCAAGACGGTCAAGCCCGACGAGAAGGGCATCCGCCTCGAGCCCAAGCACATCCACCAGAACCTGCGCCGCCTCGCTGGCATCGACAAGGACGAGCTGATGAACTTCTATCCGCTCTCGATCCCCGCCGAGGAAGACCTCAAGCTGTTCTAGGGCCGACAGGTCCGATGCAACCGAGGCTCGGCTCCCAAACGGGGGTCGGGCCTCGAGCTTTTGCGGCACGCGAGTCTCCACCTTCGCGGACGCGAGGGTCTCAAGCGCCGCCTCTGCCCGGGCTCGCGATGTTCGGCCGTGGATGCCTGTGATAACGTCGGCGATCGCGGCCATGGCAACTCGCAGCATCACCCTCCCCGTCCTCCTGGCCCTCTGTGCGCCGCTCCTCGGCGCCGCCTGCGGCGACAGCGGCCGCGGCGACGGCACCGACGCTGGCAGCACCGGGACCTCGCCGTCGACCACCGGCGACACGACCACCGACACGCCCACCGGCGGCGAGGACCAGGGCTTTGGCCCCGAGTCCGAGTTCACGCTGCGCCTCAACGACAAACCCGCCGATCCCCTGACGCTGAACATGAACAAGGCCGAGGTCGCCGAGCTCTTCGGCGAGACCGCCAAGGACATCCAGCTGATCGAGGTCGAGTCCAAGGCGCTGCTCACCAACACCCTCAACGAGATCAAGAACGCCTGCGGCACCGCCTGGAACGCCGACGATCCCGACCCCAAGCACAACTGCGACCTGACCGAGCTCGGCAAGACCTTCAAGGGGCCCGACAGCACCTGGAAGACCAGCCCCGAGTACTCGCTGGTCCGCATCCTCACCATGACCCCAGCCAACTCGCGGGTCGACGGCACCTCGATCGCCGGCATGCAGGGCCTCGCCGACGCCCTCGGCATCGGCGGCGGCTTCGCCCAGATCCTCGCCGAATCGCTGGGCATCGCCCGCACCGAGGAGTTCATCACCACCCCGGAGCTGGTCCTCGCGCTCCAGCGAAACCTCCTCGCCACCCACCCCGCGGTCGGCGGCGACGGCAGCAGCTTGCCCGTCAACCTCGAGGACGCGCTCAAGGACCTCACCACCCTGGGCACCAAGCTCGGCCCCGTCGGCAACCACCCCGGCATCCTCGCCCCCGGCTTCCAGAGCTTCAGCGAGGTCCTCACCGCGGACTTCACGATGATCGCGCAGGCCGACTCCAACCTGCGCCTGCTCGACGGCATCGACCTCTCGGCCGGCAAAGACTACATGTCGACGATCGTCGACCTCACCGGCCCCGAATTCGACAACGCCCTCGAATTCGACTTCGAGGACCCCAAGAAGTTCTCGATCACCGGCGTCGCCGACAGTCCCACCGTCGACATGCGCTTCGCCGTGCGCGAGCACCCGACCTTCATCAACTCCTGCGCGGGCGACGACGCCTGCCAGCAGAACCTCCCGGAGAACGAGGCCATGGTCAAGGCCATGTGGCCCGGCTCCGCCTGGGCCATCGACAAGTGGCTGCTCGAGGCGGTGATCGCTGCCGGCGGGCGCGAGAAGTACAAGGGCCGCATGTTCAAGAAGTGCTACGAGGTCCTCTTCACCTGCGCCCTCGGGGCCGAGGTGTCGATCGGACCGCCGGCGGGCTGGGCCAGCTTCGACGTGTTCCTGAACCTCGGCAACCCGCCCAAGGACCAGTACGTCTGGGAGCTCATCAACGAGGTCGCCCAGGTCGCCCTGCACACCCCGCCGAGCGGCGACATCGCCGAGGGCAACGCCAACGTCGAGTTCACCCTCTTCGACATCCCGATCGGCATCACGGGTCCCCAGGTCGCCGAGGCCGTGCGCCCCTACCTGCAGATGCAAGCCGGAAAGATCTCGGAGCTGCTGCTCGGCGACTACAAGAAGAACAACGGCGCCCTCGACTTCTATTACCGCCGCGGCGCCGATGGCATCCCCTACCTCTTCTTTGTCACCCCCGCCGACCTGCCCGACGGCACCCCCGCCGACCATTACAAGAACCCCGGCTTCTTCAGCTGCCCGGCCGTCACGGCCGACTGCAAGGTCTCAAGCCTCGAGCTCGGCGACGCCGGAGACAGCAGCCACGAGAAGGTGAAGCTCGCCCCGGGCGACACGACCCTCTACATGCAAGACGACACCGGGCAGATCTTCCGCGCCGCCTTCACCGTCCCCGAAAGCGGCGACCCGGTGGAGATCGGTGTGCGCGTCGCCGCGAAGCAGTGACCGTCAGCGGCCCGTCCGCGACAGGCGCTCGTAGACCTTCTGGGCGTCCATGTGCGCCATGAGCCGCGACAACGCGTCCTCGAGCAGGCTCTGGAACGCCGGGGCGGTGTCCCGCACCGACCCGATCGCCACTTTCCCCTGCGCCGTTCCCTGGTACACAAACGCGTCCGCAGGCGCGCCGTATGCGCGGATATGCAGGGTCCACTGCATGCGAGCGTGGGCTCCGGCGACCGTGCTGCCCGGCGCAGGCGGCCCGGCATACATCGACAGGCTGTTGATGAGCACCTCGCCCGTGAAGAAGATCCCCGCGGGGGCTGGCGCGCTCGGAGGCGACACGGTCACGCTGGAGAACACCTGCGACAGCGCCCGCTGCAGGTCGCGCTCCACGAAGGCGTGTAGCCCCGTCACCTCGACTGGTTTGACCCCCTGCCCGGTCGCCGTCATGGCGTCCGGCAGCTTTACCGGGTCGAGGACGATGTAGAGCGGGATCTCGATCCGGCGGGTGTCGAGCGGCTGCGGCACGTTGGGCGTCAGCGACCGGGCGTCCACGGGCTGCATCGCACAGCCGGCGGCCGCCATCACGAGCGCGAGGAGGGTGACGCGTAGGGGGCGGATCATGGGCGCGAGCCTACCCCGCCCGCCGCGCCCCCAAAACAAAAAGGTCAGGACGTTGCCGTCCTGACCTTCTTGAGTTTCTACATGAGCCCGGTAAGAATCGAACTTACAACCCAGGGATTAAGAGTCCCTTGCTCTACCAATTGAGCTACGAGCCCGCCCTTGAAAGGGGCCTCCTTGTACACCAATCTCGGCCAAAGTGAAGCCACTTTTTCGCGCTCAAAGATCGAGACTTGAATCACACATTTGGCACCTGAGCTTGGCTCAAGCACCCGCAGGCGCCAGCGCGATCACGCTGTACGCGATCGCCGTCTCCTGGCCCGGATTGCGGTACCCGTGGCTCTGGTCGCCGCGGAACACCACCACATCCCCCGCCTCCAGCCGCCACATCCGCCCCGATTCGCTGAGCTCGACCACCCCACGCTCGCAGGTCAGATACTCCCGCGTCCCCGGCGTATGCGGGATGCCCGTCATGCTCGCCCCTGCCGGCAGCGTCACCCGCTCGATCTCCAGCCCCACGATCGGCTCGGGCAGCAGCCGACGCACCGTCACCTTGCCCCGCTGACGCACCGGCAGGCTCGCCGCCGCGTAGAACTTCGAGCTCGTGCGCGGCGGGCCGATCAGCTCCTCCAGCGAGACCTGCAGCGCGCTCGCCACCTTGATCAGGACCGCCAGCGTCGGGTTGGCCGCCCCGGACTCGAGGTTCGCCCAGGTCGGCCGCGGTACCCCGCTGATCTTGGCCATCTGTTGTTGGGTCAGCCCGCGGGTCTCGCGGAGCTGGCGGATGTTGTTCGCCAGGTGGTCTGCGACCTCGTCCATGTCGCCACAATGACCCTTTGCCAATCTATCATCAAGCCAGACGACATATCAGCGGCGGCGCACCACCCTCCTGACATGTCCAACACCCGCTTCATCACCCCTGGCCGCACCGCCCTCATCACCGGCGCCAGCCGTGGCCTCGGCCGCGCCCTCGCCCTCGCCCTCGGCGAACGAGGCGTCCGCCTCGTGCTCGTCGCCCGCGGCCAGGCCGAGCTCGACGCCGTCGTCGCCCAGGTCCGCGCCCGCGGAGGCGAGGCCCACGGCATCGTCGCCGACCTCGGCGACAAGCAGGCCATCTACCCGCTCGCCGGTCAGGCCGCCGCCCTCGTCGGCCCGATCGACCTGCTCGTGCACAACGCCAGCACCCTCGGCCCGACGCCGCTGCGCCTGCTGCTCGACAGCGAGTGCGAGGACCTCGAGCACGTCCTCGCCGTCAATCTCATCGGCCCCTTCCGCCTCAGCAAGGTGATCGCCGGCGCGATGGCCCTGCGTGGTGATGGTGTCATCGTCCACATCAGCTCCGACGCGGCGACCGAGCCCTACCCGACCTGGGGCGCCTACGGCGTCTCGAAGGCCGCCCAGGACCACCTCGCCCGCATCTTCGCCGCCGAGCTGGCGAGCTGCGGCGTGCGCGTCCTGGCCGTCGACCCCGGCGAGATGGACACCGCCATGCACGCCGCCGCGATCCCTGACGCCGACCGCAGCACCCTCGCCGACCCGGCCCAAGTCGCCCGTCGCATCCTCGCCATGCTCGACGACCCCGCCCGCGCCCCCACCGGCGCCCGCCTCTCCGCCAGCCAGTGGGAGCTCTCCTGATGCACACCACGACCCCAACCCCCATCGGCCCCGCCGGTGCGCCCCTGCGCCCCGCGACCCACCCTCACCAGCCCCGCGATCGCACCCGCCTGCTCGTCGTCGATCGCGACGGCGGCCAGCGACACGACCTCAACGTCACCGAGCTCGTCGACGCCCTGCGTCCCGGCGACCTCCTGGTCGTCAACGACGCCGCCACCCTCCCGGGATCGCTGCGCGCCCGCCGGGCCGGTCACGACGAGCTGCTCGAGCTGCGCCTCACCGGACCCGTCGACGGCGAGCTCGCAAGCGCCGCCCTGCTCGGCGCCGGCGACTGGCGAAGCCCCACCGAGCGCCGCCCCGCCCCGCCCGCGCTCGTCCCCGGCGATCGCCTCCTGCTCCTCGAGCCAGGTCCCGAAGAACATGTCCCGGACGCCATGTCGGCGATGAGCGCCACCGTCGAGGCCGTCGACCCGCGCGCCCCGCGGCTGCTGACGATACGCTTCGATCGCAGCGGCGCCGGCCTGTGGTCCGCGCTCTACCGCCTCGGCCGCCCCGTGCAATACAGCTATCTGCGCGAACCGCTCGACCTGTGGTCGGTGCAGACCGCCTTCGCCGGGCGGCCCTGGGCCGCCGAGATGCCATCAGCCGGGCGTCCGCTCGCCTGGACGACCCTGCTCGCCCTGCGCGCGCGCGGGGTCGAGATCGCCGCGCTGACCCACGCGGCCGGCCTCAGCTCCACCGGTGATCCCGCCCTCGACGCCCTGCTCCCGCTCCCCGAGCGCTACGAGCTGCCAGCCGCCACGATCGCCGCCATCGCCCGCACCCGCGCCCGTGGCGGTCGCGTGCTCGCGGCCGGCACCACGGTCGTGCGCGCGCTCGAGGGCTGCGTCGCCGAGCGCGGGGCCCTGCTCGCGGGCCCCGGCGTCACCGCCCTGCGCCTGCACGCCGGCTTCGTGCCGCGTGTCGTCGACGGCCTGCTCACCGGCATGCACGACCCGAGCGAGAGCCACTTTCACCTGCTGCGGGCGTTCGCCGACGAGGCGGTGCTGCTCGCCGCGTGGCGCCACGCCGGCGCGGCTGGCTATCTACAGCACGAATTCGGCGATGCCACCCTGTTGCTTCATACCTGACTCAAAGACCAGGTATATACAAAACCAAATTGAAAGAGCCGCCCCCCTGAAGGAGACGGCTCTATCCACCCCGAGCATGCCCGGAGCGTCCAGCCTACAGATCGTGCGGGCGAACGGTGCTGCGGTTGTTGCTCTTGGTGCGCTCGATGGCGGCGCCGAGGAGCTCGTGGACCTTGTCGGAGACCGCCTGGATGAGCTCGCCATCGCTGCGGAGGCCAGCGTCACGGATCACGTCCTTGACCTTGCTGCCGACGACGAGGATTTCCTTGGGTGCCTTGCTCTTGTTGGCCATTGTGTATTCTTTCGCTTTGGGGTCGCTACGCGACGTTTGGAGAGGCTCTGAGTGGATCGGCGATACCGACCTCGTTGCTCGCCACGGACCATAAACCCGAAAATTTGCTTTGCAAAGCCCAAATTGCAGCTTGTGCGGCACTTTTTTTGCGGGAGCCGTCGCAACGGCGGTGTAGCTGCCTGTGTATTGGTGATCCATCGACCGCTGATTCGGCCCTCACGCGGCTTCCGTGCCAGCCCGAGATCCGCGTTATTCGTGCGAATTTCGCCGATCTGCGACATGGACCCTCGCAGAGACCCCTCCGGACCACGCTGCCGGGCATGGCGATCCACCCCGAAGCCAGCGAGCCGCCGACACCCGCCGCCGCGACGACGATCTCCACGGCGTCCTGTGATCACAGGGATCGCCGCCATCGACGTCCCGCATGCACCTGCATCTTCTATTAAAGGAGAGGCGACCCAACAAGCTGCTGGGACCACGCCGCCAGGATCGCCGAGGAATGGGCGCCATGGGCCTCCACGGCCATGCTGCGGCGCGAAGCGCCTGCCCCACCGACAAAACCCAGCCGGATCTCGAGGCGGTCGCTCGGCGGTCGCGACCATTTCCTCGCCCACTCGACGACCAGCACCCGCGGCTGGGGCGTCGCTCCCGGCATCGGCACCTCGCCGGCCGTCGCCTCGGCAGTGATCTCCTCGAGGTCCAGCGCGTCGAAACCCGCCGCCCCACCCATCCCCTCGTCCTCTATATCCGCGAGACGAAACAGATCGACATGAATCAGGGTCACGGGTCGTGGACCACCACCCGCGTGAACCATGCACAGGGTGAAGGTCGGACTGCACACGCGCCCCGGATGCAACACCCCGAGACCCTCCGCCAGGGCGCGTGTGAAGGTGGTCTTGCCGGCACCCATCGGTCCGTCCAGCAGCAACACCCCCGCATCCGCGCAACCCGGCGCGCCCGCCCGCTCGCGCAGCAACGCCCCGAGAGCGCGCCCTCGCTCCAACATCGCCTCCTCGCCTGCGACCGCTGAGATCACGGCGCGGCACTATACACGCGGCTGCGGCCTTGTGCGCCGCGAAACACCGGTGGTAGGCATGCGGTCCGATGGTCAGCATGACCTCCACCCGCATCGCGGCCCTCGCCTGCTTCTTCGTGGCGACCGCGTGCGGACCTGCGTCGCCGCCTCCCGGCGGCCCAGCCGTCGCGGAGCCAACCACTGCCCTGCGCTCCGCGGCGCTGCGCGGCGAGGTGCCGGCGCAAGCCCGCATCGCCGACTACATGATCGACGCCCGCCTCGACGCCGAGCTCCACCAGGTCAGCGGCACCGTGCGGATCTCCTGGCGAAACACCAGCCGCCGCGCCGTGGACAGCGTGCCCCTGCACCTCTACATGAACGGCTTTCGCGCGGAGGACACCGCGTGGATGAGCGAGGCCCGCGGCAACCACCGCGGCGTCCAGCAGGGCAAGGCCGGCGCCTGGGGCTACATCGATCTCAAGGCCGCACGCCTCCTCGGCCGCGGGCGTGAAGCCGAACTCGGCGCCATCGAGGCCGGCGGCGCCCCGGCCGTCACGCTGACCGCCAAGGAGGGCGCGGACCCCTCGCTGGCCAACGTGACCCTCCCCGCCGCCGTACAGCCCGGCGAGCAAGTCGTCATCGAGCTCGACTTCCTCACCCAGCTGCCCGAGGTCTTCGCCCGCACCGGCTACTCCGATCAGTTCCACATCCTCGGCCAGTGGTTCCCCAAGATCGGCGTGCTGCAGCCAGACGGCACCTGGCGGGCCCACGTCTTCACCCTCAACGCCGAGTTCTACGCCGACTTCGGCGACTACGAGGTCCACCTCGACGTCCCGGAAGCGATGGTCGTCGGCGCCAGCGGGATCCTCGTCGCCGCCGACCCGCCCAACGAGGGCCGCAAGCGCCTCCACTACCGCGCCGAGATGGTCCACGACTTCGCCTGGGCCGCCGCGCCAGACTTCGTCGAATCCTCGACCACATGGAAGGACGTACGGATCCGCCAGCTCCTCCAGCCCAAGCGGATCGACGACGGCCCCCGCCACCTCGAGGCCCTCATCGCCACCCTCGAGAGCATGGAGACCCGCTTCGGCCCCTACCCCTGGACGACGATCACCGTCGTCCATCCGCCCGCCACCGCCACCGGCGCCCAGGGCATGGAATACCCGACCTTCTTCACCACCTCCGACATCTTCCACCCGCCCGCCTGGGTCGCCGTCCTCGGCCTCGAAGAGCGCTTTAGCGGCGTCTTCACCACGGTCCACGAGTTCGGCCACCAGTACTTCCAGGGCATGCTCGCCTCCGACGAGTCGGCCCAGCCCTGGCTCGACGAGGGCCTCAACACCACCAGCAACATGCTCACCCTCTCCGACTGGCTCGGCGACCCGCCCTGGTTCGCCCGCATCGGCAACCAGAGCATCTCCGTCGACGACTTCGTCCGCGGCACCGTCGACGGCGAGATCCACCTCGACCCCGTCGACGCCCCCGCCGACACCTACCGCGCCATCGTCGGCGACTACGGCGACGTCGTCTATCGCAAGACCGGCGCCATCCTCCTCACCCTGCGCAACCTCGCCGGCCACGCCCGCTTCGACGCCGCCTTCAAGGCCTACACCCTCACCTGGCGCTTTCGTCACCCCACCGGCGACGACCTCGTCGCCACCTTCATCAACGAGCTCGGCCCCAAGATCGAGCTCGCCAAGGCCGGCGACGAGCCCATCCGCCTCGACATCGCCGACTACTTCGAACAGGCGCTGCACACCGTCCACGGCGTCGACTTCGGCCTCGAGGTCGTCAAGAACCGCCGCCGCATCGGCGCCGCCGGCTGGCACCGCGACGAGCACGGCGTGCTCGCCCTCCAGGACCGCCCCGAAGGCGCCGAACGACCGATCCGCGAGCTCCCCGACGCGGACCTCGAGGCCGTGGTGGTGGTCCGCCGCATCGGCGAGTTTCGCCTCCCGGTCGAGCTCCTGGTCGAGTTCGCCGACGGCACAGAGGAGCGCAGCACCTGGTCCGGCCAGGAGCGCTACCGGGTCTACACATGGCCAGGCCGCCGCATCAGAGCCGCGAGGCTCGACCCGGACCACAAGCTCACCCTCGAGGCCAAACGCCTCGACAACCACCGCGCCACCACCGACGCCGCCCGCAGCGACGGCCTCAGCGGCCCGATCGGCGATCTCGGTGAGACCCTCGACCTCGCCCTGCTCGGAGGCCTGACCCTGTGAAGGCCCTGCGTCGTGCCCTCTCCGCCCCGTGGCTGTGGCTCGGCCTCGCCACCCTCCAGATCGCCATCGCGGCCGCCATCGCCGCGCCGGTGCGCGCCGTCCTGCGGTCCGCGATGGGCCCCTTCACGATCGGCGACGAAGCGCAATTGCTGGGCCCGCTGTTCGAGCTCCTCGCCCACAACCCGGCCGTCAGCGCCGCCCTGGTCGCCAGCCTCGCGGTCTCCGGCGCCCTCGGCCTGCTGCTCGCCCCGCTGCTCGCCGGCGCCGTCATCATCCGCCTCTCCGGCCCGTGCAACATCGGTGAGCAGGCCCGCGCCAGCGTCAGCCACTTCCCCGCCGCCCTCGTGATCGGCATCTATGGCCTGATCCTCCGCGTCCTGCTCGCGCTCGTCGCCGTATTCGTGCACCGCCTCTTCGCCCTCGCCCACGCCAGCGTCGCCGCCCCGCACGCTCTGCCGACGCTCTTCGTGCTGAGCCTCGGCTTCGGCCTGGCGCTGGAGCGGACGGGTAAGCTGTGGGTAAGCGTGCTGATGCACGCGGGATTCAACGCGATGAACGTGTGGATGGCGGCGGGGTGAGGGCGGGAGAGAAGCGCAA
>JBGAUO010000042.1:0-33418 GCA_044228605.1 Nannocystis sp. | reverse complement strand
ACCCGCCTCGGCCTCGGCCTCGGCCTCGGCATCCCCGGCCTTGGCCTCCTCACGACCGGGGCGATCGTCGCCGCCCGCAACACCGGCCCGCTCGACTGCAACTCCCGCCCGGCCTGCGAGGACGCCGCAAACACCGTCCTCTCGCGCTCGACCGGCCTGGCCCTGCTCGGCGCCGGCCTCGGCGCCGGCAGCGTGGCCCTCACCGCCGGCCTCACTCGCACCGACCGCGCCCTCCAGGTCGAGACCGGCGTCGGCGGCGTCCTGCTGACCGCCGGCCTGGCCTGGTACATGTCCGAGGTCACCCAGACCACCGCGCTCGACCACCGCGGCCGCGAGCACGGCGCCGCGACCCTGCTCGGCCTCGGCGGCGGTATGTTCGGCAGCGCCGTGATCAGCCTCGTGGTCCGCCGCCTCACCCGCGACCGTCTCCCACCGATCGCCCTCGCCCCCAGCTTCCGCGGCCTCAGCCTCGCCGCCCGTTTCTAGCGCCCGGAGTCCCCATGTCGCCCGCAGCCCGCCTCCTGCTCCTCCTCGCGCCCCTCCCCACCCTCGCCGCCTGCAAACCGACCTGCGCCGACAACGAGGTCAGCAACAAACACGGCTACAACTGCACCCCGCTCGCCGACGACACCAGCGAGAGCACCGCCGTCACCACCAGCGACACCAGCAGCACCAGCACCAGCGACACCAGCAGCACCAGCACCAGCACCGGCACCCCCCCGCCCTGCGACGACGACCCCGCCTGCGGCCCCGACGAGTCCGTCGCCACCTGCCCCGAACAATGCAGCGAGTGCGGCGACGGCAAGCTCACCGCCAGCGAGCTCTGCGACAACGGCCCAGGCAACCAGACCTACTGGCCCACCACCCCGCCCAAGGGCGCCTGCAGCGACACCTGCACCACCACCCTCGAGTGGTGCGGCGACGCCACCCCAAACGGCGACGAGCCCTGCGACAACGGCACCAACTCCGACGCCCCCTACTCCCCCACCGTCCCGCCAGACACCGCCTGCGCCAGCGATTGCACCCCCGTCGCCTTCTGCGGCGACCGCGTACAAAACGGCCCAGAGCCCTGCGACACCGCCGCCCAGACCGCCACCTGCGAGCTCGACTGCCGCATCCCCACCTGCGGCGACAACACCCTCAATCCCCTCGCCGGCGAAGCCTGCGACGACGGCAACACCACCGACGGCGACGGCTGCTCCGCCGACTGCAAGTCCTTCGAACGCCTCGTCTTCGTCACCAGCGCCCAGTTCGAGGGCGACCTCGGCAAGGCCCAAGACAACCCCGACAAACTCTCCGGCCTCCCCCTCGCCGACTTCCGCTGCCAGGCCCTCGCCACCAAAGCCGGCCTCCCCGGCACCTACAAGGCCTGGCTCTCCACCGACACAGACTCCCCCGCCACCCGCCTCGACACCGCCTTCACCGGCCTCTACCGCCTCCCCTCCCAGGGCTTCCCCGTCGTCGCCCAAGGCTGGGCCGCCCTCACCTCCGCCACCCTCGAACACCCCATCAACGCCGACGAGACCGGCGCCCTCACCGAGAAAAACGTCTTCACCAACACCCTCCCCGACGGCACCTCCGCCTCCAACCTCGACTGCGCCCACTGGTCCGCCAAGGACGACACCACCACCACCATCGGCAAGTCCTCCGCCACCAACAGCGTCTGGACCCAGATCATGGCCCCCGGCATCTGCTCCGGTGTCAACCGCCTCTACTGCTTCCAGGACCTCTGAGCGCCATGCGCCCGTCCCTCCTCCTCGGCCTCCTCCCGGCCGCCTGCCTCAACCCCACCACCGACCTCTCCACCACAGACCCCACGAGTTCCACCAGCAACAGCAGCAGCAGCACCAGCGCCGACAGCAGCACCACCGCGACCAGCACCGGCACCCCGCCGCCCTGCGACGACGACCCCGCCTGTGGCCCCGACGAGTCCGTCGCCACCTGCCCCGCGCAGTGCAGCGAGTGCGGCGACGGCCAGGTCACCGCCACCGAGCTCTGCGACAACGGCAACAACAACCAGACCTACTGGCCCACCACCCCGCCCGACGGCGCCTGCAGCGACACCTGCACCACCACCCTCGAGTGGTGCGGCGACGCCACCCAAAACGGCCCCGAGCCCTGCGACAACGGCACCAACAACGACGCCCCCTACTCCGCCACCGTCCCGCCAGACACCGCCTGCGCCCCCGCCTGCACCCCCGTCGCCTTCTGCGGCGACCGCCTACAAAACGGCCCCGAGCCCTGCGACACCGCCGCCCAGACCTCCACCTGCGAGCTCGACTGCCGCACCCCCACCTGCGGCGACAACACCCTCAATACCCTCGCCGGCGAGGCCTGCGACGACGGCAACACCAGCGACGGCGACGGCTGCTCCGCCGACTGCAAGTCCAACGAGCGCCTCGTCTTCGTCACCAGCCTCAACTTCAAGGGCGACCTCAACAAGGCCCAGGACAACCCGCAGCAGCTCTCCGGCCTCCCCCTCGCCGACTTCCGCTGCCAGACCCTCGCCACCAAGGCCGCCCTCCCCGGCACCTACAAGGCCTGGCTCTCCATCGACACCGACTCCCCCTCCACCCGCCTCGACACCTCCTTCACCGGCCTCTACCGCCTCCCCTCCCAGGGCTTCCCCATCATCGCAAACGGCTGGGCCGCCCTCACCTCCGCCACCCTCGAACACCCCATCAACGCCGACGAGACCGGCGCCCTCACCGAGGAAAACGTCTTCACCAACACCCTCCCAGACGGCACCTCCGCCTCCAACCTCGACTGCTCTCACTGGTCGGCCAAGGACGACACAAAGACCTCGTATGGTAAGTCCTCCGCAACGGACACAGGCTGGACCAGTGTGGACACCACGCAGTGCTCCAACCTCCTCCGCCTCTACTGCTTCCAGGACCTGTGAGCGCCATGCGCCCGCCCCTCCTCCTCTGCCTCCTCCCGGCCGCCTGCCTCAACTCCACCACCACCGCCCCCACGACCTGCACCTCCCCCCACCGCGCGTAACCGCACCCTTGCCCGCCCCCGCCATTCCCTGCTACCCAGGTTCTCAGGCATGAACATCCTCCTCCTGTCCCCCGGTTATCCCGCAGAGATGCCGCAGTTCACCCGCGGCCTCGCCGAGGTCGGCGCGCGTGTCTACGGCGTGGGCGACCAGGGCCCGGGCGCCTTGCCCGAGCTGGTCCAGCGCCACCTCAGCGGCTACCTGCCCGTGCGCTCGCTGTGGGACGAGCAGGCCGTCGTCGACGCCGTGCGCCGCTGGCCCGAGGCCCAGCGCCTCGACGGCGTCGAGTGCCTGTGGGAGCCCGGCATGCTGCTCGCCGCGCGCCTGCGCGAGGCCCTGAACCTCCCGGGCCTCAACGTCGCCCAGACCGTCCCATTCCGCGACAAGGAGGCGATGAAGCAGGTGCTCGACCGCGCCGGCATCCGCACCCCGCGGCACGTCCGCTGCAACACCACGACCGCCTGCTGGGAGGCCGCCGAGCGGATCGGCTACCCGATCATCATCAAGCCGATCGCCGGCGCCGGCTCGGCCGACACCTACCGCGTCGACTCGGCCGACGACCTCCGCAGCATCCTCCCCAAGCTCACCCACGTGCCCGAGGTCAGCGTCGAGGAGTTTGTCGACGGCGACGAGTTCACCTTCGACACCGTCACGATCCGCGGCGAGGTCGCCTACCACAACGTCGCCTGGTACCGCCCCCGCCCGCTGGTCGCCCGCAGCCACGAATGGATCTCCCCGCAGGTCATCGCCCTGCGCCACGTCGACCAGCCCGCCCTCGCCCAGGGCGTCGAGATGGGCCGCCAGGTCCTGCGCGCGCTCGGTTTCCAGTCCGGCTTCACCCACATGGAGTGGTACCGCAAGGCCGACGGCGAGGTCGTCTTCGGCGAGATCGGTGCCCGCCCGCCCGGCGCCCACCAGGTCGACCAGATGAACTACGCCTGCGACTTCGACGTGTACCGCGAGTGGGGCCGCGCCGTCGCCTTCGGCCGCTTCGACGCCCGGATCCAGCGCAGCTACAACGTCAGCAACATCTACAAGCGGGCCCAGGGCGAGGGCCACATCGTGCGGATCCTCGGCCACGAGCGGATCCACCGCCTCTACGGCGAACACATCGTCTGGGACCGCCTGCTCCCGGTCGGCGCCCCGCGCCGCAACTGGCGCAGCACCCTCGTCTCCGACGGCTTCCTGATGATCCGCCACCCCGAGCTCGCCGCCGCCGTCCACATCAGCGACGACATCGGCGAAAACCTCCAGCTCATCGCCGAATGAGCTAGCCCGCGCCCGCCCGCAGCCACCGCGTCTGCGCCAGCGCCAGCGCCCCCGCCCGCGCCGCCCGCTCGTGCTCCCCGCCCGCCCGCGCGGCGGCCTCGGCCTCGTGCAGCACCCGCACGATCACCGGCCGCCCCTCGCCGACCTGCGCCAGCGCCTGCTCCGCCGCCGCGATCCCGGCATCAAACGCCAGCCAGCGCCCCGCCAGCCCCGCCGCCAGCGCCAGCCCCGCGTGGGCCAGCCCGAGATGCAGCGGATCGTGCCCCTTCCCGGCCACAAACTCGCGCAACAGCACCTGCGCCGCCTCCCGTTCGCCCCGCAACAGCTTCACCGTCGTGCGGTGCAGGCGAACCCCGTGCACATACCGCGAGCCCAGCGACGCAAACAACGCCTCCGCCCGCGCGTACGACTCGTCCGCCGCCGCCAGCCGCCCCGAGAGCAGCCCAAGGTCCCCCGCCCCGCCGAGCGTCAACGCCAGCGCCTTGCGATCCCCGCTCACCTCCGCCGCCGCGATCGCCTCACCGAAGCGCAGCGCCGCCGCCCCCCAGTCCTCGCGCTGCAACGCCAGCTCCGCCCGATTCCCGGCGATCCGCGGCAGCAGCAGCGTCAGCCCGCAGCTGCGCGCCAGCCGCTCCGCCTCCCCCAGCTCCGCCTCCGCCGCATCCAGCGCCCCGATCGCCCGTAACGTCACCGCGGCCGCCAGCGCCGTCCGGGCCTGCCCGCCGACATCCCCCGCGCGGGCAAACGCCGCCGCCGCCTGCACCAGCGCCGCCTGGCTCTCCGCGAAGCGCCGCTCGAAACGACCCACCAGCCCGTGCCAGCGCAGCGCCTCCCCGAGCACGTCATCGTGCCCACCCCGCCGCGCCGCCCCCTCGACCTCGCGGCAGCGCGCCCGCGCCAATGCCAGTGACCCGTCCCCGCCGCGCATCCACGTCAGCCACACCGCCTGCATCCGCCCTCGCAGCCGCCGCACGTCCTCCGCCGCCACGCCGCAGCGATCCGCCAGCGCCGCGTGCTCCCCGAGCACCCGCTCCGCCCGATCGTACTGCCCCGCCAGCTGCATCTGATACGTCGCCTCGAGCAGCGGCTCCATCGCCGCCGCCAGGTCCCCCGCCGCGATCAGATGCCGCGCCAGCGCCTCCGCGTGCCCTTGCCCGCGCGCCCGCAAGATCGCCGCGCAGCAGCGATGATGCAGCGCCCGCCGCCCCGCCGTGTCCGCCAGATCCTCGAGGCTCTCGCGCAACATCCCGTGCACAAAGCTCCACCCCGCCCGGCTCGGCAGCGCCAGCCCCTGCGCGACCAGCAGCTCGACCAGCCCGCGCGGCGCCACGATCCCCTCGATCGCACACCCCTGCGCCCACGTCCCCGGATCGACCTCGAGCCCGATCACCGCCGCCAGCTCGAGCGCCTGGCGAGCCGCACCCGCCTCCGCCTCCGCGTAGTGCTGCGCCAGCAGCCGCGCCAGCCGCTCCTGCCACAGCGCCTGCATCCCGTCGGGCAGCTCCGGCGACACATCGGGCGCCAGCGCAAACCCTCGATCCCCGGCCACCAGCACCCCCCGCGCCACCCAGTCGCCGACCAGCTGCACCGAGAACATCGGGTTGCCGCCCGCCCGCTCCAGCACGGTCTCCACCAGCCCCGCCTCGAGCCCCAGTCGCTCGTGGATCAGCGCCCGGTGCTCCGCCTCGCACAGCGGCCCGACCTCGACGCTCGTCATCCCCGGCAGCGCCGCCAGCTCCGTGATCAGGCGCGCCTCGGCGGGTCGTTCCGCGACCACATCATCGCGCACCGTCAGCACCACCAGCACCCGCGGCCCGCCCCGCCCGCTCAGCAACGAGCGCGTGAAGTCCAGCGCCTCCGGCCCCCACATCGCGTCATCGAACCACACCAACGCCGGCCGCTCCTGGGTCCGTCGCCGCAAGAACCCCAGCAGCACCGCGTGCCGCTCGCGCTGCTCCGCCAGTCGCACCCGCGGCCGCGCCCCATCCTCGGCGCCAGGCAACATGTACTCCGTCAGCGCCGCCGCCTCGTCGCGCAGCGCCGCCGACCTGTCCTTCGGGCCATCCCCGCCGAGCACCTCCAGGACCCGCTCGAACGCCTCATCCCCCGCCAGGCCCACGCACTGCAGCTGCGTCGCCAGCATCCGCGCCAGCCCGTCGCCCGCCCCGCCGAAGCGCCCATGGTTGGCGCGCAGCACCGTCGCCGCCCCGAGCTCGCTGCTGCGTGTCACCAGCCACTCCACCAGCCGCGACTTCCCGACCCCCGAGGGCCCGCGCACCAAGAGCCCGCGCGGCCGCCCCTCCGCGTGCACCGCGACCAGCCCGGCCCACAGCGCGTCGCGCTCCGCCACCCGCCCCACCAGCGGCACCTCGCGAAAGCGATACAGCGCCAGCCCGGCCCCACGCAGCGGCCGCGCGCTCGTCACGTCCTCGGCCCGCCGCCAGCTCCCCGCCGTCGGCGACGCGGCGATCGCATCAGACCGCCCGCTCCCACCTGTCCCCAGGGCCAGCCCACCTGTCCCTTCGGACACCCCACTCACACCTGTCCCCAGGGCCAGCCCACCTGTCCCTTCAGACCGCCCGCCCCCACCTGTCCCTTCAGACACCCCACTCCCACCTGTCCCCAGAGCCAGCCCCGCCGCCGCCACCGTCGGATCGCTCCCCGCCCCTGCAGCCACCCGTGTCGCCGCCACCGCATCCACCACCACCGGCTCCCCCGTCGCCCGCGTCGCCGCCACCGCATCCACCACCACCGGCTCCCCCGTCGCCCGCGTCGCCGCCACCACGTCCACGGCCTCCCGCTGCCCCGCCGCGATCACCGTCGAGGCGCTGCTCCACACCGCCGCCCGCCCGGTCGTCGCCGGCCCGGCAGGCCCCGCCAGCGGCTGCGTCTGCGCCGCCCGATCGACCTCCCCCGCCCGCTCCACCACCGCCGCCCACGCCAGCGTCTCCACCGTCCCGCCCGGCAGCCGCCCCAGCGCCCACGCAGCGTCCGCCGCGCAGGCAAAGCGCGCTCCGGCTCGCTTCGCCAGCAGCCGCCGCAGCCAGCCCTCGAGCCCCGGCGGCACGGCAAAACGCGGCGCGAACAGCCCCGGCGCCGCGTGCAGATGCAAGCCCGCCAGCTGCACCAAACTCCCCGCCACAAACGGCGGCAGCCCGCAGCACAGCTCCCACACCATGCAGCCCAGCGCGTACAGATCCGTCCACGGCCCGTAGTCCCGCCACAGCCCGAGCAGCTGCTCCGGCGCCATGTAAGCCGGCGTCCCCGCGCTGCGCGGCTCGGTCCCCGCCAGCGAGCTGCTCGGCGTCAGCGTGTGCGCCACCCCGAAGTCCGTCAGCTTGATCGCCACCGCGTCGGTCCCCGACAACAGCACGTTGCCCGGCTTCAGATCGCAGTGGACCACCCCCCGCGCGTGCGCGTGAGCCAGCGCCGCCAGCACCCCACGCACCAGCACCTGGACCAGCGGCCAGTCCAGCGCCGCCGTCAGCCCCTCGAGGCTCCCGCGCGGCATGTACTCCATCACCAGGTACGGGCTGCCCGGCGCCAGTCCGCTCGCCATCGCCGTCGCCGCCCCGACCTCGCCCTGGTCGAACACCGCCACGATCCCCGGGTGAACCAGCCCTGCCACCGCCCGCACCTCGCGGCCAAACGCCGCCCGGTAGCTCGGCTGCCGGGCCCAGTGCTGCCCGATCACCTTGATCGCCACGACCACCTGCTCGTCGCGGTGGACCGCCCGCCACACCTCCCCCATCCCCCCCGAGCCGATCACCCGCTCGAGCACAAAGGGCCCGAGCACGATCGCCTGCGGGCCACAGTCCAGCGCTGGATCCACTGCCGTCATGCGCGTACTTGCGACCATACACGCAAAGCGGCCCCGGACCGCCGCCCCCGCAACCCCCCTTGTTCAGTGCCCAGAGCGGGACTCGAACCCGCACGCTTGCGCAAGGGATTTTAAGTCCCCCGTGTCTACCGATTCCACCACCCGGGCCGGATCGCGCTGCACCCTAAGACAGGCCACACGCCGCTCACAACAACGTCCCGCCAGTTTTCACTCCCGACCACACCTTTCCTCTCCTCCGCAGACCTGCACATCCGAACAAGTGCGCAAACTATCAGCCGCGCGCGAAGTGGCCCCCACAACATGCGCGAGATCGCGTGCTAAGAGCCACACTCTCGCATGGACGCCCTCACCCCGCCGGACCCCCGCCCCGTCGTCGCCACCCCCGAGCCCGTCCGCGAGCCCGACTTCATCGAGATCCGCGGCGCCCACGAGCACAACCTCCGCATCGACGAGCTGCGCGTGCCCAAGCGCAAGCTGGTCGTCTTCACCGGCGTCAGCGGCTCGGGCAAGTCCAGCCTCGCCTTCGACACCCTCTACGCCGAGGGCCAGCGCCGCTACATCGAGAGCCTCTCCGCCTACGCCCGCCAGTTCCTCGGCCAGCTCGAGCGCCCCAAGGTCGAGCACCTGCGCGGCCTCTCCCCCACCATCGCCATCGAGCAGAAGAGCGCCTCCAACAACCCGCGCTCCACCGTCGGCACCATCACCGAGATCTACGACTACCTGCGCGTCCTCTACGCCCGCGTCGGCGTCCAGCACTGCACCGAGTGCGGCAAGCCGGTCCGCTCCTCCTCCCCCGAGCAGATCGTCGAGGAGCTCCTCCACGACGCCAAGGACGCCCGCCTGGTCCTGCTCGCCCCCGTCGTCACCCACCGCAAGGGCGAGTACAAGGACCTCTTCGACGAGCTGCGCGGCCGCGGCTTCGTCCGCGTCGAGGTCGACGGCGAGATCCACCCGCTCGAGACCCCGCCCAAGCTCGACAAGAAGCTCAAGCACAACATCGCCGTCGTCATCGACCGCGTCATCGCCCGCGCCAGCGACAAGCGCCGGATCACCGAGAGCGTCGAGCTCGCCCTGCGCGAGGGCCACGGAGAGGTCCGCGCCGACGCGGCCGACACCACCGGCCCCCACGCCAACTTCAAGCGCCTGTTCAGCGAGGCCCGCTCCTGCTGCGGCAAGAGCTTCCCCGAGCTCAGCCCGCAGAGCTTCTCCTTCAACAGCCCGCTCGGCATGTGCCCGACCTGCAACGGCCTCGGCACCCGCATGGAACCCGCCGAGGACCTCGTCGTCCCCGACCCCAGCCTCAGCATCCGCGACGGCGCCATCGCCCCCTGGGCCTCGGCCATGGAGCGCGGCGAGGGCTGGACCTTCCGCATCGTCGAGGGCCTCGCCAAGTCCTGCGAGGTCGACCTCGACGTCGCCTGGGCCAAGCTCCCCAAGAAGAAGAAGGCCCTCATCCTCCACGGCGTCGAGGCCGGCAAGCGCATCGCCGTCGAGTGGGGCAGCGAGGGCAGCACCAGCCACGGCACCTGGGGCATGCGCTACGAGGGCGTCATCCCCAACCTCATGCGCCGCTACCGCGAGACCGACTCCGAGGCCGCCCGCGACCACCTGCGCAAGTTCTTCCGCGAGGCCGCCTGCGACGACTGCGGCAGCAAGCGCCTGCGCCCCGAGTCGCTCGCCGTCCGCGTCGGCAAGACCAACATCGCCGACGCCACCGCCATGACCGTGCGCGGCGCGGCCGACCACTTCGGCGACCTCGGCCTGCAAGGCGCCCGCAAGACCATCGCCGAGGGCGCCCTGCGCGAGATCAGCAGCCGCCTCACCTTCCTCCTCAACGTCGGCCTCGACTACCTCACCCTCGACCGCTCCGGCCCCACCCTCTCCGGCGGCGAGGCCCAGCGCATCCGCCTCGCCAGCCAGCTCGGCTCCGAGCTCAGCGGCGTCATGTACGTGCTCGACGAGCCCAGCATCGGCCTCCACCAGCGCGACAACCAGCGCCTCATCCGCACCCTCCAGCACCTGCGCGACCTCGGCAACACCGTCCTCGTCGTCGAGCACGACGAGGACACCATCCGCGCCGCCGACCACCTTGTCGACTTCGGCCCCGGCGCCGGCCACCTCGGCGGCGAGGTCGTCTTCAGCGGCCTCCCGCAGGACATCGAGGGCTGCGCCGCCAGCATCACCGGCGCCTACCTCTCGGGCCGCAAGCAGATCGCCGTCCCACCCGCGCGCCGCAAACCCAAGGCCAGCGTCACGGTCCGCGGCGCCAGCGAGCACAACCTGCGCAACGTCGACGTCGCCTTCCCGCTCGGCGTCTTGGTCGCCGTCACCGGGGTCAGCGGCGCCGGCAAGTCCTCGCTCGTCAACGGCATCCTCCTGCCCGCCCTCTCGCACAAGCTCCACGGCAGCCTCGACCGCATCGGCGCCCACAAATCGATCGAGGGCCTCGCCGCCCTCGACAAGGTCATCGCCATCGACCAGCGCCCGATCGGCCGCACCCCCCGCTCCAACCCCGGCACCTACACCAAATCCTTCGACCAGATCCGCGAGCTCTTCGCCCAGCTCCCCGAGTCCCGCGCCCGCGGCTGGAAGGCCGGCCGCTTCAGCTTCAACGTCAAGGGCGGCCGCTGCGAGGCCTGCCAGGGCGACGGCGTCATCAAGGTCGAGATGCACTTCCTCAGCGACGTCTACGTCCCCTGCGAGGTCTGCCAGGGCAAGCGCTACAACGCCCAGACCCTCGCCGTCGCCTACAAGAACCACAACATCGCCCAGGTCCTGGACCTCAGCGTCGACGACTGCCTCGAGATCTTCAGCAACGTCCCGCCGCTGAGGCGCGTCCTCCAGACCCTGATCGACGTCGGCCTCGGCTACATGAAGATCGGCCAGACCGCCCCCACCATGTCCGGCGGCGAGGCCCAGCGCGTCAAGCTCTCGCGCGAGCTGTGCAAGGTCCAGACCGGCAACACCCTCTACGTCCTCGACGAGCCGACCACCGGCCTCCACTTCGAGGACATCCACCGCCTCCTGATCGTGCTCCAGCGCCTCGTCGACGCCGGCAACACCGTCCTCGTCATCGAGCACAACCTCGACGTCATCAAGTGCGCCGACTGGATCATCGACCTCGGCCCCGAGGGCGGGGCCAACGGCGGCGCCGTGATCGCCGAGGGCACCCCGGAGCAGGTCGCCCGCGTCAAGCGCTCCTTCACCGGCCAGTACCTCAAGCCCCTGCTCGGCGTGAAGTGACACGCGCCTGACTCACCCACCCGCGCGCAGCGACGACTCCGTCCACGGGCTCGAGCCGCCCGTGCGCAGCGTATCCATCTGCTCGCCCGACTGCGTCAACGAGTCCAGCAGCGCCGACTCAGCGATGCTCTCCCGCCCCTGCTTCCAGATCCCCGCCCGCCCGGTCGCCAGCGGATCCATCGCCGGAACAAAGGTCGCCAGCGGCTGCGCCCGCCCGCGGATCGGCGCCGCCGGAGCCCCGGTGAATTGCACCGGACCGGTCGTCCGCGCCCGCGTCGTCTCCGACACCAAGATCGGGGCCCCGAGCTCCTTGGTCATATTCTCGAGCCGCGCCGCCACGTTGACCACGTCCCCGATCGCCGTGTACTCGCGGCGCCGCGGCGAGCCGATGTCACCCACGATCACCTGCCCGCTGTGCAGCCCGATCCCGATCGTCAGCGCCGGCCGATCCGCCCGCGCCGCGTTGAACTCCGCCAGCGCCTCCTGCATGTGCAACGCGCACCACACCGCCCGGTCGGCGTGATCAGGCTGCTGCATCGGCGCCCCGAAGTACGCCATGATCCCGTCGCCCATGAACTTGTCGAGGGTCCCGCCGGCCGCGAAGATCACGTCGACCATGCAGGTCAAGTAGTCGTTGAGCAGCCGCACCACCGCCTCGCTCGGCATCGTCTCCGCCAGCGTCGTGAACCCGCGGATGTCCGCGAACAGCACCGTCAGCTCGCGCGACTCCCCCAGCGCCTGCTGCTCGCGCGCCTGGCTCAGCAGCTGCGCCACCGCCGGCGAGAAGTAGCGGCCCATGCGATCGAGGCGCAGCTGGTCGCGCGCCGCCGTCTCCACCAGCACGCGAAACCTCCCCGTCAGGTACATGCAGGTCGCGGCCACCAGCCCCAGCAGCAGCGCCGACGCCACCATCGCCCCGACCGTCACCCCCGCGGCCCGCTGCAGCACGATCTCGAGGCCCGCCCCGACCACCGCGCAGGCCACGATCAACCGCCGCTGCAGCGTGATCGCCGACAGCACGATGAACAGCGCGAACACCCCGACCGCGAAGCCGGCCGTCCCCGCCGCCGAGCCGCTGCCCATCGTCGAGTACAGCAGCCCGAAGATGAAGCCGAGGTCGAGCAGCGGGATCGCCAGCCCGGCGACAAACGCCATCAGCTGCAACCTCCGCCCCAGCAGCACCAACCCGCCCGCCGCCAGCCAATAACCCGCCACCATCGGCACCGCCCCGCCGCCCCACTCGGCCTGCCGCAGCACGAGATCGAGGACCACGTACAGCGCCAGCAGCCCCGACGCTCCGCACAGGCGGATGAGATTCACACGCCGGACGCTGCGCTCCTGTTCGCGGCGGATCGCCGTCACCACGGCGCTCTGCGGGTTGGTCAACAACTTGAACATTGCCTGCGCTTCCGTACGTGACCGGCCCCGACCGCGATCGAAAAATTGTGCGGGCCGACAGCCGCGCCGACCTCTGCGTCCGCGTCACCCGGCCAGTCGATCGAGCAGCGCCTCGATCACCCCGCCAAGCGCCGCCGGCTGCTCCAGCTGCAGCGTGTGCCCGGCCCCCGCGATCACCCGCAGGGTCGCACCCGGGACCTCCGCCGCGACCGCCAGCATGGCGCTGCGCGGGCACGCCGTGTCCTCGGCGCCCGCCAGCACCACCGTCGGCACAGCGATCGCACCCAGCCTGCCGGTCAACACTGGACGTCGGGCCCACGCCTGGACCGCGCGCACCAGCTCGATCCGCGGCGTCGCGCGGATCCATCGCTCCACCGCCGCGACCGCCTCCGGCTGGCCACGGTAGCTCGCCCCGAGCAGCTCCCCCACGATCGAAGGCATCACGGGGCCCGGCCCGAGCCCGCGGAGCAGCGCCGCGAGCCCGGCAAAGCGCAGCCGGTCGACCCCACTCGCGGCCCGGCCGTTCATCGAGATCAGCACCAACCCCCGCACCCGCGCTGGCTCGTGGATCGCCAGCCACGCCGCCGCGCTGGCCCCCAGCGAGGTCCCCACGAGCAACGCCTGCGCCACTCCCTCTGCGTCGAGCACCGCCGCCAGGTCCCCGGCCAGCTCCGGCACCGTGAAGCCGCGCGCCGTCGGCACGCTCTCGCCGTGTCCGCGCAGATCGATCGCCAGCACGCGCGCGCGGCGGGCCAACGCTCTCGCCACCTCCGCGAAGGTCCCCCGCTGCGCCATCAGGTTGTGCGCCAGCACGACCGTCTCGCGCCCACTTCCGAGCACCTCATACACGACCCTCTGCCCGTCCCGCAGCACATGTGGCATTGCGACCATCCTACTGCGATTGCCGGCCCGCGTGACAGCAGCGTATCGTGGACGTCACCGGCTCGCGAACATGAAGACCCGCATCATCCCCGGCGCCGTCACCTCGACCACCCTGCGTGCCCTGGTCCTCAGCGAGCAGTCCAGCCCACCGGCGCTCACGCTCAGCGACGTCCGCGGCGCCCCCTGCCCGCCGCTCTCGCTCAAGCCGCACGGCTCCGGCGACCCACGCTTCGATCAGCACGTCATCGGCGCCGGCGTCTATCTCTACGTCGCCGAGGCGAGCGGCCTCCGGCCCGGGGCCGACTACCAGATCGGCCCGACCCACATCCGCACCCTGCCGCGCCAGCTGCCCGCCACCGGCCTCAGCCTCGCCCTCGCCTCCTGCTACTCCAACGACTTCAAGCGCGACGCCGACTACCTCCGCGTCCTCCAGGGCGCCGCCGGCTACAACCCGCTCGCCGCCAAGCTCCTCGTCGGCGACAACCTCTACCTCGACGTCGGCCCCAAGGTCGGCAGCGAGCGCAGCGCCTTCGAGTCCACCGCCGACCTCTATCTCAAGCACTTCTGGCGCGACGGCTACGCCGATGTCCTGTCCTACCTCCCCACCTTCACGATGTGGGACGACCACGAGTTCTGGAACAACTACCCCGAGCACCAGATCTGGCTCCCGCGCAGCATGGGCAGCGCCCACGCCCTCTACAAGGCCGCCGCCCTCGCCGGCATCAAGGCCTTTCAGGCCGTCTTGAACCCGACCCCCGCCTCCCGCGGCGGCCTCTCGTATCGCTTCGAGCTCCCCGGCCTCTCCGTCTTCGCCCTCGATCTCCGCGCCGGCCGCAGCATGCACGAGATCACCAACCCGGTGATGTGCAGCGAGGCCGAACTGCAGGCCTTCGAGCGCTGGGCCCGAAACCTCAAGGGCCCCGGCGCCGTCATCGTCGGCCAGCCGCTGTGGATGGGCCCCGGCGACTGGCAGGACTGGAACCCGCCCTCCTTCGCCGCCCAGTACGCCCGCATCTGGAAGGCCCTCGCTGGCGCCCCCTTCGACATCGTGATCCTCACCGGCGACGTCCACCACAGCCGCCTCCTCGAGATCTGCGTCGGCCCGGATCGGCGCGTCTGGGAGCTCGTCAGCTCACCCGTGTGCCACATCCCCACCATCGAGTCGATCGTCGCCCAGGCCTTCGACAAGCAGGCCCGCGGTCACGTCAACTTCCCGCTCACGATCTCCGTCCCGGGCGTGCCGCTCGCGCTGACCGCCTTTCACATGGGCACCGCCGACAACAACAGCCTCGCGCTCATGCGCCTCATGCCCGCGAAGGACGGCCTGGCGATCGCCGGGACCTTCGTCGACATCGCCCGCAAGACCCCGGCCCAGCCCGCCGATCCACCCGCGGGCTGCCCGGTCGCGCCCGGCGGCGCCCGCAGCTGCCAACGCGATCCCATGTTCGTCCTGCGCGCCCGCACCTGAGCTGCGCGACGGATCCGCGCGCGTGGTATACGGGCACCCGTGATCACGCTCTACAACAAAGACAGCGGCGCGCGCATCGGCGAGCTAAGCGACCAACAACTCCAGGACCTCATCGACCTGTTGGTCGAGGAGAGCGCCGAGGATCAGGACTACTACATCGACTCGACCACCCTCGACTACCTCGCCGAGCAGGGCGCAGATGCGGCGCTGTTGGCGATGCTGCGCCCCCACGTCCCCGAGGGCGACGAGGGCATCGAGATCGAGTGGCGCGAAGAGACCGCCTGATCTCGCGTGCACCATCGCGTGCGAACGAGCCCAGCAGCCGGCCAAATCTCGCTCGCACCGCGCTTGAACCGGGGTCCGCGGCTCCCTACGCTGGACGGCATGCCTTACCCAACCTGGCTTGATCGTCGTCCCCTCGCGCTGCTCACCGCCTCCGTCCTCACGCTGGCCTGCGGCCGAGACAACCTCGCAACCACCACGGACGAGAGCGGCAGCAGCACCTCCACCGGCGACACCACCGCGTCCCAGACCACGACCACCGATCCGACGGTCCCCACGACCACCGACGCACCGGACACCGACACCAACGCCACGGGTACGAGCACCAGCGATCCCACGACCGGCACCGGCACCAGCACCACCACCAGCACCAGCACGGGTACCCCTGACCCGATCTGCGGGGACGGCAACATCGACCCCGGCGAGGACTGCGACGACGGCAACAACCTCGACACCGACGCCTGCACGAGCGTGTGCCTCCTCGCCGTCTGCGGCGATGGCTTCATCGAGGACGGCGTCGAGACCTGCGACGACGGCAACGACCTCGACACCGACGCCTGCACCACCCAGTGCCTCCCGGCCGCCTGCGGCGACGCCTTCGTGCAGGACGGCGTCGAGCTGTGCGACGACGGCAACCAGCAGGACACCGACGCCTGCACCAACGCCTGCCTGCCCGCGGCCTGCGGCGACGGCTTCGTGCAGGAGGGCGTCGAGCTGTGCGACGACGGCAACGCCGTCGACACGGACGCCTGCCGCGCGACCTGCGTCGACGCGACCTGCGGCGACAGCGTCGTGTGGGAGGGCACCGAGGGCTGCGACGACGGCAACAAGATCGACGACGACGAATGCACCAACGCCTGCGTCCTCGCCAGCTGCGGCGACGGCCTGGTCCTGCCGGGCGTCGAGGAGTGCGACGACGGCAACAACATCGACACCGACGCCTGCACCCCGCTGTGCACCACCGCCGTCTGTGGCGACGGCTTCATCCAAGCCGGCGTCGAGGTCTGCGACGACCTCGGCGAGTCCAAGCTCTGCGACGCCGACTGCACCACGGCGCAGTGCGGCGACTTCACGGTCAACGCCGCCGCCGGCGAGGGCTGCGACCAGGGCGCGATCGAGACCGCCAGCTGCGACGCCGACTGCACCACCGCCGTCTGCGGCGACGGCCAGCTCAACAAGCTCGCCGGCGAGTTCTGCGACGGCGGCGGCGAGACCCTCAACTGCGACACCGACTGCACCGCGGTCGTGTGCGGCGACGGCCTGCGCAACCTGTCCGCCGGTGAGGCCTGCGATGAGGGCGGCGAGACGCCGACCTGTGACGACGACTGCAGCGATCCCAAGTGCGGCGACGGCAACGTCAACCAGGCCGCCGGCGAGGAGTGCGACGACGCCAACGACGAGGACGGCGACGGCTGCTCACCCAGCTGCAAGGCGCACAAGGTCGTCTTCGCCACCAGCGCCACCTTCAACGGCAACCTCGGCGGCCTCGACGGCGGCGACGCCAAGTGCCAGGCCCTCGCCGTCGCCGCCGGCCTGCCCGGCACCTACCGCGCCTGGCTCAGCGACAACACCGGCTCGCCCAGCACCCGCTTCACCAAGTCGGCCATCCCCTACGCCCGCCGCGACGGCAAGCTGGTCGCCAACAACTGGGCCGACCTCGTCGACGGCACCATCATCAACCCGATCAACCTCAGCGAGACCAAGGCCGCCCCCGGCTTCGACGCCAACATCTGCGGCGGCCTCAAGGGCCTCACCCTCACCGACACTGCCGTCGACGGCACGCTCTACAACGCCCTCGGCACATGCACCAACTGGACCAGCGCAGCGGTCAACCTGCCGACCGGCGGCGGCCACTGGTCCGCCGTCGGCAACAACTGGTCGGCGTATGTCTGCATCTACAACTGCAGCTGGAAGAAGGCGCTGTACTGTTTCCAACAGTGACCGTTCCCGGTGCAGTTGCCGCGCCAGTGGAAGTTGCCGCGCCGGTGGACCGACCACCGGCGCCGGCCCGAGCTCGCAGCTCGCACTCGAGTGCACAGATACGCTCGCGCCAACAAATATCCTCCGACTACACATTTCCCTGTTGACGCCGACCTTCCGCCGGCATATTGTCAAATCCGTGAACCGAGCTTGACAGTCAGACCCGCATCGACGGGGATACTCGCCCTACCACGGCGGGACAGATACAGAGAACCTGGAAGAAGGCCCCCTTCGCAAAGTGGGCACTCCGCAAGGTCCTAGCGAGCATTCGGTACATACGCAGCGGTGGCGACAACGGTCATCGCGCCGGACCTAAGCACTCCGGAGACGCGGGTTCAACTCCTGTCCGCTGCACTCCACTCACGCACTATGTGATCGTGCGCGCCGACCTGCCGCGCGGCACCCTCGCTGCGCAGGTCGTGCACGCCGCCGGCGAGAGCTCGCCTGGCCGCCTGCCCCCGGGCACCCGCGCCGTCGTGCTCGCCGCCCGCGATGAGGCCCATCTGGCGCAGTTGGAGCGCCTGCTCCGCCAGCTGGCGATCCCCCACCATCCGATCCGCGAGCCGGATCCACCGCATTTTCACGCCCTCATGGCCATCGGCATCGTGCCACTGGTCGATCGCGGGCGGGTCCACCCGGTCACCGGACAGCTCCCGCTGCTCCGCTGATCCCACCATTCAAGAAACGAGCAATGACCATGGATACTCAGCACATTCCCTCCACCCTCCATTTCGACCTCGCCCGCCTTCGGGCCGCCCGCAGCGCCCTCGATCTGCAGATCCTCGCTCGCAAACGCGAGCTGCGGGTCCGCTGGCAGCGGCCCATGCACGCCGAGCAGCGCGAGCTCCTCCGGTACAAGCGGCAAGCCACCGAGCTCTGCATCCTGCGCGCCTGGCTGCGCGGCCGCTGGCACCTCGCCGATCATGAACAATGCGCCGAGGTGGCCGCCAGGCTCGCGCCGCAGTTCCATCGCGCCCCCGAGGTCGCCGCATGACCACCGCATGAGCTTCGCCCGCCGAGCACGTCGCGGCGACTCGGTGTTATCCTACCTGGCTGGGCCTCGCCCACGCGAGGAAGGTAACGCCATGCATCGCCGCGCATTCGTTCTTCACCTGGCCCTCGGGACAGCCTGTGGCGACGCCGGCGGCGTGGTCTCGGGGACCACCGCCGAGCCAGCCACCACCACGACCACCACCACCGCGCCCACCACCACCGCGGCGCCCACCACCAGCGGCTCCACCTCCGACCCGGCAAGCAGCAGCGGCCCCGACTGCCCCGCCAACGCTCCGCCCGCGATCCCCGAGGTGCAAGAGCCGCTCGCCGGCCGCATCGACGTCCTCCCCGAGACCCTGACGATCGTGGGCACCAGCTTCGCCGACCCCGACCCTGGCGACACACCCGGCGGCCTCGAGGCCGAGATCTGGCGCGTCAAGAACGGCACGCCCGACACCCGAGTCTGGCACGCCGCCACCGACGATGTCCCGCCCATCCTCACCCTCGCCGACGGCGACTTCGACGACCCCGACGACACCACGTTGGAGGCGTGGGAGGACCACGTCGTCCGCCTCCGCCACCGCGACGCGCACGGACCCTGCAGCGCCTGGAGCCCGTGGAGCGAGGACCGCAGCTTTCGCACCGACGACGGCAGCAGCGTCCTGTTCGCCCAGGACACCATCCTCGACTTCCACCTCGAGATCCCCCCAGAGAGCTGGCAGAAGATCAACGCCGAGGCCAACCCGCCCGGCTGCGTGCCCTTCGCACGCACCTACTACAGCGGCAGCCTTCGCTTCGGCGACCAGTCCTTCCCCGGCGCCGGCATCAAGATCAAGGGCGGCTGCGGCTCGTCCCGCGACCTCGGCGGCAAGGCCTCCTTCAAGGTCAACCTCGAGTGGGACGACCCCAAGGTCGTCGGCTGCCCCGGCGAGCGCCGACTCCTCGGCGAAAAACACTTCACCTTCAACAACGGCGTGCAGGACAACAGCGCCGCCAACGAACGCCTCGGCTACCCGCTGCTGCGCGACCTCGGCCTCCCCGCCCCCCGCGCCGCCAGCGTCCGCCTGTTCGTCAACGACCAGCTGTGGGGCCTCTACACCCACGTCGAGACGATCGACCGCCGCTTCCTCGCCCGCTGGTTCGCCGACAACAACGGCATGCTCTACGAGGGCACCTACTGGTGCGACCTGATCCCCGAGAACCTCCCGCCGACCGACGACGACGACTCCCACTGCCTCACCCGCGAGTTCGCCCCCTCCCCCTGCGATCCGCCCGACCCGCTCGGCGACCCCGAGGACTACGCCCTGCTCCGCGAGCTCGTGCTCGCCATCGACGCCCTCCCGCCCGGCGGCTTCTACCCCGCGATCGCTGACCTCGTCGACTGGGACCGCTTCCTCACCACCTGGGCGATCGAGAGCGTCATCGACCACTGGGACAACTACGCCTTCACGATCAAGAACAACTACCGCCTGTACCACGACCCCACCACCGGCCTGTTCACGATGATCACGACCGGCATCGACCAGACCTTCGAGAAGGACCAGGACCCCTGGGGCGTCGAGGGAGTGCTCGCCACGCGCTGCCTGCAAGAGCCCGCGTGTGAGGCCGCCTTCGCCGCGCGCCTCGACGAGGTCAACGAGGCCGTCGCCGCCAGCGACCTGCCGGCCCGCGCCAGCGCCCTGTTCGACCAGCTCTCGCCCGCGATCATGGAGGACCCGCGCAAAGAGTACGACTTCAACACCTTCGTCAACGAACACAACAACCTGCAGAACTTCCTGCAACAGCGCCCCGATCAGATCCGCGACAAGCTCACCGCCCACGGCTTCTGAGCGCGCACGTCGACGCCTCGCGCACGTCATCCCGGCGCGAACGCGCAGCCGCGTGGAGACCCGCAGGCCAGTGATATAGTGCGCTCCAGGGGTTTTGCGTGGCGGACGAGACCAGAGTGACGAGCGTGACGGGTCGCGTACATCCTGACGCCCCCCTGGTCCCCGACGACGGCCAGCTCGCCGCAACACTCGCCCCGCAAGACGTCTCCGCGACACTCGCCCCGCCCACCGCCCTCACCAGCACACTCCCGCCAGCCGACCCCGGGCACTCCTTCACAGCCGCGGCGCCGGCGAAGCTCCACGGCCCGCGCTCGACCCTGCCGATGCGTGCCCCCCGCGAGCTCGTCGAGACCCGCGAGTCGCTGGCCCACAGTCAACACGGCAACCGCGAGCAACCCGGCCTCCCGGACCGCCTCGGCCGCTACGTCGTGCTCTCTCAGCTCGGCGCCGGCGGCATGGGCGTGGTCTACAAGGCCTACGATCCCGAGCTCGATCGCCGGGTCGCGCTCAAGCTGCTGCTCGGCCCCGCCACCAGCCACGCGGCTGCACGCCTCAAGCGCGAGGCCCAGGCGATGGCCCGCCTCTCCCACCCGAACGTGGTCCCGATCTTCGACGTCGGCGAGGTCGGCGAGCGCCTCTTTGTCGCCATGGACCTCGTCGACGGCACCAACCTCAGCGCGTGGATGGAGACCCGTCACCCCTGGCAAGCCGTCGTCGACCTGTTCATTGGGGCAGGTCGGGGCCTCGCCGCAGCCCACGCCGTCGGACTCGTCCATCGCGACTTCAAACCCGACAACGTGCTCCTGCGCCGCGAGCCCGGCGGCGCGCTCGTGGCCAAGGTCGCCGACTTCGGCCTCGCGCGCAGCGACGAGGAGGCCCGCAGCCCCGAGCCCCGCAGCCCCGACTCCGAGCTCATCGCCCTCCGCCGCAACAGCATGCTCGACCAGGGCATGACCCGCGTCGGCGCCGTCGTCGGCACCCCGCTCTACATGTCCCCCGAGCAGCACCTCGCCGGAGCCGTCGACGCGCGCAGCGATCAGTTCAGCTTCTGCGTCGCCCTGTTCGAGGCCCTCCACGGCGCACGCCCGTTCACCGGCGACACCCTCGAACAGCTCGCCCTCGCCGCCAGCAACCCGCGCCGCGCCCCGCCCCCGGCCGGCAGCACGGTCCCGAAGTGGCTCCACCGCCTGTGCCTGCGCGGCCTCCAGCCCGACCGCGAGGCCCGCTTCCAGAGCATGGACCTGCTGCTCGCAGAGATCGATCGCCAGCGGGGCCGCGGCCGCGCCGGCCTCCTGCTCGCCGGCTCGCTCGCCGCCGGCACCGCCCTCGCGCTCGGCCTCGCCACCCGCGGCCCCGCGCCGGACCGCTGCGGCGGCGGCCCAGAGCGCATGCACGGCGTCTGGGACGATCCGGTGCAGGCCGCCGCCGAGCAAGCCTTCACCGCCTCCGGAGCCATCTACGCCGCCGACGCCTGGACCGCCACCCGGGCCCAGCTCGACCGCTGGCGCGACGAGTGGTTGCGCATGCACAAGGACAGCTGCGAGGCCACCGCGCGCGGCGAACAGTCGCCCGAGCGCCTCGACCTGCGCATGCAGTGCCTCGAACGCCGCCGTCAGGACCTGGTCGCCCTCACCGACCTCTACACCCACGCCGACAAGCAAGTCGTACGCCGGGCCTTCGACGCCGCCCTCGCCTTGCCCGCGATCGACGGCTGCCTCGACCCCCCCGCCCCCGGTCCCAACGTCGCTGCGCCCGCGCCCGAACAACTCGCCACGATCGCCACCACCCGCTCCCTCCTCGCCACCGTCCGTTCGCTGCGCACCGCGGGCAAGTCGAAGGACGCCCTCGCCCGCGCCCGCGAGGCACAAGCCCTCGCCACCCCGCTCGCCTACCCGCCCTTGCAAGCGGAGGCCCTGCTCGAACTCGGTCAGGCCCAACTCGCCGCCGGCGAGGACGAGCCCGCGATCCAGAGCCTCACCGCGGCCCTCGGCGCCGCCCTCCACGTCGGTGACGACACCCGCCTGTTCGACGGCCTCCTCTCCCTGATCGACGTCACCGGCTGGAAGCTCGCCCGCGACAAGGAGGCCGCAGCGTGGACCAACCTCGCCCGCGGCGCCCTCGCCCGCATCGGCGCCCGCCCACACGACGAGGCCCGCCTGCTCGTGCTCACGGCCAACGTCGACATCGCCGCCACCCGCAACAGCGAGGCCATCACCAGCCTCGAGCGCGCCCTCTCCCTCCTCACCACCCTCCACGGTCAGGACAGCCCACGCCTCGGCAACGCCCTCAACAGCCTCGGCAGCGCCTACCTCCGCAGCGGCCGCTACGCCGAGGCCCAGGCCACGCTGGTCCGCGCCACCGCCCTCGCCGAGGCCGCCGGCGGGCCCAACCACCCCGACGTCGTCACACCGCTCAACAACCTGGCCCTCAGCTACGAGCGTCAGGTCCGCTACGCCGACGCGATCGCGGCGCTGCGACGCGCCCGGGCGATCCTCCGCGACAACAGCGGCCCCGACCACCCCAACGTCGGCCTCGTCCAGCAAAACATCGCCGGCATGCTCCGCCTCAGCGGCGACCTCGTCAGCGCCCGCAGCGAGATCGACGGCGCCGTCCAGATCGTCGAGGCCAAGCTCGGCCCCGAACACCCCGCCCTCGCCGCCGTGCTGGCGATCCGCGGCGACATCCTGCGCGACACCGGCGACCTCGCCAACGCCCGCGCCGACTTCCAGCGCGCCGACGACCTCCGCAGCAAGGTCCTCGGCCCCGAGCACCCCAGCCGCGCCCTCGCCCTGCTCGGCCTCGGCCAGGTCGCGCTCGCACAAGAACGCCCGGGCGAGGCCCTCATCCCGCTGGAGCTCGCCCTCCGCCTCGCCCTCGCCAGTGAGCCAGACCCCGTCGACCTCGGCCAGATGCGCTTCGAGCTCGCCCGCGCCCTGTGGGCCACCGGCGACCGCCCTCGCGCCACCACCCTGCTCGACGAGGCCCGCGCCGGCCTGCTCGCCGCCGGCGTCACCGGCCAGCGCACCCTCGCCGAGCTCACGCGCTGGCAGGCCGAGCGCCCGCCCTGACGAAGCCTGTCCCTCAGGACATGTCGACCTGTCCCAAAAGCCAGCCTATTTCGCGAGGCCCTCGGCCCGCGTCCGCCGCCGTGTCCACCACAGCCGCAGCAGCAACCCCAGCCCCAGCGCCCGACACAGATGCACGAGCAGCCACCCGGCGCGCGCGAACACCGTCGGCGCCCGCTCCGTGTCGCGCCCGATCGGCACGTCCACCAGCAACAGCTCCGCGGGCACCAGCGCCGCCTTGTCGGCCGCCCGCTGCGGCGTGCCGGCGATGATCCGCCCCGCCCGATCGATCGCCGCGCTCGGCCCCGAGTTGACGCTGCGCACCATCGGGATCCGGTGCTCCACGCTGCGAAACTGGGCCAGCGCCTGGTGCTGCCACGCCTCGCTGAGCGCCCCGAACCACGTGTCGTTGCTGAGGTTGACAAACACCTCCACGCCCCCGACCACACCGGCCACCCGCCGCGCAAACTCGGCGAACACATCCTCGTAGCAGATCAGCGGCCCCAGCGAGACGCCCGGCGCCGCGCTCCCCGGCGGCCCCGGCGTGACGACAAAACGTGTCGGCCCCGCGCCCGCGATGTTGTGCGCCAACCCGGGCATCTGCGCCGTCGCCCAGTCCGGATCCACCAGCGGGATGTGCTCCCCCAGCGGCACCAGCAGCACCTTGTCGTAGCTGCCGCCGATCGTCCCCTCCGCCGTCAGGAAAAACGCCGTGTTGTGGGCGTACTTGTCCGCGTCGGCGATGCTGCCCGCCCCGAACAGCGTCGGCAACGCGTGCAGCGCCAGCACCCGATCCTCGTCCTGCACGTCGCGCAGCATCGGGCGATCGAGCGGCCACGGGTACATGTTCTCCGGCCACACCACGATCTCCGCACCGCCGGCCTGGGCCCGCGCCGACGGCTCACGCAGCCGCGCCAGCTTCTGCTGATCCGCGCCCTCGTCCTCCCACAACAGCGGGATGTTCGGCTGGACCAGCCCGAAACGCAGCGTCCGCACCGTCTCGCCCTCGAGACCCGCGACGCGCCACGTCCCCAGCGCGAACATCAACGCCGGGATCGCCGACGCCGCGGCCAACCAGCGCCAGCGCCTCGCCCCTCGCCCCGCCAGCGCCTCCACCACACACACGCTGCACCCGAACACCAGCAGCTCGATCAACGCCGCCCCGCCGAGCTCCGCCCCCTGGATCCACACCGGCCGGCTCGCCAGCCCCATCGTCACCGTGAACGGCAACAACGCCGGCCACGACCACCACAGCCCCGTGAACGTCATCGCCGCCAGCGGCGGCCACCCGCGCGACCGCGGCAGCGCCACCATCAGCGCCGCCCACACCGCCACCGGCACCGCGCTCCACGAGCAGTACACCGCGAAGATCAGCAGCGCCGCCACCAGCGGCAGGTCACCGAACACCTGAAACAGGCCGATGAACCACGGGTACCCGAGCGCCATCATCACCGCGCCCGTCACGAAGCCGAGCCGCAGCCCCTCACGCCACGCCGTCCGCGCGCGCAGCACCACCAGCAGCGGCACGATCGCCACAAAGACAAGCTCGGGCAATCCTTGCGGCGGCAACGATCCAGCCAGCAGCGCCCCGCTCATCAAAGCCGCCACCACACCGCGCCAGCGCTCGGTGGCGATCGTCACGGGGCCTCCACCAACCGACTCGCACACGCCGCTCGCACGCGCGCGAGCATCCAAGACCGCGCCCATGGTGTCAAGCAGGGCGCTCCGCGGGCGCCGGGCCGCGAAGCCCGGCGTCCCCAACCACGATCAGTCGGCCGACATCTTCGCGCGGATCTTCTGCCACGAGGCCCGCTCGCTGCAGCGATTCCACCACGCAGCCGTGTTCGGATGCTCCGTGATCAACGCGCCCTCACCGGCCATGAACAGGTACTCGATGTACGGCATGAAGCTGATCTCCGCGAGGGAGAACTGCCCGCCCGCCAGGTACTCTTTGCCCGCGAGCTCCCGCTCGAGCACGGCGACGGCCTTGCGCACGCCCACGCGACCGTCCTCGACGATCGACATCTGCGGCTCCTCGCCGCGCCACTTGGCGAACATCAGCTGGCCGAGGATCTTCATCACCGCGGGCGTGAAGTTCGACTGCTCGATGCTCAGCCACTGGTCCATCTTGGCCTTCTCGCGCGGATCCGAGGGCGTCAGCGAGGTCCCCGGCAGGGTCGCGTCGAGGTGGCGAATGATCGCCCGCGACTCGATCAGCTGCCAGCCGTCGTCCGCCTCGAACACCGGCACCTGCCCCCAGGGCTGACGTGCCAGATGCTCCGGAGAGTGGCCCTGGCCCTTCATGATGTCGACCGTCACGAACTCCGCCGCCTGGCCCTTCTCGGCCAGAGTCGTCAACACCTTGCGCGTACACGTGCTTCCAGGATGTCCATAGACCTTCATGCTGCGATCCTCCGGCCGGCCTTCTATCACGGCCCCGGAGGCGGCTGACAGCTCGCTACTCCGTGATCACGATCGCCGAACCGCGCGCGATGCTGCCCACGCCCGGGCTCGCCGCGTGCCACCCGTCGGGCAGCTGCGGGGTCGTGAACCCGAACAACCAGCGCGCGTCCGCGGGCGACAGGTTCACGCAGCCGTGGCTGCGCACCAGGCCGAAGCCGCCGTGCCAAAACGCGCCGTGCAAGGCCACGCTGTTGTGGAAGTACTGCGTCCACGGCACATCTTCGATCGAGTACGCGTCTTCCTCGATCGGCTGGTCCCGCATCGAGGTCGCCACGTGCTTGCTCTGCAGGCGGTGCACCCCGATCGGCGTCATGCCCGGCTCCTTGCCCGTCGACACCAGCGTCGTGAACACCGGCACGTCGCCCTGGTACGCGACCAGCACCTGCTCCGAGAGATCGACGTGGATCCAGCGCTCGTCGGCGCCCACGCCCGGGGGCCGCCGCAGCTTGTACGACTGACCCACCGCGTAGGCCGGCAACAGCAGCCCGTCGGCGTCCTCGTAGAACTGCGTCGTGCCGATCGTCACCTTGCGCTTGAACGGATAGCGCGAGCGGCGAGCCGGCGGCGTGCCCTCGACCTTCACCAGCAGCTCGCTGCCCTCGCTCTCGCGCTTCTGAAACCCGGTCTCGCGCACGATCCAGTACATCGGCAGATCGGCCTCGCCGCGCAGCACCACGCCCGTGAAGGTCGAACCCTCGCGCTGCTCGAGCTGATACTTGCGCGCGAACACCCCGCGCAGCGTGCGAAGGTACCGGCGCTCGGCCTTCACCGCCTCGCCCGCGACCGTCACGTAGTACCCCGCGTTCAGATACTCCTTCACCACCGCCGGCACCTCGGCGGGCCGCTCCGCCGGACCGAGCGGCATCGGTGCACGCCCGTTCTCCGCGAGCCACGCCTTGGCGGCCGCGTCCGCCTGGTCGACCTCGCCAAAGCTCGGCAAGCGATGAAAAAACGGCGTGCCATCGTGCGAGACCCGCCAGTACTCGTAGGGCATCGGCGCATCGATGCGCGGCTTCGGGATGTTGATCGCGCCATCATCAGGCGGCGTGTCACCGACCTCGAGCCCCGCGTTGAGGCAGATCCAACCGCTCGGGTGGATCGCGTGCCACCCCTTCGTGCACCCGCCGCCGAAGCTCAGCTCGGCGTCGGCGCGCACGCGGGTCCCGGCGCGCAGGATGCCGACGATGCGCCCATCCTTCTCCGTCCGCTCGCGCACCAGAACCGCCTGACCCGTGACCAGCCCGTGCTTCGGGAACTTCGCCTCCGCGGCCGCGTCGAGCACCGCCGGCGGCTCGTAGATCGGCGGATAGGCGGCGTAGCTGCCATCGGGCCCCGGCGCGTAGGGATCCGGCTGACCCGGCGCCACGGGCTCCCCCACGCCGGCCGGGCTCGCCGCGATCTCCGAGCCTGCGACGTCGACGGGGTCCTCACGCACGACCTCGCCAGCCGTCTCCACGACCGGCTCGGTGGTCACAGCCGGCGCACGCCCACCGAGCTCGTACACCATGACGACGAGCCCCCCACCGAGGACAAAGCTGCCGAGCATCTCGAGGACGCGCCTGCGCTGCATGATCGTGCGGGCCTCGCCGCGGCGCGACCATAATCAATGCCCTCCCCCCTGGCAATCCCGCAACCCGCTTGCCCAGACCTGCGCGCCTGCTCCATGCTGTGACCCGTGCCGACCTCCCGCCGCCGCGGACCCTGCTCGCTGCCCCAGCAGACCGTCGCCCTGACCCTGTTCATCACGGTCCTCCCCGCGACCGCTGCCGCCACCCCCGCACCCGAGGCCACGGCCGCAACGCCCACCTCGCCCCCGGTGACGGCATCCTCGACGCCCGCCCTCCCAACCCCGTCCTCGTCACCGGAGAACGCGTCGCCTCCGGAAAACTCCCCCGCGGTGTCCTCGCCGCCCCCGGTACCCGCAGCGACGAGCGCCACCCCCGAAGCCCCGGCGAGCGGACCGGTCGCCACGCTCCCCCCCGCCGCCGAGACGACCGGCGCCCTCGCAGGCACACCCGCGAGCAAGCCCCCCCGCGTCGACGGCCCCTACTTCGGCGGCACGATCGCCGCCGGCGGCAGCTTCGTTCGCGTCAACAACTTCCCGACCCCGGACCCGCTCTCGGGCGGCACCGCCAGCCTGCGCGTGGGCCAGGCGATCTATCCCTGGATGACCATCGGCTTCGAGCTCACCGGCAGCTGGGCCAACCGCTTCGCCGACCCGCGCCAGCGCCTGCTGCAGGGCGGCGCGGTGATCGACTTCGGCTTCCTCCCCGTCCCGCGGATCCCGCTCTCCCTGCACGTCGGCTTCGGCGCGGGTGGTGGCGCCGTGCGGGAGACCGGACGCACCGCCCGCAGCGGCTTTGGCGGCGCCATGTTCACCGGCGCCGTGCGCTACGAGATCTTCCCGCTCGCCGCCCGCAAGCGGCCCCGCCGCGGCGGCGGCTTCTCCCTCGGCCCCGAGCTCGGCTGGCTCGGCTTCACCCCCGCGGCCGCCGGCCGACCGATGTCCAACACGATCTACATCGGCCTGTTCATGGGCTTCTACTTCGGCTCGTGAGCCCGCCCTCTGACATGTCCCCCGAGACATGTCCCGAAGGCCACGGTCTACTTCTTCTTCGGGCGGCGCGCGATCGTCACCGCGTCGAGCAGCTCGGGATCCTTGGGCTTGTCGTTCTCAACCCGCGGGACCAGGGCGATGTCGTCGGCCAGGCGGGTCCCGTCGTCGGTGCAGCGGCCGAACACGGTGTGCAGCCCGTCGAGGTGCGGGGTCGGGTTCAAGGTGATGAAGAACTGCGCCGAGCCGGTGTTGGGCCCCTTGTTGGCCATGCTGAGGAGTCCCGGCGCGTCGTGGATCAGGTCCGGTCGGATCTCGTCCTCGATCACGTAACCCGGGTTGCCGGTGCCCGTCGCCGTCGGATCGCCGCCCTGGATCATGAAGCCCGGGATCACGCGATGGAAGGTCGTGTTGTTGTAGTACGGCCGCTTCACCCAGCTGTCGCTGGCCTTGTCGTAGACCGGCCGCAGCCCGCGCGCCAGGCCGACGAAGTTGGCGATCGTGACCGGCACCTGGTCCGCGAAGAGCTCGCACTCGATGACCCCACGCGGGGTCTTCAGCAGCGCCCAAAGCGTGTCTCCCGGGGCCCCTGGCAGGCCCGCCAGGGCCTCCTCCAGCGTGAAGTCGCTGTTCTCCGGGTCGCCCTGGGCCGCGTTGTACGCCTTCACCTGCGCCGAATTCATCCCGCGTGGCGCCTCCTCCCCCTTGGTGAAGCGACCTGCGAGCGCCTCACCATCCGCCGCGGCGCCGCCCTCCTCCCCCTCGGGCGCCGTGGCTGGCCCTGGCTGACCGCTGCGCACCGAGGCCTTGCGCGCCGCCTTGGCCGCCTCTGCCGCCGCGATCTCCTCGGGCAAGGGCGGCGGCGGGACAAAAATGCAGGCCGTCCCGGTCAGCGCCGCGAGCACCAGCACGGCGATCCCCGGGGCAGCAAGGACACGCCCCAAACAGGCACAAGGCAGCAAATAGCGGGGGATACGGTGCATCGGCGCGAACTCGTAGGAGTGCGTGAGGGTGGCCCGTCGCGCGCGGCTTGACAAGGGGCCGGCTGCAGAGCCATAAGGCTCGCCTCCTACCGACACTTCGAGAAGCGAGCAGACGTGGCGAACCACAAGCAGGCAGAGAAGCGCAACCGTCAGCGGATCAAGCGACGGGCCCGGAATTTGATGCATCTGTCGACGATGCGGACCTACATGAAGCGGGTTCGCAAAGCGCTCGACGGCAAGGATGCAAACGGTGGCGAGGTCGCAGCGACCGCCCTCCCCGACGCGATCCAGGCGATCAGCAAGGCCGCCTCCAAGGGCGTCATTCACCGCAACACCGCCTCGCGGTACATCTCCCGGCTTACCATTGCCACCAACAAGGCCGCCCCCAAGGCTGGCTGAACCCCTGCCGCTCACGCCCACAGCGTGACGACAGGAACGTCTCGCCGGTGACGCTTCGCGCCACTGGCGTTTCGTATTTAAGCGAGCGGAGTGCTGCTCGCGGTGGGCCGCGTCGGAGCGGCCCAGCGCCGATGCAGGTCAGCCGGTGCAGTCGCTGCCGAGGCAGGACTTCTTGCTGCAGGTCCCGTCGCACTTGCGGGTGCACGATCCACCGTTGCACGCGAGGTCGCAGGTCGCACCCGCCTTGCAGGTCTGGCTGCACGAGCCGCCGTTGCAGGTCAGCGTACAGCTGCCCGACTCGGCCGTCTGGTTGCACGAGCCGCCGTCGCAGGTGAGCGTCCCACCGTCCTTGCAAACCTGCTTGCAGCTCCCCCCGGGGCAGCTCTTCGAGCCGCCGCCCCCCGCACTGCCGCTCGCGTGGCCGGTCGGGATCTTCGCGCCGCCGGGCAGCGTGACGCCGGTCCCGTCGACCGTGACGCCGCCAGCCTTCACCGTGCCCGCATCGCCGTCGACCTCGGCACCGCCCGCCTTCACCTTACCCCCCGCAGCTCCGTCGACCTCGACACCCGGCGCCTTCACCTTGCCCGCGCCGTGCGCGTCGACCTCGACGGCACCGTGAGCCGTCGTGATCGTGGCGGTCTTGCCATCGGCGCCGACACCCGAGACCGCGACCCCGTTGGCCTGCATGCTGCCATCCGCGTTCACCTTGGCGCCACCGGCCTGCATGCTGCCGTCCGCGTTCACCTTGGCGCCACCGGCCTGCATGCTGCCGTCCGCGTTCACCTTGGCGTCGCCGACCTGCATGCTCCCGTCGGCGTTGACCGCTGCCTTGGCGTCGCTCTTTGTGTCCTTGGTCGCGGCGTCACAACCGGCTCCGAGGAGCAGGCCGACGACCACACAGGAGTGGATCGCAAGAGCGTGGATGTGCTTGGAGAGCATGGCGTTCATGGTCGCGGAAGTTATCACGGCCATCGGCGAGGCCCGCGGACAAACGCAGCGCTCAGGTCCGCGCATCCACGCCCGGCAGCGCGCGACACGTGTCGAGGATCCATCGTTGCAGCGCCAACATCGGCGAGGCGTATGCCGCATGCGAGCCGCCCTTGAGGTCGCGATCGAGGCGAACGAGCGACGCGTAGGCCGTTCGCAGACGGGCCTCGGTGTAACCCCGCGCCTGCGACTCCAGCCCGCGCAGGAGGAAGGGCGGCAATTTTATCGCCTCGGGTCCACCGACCTTCGCCGTGAAGATCAGCCGGACCTGACGGGTGAGCATGGCCAGCACCTGCAACGCCACCCCGGTGTCCTTCTCGCCGGCGCTGAACATCTGCGCCAAGACGGTGAGCGCCGCCTTCGCGTCGCCGCGACCGACCGCATCCGTCAGGTGGAAGATGTTCCCCTCGCGCGTCCGCGCCACCATGACCTCGACGTCAGCGAGGCCGATCGCCGCGTCGCCGGCGTGCAGCATCGCCTGCTCGAGCGCCGCCAGCAGCTCGCTGCGCCCGGTCCCGACCGCCGCCACCAGCATCACCGCGGCCTCGCGGGCCATCCTCCGCCGGCGCGCGCTCGCCTCGCCGAGCACAAACGCCACGGCCTCATCGTCCTTCTTCAGCGCCTCGAATTTGTGCGCGTAGCCCCCCTTCTTGCAGGCGTTGATCAGGCGGGAGCGGCCATCGATACCGCTCCCGTGGATCACGAGCACGGTCGTCGGGCTCGGCGCGCCGAGGTAATGGATGAGCGCGTCGATCGCCGCCGAAGGCGAGCCGCCCTCCTCGCCCGCCCCCTTGGCGATGTCATCGGGGTTGGCGAGCTCGACCAGGCGCCGCGGCGCCAGCATCGGCACCTGCTGGCACGCCGACAGCACCGGCGTCGCCGAGCGCAGGTCGGCCCCGTCGAAGCGCTCGTGGTTGAACGCCGCCATCGCCTGCGCGGTCGCGTCGTCGGGCGGGATCAAGGCCTTGCGCAACGCGGTGATGATCGCCCGGATCGCCGCCGGCTCGTCGCCAAAGAGCACGTAGACCGGCGCGTACTTGCCGGCCCCGATCGCCCGCTCGAGCTCCTGCACCGGATCGCTCATGCATAGCTCCGGGCACGCACGTCGAGCACCGCCACGACCTCGACCTCGGGGGTCATCGGCATCATGTCGAACACCGCGACGGAGGCGATGCGCAGCCCGCCCTTGGTCAGCACCTCGAGGTCGCGGGCCAGCGTCGCGGGATCGCAGCTGACGTGGATGACGCGACCGCGGGCGACCTTCACCAGGTCGCGCGCTGCCGCCGTGCCGAGCCCCGCCCGCGGCGGATCGAGCACCACCAGGTCGAAGCGAAAATTGCCGTCAGCCGCTCGCTTCAGGGTGGTGGCCGCCGACTCGCGCTTCACTTGCACCCGCGTGCCGCCGCGCACCGCGATCCGCGAGGCCAACAGCTGCAGCTCGGCCGCCGCGGGCCCGTCGAACTCCACCGCCGTCAGCTCGCGCAGGATCGCCGACAGCCCGCGCGTGAAGTTGCCGGCCCCCGCGAACAGCTCGAGGCCCCGCCCCTTGCGCTGCGCCTGCGCCTGCGCGAGCACATGAGCCACCAGCGCGTCGTTCTGGGCCCGCTGCGCCTGCGCGAAGGCGAACGGACCTGCACGTACGGACATGTCCTCAGGGCCAGCCGCGTCGAGCTCGAGCGTGTCCACGCCGACGCTCACGGCCCCGCGCGGCCCCGCGACAACGATCCCGACCAGCACCTCGTCGAGCAGCGCCGCGAGCCCGGCGCGCAGCAGCTCGCTGTCGCCAGCGAGCGGCGGCAGCGGGATCCGCTGACCGAACGCATCCGACGCGGCGGCGATGCCCACCACGACCCGCGTGCCGTCGCTGAGCAGATGCAGCTCGCCGTGATTCGGCAGCAAGTGCGCGGCGCCACGCATCCGCGTCACCGCGTGCCGCAGCGCCACATCCAGCACCGGGCACGCAGGCGCGTCGACCACGACGTGCCCGCTGCGCGCGAAGAACCCGAGCTGCAGCCCCTCGGGCCGCTTCTCGAAGTGCAGACGAGCCCGACGACGATACCCGAGCGCCGCGGGGCTCGGCATCGCCTGCGGAGCGGGCCCTCCCAGCTTGCGCAGCAGATCGGCGACGATCTGGGCCTTCAGCCCCGCCTGCGCCGTGGGCTGCACGTGCTGCCAGCCGCAGCCGCCGCAACGATCCGCCAGCGAACACGGCGCCTCGGCCCGCAGCGGGCTCGCAGTGATCACCGCGAGCGCGCGCCCGCGGATCATCCGCGGCCTCGCCTGCACCGGCAAGGCCCACAGCGTGTCACCCGGCAGCCCGCCGTCCACGAACCACACCCGTGCGTCCCCGTCCTCGGCGCGCCCGATGCCCTCACCGCCGTTCGCCACGCCGTGGATCACCACCCGCACCCTCGGGTCTGCGGCAGGCGCGGCGCTCTCGTCGGGCACGAGCGCCGGCATCATTTCCGCTTCTTGTCCGACTTGTCTTGCTTCTCTTGTGCGTCGACGTCGATCACTCGCTCACGCGCTGGCCGCTGGCTGCCGATCGCGTTGCTCGGAGCGTCCTGCGGCTGGCCAAACGGGAAGCCCGGCATGCCGCCTGGCATCCCGCCTGGCATCCCGCCGCCCTGCATCATCTTCGCCAGGTCCGCGAGCGGATTTTGGGCCTTCGGCTTCGGGATGAACAGAGCCCCCAGCGCGAACACACCGGCCGCACCACCGAGCACGTAGAGCGTCGCCTCGCTGCCGCGAGCCACCCCGCAGCTCACCGCCATCAGCCAG
>JBGAUO010000041.1:0-33811 GCA_044228605.1 Nannocystis sp. | reverse complement strand
GCTGCCGGTCTGCCAGACGCGCAGGGGGAAGTGCTCGTCGAGCTGGCCGGCGATGACCTCGTCGGCGGCGCGGACGATGAGCGCGACCTTGTCGGCGGGGAGCATGCCGAGCTCCTGGTTGGCGAGCGCGGCGGCCTTCTTGAGCAGGCCGAGGGCGCGGATCATGGGCCGCGGGAAGCGGTCGTCGCCGATGTTGAAGTGGTGCAGCGAGCGCTCGGTCTGGGCGCCCCAGTAGCGGCTCTGCAGGACCTCGATGGGGCCCATGCTGTCGGATTCGGTGCGGGTCGGTCCGGCGGTGCTGCTCATGCGGCGCGGAGGCTAACACGGACTTGACCGGGCGGCGCCGCGCGGGCGAGGGTCGCGGCATGCGAAAGGTCGTGATCCACCGCGCCGGCGGGTATGAACGGTTGCAGATCGAGGACGCGGCGGCGCCGGTGCCGGGCGCGGGCGAGCTGCGCGTGGACGTGTCGGCGATCGGGGTGAACTACGCGGATTGTGTGATCCGCATGGGGCTGTATGCGTCGGCGAAGGAGTACGTCGGCTGGCCGATCACACCGGGTTTCGAGGTGGCGGGGGTGGTGTCGGCGATCGGGGCGGGGGTGGACGGTTGGGCGCTCGGGCAGCCGGTGATGGCGGTGACGCGCTTTGGTGGGTACGCGGGTCAGGTCTGCGTGCCGGCGGCGCAGGTGTTCACGCCGCCGGCGGGGCTGTCGACGGCGGAGGCGGCGGGGCTGCCGACGATCTTCCTGACGGCGGACCACGCGTTGCATACGCTGGCGCGGGCGGGCCGGGGCGAGTGGGTGCTCGTGCACGCGGCGGCGGGCGGGGTGGGCTCGGCGCTGGTGCAGCTGGCGGCGCGGGCGGGCTGCCGGGTGGTGGGTGTGGTCGGCGGGGCGCACAAGGTCGCGGCGGCGCGCGCACTGGGGGCGGAGCTGGTGATCGATCGGTCGCAGCCGGGGCTGTGGGAGCAGGCGCGAAGGGCCGCGCCGGCGGGGTTTGCTGCGATCTTCGACGCGAATGGGGTGAGCACGCTGCGCGCGAGTTATCAGCACCTGGCGCCGGCGGGGCGGCTGGTGGTGTATGGATTTCACTCGATGCTGCCGCGCCAGGGGGGCCGGCCGAACTATCTCAAGCTGGCGATCGACTATGTGCGCACGCCGTGGTTTTCAGCGATGGACCTGGTGAATCACAACAAGTCGGTGCTGGGGTTTAATCTGTCGTATATGTTCCACCGCGAGGATCTGCTGCGCGAGGCGATGGCGCGGATCCTCGGCGGGTTCGCGGAGGGGGCGCTGCGCATGCCGGCGGTGGCGACGTATCGGCTGGAGGAGGTCGCGCGGGCGCACGCGGACCTCGAGTCGGGGACGACGGTCGGGAAGCTGGTGCTGCTGACCTGAGCGCGGGGTGGACGTCCCTGCGTCGGCGAGGGCACACTGGCGGCGCGATGCCCCTGACGAAGCTGGCCGACGAGCTGTGGTGTCACGAGCGGAGGCTCCGGTTTTGGGGCATCGAGACGGGGACGCGGATGTGCGTCGTCCGGCTGCCGGGCGGGCTTTTTGTGCACTGTCCGGCGCCGCTCGACGCCGGGCTGCGGGCGGAGATCGACGCGCTCGGTCCGGTGCTGGCGATCGTGGCGCCCAGCCTGTTTCACCACCTCGGCGTGCAGTCGTGGATCGCGGCCTATCCGCAGGCGATCGTGTGCGCGTGCCCGGGCCTCGAGAAGAAGCGCAGCGACCTCCGCTGGGATCGCATCCTCGGCGACCGGCCCGAGCCGGAGTGGGCCGGGGCGCTCGAACAGGTGTTCTTCGCGGCGCGCAAGATGGAGAACGAGGTGGTGTTCTTCCACGCCGCGAGCCGGACGCTGATCTGCGCCGACATCGTGTTCCACCTCAGCAAGCACCCGTCGTGGCTGACGCGGGTGGTCGCGTTCTTGCTGGCCAACCGCGAGCCCGGGGCGACCTGGCTCGAGCACGTGATGATGCGGGACCGGGCGGCGGCGCGTGAGCAGATCGGGCGCATGCTGGCGTGGGACTTCGATCGCATCGTGCTCTCGCACGGCCCGCTCATCCACGAGGACGGGCGGGAGGTGCTGCGCCGCGCGTACGCGTGGCTGTGAGCGGCGGGGCTACAGGCAGGTGCACAGGCCGCACTCGTCGGGCTGCTCGGGGGTGTCGACGCCCTCGCAGGGGGTGTAGCCGGTGGGCACGGGGCCGCAGCTCTGGATCAGGTCGACGGTGCCGTTGTTGTCGCGCCAGTAGACCGGGTCGCTCTGCTGGTTCAGGCAATTGGGGTAGTCGAACTGGACCTTGTCGCAGGTCTTGGCGTCGATGTTGGTGGCGGGCAGGCACTTGTTCTTGGCCTGCTTGACCTCGCACATGTCGTCGAAGGGGCCCTCGGGGGCGACCTTGAAGTAGTTGCAGACGGGCTCGCCCTTGAAGGTGGCGTTGCTGCAGCCGAGCTCGGTGATGTTGACGGCGCAGAACTCCTCGAGGCGGTTGGGGCAGTCCTCGGTGACGGAGGTGCACAGGCAGGCGAGCGGGCCGTCGCAGTCGCAGGGCTTCCACTCGGCCGAGAGGCACTCGGGGGTGTAGGCGAATTCGACGACCTGCTGGCCGCCGTCGATGTCGCGCCACATGGCCGTGGCGACGCCGGCGGGCTTCTTGGCGGTGCAGAAGTTGGTGATGTTGCCGACGCAGCCCTGGGCGCTGTAGGTGTAGCCGACGACGCCGGTCCAGCGGCACTCGGGGGTGTTGACGCAGGCGACCTCGTCGGTGACGGCGATGCAGTCGACACACTGGCCGCCGGTGTCGGTGTCGGTGACAGCGGTGGTGGCGGTGACCTCGGTGGTGGACACGGTGTCGGTGCCGCTGGTGCCGGTGCTCGCCTCCGTCGTGGTGGGGAGGGTGGTGGCGGTGGTGGTGGTGGCGGTCGGGTCCTGCGTGGTGGTGGACGCGACGGTGCTGCCGCTCGAGCTCGTGTCGCTGGCGGTGCCCTCGTTGCCCTTGGGACAGGCGGGGAGGAGGAGGGTGGTGCCGGCGAGGATGGACAGCGAGCGGAGCAAGCGGGAAGTCATGGCCGCATGATACGGCATGCGGCCGCAAAGCTACAGGCAGCGGCAGCCGCACTCGTCGGGCTGCTGGGGCGTGTCGTCGCCCTCGCAGCGGGTGAAGCCGAGAGGCTGGGGCCCGCACGCGGTGGTGATCTCGACGACGCCGTTGACCTCGCGCCAGAAGATTTCCTGGCCAAAGCCAGCGCAGTTGCCGAAGGTGTACACGGGCGGGGTGCACATGTCAGCGTTGGCCATGTCGGCGGGGAGGCAGAGGTCGCTCTGGGCGGTGTCGGCACAGTTGGCGTCCAGCGGGCCCTCGGGCGAGACCGAGAGCCAGGCGCAGCGCGGGTCGCCGAGCACGTTGGCGTTGTCGCAGCCGAGTTCGGTGGCGATGCCGCCGCAGAACTCGCCGAGGCGTTCGGGGCAGGTCTCGGTGATCGAGGTGCAGAGGCAGGCGAGCGGGCCGTCGCAGGTGCAGGCTTGCCACTCGGGGCCGAGGTTTTGGGGGGTGTAGCCGAACTCGACGACCTGGGCGTCGCCGTCGACCTCGCGGTACCAGGCCGAGGCGCCGCCGGCGGGGTCGCGGTCGATGCAGAAGTCGGTGACGCTGCCGGTGCAGCCCTGGGCGCCGTAGGTGTACTGGACGACGCCCTTCCACAGGCACTCGGGCTCGGCGGCGCAGGCGGCCTTGTCGGTGATGGCGACGCAGTTGGGGCCGGCGGGGGCGCCGGTGGAGCTGCTGGTGTCGCCGCTGGTGGTGGGCGCCGGGCCGGTGGTGGTGACGGGCTCACCGGTGGTGGTGAGCGGGGCGGTGGTGGTGCTGGCGTCGCCGGTGCCGGTGTCGTCGCCGCCGCACGCGGTGAGTGCCACCAGGAGGCACGGGAGGGGCAGTACGAGCACGGAGAGGCGCGCGAGTAGGGTCATGCCCGCATGATACGCGAGTTGGGCGCGCTGGCGGGCTTGGCCGTGGCGCCCGGGGTCGCGCGCTAGGCGTCGCCCTCGTCGCTGACGACGCCGCTGCGGGTGACGTGGAAGACGCGGTCGTTGCGGCCGCCGCTGAGGGTCACGGCGATGGTGTCGTCGTCGACGCGCGCGAAGCTGAGGACGGCGGTCTTGCCCTTGGGGGTGGTGAGCGTGTAGCTGCCAGCCTGGGGGACGGGGTCGATCCAGCGCAGCTCGACGCCGTCGATGGCGAGCTCCCAGGCGCCCTTGTCGTTGTCCCAGTGGCGCTCGCCGTTGATCTCGATGCCGCCCTGGAGACCGGCGGTGGGATCGAGGAGGGTCTGCGTGCGGTCGGAGGTGGTGTGGGCGGTCTTGCCGTCGCGCTCGACCTGGAGGTCGGTGACGACGTGGCGGGCGTCGCTGGTCCAGTCGACGACCTTGCTGCCGTTGAGGGTGACGACGCCGTTGCTGAGGTCCTCGTAGGTGTGGTCGACGGTGATCTTGTCGCTGGCGGCGTCGTGGGCGATGGTGATGGTGACGACGCCGGCGAAGGTGTGGCCGTTGTAGACGCAGTTGTCGGCGAGGCCGCCGAAGTCGAGGGTGAGCTGGTTGTCGGCGACGGTGACGGTGGAGCAGGGGATCTGGGAGGCGATCGCGTCGCGCAGGGCGGCGGCGGCCTCGGCCACGCCGGCGCCGATGGTGAAGTCGGTGGTGATCTCGACGATCTCGTTCTCGACGGTCTGGCCTTGACCCTCGAGCACGACCTCGTCGAGGGCCTCGCGCATCTCGACGTTGTTGAGGTCGTCGCTGGTGACGAGGAAACAGCCGGCCGGGCCGGCGAGGACGAGGGCGAGCGGGGCGATGGACAGGGCGGTGCGGGCGAGCGACATGGTGGCGGTCTCCGGGGCGAGGTCTAGCAAGCGGCGTGTCGTTCGCGGGGGCGTGGAATTTCGCGGAGTTGGTGGTGCTGGAGCGAGCCCTGTGGTGACCCGCGACGCGGCGAAACGCCGCCTGGGTGGGTTTCGGGGTCGTTTGTCGGCGGGGTGGGGGGATGGACTGTCGTCCAGGGTTCGCAAATGCGGCCGAGGACAGCCAATGAGCGGGGCGGGAGCTCGAGCCAGGAGGGGCCGCGGGTGAGGGCGAGGTCGCCGGGGTCGAGGTGGAGCTGTTCGTGGTCGGCGCGGAGGGTGAGGGGGCCGCGGGCGGGGATGACGAGGGTGGGGCCGCGGGGGCGGTCGCGGCGGTGGGCGCCGGGGCCGAGGATCTCGAGCTGGAGGTGGAGCCCGCGGAGCTGGGTGGGCGGGAGGTCGGGGTGCCAGACCTGGGGTTGCTGCGCGAGGTCGACGGCGGCGAGGGCCTCGTGCGGCTGGATCGCGCGCTCGCTGCCGTGGTCGTGGAAGCGGTAGGTGCAGTCGCTCGGCTGCTGGATCTCGGCGAGGAGGATGCCGCCGCCGATCGCGTGGACGCAGCGGGCGGGGACCAGGATGACGCTGCCGGCGACGACGGGGATCGCGCGCAGGAGGTGGAGCAGGGGCTCGCCCGCTGCGACGGCGCGGCGAAACTCGTCGGGGCTGGTGGTGGCGGCGAGGCCGGCCCAGACCTGGGCGTCGGGGTCGGCGGCGAGGACCACCCAGGCCTCTTCTTTGCCGGGTGTCTCGGCGCTGTCGCCGGGGTGGACCTGGACGCTGAGCGGGAGGGCGGTGTCGATGAGCTTGGCGAGGAACGGGAGGGGGTGGCCGAGGACCTGGCGGAGCGGGGTCTCGCCGACGCGGCTCTCGCTGCCCGGGAGGGTCGAGAACTCCCACGACTCGCCGACGCGGGCGTGTGGGTCGGGGTGGCCGCGCAGGGCCGCGAGACGGGCGCCGCCCCAGCGGGTCACCTTGAGGGTGGTGGGGCCGGGGGTGGGGCGGAGCAGGCGTGGCACGGGGGGATGCTACCGCGCGGCGGACGCCAGCCCAAGGACCGTCCTGCGGGGGCTTGGATACAGGTATGCTGTGCGGAGCCGAGGAGTGTGTGCATGCGCAGCAAGGACGATCGAGAGGCGCCGGAGGGCGGGGCCCATGAACCTCAGGACATGTCCCCGGAGACAGCTTCGCGGCGCGGGCTGCTGAAGGCGGGGGTCGCGGTGCTGGGCTGCGGGCTGGCGGCGATCCCGGTCGTGCCGGCGGTCGGATATGTGCTGTATCCGCTGGGGGGGAAACGGGTGGAGGGGGCGTTCCTGCCGGTCGGCGAGCGGACGCAGTTCTCGACGACGCCGGTGCGTGTCGATCTGCACGCGGACCGGGTCGACGCGTGGAGCCGCGAGCGCGACGTGAAGCTGGGCTCGTGCTGGGTGGTGGAGCAGGACGGGCAGCTGAAGGCGTTCTCGACGGCGTGCCCGCACCTGGGCTGCGCGGTGGACTACGAGCCGGGGGAGGGCAAGTTCAAGTGCCCGTGTCACCGCTCGGCGTTCACGGCGAAGGGCGAGGTGGAGGCCGGTCCGTCGCCGCGGCCGCTGGATACGCTCGAGCTGGAGGAGAAGGACGGCATGGTGGCGATCCGGTTCGAACGTTTCCGCCAGGGTGTGCCTGGGAAGGAGCCGGTGTAATGCGGGTACTCGACTGGCTCGAGGCGCGCACGGGGATCAAGACCGCGCTGGGGCACGCGCTGAACGAGGAGGTCGCGGGCGGGGCCCGGCTCCGCTACGTGTTCGGCTCGGTGCTGACCTACCTGTTCATGCAGCAGGTGGTGCTGGGGATCTTGCTGGCGTTTTATTACAGCCCGTCGGCGAGCGACGCGTGGGCCAGCACGGCGTATTTGAACGACCAGGTGAGCGGCGGGTGGTTCCTGCGCGGGCTGCATCACCACGGGTCGTCGGCGATGGTGGTGGCGGTGATCCTGCATATGCTGCAGGTGGTGTGGGCGGGGGCCTACCGCGCGCCGCGCGAGGTCAATTGGTGGACCGGGCTGGCGATGGGCGGGCTGGTGCTGGCGTTTGCGCTGACCGGATATCTGCTGCCGTGGGACCAGAAGGGCTACTGGGCGACGCAAGTGGCGACCGGGATCATGGGATCGGTGCCGGGCGGGGAGCCGATGCAGCAGGCGCTGCAGGGCGGGCCGCAGTACGGCAATCTGACGATCACCCGGTTTTATGCGCTGCATGTGTTTGTCCTGCCGATATCGCTGACTGCGCTCCTGGTCGGCCACCTGGCGCTGTTTCGCAGGCACGGGGTGACGCCGCCGGCGGGGCTCAGCGATGCGGAGTGCAAGCGCAAGGCGCAGCCGTTTTGGCCGGATCAGCTGTTCCTCGACGTGCTGGCGATGGCGGTGTGTGGGGCGGCGCTGGTGGCGTTGACGTACCAGACCCACGGCGCCGAGCTGTTCGCGCCGGCCGACCCGGCGAGCAACTTTGTGGCCCGTCCGGAGTGGTACTTCCTGTTCCTGTATCAGCTGCTCAAGTACTTCGAGGGGCCGCTGCAGATCATCGCCACGGTGCTGCTGCCGGGGACGATCGCGGTGATGCTGTTTTTGCTGCCGTGGATCGATCGGGGCAAGACGCGAAAGGCCAAGGACCGCTGGGGGGCGCTGACGCTGGTCGGGCTGTTGATGGCGGGTGTGACCGCGCTGACGGGGATCGCGATGGCCGAGGACGCCGCGAACGAGAGCTATCAGCACGGCCTCGAGGTCGCGGAGAAGGAGGCGAAGGAGGCGCGGGCGTGGGCGCTGCTCGGGGTGCCGGCGGCCGGCGGGGTCGCGGTGTTTGAGAACGATCCGAAGTTTCAGACGCGGATGTTGTTCAAGGAGCATTGCGCGACCTGTCATACGATCGCCGGCAAGGGCGGGGCCGAGGCGCCGTCGTTCGTGGATTACGGCGGACGGGCGTGGTTGACGGCGCTGCTGCGCAACCCGGCGGACAAGCGCTTCTACGGCGGGACCAAGGCGCACAAGACGATGGAGCCGCTGTCGGTCGAGGCGGTGAGTGACGCGGAGCTGGCGGCGGTGGTCGAATATGTGCGCAGTCTGGGCGGGGCCGAGCTGGGGGCGATGGACGCGGCCCTGGTCGCGCAGGGCAAGGAGCTGTGGGCCGGGAAGCTCGAGTGCAGCAGCTGCCACGAGATCGAGGCCGGCAAGGACAGCACGGGGCCGACGCTGGCGGGCCGCGGGACCACGGCGTGGATCGCTCGCATCATTCAGGACTCGAGCGCGAAGGACCTCTATGGCGATACGGCGGAGATGCCGAAGTTCGCGGGCAAGCTGCGCCCGGAGGAGATCGAGGCGCTGGCGAACTATGTGGCCGAGCAGCGGCCGCGGGAGTGAGGTCCTGGACAACCCGGGGCGCAGCGGGGGCGGCTCGTGACCGTCGTGGCGAGGTCTGATAGCTTTGGGCGCATGAAGATCGACGCCGAGAAGTTCCTCGCCATGACCGTCCTCCTGGCCACCACCGCTGGCGCGCCCGCTTGCAAGGGGGCGGAGAAGAAGGCCGATGCGAAGGCCGAGGCCAAGGCTGTGGCGCCGCCGGCCGCACCCGCGGCGGCACCGGCCGCGCCGGTCGCCCCGCCGGCGCCCGCGGTGGCGCCGGCCGATCCAGCGGCGGCGGGCAGCGCGGGCGCTGCGGCCGACAGCGCCGGGGCTGCGGCGGGTGGCGCGAAGGCGAAGCCCGATCCGGGGCCCGAGGAGGAGAAGCCGAGCTGGTGAGCGCTCAGCCGCCGCAGAAGGACCAGCTGGCGTCCTTGACCACGGAGAGCTTGACGGCGACGTCGCGCACGATGTCGCCGGCCGGGGTGTGGAGGACGACGTGGATCGCGGCGGGGAGGCCGTCGAGCAGCGTGAGGTCGGTGAGGCTGTCGAGCGGGAGGATCGGGACCACGCCGCTCACGCCGCCGTCGACCGGCTCGCAGCCGATGTAGTAGCCGACCGGGTCGGCGCTGTAGAAGTGGCCGTCGGGGTTGGTGTTGTAGCCCTCGACGTCGGCCGTGAGGGTGAACTCGATGTTCTGCGAGGCGGGCGTGAAGCCGCCGAAGGTCGTGTAGAGGCCGAACATGAAGAGGCCCTGGCCGCCACACTCGAGCGGGAGGGTGCTGCCGTCCATGAGCGGGTTGCCGTCCTTGTCGGCGAGGTTGAGGGCGAGCTCGCCGTCGCTGCCCTGCCAGCCGCCGCAGTACTGGCCGCCGCCGCCGGTGCCGGTGGGGGTGATGGTGGTGCCGGTGTCGCTGCCGGTGGCCGCGGTGGTGTCCGCGGTGCTGCTGGGGCTGTCGGTGGCGACGGTGGTGCTATCGGTGGCGGCGGTGGTCTCGCTGCTGCCCTGGCTGGTGGCTTCGTTGGTGCCGCAGGCGGCGAGCAGGAGGGCGAGGGGAAGGTAAGGGCGAGACATGGGCGCAGGGTATCTCAGCCGCCGTGGGGGGGCCACGGTGGGGGGCCACGGTGGGGGGCCACGGCGGTGATCCGCGCGCTTGCTTGGCCGCTAGGGGTTTGGCTGTTGCAGGCGCAGGCCGCAGTCGAGGTCGAGCCTGCAGCCCTCGCAGCTCCAGCGGAAGTTGTCGAGGATCATCGCGGAGTCGTACCAATATTCGTGCGCGTCGAAGGCGGCGACGGCGATGGTGAGGCTCTCGCCGGGCTTTGCGGGGCCGGCGACGGTGAGCCAGGGGGTGGCGCCGCCCGGGTAGTCCTTGCCATGAAAGCCGGTGCCGAGGAGTTCGGGGTCGCTGGCCCCGTCGAAGGCGATCAGGTCGGCGGCGACGAGCGCGGGCAGGCTCATCGGCTGGAAGTTGTCGCCGTCGTGGAGGTAGGTGATGTTGCCGACGTAGAGCTCGCTCTGCGACCAGAGCATGAACACGTCGTTGTAGTCCTTGTTGTCCTTGTAGACCGGGTAGTGGGCGGTGAAGAAGGCGAGGTCGAGCTCGTAGCCGTGGGTGCCGACGGGGACGACGGTCTCGAACTCGGCGTAGAAGACGTCGATGGCGCCCATCGTCGGGTCCCACTGGTTGATCAGGGTGTTGGAGCAGTCGCCGACGCCGTCGCAGTCGACGAAGGGGGTCTTGCCGCCCTGGTTGGGCGTGATGCGATAGTCGACCGGGATGCCGCCCTTGTAGTTGATGTTGCCGTTGTCGACGCCGGGGTTCATGGTGCCGGGCGGGGCCTTGAGGACACCATCGAGGACCGGCGGGAAGCTGCCGGTGGTGAGGATGAGCGCGCGCTCGCCGGCGCGGGGGGTCCACATCTTGGTGTCGCCGTAGCTGGCGTAGACGCGGAAGGAGGTGGGGTCGGTGGCGTCGAGGCGGCGGGCGCTGAGCGAGACGGAGTTGTCGCGGTTCCAGTCCTTGCCCTCGATCAGGTCGCAGTCGAGCTCGAGCGCCTGGAAGGGGTCGTCGTTGCCGGCGTCGCAGGGCTTGATGCTGGGGGCCTCGCAGCGCTCGCAGCCGCTGTAGTCGTAGGTGCAGTCGGCGTTGCAGCCGAGCGTGCCGCCGTTGAAGTCCATGAGCGTGGCGCAGGGCTCGTCGTGCGCGCCGTCGCACTCTTCGTCGCCGTCGAGGATGCCGTTGCCGCACAGGTCGGGGGCGGTTGTGCTGCTCTCGGGCGGGCCGGAGGAGCTGCTGGTGTCGGCGCTGCTGCTGCTGCCGCTGGTGTCGCCGGTGGAGCTGGTGTCGCCGGTGGAGACGAGGGTTGTCTCGCTGCCGGTGTCGAGGTTGACGTCGGTGGTGCTGGCTGGCTGGTTCAGGGCACAGGCGCCGCAGGGCAAACACAACAACAGGGCCGTCCGGATTGTTCGCATGCCGAGTCTCCGCAAGTCCCTTCGGTCATACAAAGGGCGAGGTCGCGCGGTCAAGCTGGGATGGACAAAGATCGCGCGTCGGCGCGGGGGACCCCGGGGGCGCCCCCCCCGGGGGGGGGGCGGGCGCCCGGGGGCCCCCCGGGGGCCCCCCCCGCCGCCTGGCGAGTCGGCGGTTAGCGCCGCTGCGGCGCCGATGGGGTGATCTGCAGCTCCAGCGGCTTGCCGGCGCGGAGGACACGGGCCGGCACGGCGACACCAGGCTTGAGCTCGGCGAAGCAGGCCATGTAGTCGTCGAAGTTGTGGATCTCGCGGCTGCCGAGGGCGGTGATGATGTCGCCGGCCTGCATGCCTGCGGCGGCGGCGGGGCCCCCGGCGCGTACGTCGGCGAGCTGCACGCCGTCGACCTTGGCGGCGTAGTCGGGGACGGTGCCGAGGGACACGCGGAAGCCACCCGCGCGCGGCGTGGGGGCGTTGACCTTGAGGTAGTCGAGCGTGGGCCGGTCGTGCATGAGGCCGGCGATCACCCGCAGCGAGAGATCACCGATCGCGGCGGCGCCGGGGAAATTGATCTTGTCGAGGTCGTCGCTGGGCTTGTGATAGTCGCTGTGGGTGCCGCTGAAGAAGTGGAGGACGGGGAGGCCGGCGGCGTAGAAGCTGGCCTGGTCGGAGGCGCCAAAGCCGTCCTCGCTGGGGCGCACCTGCAGGGGGGCGGCGACCTTGGCGAGGAGGGGCGACCAGACGGAGGAGGTGCCGACACCGGCGATGACGACGGCGTCGCCTTGCATGCGGCCGACCATGTCGAAGTTGAGCATGGCGACGAGGCGAGCGCGGGCCTCGGGGGTGAGGTTGGCGACGTAGTGCTTGGAGCCGAGCAGGCCCATCTCCTCGGCGCCGAAGGCGACAAACTCGAGGTCGTAGGGGCGGGCGGCGGCGGGGACCGTGGCGATCGCGGCGGCGAGGGCGAGCAGGGTGGCGACGCCGGAGGCGTTGTCGTCGGCGCCGTTGTGCACGGCGGACTCACCGGGGGCGAGCGAGCTGCCGGGGCCGAGGCCGAGGTGATCGACGTGGGCGCCGATGACGATGCGCTGGCCGGTGCCGCTGCCGGGGAGGACGGCGGCGATGTTCTGGGTGGTGATCTGGACGCGCTCGATCGGGGTGTGGAGGCTGGCCTTGGTTTTGGCGCGCTTGCCGGGGACGAGGCCGTGGTGGAGGTCGCCCGGCTTGACGGCGGCGGGCTTGATGCCGAAGGCGGCGAGCAGGGCGGGGGTGCCGGCCTTGCCGACGGCGAGGGCGGGCAGCTTGAGGTCGTTGGCCTCGCCGTGGTTGGGGAAGGGGAGGTCGCTGTCGGGGTCCCAGAGGATGAAGCCGAGGGCGCCGTGATCGCGGGCGGCGATCAGCTTGCTCTGGGTGCGGGTGCGGGTGGGATCGAGGTGCGGGTCGTCGGGGGCGCCGGCGCGGACGAGCACGATGGCGCCCTTGCTGGCCTTGTGCATCGCTTCGTCGATGCCGTGGCCGAGGTAGACGAGCGGGGCGGTGAGCGGCGTGCTGGTGGTGGCGCTGAAGGGGACGAGCAGGGCGGGGAGCTCGTCGGCGCCGAGGCGGAGGCTTTGTTTCTGGTTGGGGAGGAGGCGGACGCCGTCGGTGAGGGTGAAGGGCTGGGTGTAGCTGGCGGCGAAGGCCGGCTGCAGGCCCAGCTGGGTGAAGGTGGATTGCACGTGGGCGGCGGAGTCGCGATCGCCGGCGCTGCCGGGGGCGCGACCCTGGCGAGCGTCGTCGGCGAGGTACGCGAGGTGGGCGCGCAGGGTCGGCTCGTCGAGGCGGACGCCGGACCAGGGGTCGGCGGCGGGCGTGGCGGCGGCCGTGTCCGCGGGCGGCGGAGCGGTGGAGGCCGCGGGTTTGCAGGCGAGGAGGAGGAGGAGAGCGAGCAGCGGGCGGCGCATGCGGGGCGGAGTATGCCCGTCAGCGCCCCGGGGTGGCTACTGCGGGATGACGAGCTGGAGGCCCTGGCCGGTCATGTCCGAGTAGGTGTACGGGTTGATGAGGCCCTTGACGACGAGCTCGACGGCGTAGGTGTCGGGGTTGACCTTGAAGGCCTGGTTGGCCTTGTCGACGATCCACACGAAGCCCTCGTTGTCGACGCTGGCGCCCCAGGGCTGGCCGCAGCCGGGCAGGGGGATCGCGGCGTTGACGTATTTGACGGTGGCGACGTCGGCGTGGACGAGGCGGCAGGGGCCGGTGCCAGCGCCCCAGACGCGGCCCTTCTTGTCGGTCTGGAGGCCGAGCACCCAGCCGCCGCCGGGGCCGAGCGGGTACCACTTCTTCTCGGCGACCTTGTAGTGATACATGCTGTTGACGCCGTAGCTGCCGACCCAGATGTCGCCGTTTTTGTCGATCGCAAAGCCGTAGCTGGCGAGGTCGCCGGGGACGGGGATGTCGTCGAGGATGAGGGTCTCGGCGTCGATGTGAATGAGCGTGCTCTCGAGGCCGACGGCGTAGAGGTCGCCCTCGCTGTTGACGGCGCCGCCGTAGGGGCCGTAGCCGCTGCCGACCCAGTTGGGGCGCAGGACCTCGTCGAGGAGCATGCCGTTGTCGCCGTCGAGGCGGACGAAGTGGGCGGTGCTGGCGTTGTCCATCCAGCCGCCCCACAGGCGCGGGGTGGGGGTCTCACAGGTGACGGGGTCCTGGGAGACACCCTCCCAGGCGGTCGGGCGCGGGCCGAAGCTGTAGCCGGGGGAGGCGAAGGTTTGGGTCCACAGGACGCACTCGTCCTGGCCCCACGGGCGGATGTCGTTGGGCCCGGTGGAGGTGTCGATCATGCCGTTGTTGTTGGCGTCGACGCACTTCTGCTTGAGCGCCATGATCTTGATGATGCTGCCGGGGTCGCGGTTCGAGACGGCGACGTCGCCGTACTGGTTGACCGAGGTGCGCGAGGGGTTGGCGGGGCTGGCGGAGGTGTAGTAGCGGGCCTGCTCGACGCCGGTCTTGGTGTCGATCTTGGAGACGGTGCCCTGGCTGCTGTTGGCGATCCAGATGAAGTCGAAGGTGGCGGGGGTGAGGTCGGGGTCGCAGACCTTGGGGCCCATGTCGAGCTTGGGGCCGTCGGTGCTCTCGCTGACGCCGTTGGTGGTGCCGGTGCTGCTGTCGCTGGGGTCGACGGCGGTGGTGCCGGTGCTGTCGGTGGTGCTGGTGGTGCCGGTGGTGCCGGTGCCGGTGGTGCCGGTGCTGCCCTGGGTGGCGCTGCCGCTGCCGTCGGTGGTGCCGGTGGTGGGGGTGCCCTGGGTGGTGCCGGGGCCGTCGGAGGTCGGCGCGGTGGTGCCGGGGGTGGTGGCGGTGGTGGCGGTGGTCGTGTCCGTCGCGGATGTGCTGCCGCTGTCACCGCACGCGGGGATCCACGCGAGCGCGAGGAGGGACACGAGGGGATGCTGGCGGCGCGCGCGGAGGTTCATCCTCCCAGGAGACCAGCGCGGGCCGGGGAACACAAGCGACGGCCCGGGAGCCGTCGCACGGGGGGATTTCGCGCAGGGGCTGTCCTTGGGGACAGCTCGTGGATCAGGCGAGCTGGGCCAGCTCGTCGCGGAGGAAGCCCATGAGCGAGGTGACGGCGGGGACGGAGAGGTCGAAGCGCAGGCCGGCGGCGTGGAAGAGGTCGCGGACGCCGGCGCGGGCGCCGAGCGCGAGGCCGCGGCGGTAGGCGGCGAGGGTGCGGGGGCGGTCGTGGCGGTAGGCGGCGAGCAGCTGCAGGGCGCCGAGCTGGGCGATGCCGTACTCGATGTAATAAAACGGGAGCTCGAGGATGTGGAGCTTGCGCTGCCACAGGGCGGCGCGCTCGTCGGTGAGGCCGGACCAGTCGACGGCGGGGAAGAAGCGCTCGTGCAGGGCGAGCCAGACGCGGTCGCGCTCGCGGCCGCGGGCGGCGTGCGGGTGGGTGTAGAGCCAGTGCTGGAGCGCGTCGACGCAGGCCATGTAGGGGAGGAAGAGGACGATCGACTCGAGCTGCTGACGGCGGGCGCGGCGGGCGGTGGCCGGGTCGTAGAAGGGGGCGAGGTGATCGCTGGCGAGCAGCTCCATGCCCATGCTGGCGACCTCGCAGAACTCGAGCGGCGGGGTGCGGTCCCAGATCAGGGGTAGGTCGGCGCAGGCGAGGGCGTGGAGGGCGTGGCCGCCCTCGTGCAGGAGGGTCAGGAGGTCGTCGTGGCGGCCGACGGCGTTGGCGAAGATGAAGGGGAGGCCGCTGGCCTCGAGGTTGACCTGGTAGCCGCCGGGGGCCTTGCCGGGGCGCGACATGAGGTCGAGGAGGCCGCGCTCGGCGAGGCCGGCGAACTGGCGGCCGAGCTCGGGGTCGAGGCTGGTGAAGATGTCGCGGCAGCCGGCGATGAGGGCGGGCTCGTCGGCGAAGGGGCAGAGCGGTGTCTCGCCGGGGAGCGGGGCCTGCAGGTCCCAGGGGCGGACGGTGGGCTGTCCGAGAGCGGCGGCGCGGCGGGTGAGGAGCTCGCTGGCCAGCGGGACGACGGCGGTGGCGATGGCGTCGTGGAGGGCGAGGCAGTCGGCGGGGCCGTAGTCGAAGCGGGCGAGCTTGCGGAAGCGGTAGTCGCGGTAGTCGTCGCAGCCGGCGGCGGCGGCCTGGGCGAGGCGGACGTCGAGGAGGCGATCGAAGAGGTCGTCGAGGGCGGGTTTCTCGGCGAGGAAGCGGGCGGCGAGGCTGCGCCAGGCGGCCTCGCGACGGGCGGGGTCGGGGTGCTCGTCCTCGGCCTCGATCGCCTCGAGGGTGCAAGGTTGGCCGAGGAACTGGACCTGCATGCCGCCGCGCAGGGTCTGGTGCTCGGCGCACAGGCGCTGCTCGGCGGCCTCGAGCGGGACGATCGTGTCGCGGTAGAGGGCGCACTCGTTGGCGAGGGCGCGCAGCATGCAGGCGTGGGTGGGGCCCAGGCGGGTGGCGTCGGGGTGGGCGAGCAGGCGGCGGGCGAGGCGGTCGCGCAGGGGCTTGCAGGGCGGGGCGACGCGGTCGATCCAGTCGAGGTAGGCGGCGAGCAGGTCGGGGTCGTCGGTGCGCTGATGCATCGCGACCTCGCGCCGGGTCTGGGCCTCGTTCACGAGTGACTCGAGCTCGCTCCAGTCGCGCAACCACTGCTCGAGCGCCCACAGGTCGCCGGTGGGGAGCGGGCGGGCGGCGAGCTCGTCGTAACAGCCGGTGAGCGCGGGGACGGAGCCGAGGTCGAGCTCGGCGGGCACGTGGCGGCGCGGCGGGGGTGGCAGCGAGGCGAGCACGGTTGGCAGGACGATCGCCCGGCGCCGTGTGAGCGGCGTCGGCGAGGCGCCGGCGTTACTTGTGGTTGACGCCGAACCAGGCCGCGGCGGCGCCGAGCAGCGGGAGGACGATCCACATCACCTTCGCGCTGCCGGGCTTGCGGGCGATCAGGGCGGGGGCGGCGGCGATGAGCAGCCAGATGAACAGCTTGGGGTGCAGCCACGATGGCAGACCGGCGCTCATCGACTGGATCTTCGCCAGCATGCCGAAGCCGGCGACGATGATGAGCAGCATGCCGACGCCGTTGAGGGCGGCGACGAGCTTGCGCGACTGGTTGTTCTCGCGGGTCCCTCCGTTGGCGGCGTGGAGGAGGGAGGCTCCCAGCGTCATGAACACGAGGATGATGCCGACGACGTGGAGGACCTTGTAAAACTCGTAGGACACGCAAAGAATCGTTGCCACTGCCGGCGTGATTTGACAAGCGTCCGCGGGGCTCTGGTAGACTTCGGGGATGGCCATTCCGGGGTTCACTCAGCAAGACTTCACGCACGAAGGCGTCGCCAAGGTCGTCTACCGCAAGGGGACGGGGCCGGGCGTCGTGGTGATCACGGAGGTGCCGGGGATCCATCCGGGGGTGATCACGTTCGCCGAGACGCTGGCGGCGGCGGGCTTCACGGTGTTCATGCCGGAGCTGTTTGGCACGACTGGCAAGCCGGTGAGCAACGGTTACGCGCTGGGGACGATGCTCAAGCTGTGTGTGAGCCGCGAGTTTCGCCTGCTGGCGGCGCACGAGTCGAGCCCGGTGACGGACTGGCTGCGCGCGCTGGTGCGGAGCGTGCACGCGGAGCTCGGGGGGCCGGGGGTCGGGGCGGTCGGGATGTGCTTGACCGGGAACTTCGCGCTGTCGCTGGCGGTCGAGCCGTCGCTGATGGCCCCGGTGCTGTCGCAGCCGGCGCTGCCGCTGCCGACCAGCAAGGATCGCCGGTCGGCGCTGGCGGTCTCGTCGGGCGAGCTGGCGACGATCCAGCGGCGCGTCGAGACCGAGGACTACAAGGTGCTCGGCCTGTGCTTCACGCACGACGGCAAGGTGCCGCGCGAGCGCTTCGCGACGCTGAAGCAGGAGCTGCGCGGCGGCTTCGAGGCGATCGAGATCGACTCGGGGCCGGGCAACAAGCACGGCATCAAGGCGGGGGCGCACAGCGTGCTGACGGTCGACCTCGTGCGCGAGGCGGGGCACCCGACCGAGCAGGCGCTGCAGCGGGTGATCGCGTTCTTGCACGAGCGGCTCGATCGCCGGAGCTGATCGCGGGCGTCGCGTCGTCGCACGGGGGGGATCTGGTGACGACCTCCTGCGTGGTCAGGGGCCGCCGGACAGGCTGACGTAGACGACGGGGATGGCGACGCCGAGGGCGACCAGGAGGCCGCCGCGGCCGATCAGGCCCTTGCGGCCGGGGATCATGAAGAGGCCGCTGGTCGCGAGGATCAGGAGGAAGGCGGCGTAGCCGTCGGCGATGTAGGTCCAGGCCTTCTTGCCGCGGTTCAGGTGCAGCCAGTTGGCGATGCGGATCAGGAAGCGCGGGCGCTGGCCGTCCTCGAGCACGGCGCCGGTGTCGGTGTTCACGTGGAAGGTGCGGCCCTCGAGCAGGACCGAGACCTCGTTGCTGTCGCTGCGGTAGACCTCGGTCGGCGGGGCGGTGACGGCGAGCTCGCGCAGGAGCAGGTCGGCGATCGCGGCGTCGCCGGTGGGCAGCGGGAGGGCGAGCTGGTGCCTGGCCTCGTAGTTGTCGAAGTTGGGGTCCCAGTCGGCGATGTGATTGACGGCGAGGCCGCTCAATGCGTAGACGACGGTGAGGCCGACGGCGAGGTAGCCGAGGTCGCGGTGGAGGGCCCGCAGCCACGGGCGCAGGCGGGTCATGGGGGTGCGTCGGTTGGGCGCGGGCCTGGGGTCAGCCATAACGTTCTTCGAGCCAGGGGTCGGCGTGGTTGTGGTAGCCGCGGGTCTCCCAGTAGCCGGGCTCGTCGCGGCTGACGAACTTGATGCCGGTGAGGTACTTGGGGGACTTCCAGAAGTAGAGGCTGGGGACGACGGCGCGGACGGGGGCGCCGTGGGGGCGGGCGAGCGGCTTGCCGTCGTGGCGGTGGGCGATGAGGACGTCGGGGGCGAGGGCCTCGCTCAGACGGACGTTGGCGGTGTAGCCGGCGGCGGCCTCGAAGATGACGTGACGGACGCCGGGCTTGACGCCGACGGCCTTGGCGAGGTCTTGCAGGCGGACGCCCTTCCAGCTGGCGCCGAGCAGCGACCAGCCGGTGACGCAGTGGACGTCGAGCTCGAGCTCGGCCTGGGGCTGGGCGAGCAGGCCGGCCCAGTCGAGGGTGAGCGGGGTGTCGACCTCGCCGTGGATCTGCAGGCGGAAGTCGTTGACGCCGGGTGCGCCGGGGGTGCCGCCCATCGGGCGCAGGGCCTCGAGGGCGCGCTGGCCGGGCGGGAGGCGTGGGCGGCCGTCGACGGTGGTCATGGCCTTGGCCTCGCGGGTGAGGCGGTCGCTGAGGGTGTAAAGGAGGCTGCCACCCATGGCGGTGATCACCGTGCCGGACGCGGCGCGGGCGATGAAGGTGCGGCGCGAGAGCGACGCCTGGACCTCGGGGCTAGGTTTGGACATGACGACCTCGGGCACCCAGGGTACGCGAGCTTGGCCGATCTGGACCGGCGAAGGGGTGCGCGGGGTGGCGGAGGGACAACGCGGGCGGCCGGGCCGTGTTACCGGCGCGGGGTCAGGCGCAGGCGACGGGTGCCGTCGGCCTGGACGCTCTCCTCCAGATCGAGGCCGGCGGCGGCGGCGAAGCTGCGGGCGCGCGCGGCCGCGACCTGGGCGAGCAGGGGGGTGAGCAGGCGGCGCGCGAGCAGGTTGCGGTCGAGCTCGCCGCAGACGAGGGCGAGGCCGGTGGGCGCGAGGACAAAGCCGAGGTCCTCGACGGCGCCGAGGGTGCCGGCCGGGAGGCGGAGGTCGACCGGCTCGCCGGCGCACTCGAGGGAGCCGGTGAGCATGAGGCCGACGTTGGGGTCGGCCCACTCGGGGACGAGGCCGAGGGCGGCGAGGGCGGCGGCCAGCTCGTCGCGGGTCTGCGGGGCCAGCTCGACGCGCTGGTAGCGGCTCACAGCGGCTCCGGGCGCGGGCGTCGTCGCGGCGGGAGGCGCAGCACCGGGCCGTCGCCGCAGGCGGGGCAGGCGGCGAAACCCTCGCGCAGCCAGCCGCAGGCGGGGCAGGCGTGGGCGGGCCGGGTCGCCATGGGGGCGAGCGCGGGCGTGGGCTCGGCCAGGAGCGGGAGCAGGAGCTGCGCGGTGCTGGCGGTGCGACGCACGCGAGGACGCTAACACGCGGGGATCGTGGCGGCGATTTTTCGCAGGATCTGTCCGGTGGGACAGATCCTGCGGGCGGCTCTGGGCTGGCCTTGGGGACAGGTGTCAGGCGCGGCGCAGGGGGAGGTGGAGGTAGCCGCGGATCGTGGCGCTGTCGATGCGGGTGGCGCCGGGGAGGCGCTGGAGATCGGGGTAGCGGCGCAGGAGGGCGGCGACGGCGATCTGGGCCTCGGCGCGGCCGAGGGCGGCGCCGACGCAGTAATGCGGGCCGACGCTGAGGCCGAGGTGGCGGTTGTCGCTGCGGGTGATGTCGAACTGGTCGGCGGCGGGGAACTGGCGCTCGTCGCGGTTGGCCGCGGCGATCGAGAGCCAGACCTTGTCGCCGGCGGGGATCGTCTGGTCGTGCCAGCGGATGTCCTCGCGGGCGAGGCGACCCATGCGGGCGACGGGGCTCTCGAAGCGCAGGGTCTCCTCGATCGCGCCCGGGAGCAGCGTGGGGTCGGCGGCGAGTTTGCGGCGTTGCTCGGGGTGGTCGAGGAGGAGGGCGACGGCGTTGGCGATCAGGTTGGTGGTGGTCTCGTGGCCGCCGAACAGGACCATGGTGCAGGTCGACAGCAGCTCTTGTTCGGAGAGGACCCCGCCGTGCTCCTCGGCGGCGATCAGGGTGCTGATCAGATCGCTGCCGGGGTGGGCGCGGCGCTCGGCGATGGCGCCGCGGAAGTAGGCCTCGAGCTCGACGACGCAGCGGGTCGCGGCGGCGGCGTGTTCGGCGGTGGGGACGGCGGCGCCGATGAAGTGGGCGAGGGTGTCGGACCAACCTTTGAGGCGGTGGCGGTCGTCGTCGGGGAGGCCGAGCATGGCGCCGATGACGAGGACCGGCAGCGGGTTGGCGAGGGCGTCGACGAGGTCGAAGTCGGGGCCCTGGCTGGCGTCGATGTCGGCGAGGAGGCGCTCGCACAGCGCCTCGATCTGCGGGCGCAGCTGCTCGGTGAGGCGCGGCGTGAAGGCCTTGTTGACGAGGCCGCGCAGGCGGGTGTGTGCGGGCGGGTCGCTGATGAGGGCCCAGCCGGCGAGGTTTTGCAGGAGCGGGGCGAGGCGCTCACGCAGGGGCGGTGGCAGGCGGGCGGCGAAGCTGCCGGCGCGGTCGGCCGAGAGGCGGGGGTCACGAAAGGCTGCGCTGACGTCGGCGTGGCGGGTGAGCACCCAGCCGCCCCACCACTCGCTGCGGTACACCGGGGCCTGGTCGCGCAGGCGGGCGAGGGCGAGGTAGGGGTCATCGGTGGTGGTGGTGGTGAGGAGGTCGTCGGGCTTTGACATGGGGTGCTCTCGGTCAGGCAGGACGGGCGAAGCGGCCGGCCCACGCGCGCAGGGTGGCGACCTCGACGGCGCGGCTGCGGCTGAGGGGGATCGTGGCCGTGAGGGCGCGCTGGAGGTCGGCGGCGGCGAGCGGACGGGCCTCGGCGAAGGCGTCGAGGCGGGCTTCGGTGAGGGCGCCCTCGAGTTCGGCGCCGCTGAGGCCGTCGGCGTCGCGGGCGGCGTTGAGGTAGAGGGCGAGCGGGTCGGCGAGGGGCGGGGCGCGGCCGAGGCGGCGCTGCGGGGCGTGGAGCAGGTGGATCTCGAGGATCGCGGCGCGCTCGTCGGGGCCGGGGAGGTCGACGAAGAAAATTTCGTCGAGGCGGCCGCGGCGGAGCAGCTCGGGGGGGAGGGTGTCGACGCGGTTGGCGGTGGCGACGACAAACACCGGGCGGGCGCGCTCTTGCAGCCAGGTGAGCAGGCCGCCGAGGACGCGGGCGGCGGTGCCGGCGTCGCTGGCGGCGCCCTCGCTGCCGACGAGGCCCTTGTCGAGCTCGTCGATCCACAGGACGACGGGGGCGAGGCGCTCGGCGGCGGCGGTGAGGCGGCGCAGGTTGGCCTCGCTCTCGCCGACGGTGCCGCCAAACAGGCGCCCGGGGTCGAGGCGGACCAGGCCGAGGCCGAGGATCGCGGCGCAGACGCGAGCGGCGAGGCTCTTGCCGCAGCCTTGCACGCCGAGGAGGAGGACGCCGCGGGGGTCGGCGATGGCGGCGGCGTGGGCGGCTGGATCGAGGGCGAGGGCGCGGCGGCGCAGCCAGGTCTTGAGGCCGTGGAGGCCGCCGAGCATGTCCTCGGGGACAGGTGTGGCGAGCTCGAGGAGGGCGCCGCGGTGGAGCGCCTCGGCCTTGGCCGTGACGAGGTGGGCGGCGGTGCGGGCGGGGTCGCCGTCGCCGGCGAGGGCGGCCTCGCGGAGCAGGCGGCGGGCGGCGTGTTCGGCGAGGCCGAGGGCGAGGCGCGATGTCCCTTGGGACAGGTCTCCGAGGACAGCTGCGGCCCGGGGGTGGCCGGCGCGATGGAGCTGTGCGGCCTCGTCGGCGGCGAGCTCGGCGAGCTCGCGCAGCTCGGGCGGGGCGAGGGTGTGGTCGGCGAGCTCGGGGATCTGGGCGTAGGCCGGGGCGGGCTCGCCGAGCAGGAGGGCGGCGGGGCCGGGGCCGGGGTGCTGGGCGAGCTCGCGGAGGGCGCGGGCGGCGAGGGGGTCGGCGGGGGGATCGAGGAGCAGCCAGAGGGCGGGCTCGCGGCGGCCGGCGAGGTCGCACAGGAGCGCGGGGAGGGCGGTGGGGGGGCCGCTGCTGTCACAGCCGGTGGCGGCGCTCCAGGTGTGCACGGGGCAGCCGAGCTGGGTGCCGAGGTCCTCGAGCAGGCGGACGGCGCGGGCCTCGTCGTCGCTGCGCAGGAGCAGGGCGCGGGCGCCGGCCTGGAGGCTGCGGGCGAGGGCGGCGAGGGGGCCTCTTGTCATGCGGGGCCTCGCTCGGCGCAGCGGAGCCAGGCTTGCAGGAGGTGGCCCTGGGCCGCGGGTCCGAGCGGGTCGTCGACGTCGAAGCGCCAGCCGCCGAGCCACAGCCGGCTGCCACGCAGGCGGAGCAGGCGGGTGTGCAGCCAGGCGAGGTCGAGGTGGGCGGCGCGCAGCTGGGCGGCGATGGCGGCGGGCGGGCAGCGGTCGGCGAAGTAGGCGAGGCGGTAGTGGAGTCGGTGGTCGACGTCGAGGGCGGCGAACTCGGCGGCCGGGCCGCGGGCGGCGAGGGCCTGGGCGCGGGCGACGAGGTCGGGGAAGCCGCGGGCGCGCGAGCTGCGGAAGTCGAGGGCGAGGACCACGGGGCTGTCCGCGGGGACAGGTGGGAGTGCGCTGTCCGCAGGGACAGACGGGGGGGATGGCACGCCGCGGTCGAAGCAGCGGATCAGGGCCTCGAGCTGGCCGGGGGCGCCGGGCGGGAGGCTGCGCAGGGCCAGGACGGCGGCGCTGCAGGGGGTGCGGGCGAGGGCGGCTGTGATGGCGCGCAGGCGGCCTGGGACCTGCTCGGCGAGGGCAGCGAGGCGCGCGCAGCCGGGGGCGTCGAGGTCGCGGGCGAGGAGGGCGTCGAGCTCGGCGAGGGCGGCCGCGGGAGCGACGACGCGGGCGACCGGCGAGGGGGCGAGGGTGAGGTGCAGGATGGGGCTGTCCGTGGGGACAGGTCGTGCGGGGCTGTCCGTGGGGACAGGTCGTGCGGGGCTGTCCGTGGGGACAGGTAGCGTGGGGCTGTCCGTGGGGACAGGTAGCGTGGGGCTGTCCGTGGGGACAGGTTGGGGGTGGGCCTCGCCGGGGCGGACCAGGCGGAGGCGGGGTGTCACTCGCGCTCCCGGACCGCCCGCTGGATCTCCCGCTTCTGCTCGCGCTCCTTGATGGAGGCGCGCTTGTCGTAGGTCTTCTTGCCGCGGCACAGGGCGAGGGCGAGCTTGATCTTGCCGGCGCGGGCGTGCATGTCGAGCGGGATGAGGGTGAAGCCGGCCTGCTGGACGGCCTCGGCGAGGTGCTCGAGCTCGCGGCTGTGCATCAGCAACTTGCGCAGGCGCAGGGGCACGTGGCCGCGGCCGTGGACCATCGGGTACTCGCCGACGTGCGCCTGGTGGAGGAACAGCTCGCCGCTGCTGTTGAACTGGCAGTAGGCCTCGGCGAGGCTGGCCTTGCCGTCGCGGATCGACTTGACCTCGCTGCCCATGAGGACGAGGCCGGCCTCGTGGCGCTCGATCACCTCGTACTCGAAGAGGGCGCGGCGGTGCTGCACGAACGCGTGCCCGTCCTTGATCTGGGGTGACTTGCTCACGGGTGGCTCGCGGGGGAGGGCAAAGCTACGCAAGCGAGCGCAGCAGGGCAAGCCCGGCCGCCTCGCGCGCCCCGGCCGCGCGGAGCGCCTGCAGGCAGGCCTGGAGGGTGGCGCCGGTGGTCGTCACGTCGTCGATGACGAGCAGGCGCAGGCCGGCGACGGCCGGGGCGGCGGCGAAGGCGTTGTGGAGGTTTTGTCGCCTCGCGGCGGCGTCCTGGGCGGTCTGCGGGGCGGTGGCGCGGATGCGGCGCAGCCAGCGGGGGCGGGCTCGCAGGCCGGCGGGCAGCGCCCAGCGGGTCAGCACGGCGGCCTGGTTGTAGCCGCGGAGCAGGGCGCGCCAGAGGTGGAGCGGCACGGGGATGACGGCGTCCCAGTCGCGGCGGAGGAGATCGGCGCCGGCGAGGAGACGACCGAGCGGCCCGGCGAGCTCGAGCTGACCTTCGTACTTGAGGGCGGTCATGGCGCGGGCGAATGGGCCCTGGTAGGCGTGCACGGCCTCGATGCCGTCGACGTGGCGCAGCGCGGGGGGCAAGGGCTGGTGCTCGGGGCGGCACAGCGAGCACAGGGGGAGCGGCTGCGGCTCGCGCAGGAGGCGACGGCAGGCGACGCAGACGGGCGGGAGGAGGTAGTCCAGCACGCGGCGAGCTTCGACTCGACGCGGGGGTTTGTTGCAGCTGCAGCGTTTGGAGATCTTGCTGGAGATCGCGCGGCTTTCTCGTGGAGATCGCCATCGTGATGCCGATGTGACGGACGATGACAAGTGCCAACAATCCAGGAATTGTCGCGTAGGGCCGCGAATTGGCGCTCTCGCTGGCTTTTATCGAAAATTTGCCACGCCTGCGCAGGCCGCTTCGCGCGGCTGCGATGTCGCGTGCATCGAGCGGGGGTGGTCGGCATCGTTGAAGCGGAGGAGGCGATCCATGAACGTGCACGATCTGGGCTCTCTCGGTGTCGGCAAGACCTTGACGACGCAGGAATTCACGGTGCGGCCGGCCGATCTCACCGCCCACGTGGAGTCGAGCTTCCTCGGGCAGGTGATCGGCACCTGCGAGGAGTGCCTGTCGACCGGTTCGCTCGCCAGCAACAACAGCAGCGGCTCGAGCAGCACCAGCAACTGGGGTCGCGTGTGTCCGACCACGGTCGCGGTCGACCGCGTGCTGGCGGCGCTGGCCCGGCATGAGGCGCTGCGCGAGCACTCGGTGGTGGTACGCAGCGTCGGCCGGGTGCGGGCGCTCGCAGAGCTGATGGTCGGAGAACCGATCACGGGGACCGCGGAGGTTCGTTTCCGCAGCCAACGAAACCCGGGCTCGACCCACCTCACCGTCGAGGTCGAGCTGCACCGCTGGCAGGGCGGGCGGCGGACGACCTTGCTCGGCTTCGAGGCGGGCCTCGAGCTGCACAACGCGGCCCCTGCCGCCGCCTGAGCCGCGGACGGGCGATTTTTCGCCGGGGCCGAGGTCCTCGTATGCCGCAATTGTCCGCCCGCGCTCCTGAGTGGGCTGTAGTATCGTGATCCTTGCTCTGGGGAGCTGGCTTTCTGCATGCGTGACAAGGTCTCTGATCCTCCGCCTCGTGGTGAAAAGCCATCGTCGACCAGCCTGTTGCTCGACCGCCTGGTCGACGACGGGCGCGAGCTGACCCACGAGGAGCGGATCCAGCAGCTTGTGCTCGCCGCGATCCCCGACCCCGAGCGACGGCTGCGCCTCGAGGGTGAGCTCGCCCGCGGCGGCATGGGGGCGGTGCGCTCGGCCTTCGACGCGACGCTGCAGCGGCGCATGGCGGCCAAGACCATGCACGCGGCGACCTACGAGCACGTGATGCTGGTGCACGGGTTCCTCCGCGAGGCCCAGGTGACGGGCCAGCTCGACCACCCGAACATCGTGCCGATCCACGAGCTCGGGCGCGACGCGAAGGGCGAGCTCTACTTCACGATGAAGCTGGTCGAGGGCCAGAGCCTGAAGATGATGATCGGCGGCGGGGTGGCGCTCGACTCGGACCGGCTGATCAACTTGCTCGAGATCTTCGTGAAGGTGTGCGACGCCCTCGGCTTCGCCCACGCGCGCGGCGTCCTGCACTGTGACATCAAGTCGGCCAACGTGATGGTCGGCGAGTTCGGGCAGGTGTACCTGATGGACTGGGGCGGGGCGCAGCTGCTGCCGCACCGGCCGGGGGTCGACACGCGTAAGTGGGTCCACGACTCGCTGCCGCCGCTGCCGGCCTCGGAGACCAAGGGCCTGGTGTTCGGGACGCCCACGTACATGTCGCCGGAGCAGGCCAGCGCCGGGCGTGAGCCGATGGACGAGCGCAGCGACATCTTCTCGATGGGCGCGCTGCTCTACGAGATCATGACGGGGCGGCCGCCGTACCACGGGAACACGGCGCTCGAGGCGATCATGCTGGCGCAGCTGTGCGACATCCGGCCGCCGGACGAGCTGCCGCACGTGCCGCCAAATACCTACCCGCGCGAGCTGGTGCGCATCGTGATGAAGGCGCTGGCGAAGCGCCCGGACGACCGCTACTCGAGCGTGGCGGGCCTCAAGCTGGACATCCTCAAGTTGATGCGCGGCGGCGGCAACTTCTCGACGGTCCGCGTCGCCCGCGGGGCGCATGTGATCCGCCAGGGCGAGGTCGGCGACGCGGCGTACATCGTGGTCTCGGGCAAGCTCGAGGTCTACAAGATGATCGACGGGGAGCGGGTGTCGCTGCGCCTGCTCGGGCCCGGTGACATGTTCGGCGAGACGGCGATCTTCGCCGCGTCGCCGCGCACGGCCAGCGTGGTGGTGGTCGAGGACGCGTCGCTGGTGGTGGTCACCAGCGACGTGATCGAGCAGGAGCTGACCTCGATGAAGCCGTGGATGGGGGCGTTCATCCGCACGCTGGCCAGCCGCTTCGGCGGGCTCGAGGAGGAGCGCCGGGCCCGGACCCACGCGGTGCCGTCGGTGTCGGCGACGATGCCGGTGTCCGGGGAACCTGGCGGCGCTTCCGTCGGGCCGATGGTCTCGCCGCTCAACACCACCTACCACGCGCCGCCGAATTCGAAGCTGACCGGGCCCTCGGACTCCCCGCTGAACGCGCGCCCAGGGGCGCATCTCCAGTCGATCATGCACGGCCGCGGGCCCGACTCGGCGACTGTCCTCGAGGACAGGTCGGACGTCACCGTGGTGGCCGACCTGATGGCCGAGGGCGCTGACGCGGCCGGGCGCGACGACGATCCGAGCCTCGTGGGGCCGGGCGAGAGTGTGATGATCGACCTCGCGGATGACGACGACGCGCCGCCGGTGGGCGTGACGAGCTCGACCGTGAGCGAGCTGGCGCTGGGCTCCGACAATGAGGCCGAGGACGCCAACACGCGCCTGATCGGGCCGTGGGCGAAGAAGCCGCCGCCGTCACGGATCTGAAGCGCCGCTCAGGAGATGGATTGCCAGGGCAGGGCGTCGAGGGCGGCGAGCAGGGTCGGCGGGATCGCGGCGAGGCGCACGGCGAAGATGCCGTGGTCCGGTGAGCCGCTCTGGACCTTGGCGTAGACGTGTTCGTCGTCGAGGCCGTCGAGGGTGAGCTTCACGTTGGCGAGCAGGTCGGGGACGTAGGCGCCGGCGATCTCGGCGCTGCCGCGGTCGTCGAGGCTGAGGAGGGTGCCCGGCAGCGGCTCTCCGCTGGCGTCCTTGCCCTCGAGCACGGTGAAGTGCACGGGCGCGCCAGCGGCGAGCGTACGCTTGCTGGCGGTGTGCTCCGGGAGGGCGAGGTCGTTGCCGACGATGCCGTTGACGCTGCGGACGCCGATGACGTCGTAGATCGTGAGCGCCTCGCGGGCGCCCTTGGGTAGGACCTGGAAGCTGCGGCGGGTGCTCAGGCGGTCGCCGAGCTCGCGGGCGCTCGACTCGGAGATGAGGATCTGGCCGCCGACCGTGTAGGTCTCGATGCGGCTGGTGAGGTTGACGTGGCTGCCGACGACGCCGTACTTGGCCCGCTTCTGCGAGCCGATGTTGCCGACCACGACCTCGCCGGTGTGGACGCCGATGCCCATCTCGAGCGCGGGCAGGCCTTGCTCACGGAGGCGGTTGTTGACGGCGTCCATGGCGAGCTGCATGGCGAGGGCGCAGGCGACGGCGCGCTCAGGGTGGTCTTCGCCGACGATGGGCGCGCCGAACACGGCGAGGATGGCGTCGCCGATGAATTCGTTGATCGAGCCGCGGTAGTTCTCGATGACCTCGGCCATGGCGCCGAGGTAGATGTTGAGGATGCTGACGACCTGCTCCGGCGTGAGGCGTTCGCACAGCGAAGAGAAGCCGCGCAGGTCGGAGATGAGGATCGTGATCTTGCGGCGCTCGCCGCCGAGCTGCAGGCCCGCGGGCGAGGCGAGCAGGGTGTTGACGACGTCATCGGTGATATAGCGGCCGAAGACCTCGCGGATGAAGCCGTTGCGCAGCTCGAGGTTGACGACCAGGGCCTCGACCTCGTCGATCTTGAGGGCGAGCAGGTCCTCGATCTCGTTGGCGTGATCGAGGGTCGCCTCGTGCAGCATGCTGAGCTCGGCGTGCTCGCGGCGCAGCTCGGCCATGTCCGCGACGAAGGCGGCGAGTGCAGCGGGGTCGCCGAGGAGCTCGCTGGCGGCCGTGGGGTCGGCGAACAGCGCTTGCCAGGGGTCGGCGGTATCGGTGTCCAGGAGCTCGCTGTCGTCCTCGTCCGCCATCGTCGCCGTCCTCTTCGCTGCGCGTCAGTTCATGGTCAGGGTGATCGTCGGCAAGAATTTGCGCAGGTTCGGCAGAGACTTGCTCTGCCAGGAGATCGTGGAGGACGCGTCGACGTGGACCGCGATGTCGCCGAGCTTGCGGATGGAGATAGCGAACTTGTAGAGGGTGTTGATGCCCGAGCTGTTGAGGAACACCAGGTCCGTCATGCGCAGGGTGATGGCCGTCGGCTTGCGCTCGAGCACCGAGTTGAGGAGGGCCGCGATCGGCTCGTACTCGGCGGTGCCGAGGCGCAGCGAACCCTGGAAGTGCACCGTGGCCTGGTCGGCCTCGTACCACACCCGGTAGCCGTTACCTTTGATATCCGGATCGCTCATTGGTTCCTCACCTGTAACCGTGCCATGGTCTTGAGGAGCACGTTGTGGGGGTTGTCCAGGACGGCGTCAAAGCGCCAGCCTAGCTTGGCCCCGTAGTCTGACATCATCGTCAGGAAGCCGAGGCCCGAGGCCCCAGACTCGGGGTTCTCCGCGTTGGCCTCGACCCGCGCGAACAGCATCTCTTGCGGGTCGCCTGAGACGAGCTCGCGGAACTTGTCGACCAGCGCGGCGACCGTGGCGGCGAGGATCTGGTTGGAGACCAGGGCGATCAGCTCGTCGTCCTCGACCACGACCGTGACCTCGACCGTCTCGCCGACGCTGAACTTGACGGCATTCTCGACCAACTCGTTGACGATGTAGCTGATCGTGCCGATGAACTCGGCGCGGGCCGACTCGTCCTCATAGCGGCAGGCTTGCACGGTGGCGAAGTATTCGGCGAAAAAGTCGGCGGTCGCGCTGCACTGACTCCACCGCACCGCGAAGTCGCCCGGATAGAAGACGAGGGACACCCGGGCGCCGCCGCCCGAGAGGTCCCTGAAGTCACCGATGCTCTCATTCATGGCTGTGGTCCCGCGTGCTGCTGGTCGGTGCTGGCTCGCACGGTAACACAGCCGCCGCAACTGGGGCCAGGCAAGCGTTTAACGGGCGCTACCGCACGGGCAGCGGCTTGCGCCCGGAGGCGACGAAGATCGGCCAGATGGCGAAGCCGCGGCGGCTGCGGATGGCGTAGACGTGATCCTGGAAGCCGGCGTGCAGGCGCTCGACGACCTCGCGGGGGGTCTGGGTGGCGGTGGACAGCTCGCCCGTGATGTACTCCTCCCACGACTCGATCACGCGGGCGAAGTCCTCGACGACGGTGTTGGTGTTGGTGATGCCGATCTGCTCCATCTGGACGTCCTCGAAGCCCAGGTCGGTGAGCAGAGAGAACATCTTGGGGCCGATGCTGAGGTCCATGCCGAGGCTGGCGAGCATCTTGAGGGTCTGGGCGTAGGTCCAGCTGACCGACTCGTGGCGCGGGTAGCCATAATTGTGGCTCATCATCTCGTTGGTCAGGTAGACGCGGCCGCCCGGCTTACAGATCCGCAAGAGCTCTTTCATGATGAGCTCGGGCTGGTTGAAGATCTGCAGCGATAGGCGCGAGGTGACGAAGTCGAAGGTGTTGGAGCTGAGGAACAGGTTGGCGGCGTCGCCGTAGTGGTACTCGATGTCGGCGATCCCGAACTCCTTGGCCATCTGGATCGCGTACTGCAGGAACGGGCGCGAGTGGTCGACAGCGACGATGATCTCGGGCTTGAACTCCTTGTGCAGCAGGACCGCGAAGTCGCCGATACCGCAGCAGATATCGGCCACGCGGACGCCTCGGCGCAAACCGTGCCGGCGCAGCAGCTCGCGCTCGTGCTCCCACACGATGTTAGTCTGCGTGCGCAGAACGGGGATCAGCTGGTCGTTCTCAATGACACCCTGGCCGGGATAAAATGCCTTGTCGTACTGCTCGACGATCGCGTTGGGGAACAGCTCGGTGAGGTGGGCGAAGCGGATCGGTGCCCATGGGACGGCGCTCGAGATGACGAGCTTGAGGCGCAGCTCGGGGTAGTCGCGCTGGGAGTTGGCGAGGAAGCGGGCCAGCTCGAGGTAGCCCAGGTTGTTCAGGTAGCGCAGGCGCTTGAGGTTCAGGTAGAGCGTGCCGCGGGCCGCCTGTGCGGCCTGCGCCAGGCACGCGCGAACGGGCTCGAGGTCGGCGTGGTCGTGCGGGCGCAGCGAGCCCTCGAGCGCGACCTCCTGGTTGTTCTCGTGATAGCGGATCGAGTAGGAAGGCTGCACGCTGGCCATGGTCGGGCTTTTGGGCTCGTCACTCGTGGGGGACGGTCATGCGCAAGAGGACCGTTTCATCGGCTTCGTGCAGCTCGAGGCCGATGCCGTGGAGGGCGACCAGCTCGAGCAGGCCGTCGTCGACGACGGCGGACCCGTCGGGCTGTTGGCGCAGCAGATCGGCGAAATCTCGGCGAAATGCGGCGGCGGCGTCGGGCTCGGTGGCCCGCCGGACGCTGCGACACAGGCGTTCGCTGGTCGGGCACTGTATTTCGACCTGCAGGCGGTCCGGCAGGCGGTGGATCGCCACGACGATGGCGCTGGTTGCAGGGGTTGCAGCCGCCGTGGGGGCCTCGCTGCGAAACACCAGCTCGAGGACCTCGTTGAGGTAGGTCGAGAGCCGGGTCGTGAGCTGGGCCGGGTCGAAGCGGTCGGACGCGGCGAAGCGGGCGAGGTAGTCGGCGAGGTGTTGACAGTGGATCCAGCCGTCGACGAAGCCCTCGACGGAGAGGCTGGCGGTGACCACCGGACTACGTTCGCCGTCCGTCAGACCTCGCTGCGTGTCGAGCGGGCCTGAGAGCGCCGCCCCCGGCGCAGACCCAGGGGGCGATGAGGGGTCAAGCGAGGGGTCATGCGACATGGCGAGACAGCTAGCGGGGTCTTAGCAATACCGGAATCGGCCCGGGGAGCCAAGGTGCGGCTTCGCGCAGGTCGCCTCGGGGCCATCGCCGGGCCGCCTGGGGCCCTGCGATGGCCTGTTTGGGTCTCAGCGGCCGGTCTGGCTCGGATCCACGCTCGGAGATTGCCACCGTCCGCATGCGAAGCGTATGTCCCTTGGGACAGGTCTATGCCGACCTTGCCAAGACTCGGATGTGTGTGTGACCTTGAGCGGCAACGAGGCCGAGCGGCATTTTTTGGCGCAGTGACATGATCTACGCGGAGCGCTACAACATCATCCTGTCTGCGTGTCAGGATCTGAGCCGACGCCGCGAGCAGCTGGTGGGTCCGGTGATCGCGGGGCTCGTGCTCGAAGAAGTGGGCATGCATGTCCCGAGCGACGCGCTGCTGTCACACATCGTCTCGGAGGCGCTGCTGCGCCGCGTGGACCGCAACCTGCTCGTCGGCAAGAACATCTACTTGCAGGCCTATGAGGTCGCGCAGATCGACCTGTTCGACCTGCTGCGCAAGGCCCTGCCGCCGCTGGTGCAGGGCTACGCGATCGCCAACCAGCACCTGGCGCACGCGCTGGCCGAGCTCGATAGCGCGGCGCTGCTCGACATCGGGGTTGGCAAGGGGGCGCAGCTGGCGTTGCTGATGGGGACGCTGTCGGCCGCACCGGGGCGGTTGCGCCGGCTGCGAGTGGTGGCGCTCGATCCCAGCGCGGCCAACCTGCTGGAGACCCAGGCGGTGGTCGAGGCGGCGGTGCGGGAGCTGCCCGGTCTGCCCTTCACGGTCGAGGTGGTGGCGGTGCGCGGGTTGGTCGAGCGCTGTGACCCGTCCATGTTGCAGGCGGTGGTGGCGGGCGTCGATGGGGTGGTGATCAACGCGGCCTACGCGCTCCACCATACCGCGCACGCGCCGGGCGACCAGGAGCTGCGGACGGATCTGCTGCGCCGGCTCGCGGGGCTGCGGCCGCGGGTGTTCACGCTGGTCGAGCCGAGCGCCAACCACGACACCGAGGTGCTGACGCGGCGGGTGCACAGCTGTTGGCAGCACTTCGGGGCGGTGTTTGAGCTGATCGATCGCAGCGACATTACGCCGCTGGAGAAGTTTGCGATCAAGGACAAGTTCTTCGGCCGCGAGGTGCGTGACATCCTCGGCACGAGCGATACGTTCCGCTGCGAGCGGCACGAGCCCTACGAGTCGTGGCTGCTGCGCCTGACCAAGGCGGGGCTTCGGCCCTATCCGGCGATCCCGCTGCGCATCGAGCTGCCCGATTACTGCTGGGCGATCGAGCGCCAGGGGCTGGTTCGCCTCGGATATCGCGAGGAGGCCTTGATCGCGGTGTTCGCCTATCGCCGCCCGGAGGGGTCTTGAGCCCGATCGACCCCCCCGAGCCGATGGTGCATGGCACCTTGATGGCGGGGTTCGCACAGGCCTGCATCAACCTCAAGATCGTGGCCGGACGGCAGGCCGGCGAGCTGCTGGCCGACCTTGACGTGAGCCAGTGGTATCCGCTGCGTCGGTGGGTCCAGCTCGAGCAGATGATCGGGGTCACCTATCAGCAGGTCGACCCGATACGGCTCAAGCTCGGGATGGAGATGATGTCGCTGTGGTACCATCGTGGGCCGGGCCGCGAGGTGGTCCGCCGCGGGGTCGACTTCCTGCACTTCCAGACCGGCAGCACGGGGATCGTCAGCGTGATCCGGGGGCCGCAGGATCTGGTCGGATCGTTCGACTTGCGCGAGTTCGACGCGGCGGCGGGCCGGGCCGTGATCCACTCGACAACGCCGTTCCATCGCAAGATCGAGAGCGGCGTGCTCATCGGCGGCTTGCTGGCCCCGGGCGACCTCGACTACGTCAACGTGCATAATGACGGGGATCCCGACCTGCTCGTGGTCGAGTTCCACTGACCACTCCCCCGCCAAGGACGCCCCGGAACATGGCCCGCCTCGAAGATGTGCTCGATGAAGGCGACGCGGCGGCGGTGCACGAGCTGAGTCGCGCCGAGCTCGAGCGCTTGCTGTGGAAGTACCGCGGGCTGCGCAAACAGGTCGAGCGCGACACGGCGTTCTGGCAGGCGACCAACGACACGTTGAAGACGGCCTACGAGCGCCTCGACGAGCAGGAGCGCGAGCTGGCGCGGGCCTACCAGACGATCCGTCAGGATCTGGAGATCGCGCAGCAGGTGCAGCACGCGCTGCTGCCGAAGCAGCCGCCGGACATGCTGGCCCAGCTCGACCTCGCCGTGTACCACAAGCAGCTCACCGAGGTTGGCGGCGACTACTACGACTTCTTTCGCACGCGCGAGGGCCACCACGCGATCGGGCTGTTCGACATCTCCGGCCACGGCGTGTCAGCGGCGCTGATCATGGCGTTCCTCAAGGCGCAGTTCATGCAGACCATGGAACAGGTGGCGCGGCCGAAGGAGATCGTGGAGTGGGTGAACCAGGCGTCGCTGGGCTTTCTCCGCGAGGTCCGTCGCTATGCCACGGTCAATTTCGTAGTTTTCGGCGAGCGCTCCATCCGCTACGTTTGTGGCGGAGGGTACGGCGTTCTTGTGCGCGGCGGTGAGATCTACACCTTCAGCAAGGGCGACCCTTTCATCGGTATTCGGCGCCGGCCGTACACGGAATTCGAGCTGTCCTTTTACACGGGGGACCTGCTGGCCCTTTACACGGACGGCCTGGTCGAGGCCCAGAACGCGGCCGGCGAGAGCTACAGCTCGCGCCGCCTCAACGCCCTGATCTGCGCCCACGCACACGAGCCGGTGACCGAGATCCT
>JBGAUO010000040.1:0-33894 GCA_044228605.1 Nannocystis sp. | reverse complement strand
CGCGGCCCTGGGCGGCTTCGCCTCGACGGTGGACGTCGTGCTCACACCGCCCGCGGGGGTCACGGTGACACCGGCGACGTTCTCGATCCTGCCGGGCGCGCAACAGTCGGTTCAGCTGCGCGCCGATGCGGCGGCGGTGGCCGGGGCGCTGGTGCGGGCGCGGGCCGAGAGCGAGCGCCCGAGCCTGATCTGCTGTCGAACGACCATCGCTGATGGCAGCCCGAACAAGGCGGGCACCTCGGGGGCGCACGGGGCTCCGCTGGGGGACGCCGAGGTGGCGGCGACCAAGCGGGCGATCGGTTGGCCGGAGGACGCGAAGTTCCTGGTGCCGGACGCGGTGCGGGCTGTCTTTGCCGAGCAGGAGGTCGGCCAGCGCGAGTCTCGACTGGCGTGGGAGGGCCGCTTCGTCGTGTATCAGGAGAAATATCCGGAGCTCGCGGCCCAATTCGCGGCGCACCTCGACTGCGAGGTGCCGGCCGAGATTCTCGCCCAGATCCCGAGCTTCAAGCCGGGGGGCGCGATGGCGACGCGCAAGGCTGGTGGGCAGGTGCTGACGGCTCTGGCGGCGGCGCACCCGATGCTGGTCGGTGGGTCCGCGGACCTGGCCGGATCGAACGGGGTGGAGCTCAAGCTGGCGAGTCAGTCGAAGCGGGAGCCTGGGGGGCGGGTGATCCACTTCGGGGTGCGGGAGCACGGGATGGCGGCGATCTGCAACGGGTTGGCGCTGCACGGCGGCCTGCGGGTGTACGACGCGACCTTCCTGGTGTTCTCGGACTTTATGCGGGGGGCGCTGCGGCTGTCGGCGCTGATGCAGCTGCCGGTGGTGCACGTGTTCACGCACGACAGTTTTTGGGTCGGTGAGGATGGGCCGACGCATCAGCCGATCGAGCAGTTGATGAGCATGCGAATGATCCCCGGGTTGCACGTGGTGCGCCCGGCCGACGCGCGGGAGACGGCGGCGGCGTGGCGGCACGCGCTGCAGCGGGGCCCGGGTGACGGTCCGACGGCGATCGTGCTGACCCGTCAGGATCTCCCGGTGATGCCGGAGACGCGGGAGTCGATCGAGGTCGGAGCGTACGTGTTGTGGCAGCCGGAGGGGGCGAAGGACAGCGAGCTCGACGGGATCCTGGTCGCCACGGGGTCGGAGGTGGCGACGGCGCTGGAGGCCGCCCGGGCGCTGCACACGGCCCACGGGCGGCGCGTGCGTGTGGTCTCGATGCCGTGCTGGGAGGCTTTTCTGGCCCAGCCGCAGGCCTACCGTGACGAGGTGCTGCCGCCCGGGTTGACGCGGCGGCTGTCGGTGGAGGCGGGGACGACCTTCGGTTGGAGCCGGTTTGCGGCGCACCAGCACGGCCTCGACCACTATGGCGCGTCGGCGCCGGGGAAGTTGTTGGCGGAGAAATTCGGCTTCACGCCGGCGGCGCTGGTGGCTCGCTGGCTCGAGCTGCCGTGAAGTGTGGACGATCACGCCCCCGAACAGTGTCTGACACGGTGGGGGGAGCATCGCTGTGGCATGCTCCGCGCGCCAAAACCCGGGCAACTGCCCGGCCTTTTCATTCGCGCATTCACGCAGGCGAAAGCAAGTAGAGAGCTACCATGGAACTCGCAAAGGTCCGTAACATCGGGATCTCCGCGCACATCGACTCGGGCAAGACCACCCTCTCGGAGCGCATCCTGTTCTACACAGGCCGCATCCACAAGATCGAGGAGGTCAAGGGCAAGTCAGGCGTGGGCGCCACCATGGACTCCATGGATCTCGAACGCGAGAAGGGCATCACGATCCAGTCGGCAGCGACCTTCGTGACCTGGGGCGACTCTTTCATCAACCTGATCGACACACCCGGGCACGTGGACTTCACGATCGAGGTCGAGCGCGCGCTGAGCGTGCTCGACGGCGCGATCCTCGTGCTGTGCTCGGTGTCTGGCGTGCAGTCGCAGTCGATCACGGTCGACCGGCAGATGCGGCGTTACAACGTCCCGCGTCTGGCGTTCATCAACAAGATGGACCGCGCCGGCGCGGACGCCTTCAAGGTGACCCGCCAGCTGCGCACGAAGCTGCGCCACAACGCGGTGCTCGTGACCTACCCGATCGGCGCCGAGGACAACTTCGAGGGCGTGATCGACCTGCTGACGCGTGAGGCGCTGTACTTCGACGGCGACAACGGCGAGCGGGTGCGCAAGGAGGCGTGCCCAGAGCACCTCAAGGCCGGCGTCGAGGAGTACCGCCTCAAGCTGGTCGAGGCGATGGGCGACTTCGACGATACGATCGCCGAGGCTTTCATCGACGGCCACGGCGCCGAGGTGACCGCGGAGCAGCTGCGCCCGGTGATCCGCAAGGCGACGCTGTCGCTCGAGCTGACGCCGGTGTTTGTCGGCTCGGCGTTCAAGAACAAGGGCGTGCAGCACCTGCTGGACGGCGTCACCGAGTACCTTCCGAACCCGACCGAGGTCGTCAACAAGGCCTTCGAGATCGGCAGCGGCGGCAAGGAGACCGAGGTCATCCTCGAGAGCGACCCGAACAAGCCGCTGTGCGCGCTCGCGTTCAAGCTCGAAGAGGGCAAGTACGGTCAGCTGACCTACATCCGCATCTATCAGGGCAAGATCACCAAGGGTGACAGCATCTACAACACCCGCACGGGCAAGAAGTCCAAGGTGGGCCGTCTGGTGCGCATGCACTCCGACGAGATGCAGGAGATCGAGGACGCGGAGGCGGGCCACATCGCCGCGCTGTTCGGCATCGACTGCGCCTCGGGCGACAGCTTCACCAGCGGTGAGCCGACCTACTCGATGCGCTCGATGTTCGTGCCGGCGCCGGTCATCAGCTACGCCGTGCAGCCGGTCAAGAAGGACGGCCTGCAGAACTTCTCGAAGGCGCTCAACCGCTTCTCGAAGGAGGACCCGACCTTCCGCGTGCACCGCGACGAAGAGTCCGGCGAGACGATCATTCAGGGCATGGGCGAGCTCCACCTCGATATCTACATCGAGCGAATGAAGCGCGAATACCAGGTCGAGACGATCGTCGGCGAGCCGCAGGTCGCGTACCGCGAGACGATCAAGAACGAGGTCGCCTTCTCGTACACGCACAAGAAGCAGACCGGCGGCTCGGGCCAGTACGCGAAGATCGGCGGCGTGATGCGGCCGCTCCCCGAGGACGCCGAGGACAAGCAATACCGCTTCGTCGACAACGTCGTCGGCGGCAAGATCCCGCGCGAGTACATCTCCTCGTGTGACAACGGCTTCCGCCAGGGTCTCGATCGCGGCGTGCTGATCGGCTTCCCGGTGGTCGGCATCGAGATGGAGGTCAACGACGGTGGCGCCCACGCGGTCGACTCGAGCGACATGGCGTTCCAGATCGCCGCTCGCGCGGCCTTCAAGGAGACCATGCCCAAGGCCGGGCCGTTCATCCTTGAGCCGGTCATGCGCGTGGTGGTCGAGACCCCCGAGGAGTTCCAGGGCACCATCCAGGGCGGCCTGGTTCGTCGTCGTGGCAACATCGTCGGCTCGGACAGCGCCATGGGCACCAGCGTGATCGAGGCGCACGTGCCGCTCGCCAATATGTTCGGTTACTCGACCGAGCTGCGGTCGAGCTCGCAGGGCAAGGCCGAGTACACAATGGAGTTCGAGCGCTACGAGGCGGTCCCGAGGAACATCCAGGACGAGCTGGTCCGCAAGTACGCGGGCAACAAGAAGGGCTGAGCGCCCGGCGCTCGTTCGGCGAAGGCCGCTCCCGCAGGGGGCGGCCTTTTTGTATTGCCGATGCGAATGTGATGTGGCGGTGCGACGATTGCTCGGTGGATGACCGCCGCCATTCGCGGTGTTCGGCAGGTCAGTCGCTCGCGGCCTCGCGCAGGGTGTTGCGGCGTTGCAAGGCCGCGCGGTCGCCGGGGCGGGCGATGAGGGTGGGCAGGAGCTCGCGGGCGCGGGCGCGGGCCTCCGGCGTGCCGACGCGCAAGAGCGAGGCGACCAGCTCCTCCTCGATCAGGCCGCGCTCGGCGGCGTCGCCGAGGGCAGGGTCTTGCAGCGCGAGCTCGGCCGCGGTTTGTAGCTCACGCTCGCGCGGGGCCGGGAAGCTGCGCAGCGCCTGGATGAGCAGGAGGTGGCTGCTGGCGGCGTCGGGGGCGAGCTGGCGGAGGAGGAGGGCGTGGTGGCGGGCCAGGGTCGAGTTCTGGGTGGCGAAGGCGATGCGGACCTGGAGGCGCAGGACCTCGGGCTCCTGGCGGTCGACCTGGTTGCGAGTGGCGGCGAGGATCGCCGCGTAGCTCGGCGCGACCGGGATGATCGACTCCATCACCAGGACCCAGGGGGCGAGGGCGTCGGGCATGCGGGTGGCCAGCTCGTCGGCGCTCGGGTAGCGGCGCAGCAGGGCGTCGACGACCTCGGGAGAGAGCGGCTTGCGGACGAGGGCGAGGGTGCGGGCGAGGGCGATGGCCGAGGCGTCCGGATTGCCGAGGCCGTCCTCGGCGGCGGTCAACAGCCACCAGGGATCGGCGGCGCCTGGCTGCAGGCGGGTGGCGACGCGGGCGCGGGCGCGGGCCTCGGCCCAGTCCTCGGTCGCGATGGCCTGGAAGGCGAGGTGGGTGTGGAGGCTGCCGTCGAGCGGGCGCATGCGCAGGGCTGTCTCTGGGGACAGGTTGATCGCGGGGCGCTCTCTGGGCTGGCTGCGTTCGGTGACCTCGCTGCGCTCGCGTCGCTGCCAGGTGTGCGGGAGGGCCCACAGGGCGAGGGCGAGGGCGCCGAGGAGGGCGCCGCCGCCGAGGATGCGGCCGGTGCGGGCCGACCAGCGGGAGATCATGCGGCGCTCGGAGAGGGCGCCCGCGAGGGCACACAGCGGGGCGGCGACGCCGAGGAACTCGAGGCTGAAGTCGCCGAGGCTGTGGATCGCCAGGGCGAGCGGGCCGCACAGGGCGATCCTGCGGGCGCGGCCGGAGCGGCCGCCGCTGCTGTACATGGCGGCGATCCACCACCACAGCAGGCCGAGGGTGATCGCCAGGCCGGCGAAGGGGCCCCACTCGACCAGCATGGCCATCGGCGCCGACTCGAGGTGGGTGTGGAGGACGCCGGCGGGCTGGGTGTCGACGGCGGGGAAGAGGTCGATGAAGGCGCCGCGGCCGACGCCCAGCACCGGCGAGAGCGGGACCAGGTGCACGGCGTCCTGGGCGACGCGGAACTTGGTCTCGAAGCCGGGCTCGCCGCTGCGGGCGAGGGTGGCGAGCTCGGCCCAGGCGCCGCTCTGGCGCGCGAGCAGGACCGCGGCGCCGGCGAAGCTCGCAGTCAGGACGAGGCGGCGCAGCCACAGGCGACCGCGGGTCTCACCGTCGCGGACCCAGGCGAGCATGAGGCCGATCGGCGCGACCACCAGGAGCGCCGCCATGGCGCCGCGAGACAGTGAGAGCAGGACGGCGACACCCTGGAGGGCGACCGCCGCGATCGCCACCAGAGCGCGCTCGCGGGCGCGGGCGAGGCGGTTGGGGTCGCCGGTGTCCTGGGCCTGTAGACGGTAGTGCACGGCGAGCGCGCCGGCACAGAAGATCCCGAGCAGGAACAGGCCGGCCTGGTGGTTGGGGTTGACGAAGGAGGTGAGCAGCGCCGGGGTGAGGGCGGGGTCGACGTCGCTGGGATGATAGAGGCCGTAGACCTCGCGGACGCCGAGGCCGGCCTGGACCAAACCAAGGAGCGCGACCGCGGCCCCGGTGCCGGCGACGAGCGCCGCGCTGACGCGCCACGAGAGCTGGGCGGCGGCGATGTAGAGGGTGGTGAGGCCGAGCAGGCGGGCGGCCTCGAGGGCGCTGTCCCCGGGGACAGGTGAGAGGCCGGGCCAGGGGTGCACGCCGCTGCCGGCGAGCGCGGCCTCGGACATGGCGACGAGGTCGGGGGCCAACCACACGCGCAGGGCGTGTGGCAGCGGCAGCCACTGCAGCAGGGTGACGAGGGCCGCGAAGCCGCCGATGGCGCTGCCGTAGGGGACACGCAGGGCGCCGCCGCGGCTGCACAGGCGCAGCCACAGCAGCAAGGTGACGGCGATGAAGGTCGGGACGGCGTGGACGGGGACGCCGCCCAGCCACAGCGCGGGGCCGGCGATCGCCAGGGCGAGGAGCAGGCGCGACCACGGTAGCTGGCCGGGGCGCTCGCTGGAGAGGCTCTCCTCGGGGTCGTCAGAGACCGCGGCGAGGCTGGCCCGGGAGACATGTCGCTTGGTACCTGGCTGATGGACCAGGACTGATGGGACAGGTCCGCTGATTGACGGCGATCTGGACTGCTGCGGGCCGGCGGGCGGCGGGCTCGCGGGTTCGCGGGTGTCAGGCTCGGGGGCCGGGTTGTCGTCGGGCGTCAAGGGTAGGGCGCGAGCGGCCGTGGAGTGAGGCAGGAGGGGGATCAGGCCTGCTCGGGGCTGGTCTCTCGCGTGTGATAAGCATAGTACCCGACGCCGTATCCGGCCTCTTCGCGGCGCGTGTCGACCTCGTTGAGGATGACGCCGAGGAGGTTGTTATCGCCCTGGCGCAGGAGGGAGAGGCTGCGCTGGAGCTCGGCGCGGGTGGTGGCCTGGCAGCGGGCGACGACGATGAGGCCGTCGGCGAGGCGGGCGAGGATGAGCGGGTCGGTGACGGGGAGGACGGGCGGCGAGTCGAGGACGACGAGGTCGTAGCGCTCGGAGAGCTCGGCGAGCAGCTTGCGGGTCTGCGGGCTGTCGAGCAGCTCGGCGGGGTTTTGCGGGATCTCGCCGCAGAGGAGGATGTGGAGGTTCTCGGGCAGGTCCTCGTTGCGGGTGAGGATCGCCTCGTCGAGGGTGCAGCGGCCGGTCAGCACGCCGGCGAGGCCGACGCTCTCCTTGCCGATCGGCGCGTCGAACACCTGATGCAGGCGTGGGCGTCGCATGTCGGCGTCGACGAGGATGACGCGCTTCTTGGCCTGGGCGAAGCTCATGGCGAGGTTGATCGCGGTCGAGCTCTTGCCCTCGCTGGAGTTCGGCGAGGTGACGACGAGGGTGCGCAGCTTGGACTCGCCCTGGACGAAGCTGAGGGAGGTGCGGATCGCCCGGCAGCGCTCGGCCATGAGGCTCTGGGGGAACAGCAGGGTGTGGAGGTCGCGGTGGCGTCGCTGGGCGCGGAGGTTGGCGACGCCGAGGCGGGCCTCGGCGGGCAGCAGCGGGAGCTGGCCGAGCACGGGCAGGCCGAAGTTGGCGAGCGCCCGCTCGAGGTCGAGGAGGCCGCGGATCCGGTGGTCGCGGACGTCGACCCCGAGGGCGAGCAGGGCGCCGAGCGTGAGGCCGCCCATGAGGGCGATGGCGACCAGCAGGGCCTTCGGCGGGAACACCGGCTCGCGCGGGCGGGTGGCCCGGTCGAGGACCTCGATGTCGTGGGCCTCGACCCGGTTGGTCATCTCGATCTCGGTGTCGCGGCGGGCGACCAGCGCGTAGGTCTCGGCGGTGGTGGTCGACTCGCGCTCGAGCTCCCGGTACTCGCGCTCCAGGCTGGTGAGCTCGAGGGCGCGGTTCTTCTCGGTGGTCAGGGAGTCCCGCAGCTGATGCTCGGTCGAGGCGGCGGCGTTGGCCCGGGCCTTGAGCGACTCGAGCAGGTCGCGCTCCTCGCGGGTGATGCGCTTCTCGATCAGCGCGAGGCGGCCGCGGGCCTGCAGGAGGTCGGGCATCTTGTCGCCGTACTTGACGCTGAGCTGCTCGACCTCGCGTTCGGCGCTGAGCTGCTCGCTGCGCATGTCCTCGAAGATGGCGCGCTCGCTCTGCGGCAGGAGGCTGGCGCTGGCGAGGCTGCCGGCCTTGTGCAAGCGACGGGCCTCCTCGTAGGCGGCGCGGGCGGCGAAGCTGTCGGCCTCGGCGTCTTTGAGGTTCGAGTTGGTGGCGATGATCGCCTCGGTGATGACGTTCTGGCGGTCGGCGAGGGAGATCGAGGAGATGCCGTGGGCCTGCTTGAAGTCGGCGAGGGCCTTCTCGGCGGCCTTGAGCGCGGCGAGGGCCTTGTCGCGCTCGATGCTCATGTTGTCCTTGGCGGCGACGCCGGTGCGGGTGCGGCTCTGGAGGATATGCGCGAGGTAAGCGTCGGTGATCGCGTTGGCGATGTCGGCGGCGATCTGCGGGTCAGGGTAATCGGCGGAGATACGAAGAATGCGAGAGCCGCGGACCTCCTCGACGTAGACCAGCTCGCGCAGGCGCTCGATCGGGTCGATGGCCTGGGCCCGGGCGATGCGCTCGGCCTCGCTGCCGATCTCGTCGATGCCGAGGAACACGGGGTCCTGGGCGAGCCCGAGAGCGCCGAGCGCTCGCTCGGCGACGATGCGACTGCCGATGATCTCGCGCTGGGTCTGGTAGTACTCCTTGTAGGCGAAGAGGCGGCCCTCGTTGTCGTCGGAGACGCCCTTCATCTTGTCGAGCACCTGCGGGCCCGAGAGGTGGAGCACCATGGTCGCGTGCGCGCGCCACTTGGGCTTCAACATGCTGATGGCGACGAAGCTGCCGGCGACCGCGAGCACGGTGGTGACGGCGACGACCAGCCAGCGCCGGCGCAGGATGCCGAGGAAGCGCATGACCTGCTCCATCGCGCGGTCCGCCTCGTCGGCGCCGGTGCCGTCCGCCTGCGGGGTGTTGTGCTGCGGCGTTGCCATGCCTGAGGCGCCAGCTTAGGCGCCGTGCGAGAAAACGCCAAGCAACCGGCGGCGGGCGAGATCCGCCCGCCTGGGGCATCTTTGCACCCGTCAGTAGGGCTGCATGCTGTCGCAATAGAGGGCAGGGCCGGGGTCGACCACCAGCATGTCGGTGAATCGCTGGTAGAAGGCGACGCGGTCTTTGACCTTGTCGCCCGTGGGCATGCCACATTCGAGGCCGCCGTTGATGATGTTGACGGTCATGCCAAAGCCGGGGACCCGGCCCTTGGCCTGGTCGTCGGCGCTCGGCTGCCAGGTGCCGACCATGACGTCGTGGGCGGAGGGCTTGGGCTTTTGCGCGGTCATCCAGAACCACAGGGCGGTGCGAAAGGCGATCGCGCCGTCGGTGGCGACGAGCTCGGGGTTGGCGAGCAAAGGCTCACCGATGGCGTCGCCGGCCTGGCCATAGTTGTAATTCCAGCTGAGCTGGATCGGTCCGCGGCCCTGGTAGGTCTTGCCGGGGGCGCAGGGGTAATCGACGTTGTTGGGGTCGCAGTAGCCGGTGCACTGGTTGTTCTCGCAGCCGACCTCCTGGGTGAAGTAGAGGCCCCAGGCCTGCGGACCGCCGGGGGCGTCGGCCCAGCCGCCAGTGGTCTCGTGGCCGGCGTTGGCGAGGAAGGCGGCGAGCTCGCGCTTGCGGTCGTCGAGGCTGCCCTCGCTGACAAAGGCGGGGTACTCGGCGGCGGCGGCGAGCAGGGCGGCGTGGGTGTAGAGCTCGTTGCGGTGGGGGAACATCTCGGCGAAGAGGTCGGGGCCGAGGAGCTCGCCGAGGGTCGTCTCACCGGGCGGACCGGTGGTGGTGGTCGCGGGGGTTGGGTCGGTGGTGGTGCCGGGGGTCGGGTCGGTGGTGGTCGGTGGGGCCGAGCCTGTGCTGGTGCTGGCCCCGGTGCTGGGGTCGGCGCTGCTTGTGGTGCCCGGGGTGGTGCTCGTGGTGTCGCTCGTGGTGGTGTCTGCGTTGTCGCCGCAGGCGAGGAGCGGGAGGAGGATGAGCAGCGCGGCGTTTCGCATGGGGACCCCGATCGCACGGTACCCGCGGCTGCGGGCTGCGGGCAAGCGGTCAGCGGGTCGCGAGGTCGACGCGTGTGAGCCAGTCGTGCAGGCGGGGGCGCGCGTGCACCTGCGACTGCTGCCACGGGGTCAGGGGTGTGCACAGGCTGTGGAGCTGGGCGAACAGGCTGAGGTCGGCGAGCCCGAGCGTGGTGCCGAGCCAGAAGCCGGTGGTGGGGGCGCGGCGATCGAGCGCGTCGAGGAGGATCTTGAAGCGGCGCCAGCAGGCGTCCGGGCCGGCGCGCCAGATGTCGCGCGCGACCAGGCTGGCGAGGACCCGGCGGCGGATCGCCGGGGCGACGAGGTGGCGCACGGGCCACGGCGCGGCGCCGAAGTAGGCGGCCAGCAGGTTGGGCCAGTTGCGGTCGTCGGCCCAGCGGGCGGCGACGAGGAAGCCGTTGAGGCTGGTGTCGGCGAGCTCCTCCCACAGCAGGGACTCGGCGTGCAGGGCCGGGTCGACGGCGGCCCACGCGGGGGTCGGCTGGAGGTCGGCGAGGGCGGCGAGGATCTGCGTCGAATCGGCGACGGGGCGGCCGTCGATCAGGAGCACGGGGACCTGGCGCAGCGGGTTCACGTCGCGGTGGCCGTCGGGCGTGGTGGCGCGGCGCGAGGTGTAGGCGAGGCCGCCGGCTTTGAGGGCGCGGTGGACCTTGACGCAAAACGGTGAGTAGCTCTCGAGCTCGGGGAGCGACGGGCGACCGAGCTCACACAGGACGAGGGTCGGCTGGCTCGGGGTGGTGTGGGTGACGGCTTGCAGCATGGCCAGGGGTGTATCTGGACTGATTGTCAACATTGTGTCAGGTTTTATCGATGCGACGGAGCGAGCGGCTGTTTGCGATCGCGGAGCACCTGCGGGGGCGGCGGAGCGGGGTGACGGCGGGGGCGCTGGCCGAGCGCTTCGGGGTGACGCTGCGGACGATGTATCGCGACCTCGAGAGCCTGAAGACGGCGGAGCTGCCGTTGCTGGCGGAGCGGGGGCGTGGGGGAGGGTTCGCGCTCGAGCGCGACTACTCGATGCCGCCGGTGAACTTCACGGCGCGCGAGGCCGCGGTGTTGATCTCGGCGGCGCGCTTCCTGGCGGCGATGCGGGTGCTGCCGTTCGCGGAGACGCTGGCGACGGGGTGCGACAAGCTGCGGGCGGCGCTGTCACGCTCGGCGCAGCGCGAGTTCCTGGCCCGGCTCGACGAGCTGCAATTCGTGGGCGTGCCGGCGAAGCCGACGCTGGCGCCGGTGCGGGCGGCGCTCGAGCAGGCGTGGCTGCATCAACGACCGCTGTGGGTCCGCTACGCGGGGGCGCGCGGGGAGAGCGAGCGGCGGGTGCGGCTGCGGCAGATCGTGATGGAGCGCGGGGAGACGCTGCTCAACGTCGAGGACCTCGAGATCGGCGAGGCGCGGCAGCTGAAGCTCGATCGGGTGCTGGCGGCGAAGGTGCTGCCGGCGGAGGCTTAGCGGCGGCGTAGCGGGCGTTGAGGGCGAGCAGGGCGGCGAGGGCGGCGTCGTCGTCGCGCCAGAGGCCTGGGGGGAGGTTGTAACAGGCGGTGACGGCGTCGTTGAGGGCGACGTGGGCGCGGTGGATCGCCGTGAGGTCTATCGGGATGTCGCTCGGGTGCTCGAGGTGGTTGTGCAGGCGGGTGAGGCCGATGTTGTGCTGGCGACAGGCGGCGCGGCGCAGGCGATCGAAGGTGGTGGCGCAGGCGGCGACGCGGGCGGCGAGGGGGGTGTTTGGGCGCCGGCGGGGGGCGTGCTGGCCGTCGGGGTGGGGCGGGAAGGGGAAGGTCTCGAAGACGGTGCTGGGGGTGTAGCGGAGGTCGCTCTTGAGGGTGGAGCCGTGGGCGCGGGCCCACAGGCTGTGCAGGCGAGATTGCAGGACGCCGAGGTGGTAGGCGCCCGGGAGGGTGATGACGATGAGCTGGTGGTCGAAGCAGTGGTCGCTCGGCTGGCGCGAGACGAGCAGGTGCGGGGCGAGGCTGGGGATGACGAGGACGTGGCGGGTGTGCGCGAGGGCGCGGCGGCGGGCGGGGGCGGGGCGCCAGAACTGCCACCAGCGCGGCATGGCGGCCTCGCGCGGGTTGTCGCGGCGCTGCGGGAGGACGTGGCGACGGACGTGGGCGAGGGCGCCGGGGTGATGACGGGCCTCGGCGAGGGTCAGGGTTGCGAGGTCGATGATCGATCGGGAGGGTTGTTGTTGGGGGTCGCGGCTGATGTCGCGACCGATCAGGAAGGGGACGATGACGGGGGCGGAGGCGGGGTCGCGGGTGAGCAGCGCGTGCGCGGCGGGGGGCTCGAGGACAAAGCCGGAGGAGCCGGGGGTGACGCCCATGAAGCAGAGGCCGGCGTTCTCGGGGAGGCGCGTGGGACGAGCGTGGGTGTGTGGGCGCAGCTGGGAGGAGATGGCGGCGACGGGCTGGTCGGCGAGGTGGCAGGGGCCGTGATGCGGGCCAGAGATCCAGTTGACGATGCTGACGTGGACGACGGCGTCACCGGGCCAGGGGTAGGAGCGCCAGGCGTCGGTGATCGTGCCGCCGGCGGCGAGGATGCGATCGAGGCTGGCGGCGCGGTTGGTGTTCTGGGCGACGGAGTTGGTGCACACATAACCGGCGCGCTCGCCGGGGCGCAGGTGCTCGCTGGCGCGGGTGAACCAGTAGGTGGCGAGGTCGGCGGCGCGGTTGTGCGGGTAGCGGGCGAAGAGTGTCTCGACATGGCGGTCGCCGAGTTCGCGGCGGAGCTTGCGGACGCCGAGAAAGGGCGGGTTGCCGACGATCGCCAGCGCACCGGTGGGGCGCGGCCAGGGCAGCAGGAGGGCGTCGCCGGTGGTGATGTCGGGGGCGTGCGGGCCGTGGGTGAGGCGGCGACGGGCGATGCTGGCGGCCTCGGGGTCGGATTCGATGCCGTGGAGCTGGCTCGCGGTGAAGTAGGGGCCGGGTGGCGGCGCGATGCCGAGGGCGAGGCAGCGGTGGGTGAGGGTGGCGGCGATGTCGAGGAGCTCGCGGTGGGCGACCTGCAGGAAGTTGCCGCAGCCGCAGGCGGGATCGAGGACGTGGAAATTCGCGAGCTCGTCGACGAGGGCGAGGAGGGCGGTCGGGGTGTGGGCGGCGGCGATGCGCTGCGCCCAGGGCCGGGAGATCGTCGGGCCGACGACACGCAGGATGTCGGGCTCGGCGGTGTAGTGGGCGCCGTGGCGGTGGCGGAGCGCGGGGTCGAGGCTCTGCTCGTAGGCGGCGGCGGGCGCCCCGGGGTCGTCTAGAACCATCCGGGTTGCATGCGGGCGTAGGAGTCCTCGCCGTCGCGGCACAGGCGGACCCAGTGGTCGATGCGCGGGAGCTCGGTGGTGAACCAGTACTGCGCGGCGCACAGCTTGCCCTCGTAGAAGCCGCGGTCGTCGGCGCTGGCGCCGGGGAGGGCGCGGGCGGCGACGCTGGCCTGACGCAGCCACTGCCAGGCGATGACGATCGTGGAGAAGAGCTCGAGGAAGTCGGCGCTGTGGCGGAGCATGAACTCGGGTTCGCCGCCCTGGCCGCGCTGGGCGAGGTGCAGGGTGAGGTCGGCGATGTTGCGGGCGGCGAGCTCGAAGTGCGCGGGCCAGCTCTCGGGGAGGCCGGCGGCGCGGGCGTTGGCGACGGCGCTGCGCCATTCGTCGGCGAGCGCGAGGAAGGCCCCGTCGGCGAACACGCGGCGGCCGAGCAGGTCGAGGCCGTGGATGCCGGTGGTGCCCTCGTGGATGGTGTTGAGCTTCTGGTCGCGCAGCCAGGCCTCGGGGAGGTACTCGCTCGAGTAGCCGTAGCCGCCGTGGATCTGCAGGGCGAGGGCGTTGGCCTCGAAGCCGCGCTCGGCGGGGAAGGTCTTGGCGACGGGGGTGAGGATGTCGAGGATGCGCTGGGCCCGGCGGCGCTCGTCGGGATCCTCGTGGTGCTCGGCGAGGTCGGCGAAGCGGGAGGCGTCGACCAGGAGGGCGAGGCTGCCCTCGACGATGGCCTTCTGGCGCAGGAGCATGCGGCGGACGTCGGGGTGGTCGATGATCGCGATCTGCTGCGCGCGGGGGTCGCGGGCGCCGGGGGGGCGGCCCTGGCGGCGCTCGTGGGCGTAGCGGAGGGCCTCGTGGTAGGCGGCGGAGGCGGTGGCCATGCCGTTGACGCCGACCATGATGCGGGCCTCGTTCATCATCTGGAACATGTAGGCGAGGCCCTGGTGGGGCTGGCCGACGAGCCAGCCGTGGCAGTCGTTGTGCTCGCCGAAGTTGATGACGAGGCTGGGGAGGCCCTTCCAGCCGATCTTGTGGATCATGCCGGCGGTGTGGACGTCGTTGTCGGTGAGGGTGCCGTCGGCGGCGAAGCGGCGGCGCGGGACGACGAGGAGTGAGATGCCCTTGACGCCGGGAGGGGCGTCTTCGAGGCGGGCGAGGACCAGGTGGACGACGTTGTCGGCGATGTCGTGGTCGCCGGCGGAGATGAAGATCTTGTGGCCGTGCACGCGGTAGCTGCCGTCGCCGGCCGCGGTGGCGCGGGTGGTGATGTCGCCGAGGCTCGAGCCGGCCTGGGGCTCGGTGAGGGCCATGGTGCCGGTCCACTCGCCGGCGTACATGCGGCGCATGAAGGTGTCGCGCAGCCAGTCGTCGCCGAAGGCCTCGATGAGGTGGGCGGCGCCGGTGGTGAGGCCGGCGTAGCCGTAGGCGCCGAGGTTGGCGGCCATGAGGTAGGCCTCGGCGACGATCGCCACGGTGCGCGGGAGCTGCTGGCCGCCGACGGCGTAGGGGCGGGTGGCGCCGAGGATGCCGAGCTCGGCCATCTGCGACCAGATCGCGCGCATGCTGGGGTGCACGCTGATGCGGCCGTGCTCGAAGCGCGGGGGCTCCTGGTCCATCGGGCGGTAGGCCGGGAACAGCAGGGTGCGGGCGAGGCTGCGGGTGCTGCGGAGGAACAGCTCGAAGGTCTCGGCGCCGTGCTCTGCGAAGGCGGGCAGGCGGCACAGGGACAGGACGTCGGCGACCTCGTGCAGCTGGAACTGTACGTCACGGTCCGAGATGAGCGGGTTCTGGTCGGCCATGGGCCAGGAGGATAGACGCGCGGCCGGGTTGGAGGGCGATCTTTGTACTTGACTGTCGATACTATAAGAGACAGGATTCCATTGTAGCGAACCAAACGCATGGACTCCATCCCCATGCCTGAGGTGCGTTGCGTGCTGCGTCAGGGGTGCTGCGAACCGCATCCGCCGGCGTCGCCCACGTGGTGTGGGCGTCGTCGGCGGTGTCCTTTTGTTCAGTTTGCTACCGCGTGGGGGCGAGCGTGGCGAGGAACTCGGCGAGCACCCGATTGAAGGTGGCGGGTCGCTCCCAGTAGAGCGAATGGCCGGCGTCGGGCTCGTGGTGGAGCCTGGCCCCGGGGACATGTCCTGCGAGCCAGGCGACGGCGTCGGCGGAGATCAGGAGGTCCTCGGCGGCGGCGAGGCAGAGCAGGGGGACGCGCAGGGTCGCGAGCGGCTGGGTGCGCATGGCCGCGAGGGTGCGCATGATCGCGGCGCGGTCGAGCCAGGGGGAGAGGGCGGCGAGCTGGTTGTAGAGGAGGTTCATGGCCGGCTGTTCGCGGGCGAGGCGGAGTCCGGCGGCGGGGCTGACGTGGGCGGGGAGCGGGGGCTGGACGCGGGCGTGGTGGGTGGCGTGGATGGCCTCGAGCTCGGGGTGGGCGATCGCGCCGGTCGTGCAGGCGAGGACGAGCGCGCGGAGGCGGTCGGGGTGGGCGGCGGCGTGCAGGGTGCAGGTCCAGCCGCCCATCGACTGGGCGATGAGCACGGGGGCGCGGAGCTCGAGGTGGTCGAGGAGGGCGAGCAGGTCGTCGGCGAAGCCGGCGAGGCCGGGGCCGCCGGGGGCCTCGGGGGAGCTGGCGAAGCCGCGGTGGGAGAACACGACGCAGGCGTGGTGCGGGCCGAAGTGGGCGAGTTGTTGCCACCAGCTGAGGTGGTTGCCGCCGAGGCCGTGGGCGAAGACCAGCGGCGGACGCGGGCTCTGGAGGTCGCCGTGGACCTCGTAGTAGAGCGCGCAGTGGGGGCGACGGAGGAAGGGCATGGCGTCACTCGCCGATGATCTTGACGAGGGCGCGCTTGCGCCGGCGGCCGTCGAACTCGGCGTAGAAGATCTGCTCCCAGGGGCCGAAGTCGAGGGCGCCCCTGGTGATGGCGACGACGACCTCGCGGCCCATGAGCTGGCGCTTGATGTGGGCGTCGCCGTTGTCCTCGCCGGTGCGGTTGTGGCGGTACTGGCTGGTCGGCGCGTGGGGGGCGAGGCGCTCGAGGAAGTCGTCGTAGTCTTGCAGCAGGCCGGGCTCGTCGTCGTTGATGTAGACGCTGGCGGTGATGTGCATGGCGTTGACCAGGCACAGGCCCTCGCGCACGCCGGACTTTTGCACGGCGGCGGCGACCCGCTCGGTGATGTTGATGTAGGCCCGACGGGCGTCGGTCTCGAACCACAGCTCCTCGCGGTGCGACTTCATGGCGCGAGAGGGTCGCTCACTTGGGCGGGCCGTGCCAGTGGGGCATCGAGCCGTGGGGCGAGTGGAAGTACTTGCTGGGCGAGGTGTAGCGGAAGTTGGTGACGCGGCTGGTGTAGATGCAGGCGTAGCTCTCGACCTGGGCGCCGAAGCGGCTGGTGTCGCGGCGGGCGGCGAACACGGAGCCCCAGTAGGGGTTGAAGGCCTCGTCGACGTCGGCGATGCGGCGCTCGAGGGTGTCGGCGACCTCCTCTTCGTAGCGGCGCAGGCGATCGAAGCGCTTGCGGATGGTGGCGCGGGTCTCGCTGAGCATGTGCTCGGCGTCGGCCGCGGGGACGCCCTGGCGCGCGAGCTCCTCGGGGCTCATGCGGGCGAGCAGGCGCGACAGGTAGCGCTGGGAGCTGATGTCGTTGGCGAGGGAGATGCGCAGCCAGGTGAGGTGCTCGATCTCCTTGAGCGTGACGTGGCGGTCGCGGCGGACGTCGAGCTCGTGCTCGAGGTCCTCGACGACGAGGGCGGTGCGCCAGCCGGAGCTCTTCTTGCTCTTCACGATGTCGCCGTAGATGTGGTCGCCGACGTAGAGGACCTCGTCGGCGTGGACGCCGAGGGCGGTCTGCAGGCCCTGCTGGTTGCCGCCGAGGTAGATCCGGCCGCGCTTGGGCTCGGCGACGGGCTTGCCGAGCGGGCGGTCGCCGAGGTCGAGCTCCTGGAAGGGGGCGGCGGCGGTGAAGAAGCCGGGCTTGCTGGCGCCGACGATCACCCAGTCGAAGTAGTCGCGCCAGTGGTCGTAGGCGGCGAGCTGGCCGCCGAGCACGTAGCGCATGACGTGGTCGGTGTAGGGCAGGAGGCTGTTGGTGAGCAGGAACAGCTTCTTGCCGGCGCTGCGGAACTTGTGGAGGGTGGAGCCGAGCTCGGGGTCGATCTGGAAGTAGCGGCCGATGTCGGCCTGGATCAGGTCCTTGAGGGAGCCGTCCTGGTGGGCCTTGTCGATGCACTCGCGGACGTCGATCCAGGCCTGGGCGTAGGTCGGCGGGCCGGCGCGCCACAGCTCGGGTCGGTGGTCGATGAGGTCGACGACCTCGGCGAAGAGGGTGACCTCGGGCAGGGCGAAGAGGGTGTCGACCGGGGCGAAGCGCTCGCGTTCGGTGCCGAGGCGCTGCGAGCGGTAGAGCAGCTTGCGCTCGGGGCGGGGCAGCAGCTTCTTGCCGTGATAGGCGCGCCCGACGTAGCCGTGGCGGTCCATCTTGATGATGTTGCCGTACTTCTTGTCGACGACGAGGCCGCGGATCGCGAAGGCGGGGTCGGAGCGGATGTCGCGGAGGGCCTCGGGGTAGCCGCGCAGGAGCAGCTTGTCGAGGGTGCAGCGGATCGAGAGGGCCTCGAGCTCGTCCTGGCGGTAGACCGCGAGGGTGTAGTCCATGTCGAAGCCGATGACGGGGACATGTTCGAAGGCGAGGTCGCGGTTGGTGAAGATGCGCCGGGTGTACGGCGCCTCGAGGACCAGCTCGGCGTCGGCGAGCAGCTTACGGATCGGTGGTGGGAGCCCGGCGGACAGGGACATGCGAGGGGACAAGCCTATCAGGGGTGCGAGCTGCGGCCGTGAGGGCGTTCTGGATCGCAGAATAAATTCGCACCTAAGCGATGTATTGGTCGATTTGATTGCATTGAAATCTGGTTTGCAGGCGAAGTTGGTTGGTGGGTTGCCTTACGCTTGGCGAGGGCTTCGTCGCCTGGTTCACGCGGTTGCGAGAATTCGTGGGCTTCCGTACGGTGAGCCATGGTCGCAGCACCCCCTTCACTCAAGGATGAGAAGCGCGCGCTCTGGTACCTGCGCAAGATCCCGTTGTTGGAGGGGCTAACGGGCGAGCAGCTGCGTGATCTGGTCCCCGAGGTGGAGGTGCGCGAGCTGCAGCGGCGCCAGATCGTGTACCTGCCGGGCGACCCCGGGGAGCACGTGTGCTTCATCCAGGGCGGGCGGATCAAGTGCAGCAAGGTGTCGCGCGACGGCAAGGAGCTGACGCTGACCTACGTGGCGGCGGGCGAGTTTTTTGGCGAGCTGTGTGTGCTCGAGGGGCAGCCGCGCGAGGAGATGGCGGAGGCGATGAAGAACTCGATCATCACGGTGCTGCCGCGGGAGAGCATCCGCGCGCTGCTGATGACAAACTCGAAGATCGCGTTTCGCTTCATCAAGGTGGTGGGCGATCGCCGGCGCATGATGGAGACCAAGATCGAGCACCTGGTGTTCCGCGACGTGCACGCGAAGCTGGCGGCGCTGCTGCTCGAGCTCGGGGTGGAGCACGGCAAGGAGACCGAGGACGGGCTGCAGATCGACCAGAAGATCACGCATCAGGAGATGGCGAACCTGATCGGGTCGACGCGCGAGACGATCTCGCTGACGCTGTCGGCCTTCAAGAAGAAGGAGCTGATCTTGTTGCAGGGGCGGACCGTCGTGCTGACGGACCTGGACGGGCTCGCGGCGCTGACCTGAGCTACTCGCGGCGGTCGCCGAGGTCGACGCCGAGCAGCTCGGAGATGCGGACCATCTTGAACATGCGGACCAGGCCGAGTTCGCGGAGGGCGAGCTTGCCGGCGGGGTCGATGAGGACGATGGCGGCCTGGTCGGCGGGGATCTCGAAGGGGGCGCGGGACTCGTCGGCGGCGGCGACGGTCTTCCAGTGCTTGAGCGCGAGGCCTTCGAGGTTGCCGACGAGGGCGAGCTGGACGCCGGCGGCGACCTTGGGCTTGGCGGCGGCGATCTTCTTGTCGCTGTCGGCGACGAGGCCGGCGAGGCGGACGGCGGGGTCCTGGAGCTGCTTCCAGGTGGCCTCCATGTCGCCGTCGAAGCCGCCGTCGACGCCGGGGAGCTCGGACAGCTTCACGGCGCGGGGGAGGAAGATGAACATGCAGGCCTTGCCCTCGCAGGCGGCGTTGTCGAGGTCGCCGACCTTGAAGGCGGGGGCGGCCGGGAGCTCGGGCTCTTCGGCGCGCAGCGCCGTCTTGAGCTCGGCGAGGATCGGGTCCTTGTCGTCGACGGGCGGGCCGCTGTGGCGCATGGTGATGGCGCCGTCGGGGCCGAGGACGACGATGCCGACGTGGCCCTTGGGCAGCTTGAAGGCCTTGCTGACGGCGCCCTCGTAGTCGACGTAGAGGGGGAGGCGGATCTCGGGGCGCATCGGGCCGAGGATCTCGTCGATCTTGCCGGAGAACAGCTTGAAGCCTTCGGTGTCGGCGATGGCGTAGCCGACGACGTCGGCGGGGAGCTTCCAGCGGGCGAAGGCGCGGTCAAACAGCTTGCTCTCGCCGCTCTGCATGCTCTCGCGGTCGCCGACGACGAGGTAGGCGGTCTTGCCCTTGAGGTCGGCGAGCTTGAGGTCGGGGAGGCCGGTGCTGCCGGGGATCACGATCTTCATCGGATCGGCCTCGGCGACGTTGATCTCGGGGAGCTTCTCCGGGATCGGTTCGGCGCGCGAGCGGAACATCCAGGCGGCTGCGCCGATCAGGACCAGCAGCAAGATCGTCAGGACGAGGAGGATCCGCTTGAGGCGCGACACGGGCGGTCGAACTATCACGGGCGGCGCGAGTGCGCCAGACGAGGTCCTGCGCGGGTGCGCGGGCACGCGCGGTCAAGGCGTGGGCGCGTCGATGGCGGTGAGTTGGCCGAGCCGGAGCTCGCCGTCGAGGAGGCAGGCGAGCGGGAGGACGGGGTTTTTGGGGTCGTTGCCGGCGAGGGTGACGGCGAGGGCGACGGCGTCGCAGTGGAGGTCGGCGAGGGGCTGGACGAAGCTGTTCTCGCCGTCGCTGGCGACCAGCTGGACGGGGGCGGCGGCGCCGTAGGGGATGAGGAAGAGCGGGTATCCGCGGGCGACACCGGGGGCGATGGCGCCGGTGGGGGGTGCGGTGGGGAGGCTGGTGGCTTGGGGGGAGGCGCGCTGTGGGCCGTTGCCGCGGCTGGTGTCGAGCATGCTGAGGCTGACTTGCCCGGTGGTGTCGACGGCGGCGACGGTGCGGCTGCCGAAGTTGCTGACGATCGTGGCGAGGTTGATGTCGCCCGAGACGTCGAGGGGGGTCGTGAGCGGCGGGACGGTGAGGGCGACGGCGCCGTCGTCGGAGACGTCGAGGAGGGCCGGGTAGGCGCCGCCGAGGCGCACCGCGACGGTCGTGCTGCGGTCGCTGGCGATGTCGGCGAGGACGGGCGCGGGCCCGAGGGCGTCGAGGTCGCTGGGGGCGGCGGTGCCGATCTGCTGGGGCGGGGTCCAGCCGAGCTTGTCGCCGCGCCACAGGCTGGTGACGAGGCGGCGGTCGCCGGGGTGGGGCTGTTCGGCGTCGGGGGCGGCGTGGAGCTCGCTGAGGAGGGTGTCGCCGACGGCGAAGGGGCGCCCGAAGGCGGCCCACTCGACCTGGGCGCCGCCGAGGGCGTCGTTCAGGTTGAAGGCGAGGACGGGGTCGAGGACGGTGGGGTCGGGGTCGAGCAGGACGTCGCGGGTGGCGATCTGGGCGGCGGGGAGACCGACGTTGTAGGCGACACGCAGGCGTTTGGGGTCGTTGTTGGGCGCGGGCAGGGCGACGGCGGAGACGGCTGGCGTGAAGGACATGTCTAAAAGGACATGTCCTGGGAGGGCCATGAGGATCGGCGCGGCGGTGGTCCAGCCGCGCTCGGTGTCGGCGGTGAAGATGCGCAGCTGGGGGTCGGGGTCGCCGGGGCTGAGCAGCGCCAGCAAGCCGCTGGCGCCGACGCCCGAGGCGAACAAGATCTGGCCGCTGGCGACCGGGTCCGGGTCCACGCTGGCGATCCAGGTTGGGCGCGTCTTTGGGTCGGGGGCCTCGACCATCATCTCGAGCTCGACGGAGTAGAGCGGAGCGTCGGGGGTGAGGGTCAGGAGCTGAAGGGTGTGGGTGCCGATCGCCAGGGCGCCGTGCACGGTGAGCGAGAGGGCCTCGGAGGTGAGGCTGCCGACCGTGTTGGGGGCTTGCAGGGTGCCGAGGGACTCGCCGTCGAGGAGGACCTGGGTGACGCCGAGGATGATGTCCTGGACGACGAAGAGCTCGGGGTCGGTTTGGTTGGCGTCGATCCGGAAGCTGCCGACGGCGGGGTTCAGGAAGTCGGGTGTGGGGCTCGGCGCGCCGGTGCTGCTGCTTTCGGCGCCGGGGCCGCTGTCATCCTCGGCGGTGGCCGGGTGACAGGCGAGCAGGCTCGCGACGAGCAGGAGGGGGGCACGATGCACGCTTCGAGGGTACGCGTGCACCTGGCGGACCGCCACGGGGCGGACATGGAGGTCAGGCGATCGCGCTGACGACCCAGACGAGCGCGAGCAGGCCGCCGTGACCGAGGCCGAGCGCGAAGGCGGCCCAGCGTATGCGGGCCTGGCTGGCGAACAACAGGAGCACGGCGCACAGGGCGAGGCCGCCGAGCAGCGAGGGCAGGGCGGTCTCGAGGAAGGGGCTGCGGTCGTGGATCTCGACGAGGGCGCGGCCGCCGAGGAAGAGCAAGCCGAGGGCGGTCCACCACAGGGCGCGGGTGAAGAAGCCGAGGATGAAGGCCTGGTGGCGCTGCAGCGCGCCAGCGGTGCGGTCACCGACGACGGTGCTGCCATCGGCGAGGGCGCGGAGCAGCCAGAGGGTGGCGCCGCCGATCGCGGCAAAGAAGCGGCCGAGCAGGCGGAGGAGGGGGCGGAGGTCGGCCAGTCGACGGATGCCGGCGCGCAGGCTCTGGTCGGTCGCGGCCGCGCCACGGCGGGCCAGCGGTCCGAGTTGCCGGCCGAGTTGTCGGCCGAGGTCGGCCGCCCGGGGGGCGAGCTCGCGGCCGAGGGCCAGGGCTTTTGGGGCGATCTGCTTGGAGAAGGCGGTGGCGCGCTGGAATGGGCGCGGCTGGCGGGTGGCCGGGCGGTGGCCGGACGCGGCGGTGATTGCGGCGGGGTCCGAGTCGTCAGGTTGGGCGGGGACGGCCGGGGTGCGGAGGGTGCCGGTGGGGGTCGCGGGGGCGAGCTCGTCGTCGTCGTCGAGGACGATCTGCGGGCTGTCGAGATCGCTGGGCTCGCTGGGGCGGACGAGCGATGGCTCGGGCTCGGACCAGGGGCGCAGGAGGCGGACGGAGCTCGCGGTATCCGCGGTGCTGCGCAGGCGGGCCGGAAGGGCGCGCAGCCAGGTCCCGGCGCGCTGGAGCTGCCGCGCGAGCCAGCGCGAGTGCCGGCGGGCGGCGTTGTGGGTCGCGGAGGGGCGCGGGCGGCGGCGATTGGCCGGATGCTGACGACGGCGATTGCGCGGCGGCGGGGTCACGGGCGGAGGGTTTCATGCGCGCGGGCGGGGCCCAAATTTTTGCCTGTTTGTGCGGGGTATGCAGGGCTAGGCTCGCGGAGGATGCTGCCGTGGCTCGCAATTTTGCTGGCGCTGGCCCCGAGCGCGCCGCCGGGGCCGACGGTGTGGGCGGAGGCGGGAGCCCGGCCATGGACGGGGTGCCGCGAGCGCGAGCGGCAGGCGGAGGGGATCCTCCAGCGGGTGAGCGCGCAGTCGGAGGAGAGCAGCGGTGACTCGCCGTGGGCGGCGCTGGCCCAGGACTGCCCGAACACGCCGGCGGTGCTGGTGCTGGCGGCGATGCGCGAGCTGATCAAGGCGCCGAGGTATCCGCCGCAGCTCGACCTGCTGGCTGGGCTGCCGAAGCTGCGGGAGCTGCACCGGGAGAGCCGGCTGCAGGCTCGGGCTTGGTTGTTGCGGGCGGTGGCGGAGGCGGAGCGGCGGGGAGAGCCGCCGCCGGTGTTGACCTACTACTTCCTGGGTTACGCGGCGCTCGGGCTCGGGGAGCCGGCCGCGGCCCGGGTGGCGCTCGCGGAGGCGGAGCGGCGCGGGGAGGTCGAGGGCTGGCGGGCGGACCGGGCCCTGGCGGTGGCGGCGTTGTTGGCGGGGGAGCTGCCGCGGGCGCTCGAGCTGGCGTATCGGGCGCGAGAGCTGGCGCCGATGGCCCAGCGGGCGACCTCGGTGTATGTGCTGGCGCTGGTGTACGACCGGGCGGGTGCGCCGGAGACGGCGCAGCGCGAGCTACAGGCGCTGCGCTCCGTGAGCAGCGAGCGCGGGGCGGCTGACACCTTGTTGCCGCTGCACGAGGGTCTGTACCTGAACGCGCTCGAGCAGCAGGCCGGGGGGCGCGGCAACGGGGGCGCGACGCGGCTGTTGGAGGCGTATCTGGCGTGTCCGGAGCCGGAGGCGCCGGAGCGGGCGCTGGCGGAGCGGAGGCTGGCGGATCTGCGACCGCGGGGCTCGGTGGTACCGGCGCCGTGATGCTGCGTGGGGTAGCGACCTGTCCCTCAGGACAGGCCGCTTGGATTGTTGGCCTGTGCGGAGGGCCAGGCCGCGGGGATTGTTGGCCAGTCCTGAGGGACAGGCGTTGAGGTCACTTCTTGGCGAGGGTCACGCCGTCGGCGCTGCACTTCCAGGTGTACTTGTCGGCGACGATCATCGGGCCGAGGTGGTTGCAGAGCGCGGCGGTGTCGGTGCCGGGGACCGCGAACTTGGGGATCGCGGCGGGGTCCTGGTCGCGGCTGGGGACGCCGGAGAGCATGAACTGCGGGGTGTTGAAGAGGAGGCCGGCGTAGCGGCGGGCGCCCTCCTCGAGGGCGAGGGAGTCGAGGCCGTTCATCTTGCTCGCGGGGTCGAGGCCCATGACGGCGGCGATGACCTCGCGCTCGCCGTCATCGGCGAGCTCGGGCTCGGTGATGAGGCGGTCCTTGATGGCGGCGGCGAGGTCGGCGACGGTGGTGCCGGGGGTCTTGGAGGCCTCGACGAGCATGAGCTCGATCCACTCGTATTGTGAGCAGGGCTGGCCGAGCGGGCCGGTGCACGCGCCCTTGAGGCCGGGGCTGATGCCGCTGGCGAGCCGGTTCTCCCAGGCGAGCAGGCCGTTGAAGTCGACGCCGTTGAAGCCGCTCTGGGCGTCCTTGATGAAGATGCCGGTGTCGCGCAGGAAGTCGAGCCCGGGGTAGTCGTTGTCGTCGGCGCCGATCTGGCCGATCGGCAGGTCCCACCACATCGTGCGCATGGCCGACTCGATCAGCACCCAGGCGCTGTAGCGCTGGACGCGGTCGCCGACGTTGTTGCCGCGGCGGTTGGGGTCGGCGGTGGTGACCGAGTAGGGCTCGAAGACCGGCTCGAGGAAGTAGGGCGTGGAGGTGTCGCAGAGGTCGGGGGCGTCGATGTTGAAGTAGGGGTGGACGGCGATCTCGGTGAGCAGGGTGCGCAGCGAGTAGTCGTCGGCGACGAAGGCGGTGGTGAGGTTCTGGAGGATCTCGCGCTGCTTCTCGTTGCGCGGGAAGCTGTGGGCGAGGGTCAGCGGGTGGCCGAGCAGTTCCTTCCAGACGTTGTTGACGATGTTGTTGGCGGTCAGGTACGCGAGCGCCTGGTCGGGGGCGACATCGAGGTTGTCCTCGAGCTGGAGGCCGTCGGCGGCGAGGCTGGCGAAGCCGGACTTGAAGAGGGGGTCGACGTCGAAGAGGTTCTGGCCGGAGGGGAGCTCGCCGCCGAGGTAACCCTTGATGTTCAGGATGTCGCCGTTGTGGCCGGGGTCGAAGCCGCCGCACGAGGACATGCCCCAGGCCTTGGCGCCGCCCTTGTCGACGGTGAAGCCGATGACGCGGAAGGCGGCGTAGAGCTCCGCCTCGGGGCGGCCCTTGGAGGCGCCGTAGACGGACGCCTCGAACTTGCCGGGGATCGCCCAGAAGTGGTTGAACTTGGGGTCGGGGTTGTAGGTGACGGACTCCTCGCTGTTGTGACACTCGAGGCAGCCGCTGCGCCGGCCGAGGTAGGCGGACTCGAAGATCTCGCCGAAGTTGGAGCGGGCGTTGACCTCGAACTCCTCGGGGCTGATGTTGGCGCCCTGCAGCGGGCGGGCCATGCGGGCGAACATGTCGGCGCGGTAGAGCGGGCTCAGGTCGTCGAGGTGGATGGCGCTCTCGAGGACGTCGGCCATGCTGAACGTCTGGCCGAAGTCGGTGCCGTTGGCGTCGTTGTCGCGGATGAAGGCGGCGAGCTCGGGGCCGTCGTTGGGGCCGTGGGTGACCGAGTAACAGCTGAAGTTGGACTTGATCTCGATGCGGTTGATCCGCAGCTGCTCCCACAGGAACTGGCGCCAGCGGTTGACGTAGAGCGGGCCGCTGGCGAGGCCGCGGGCGACCACGGCGCGGCCGTCGAGGCCGGCGGCGTCGAGCTGTTCGATCATGCTGACGAGCAGGATGACCTCGCGCATGCCCTCGGGCTTGCGGCCCTGGATCAGGGGGATCAGGCGCTTGACGAAGGCCTCGTCGCCGGCGTCGCAGTCCTCGGCCTGGTCACCGGGGGGCGGCGGCTCCTGGCCGGTGTCGCCGGTGTCGTCGCTGGTGGTGGTGGGAGTGTCGCTGTCGCTGGCGCTGGCGCTGGCGCTGGCTTCGGTGGGGCTGTCGGTTGCGGAGCCGGTTGTGCCGTCGCTGTCGACGGCTTCGGTGGTGGCGGGGTCGTCCCCGGGACAGGCGGCGAGCGGGGCGGCGAGGGCGAGCGCGATGAGGCCGCGGAGGGTGCTGAGGGTGTGCGCGGTGGTCATGGGTGGCTCCGGGTCAGGCCTTGAGGCCGAGGTAGACCTGCATTAGACGGGTGGCGGCCGCGAGCTCGTCCTTGACACCGCCGGCGACGTCGCCGACCGCGAAGGTCTGGGAGCTGAAGGGGTAGATGCCGAGGGCCATCATGACGAGCATGCGGTTCTCGGCGGGGGTGACGTAGGTCTGGGCGAAGCCCTGATCCTCGGTGATGGCGCCGTAGACACCCTTCTCCTTGGCCGAGATGGGGCCGCCGATGAACACGTTGACCATGCCCTGCGGCCAGTGGTTGAGGCCGCCGCTCTGTTCGTCCTGGCGATGCGGGGTGCGGCCGAACTCGGTGTTGATGACGATCATCGTGGTGTCGAGGTCGATCTTGTTGGGGTCCTTCTTGTCTTTGGGGTTGTTGATGATGTTGGCGAGGGCCTGCATGGTGTGGCCGACGTTGCGCGACGAGTCGTTGACGTGGCTGTCGTGGGTATCGTGGCCGCCGGCGCCGTTGGGCCGGAGGCCGCCGTCGATCCACTGCACGTAGCGGGCGCGGTCGTTGGCGCGGGTCAGGAGGTTGGCGGCGAGCCGGGCCTGCATGGCGGGCTTGTCGACGCCCTCGTTGTCGCCACAAGCTTCGCCGGCGATCGGGTCGAAGACGCTGGCCGGGAAGACGCTCTCCAGCTGGGCGGCGCCGTTGCGGGCGAAGTGGGCGAACTCGTAGTTGCTGCGCTCGGCGGCGCGGGTCGGGGCACCCTTGCCGCCGGGGCGGAAGCGCTGCTGGTAGGCGCGCAGGTAGTGGTCGACGGCGCTGTCGAACTCGGCGCGGCGACCGGCGACGGCGGGGCGACCAAGGAGCGCGCCGAGCTGCGAGTTGGGATCGACGGTGACGCTGAGGGGCCGCGCGGAGCCGGGGTGAAAGCCGACGGCCGAGGCGGCGCGCACGTTGTCGGTGGGGAACTCGACGCCGGGGTAGAGCACGTATGCGTAGGGGGTGGCCCGCAGTCCGCCGGGTTGCTCGAGGAAGTGGCGCTGGATCGCCGCGCCGACGCCGGCGAGGCGCGGGGAGCCGAGGCGGCTGCCCGTGAGGGCGATCGGGTTGGCGCCCTCGTGCGGGAGGAGGTCGTGGCGCTGCACAACGACGCGCATGCGGGCGAGGATGTCGGGGCGCTCGCGCAGCGCGGAGATCCACGGGCCGAGGTGGATCGTCTCGCCGAGCGCGTCCTCGCCGAAGGCTTCGGTGAGCTCGCCGGGGTAGCCGCACTGGGCGAAGCGCTGCTCGGACTCGGGGCGGTAGGCGTTGAGGAAGCGGTTTTGGCCCATGCCCCACTTGGGCACGGTGTAGAAGGTGTCGAAGGCGTTCATGCCGCCGTACATGAAGAGCTCGAGCACGCTCTGGGCCTGGCGCTCGTCGGGGATCTTCGCGTCCAGCTTGTCGGCCGGCCAGTCGCCCCAGGCGGCGTGGGCGTGGCGTGGGTGACGGAGGATGCCGAAGGCGGTGCCGGCTGCACCGGCGAGACCTGCGGACTTGAGGAAGGTTCTGCGCTGCATGCTGGGGGGCTCCTTCGGGTTAGAAGAGGTCGGGGTAGGCCCAGACTTCGGTGCGGGCGACGATGTGGAGGGTGCCTGCGGCGTGGCCGATGTCGTCGCTGCGCTCGCGAGCGACGGTGATGGTTGCGGGTCCGGCGGCCAGCTTGCCGAGCTCGGCGCCGGCGAGCTTGTAGCTGCCGTCGTCGGCGGCGTGGACGACGAGCTGGCGGCCGAATTGATCCCACACGCGGATGATGATGCGGTCGTCGGGGTCGTCGTCGGGGGTCCAGGCGATCGGGAGGTCCTTGGCCTTCTCGAGCGGGAAGTCGAAGACGTCGATCGCGGGGGCGGTGACGGTGAGCTCGCCGGGGGTCGTGATCGCGGCCTTGCGGGTGTGGTCGCCGAAGGCCTCGCCGCCGTAGATGGTGAGGTCGTAGGCAGTCGCGGGCTTCCACTGCGCGGGGTCGGGTGCGCAGGCGGGGTCGAAGAAGGCGGCGTCGTCGCTCAGGTAGACGGGGTAGCTCTCCTCGAGGACCTGCAGACAGGCGAGGGCGTCGACGTCGGCGCTGGTGAGGCGCAGGCCGTTGCCGAGCGCGACCCAGGTGTCGGCCTTGCCCCAGTCGTAGACGGCGAGGTCGTGGACCTCGAGGGTGTCGGGCTTGGCGGGTGGCGGCGGGAAGTAGATGGCCAGCGAGCGGACCGCGTAGAAGTCGTCGGTGGTGAAGGGCTCGGTGCGCCAGGCGCCGGCCATGCCGAGCTGGGCCGGCGAGTCGGCGGCGTCGGCGGGATAGAAGGTGAAGGTGAGGAGGCCGAAGTTGGGGCCGACTTTTTGGGCGCCGGTGTCGTTGCTGCCGCCCTCGCTGGGATCGCCGGAGGTCGGGCTGGTGGTGTCAGTGGTGGTGGCGGTGCCGGTGCTGCCGTCGTCGCTGTCGCCGGTCGTGCTGTCGTCGGCGTTCGAGTCTTTGCAAGCCGCGAGCAGCAGCAACAGGGCAAGTGGTGCCGTGGGGCGAATGCGTGGATGAGACCGCGGAGCGGTACAGCTTTGTTGGGATTTAGTAGGCGACTGCGCCCGCGCTTGCGTGCCGTGAGAGCGGCCGAAATGACGTTCGGCCCCGTGAAGCTGACAATTCGATCGCATCGCCATCAGCTTTGCCGAAGGCATGGACAGGAAGCCAACATACAGAGATTTCCCGATGCGCGATCTTGGTGATTTTACGCACCGATATCAGCGGAACCGAGGGGATTGATACTCGGGTGATTGCGGGGTGATTGCGGGGTGATTCGGGGTTTTGCGGGCGCGCTTCGGTGCCTTTGCGATATGCTCCGCGCCGTTCGCATGCCGACCCCGCCCAATGATCGAGGACCGGGAGAGATCCCCGCTGTGGTGTCTGCCGCCGCCGCACCCCAGCATCCGGTGAGCCCCCAGCCGCGGAGGGTGACCGTGCCCTTCCTCGGGAAGTGCAAGCGCGAGGGGCAGGCGATTGCGATGGTGACGGCGTACGACGCGACCTTCGCCCGCCTGGTCGATGAGGCGGGGATCGACATCATTTTGGTCGGGGACAGCCTCGGGATGGTGATGCAGGGCCACCCGCACACGCTCGAGGTGACGCTCGAGCACATGGCCTATCACACGCGCTGTGTGCGACGGGCGGTGCAGCGGGCGCATCTGGTCGCGGACCTGCCGTTCATGAGCTACCAGGTGAGCCCGGAGCAGGCGCTGATCTCGGCGGGGCGGCTGATCCAGGAGGGTGGCGCGGAGGCGGTCAAGCTCGAGGGCGGGGCGCGCACGGTCGAGGCGGTGCGCAAGATCGTGTCGGCGGGCATCCCGGTGATGGGGCACGTCGGGCTGACGCCGCAGAGCGTGCACGAATTCGGGGGCTTTCGTGTGCAGGCGCGCGACCAGGACGCGGCCGAGCGGCTGCGCCAGGACGCGCTGGCGCTGCAGGACGCGGGGGCTTACAGCCTGGTGCTCGAGGGCATCCCGGCGGCGCTGGCCAGGCAGGTCAGCGAGGCGCTGGCGATCCCCACGATCGGCATCGGCGCGGGGGTCGGCTGCGACGGTCAGGTGCTGGTGATGCAGGACCTGCTCGGCCTCGACGATCGCTTCAAGCCGCGCTTCGTGAAGCGCTATGCGGACCTGGCGGGGACGGTGCGAGAGGCGTTTGCGAGCTTCGCCCGCGAGGTCCGCGAGCGCAGCTTCCCGGGCGAGGAGCACAGCTTTGCGGCTGCGGACACGAGCCGACCGGCGGGGCCGGGCGCGTACGGGCCGGGCTGACGCGAGGGACATGTCCTGGAGGACAGCATGATGGGTGAGGATCGGGCGGGCAGGATCATGGTGCTGCGCACACGCGAGGCGCTGCAGCGGTGGCGCGCCGGGCTGCCTGCGGGGACGCCGGTCGCGTTTGTGCCGACCATGGGTTACTTGCACGAGGGGCACCTGTCGCTGCTGCACGAGGGGCGTCGGCGGGCCGGGGCGAGCGGGCAGCTGGTGCTGTCGATCTTCGTCAACCCGACGCAGTTCGGTCCGAAGGAGGACCTCGATCGCTACCCGAGGGACGAGGCCGGCGATCTGGCGAAGGCGGCGAGCTGTGGGGTGGACGTGGCGTTTTGTCCGAGCGACCCACACGAGTTGTACCCGCATGGGACGGGCACGTGGGTGGATGTCGACGGGCTTGATCGGCACCTGTGCGGGGCGAGTCGGCCGGGTCACTTTCGCGGCGTGTGCACGGTGGTCGCGAAGCTTTGGGGGCTGGTGCAGCCGAGCGTCGGGCTGTTTGGTGAGAAGGATTTTCAGCAGCTGGCGATCTTGAGGCGCATGCACGCTGACCTGTTCCTGGTCGGTGAGGTGGTCGGGCAGCCGATCGTGCGCGAGGCGGATGGGCTGGCGATGTCGAGCCGCAACACGAACCTCAAGGGGACGGCGCGGCAGGAGGCGCTGGCGATCAGCCGCTATCTCGCCGCGGTGCGCGGGCGCTTTGCGGCTGGCGAGCGCGACGCGGCGGCGCTGCTCGGCGACGCTGCGCAGGCGCTGTCGCCGGGGCGGGTCGACTACGCGTCGCTCGTGGACGCGGACGATCTGCAGCCGGTGGCGGTCGTACAGCGACCGGCGTTGGTGGCGGTGGCGGCGTTTTTTGGCGGGGTGCGGCTGATCGACAACAGCGTCCTGCGGGTGTGATCAGGCGCCGGCGAGGGCGAGCTTGCCGGGCATGTCGGCGGCCCAGAAGCGGCGCAGGAGGCGACGCAGGCTGCCGAGCTGGCCGGCGTGGACGAGATGCTCGAGGCGGCGGACGAAGCCGAGGGCGATGCGGTTGGCGACGGCGTAGCGTTCGCGTTGTGGCGCGCTCTGGTGGGGTAGCGGGCTCCACTGGCACAGGAGGCGGTCGATCAGGCGGGGGAAGTCGTGGCGGTTGGCGGGCCAGCGGGCGAGCAGGCACAGGGCCAGCTTGTCGACGTCGGCCTGGGTCTCGAGCTCGAGGGCGCTGACGGGGCGTTCGCGGCGGACGGCCTCGATGAGGTAGAGGAGGTGGCTGAGGCCCTCGATGACGGGGAGGGTGTCGGCGAGGGCGGCGTCGCCGAGGATGTTGGCGCCGCGCTCGAGGCGTTCGAGGGTGGGTTCGGCGAGGGCGAGGGCGATCTCGACGCCGGTGTCGGATTCACGGACGAGCACGAGCTCGTCGCCGGAGCCGTTCGGGGTGAAGGGGACCAGGAAGGCGACGGGGTCGACGCCGGAGTCGGCGCCGTTGAGGGCTTCGAGGCCGCGGTAGAGGCCGCGCAGGGCTCTCATTGGACGGTGTCCGTGGCCGGGCGGCCGAGGACGATGCCGGCGGCGCGCAGGCGGCGGGCGTCGCGGGCTTCGCCGTGGCGACGCCAGCGGTCGTAGAGGCCGAGGAGGTCGCGGTCGCCTTCGCTGCGTGCGTCGGTGGCTTCGGAGATCACCTCGGCGGCGTCGTCGAAGCGGTCCGCGAGGGTATGGAAGACGGCCAGAGCGCCGCGACCATCGGAGACCTCGCGGTAGGCGCTGGCCCCGAGGGACGCGACGTAGCGCAGGTTCACCGGGGTGCGGTCGAGGCTGTGGGGGACCACACCGGCGATGAAGAGGGCGCGGTCACCGAGGCTGCGCAGGGCCTGGGCCCGGGCGCTGCCAGATGCCGCGCGGGCGGCCAGGTATTGCAGGGCGAGGGGGCCGCTGCGGCGGCCGACTTCGGTGGTCTTGCCGACAAAGGCGGCGAGCAGGTGAACGACGTAGGCCTCGACTTCTGGGGGTAGGCTGGCGCCGGACCGGGTTTGGGCTTCGCCCACCTGGTCAAAGAAGAAGGCCTCGAGCGAACCATCCAACGCGAGTTTGCCAGTCATGCCACGCCCCCCATCTCAGCAAGCTAGCAGGGTCGGCGGGTCGCAACACGAAATTATGTGAGCAAACCTGGTGGCTCGGAGCCAAAGCGAGCGCGGGGAATTGGTGAATGCGGGGGTTGACGCTTCGGGGGGCCGGCATAGACTCCGCCCCGTTGGCACTCGCCCCAGGGCGACTGCTAGCACTGTCCCCCCAGAGCCCGCCAAACTGGCGGCGCGGGGGTTCCGAGTCATCGCCTGTGAGCGCCCAATGGCGGGCGTACACGGGTGAGATACGCCCCATTTTGACCAAGCACCCACAGGAGACTGCAATGACGAAGGTTCGTCCGCTGAACGATCGAGTTCTGGTGAAGCGCATGGCCGAGGAAGAGAAGACCGCTGGCGGTCTGTTCATCCCCGACGCCGCCAAGGAGAAGCCGGCCCGTGGTGTCGTGATCGCCGTGGGTCAGGGCAAGTCGGATGACACCGGCAAGCGCACCCCGCTCGACGTCAAGGCCGGGGACAAGGTCCTGTTCGGCAAGTACTCCGGCACCGAGATCAAGCTGGACGGTGAGGACCACATGATCCTCCGCGAGGAAGAGATCCTCGCCGTGCTCGAGTAATCCGAGCCCACCCCCGCAACCTCCCAGATACAAGCGAGAATTCCCATGGCAGCCAAAGAAGTACGTTTTGATGAGTACGCCCGCAACTCCATCCTCCGCGGGGTCAATGTCCTCGCCGACGCGGTGAAGGTCACCCTCGGGCCGCGCGGTCGCAACGTCGTGATCGAGAAGTCCTGGGGCTCCCCCACGGTCACCAAGGACGGCGTCACCGTCGCCAAGGAGATCGAGCTCGAGGACAAGTTCGAGAACATGGGCGCCCAGATGGTCAAGGAGGTCGCCTCGAAGACCTCTGACCTCGCCGGCGACGGCACCACCACCGCGACGGTGCTGGCCCAGGCGATCTACCGCGAGGGCCTCAAGATGGTCGCCGCGGGCCACGATCCGATGGAGCTCAAGCGCGGCATCGACCAGGCGGTCGAGGCTGTGATCAGCCACATCCGTGACCACCAGTCGAAGGCGACCAGCAGCGACGACGAGGTCGCGCAGGTCGGCACGATCTCCGCCAACGGCGACGAGGAGATCGGCAAGCTGATCGCGCAGGCGATGAGCAAGGTCGGCAAGGAGGGCGTGATCACGGTCGAGGAGAACAAGGCCAACACGACCGACCTCGACGTCGTCGAGGGCATGCAGTTCGACCGCGGCTACCTGAGCCCGTACTTCATCACCGACCAGGAGCGCATGGTCGTGTCGCTGAGCGACGCGTACGTGCTCACCTACGAGAAGAAGGTCTCGACGATGAAGGACCTCCTGCCGATCCTCGAGCAGGTGGCGAAGCAGGGCCGCAGCCTGCTGATCATCGCTGAGGATGTGGACGGCGAGGCGCTGGCCACCCTCGTGGTCAACAAGATCCGCGGCACCCTGCAGATCGCCGCCGTCAAGGCCCCGGGCTTCGGCGACCGTCGCAAGGAGATGCTCAAGGACATCGCCGTGCTGACCGGCGGCAAGGCGCTCACCGAGGACCTCGGCGAGAAGCTCGAGAACCTGACCCTCAAGGACCTCGGCACCGCCAAGCAGATCACGATCGACAAGGACAACTGCACGATCGTCGACGGCGGCGGCAAGAAGGACGACATCAAGGCCCGCGTCAAGCAGATCCGCGCGCAGATCGAGGAGACCACCTCGGACTACGACCGCGAGAAGCTGCAGGAGCGGCTCGCCAAGCTGGTCGGCGGCGTCGCCGTGATCAAGGTCGGCGCGGCGTCCGAGGTCGAGATGAAGGAGAAGAAGGCGCGCGTCGAGGATGCTCTGCACGCGACTCGTGCTGCGGTTGAGGAGGGCATCGTCCCCGGCGGCGGTGTGGCCCTCATCCGCGCCCAGAAGACCCTCGACTCGCTCAAGGCCCCGACGCACGAGCAGCAGGTCGGCATCTCGATCATCAAGCGCTCGATCGAGGAGCCGCTGCGCCAGATCGTCACCAACGCCGGCGGCGAGCCGAGCGTGGTGATGAACGCGGTCCGCGCGGGGGAGGCCGGTTACGGCTACAACGCCCGCACCGGCCAGTACGTCGACCTGATCAAGGACGGCGTCATCGACCCGACGAAGGTCGTCCGCACCGCGCTGCAGAACGCCGCGTCCGTGGCCGGCATGATGCTGACCACCGAGGCGATGATCGCCGAGAAGCCCAAGGACAAGTCCGGCGGCGGCATGCCAGGCGGCATGGGCGGCGGCGGCATGGGCGGCATGGGCGGCGGGATGGAC
>JBGAUO010000003.1:0-112421 GCA_044228605.1 Nannocystis sp. | reverse complement strand
GCTCGCCGAACGCGGCTACGACCCCGCCTTCGGCGCCCGCCCGCTCAAGCGCCTGGTCCAGCACACCCTGCTCGACCCGCTCGCCACCGACATCCTCTCGGGCAAGCTGCGCCCCGGAAGCAAGGTCCTCGCCGACGTCACGACCGACGCCGACGGCGAACCCCAGGTGGTCCTCCGCCCCGCGCCATCGCCAACCGCAGCCGCCGCCTGAGCGACACGCGCACGGCCGCCACGCACACACGTGGCGGCCTTCGCTCGTCCACGTACAGATTGCCCGACGGCACCCCCCGCAGCTAAGGTGCCGCCGCGTGCCCCCCTCACCGCCGAGCCGCCGACACACGCCCCTGCTGTGGTCGGCCTCGCTGCTCGGCGCGGGGATCTTGTTGTGGTTGGCGTCGCAACGGGTCGCCCTCTGGCCGACCCAATTCCACCTCCCGCGCCCCGACCTGCTCGCCGCCGCGATCGCCCTCCACCTCCCCTACAGCCTCACCCGCAGCCTGCGTCTGCGCTACGCCCTCGACCCCCGCGTCCGCGCAGCCACCGGGGACCCCCACGCCCGCCTCCCGCGCGACCTCCTCCACGGCAGCGGCCTCGTGTCCTTCCTCGTGATCCTCCTGCTGCCCCTGCGCCTCGGAGAGCTGTCACGCCCGCTGATCCTCACCCGCGCCGGGGTCCCCGGCGTCGGCCTCCCCGAGTCCATCGCCGGCGTCGCCAGTGAGCGCGCCGTCGACGGCCTGTTTGTCGTCGGCCTGCTGCTCGTCGGCGTCGCCCGGGCCACCAGCGCCGGCGCCGACGGGGCCGCGCAGGTCGGCCGCGGCATGGGCCTGGTCTTCCTCGCCATGCTCGCCGGCCTCGCCCTGCTCGCCGCGCTCCCGCCGCGACTGCTCACCCGCTGGACCGCCGCCGCCCCCGAGCGCCTCGGGCAATTCATCCTCCACTTCGCCGCCACCCTGCGAGGCCTCGCCGCCCCGCGCACCGGCCTGCCACTGCTCGCCTGGTCCACGGTCTACTGGACCCTGACCGTGCTGCAGCTGTGGCTCGTCCTCCACGCCTGCGGGCTCGCGCTCGGCCCCGCCGAGGCCGCCGCGATCGTCGGCATCGTCGGCCTCTCGATCCAGCTCCCTGGCGGCCCGGCCCAGGTCGGCAGCTACCAGGTCGGCAGCGTCCTCGCCCTCGGCCTGTTTGTCCCCGCGGCCGATCTCGCCGGACCCGGCTCGAGCTTCGTCGCCGTCTCCTTCCTCCTCGGCCTCATCGGCGCCGCCGTCCTCGCCCTCCCTGGCGCCTGGCTGCTGGCCCGCGCCGCGACCCCCGAGATCCACCCGCAGAGCCCCCAGAGTTCCGAATCCTGAGGGCTCCGCGGCGGGCAAGTGCGCTTGTCGTACGCAGCCCAGCAGAGCCCCCAGAGTTCCGAATCCTGAGGGGCCCGGTGGATTGCTGGCCGGAGGGCGGGTCGGGTATGCTCCGCCCGCGGACCGCCCGTCCGCCCCTGTCCGGAGAACTCATGTCGCTCAGCACCCGCGTCCTCGCTTTGGTCGTACTCACCCTCGCCGTGCCCGCCTGCAAGAAGGCCGGCACGAGCGCCCCCGGCGGCGGCGGCAAGGGCCTCACGGTCGAGGAGTCCGACAAGAAGCGCAGCGCCGCCCAGGGGCTCGCCAAGGCGCGCACCCTCGTCGGCCTGGCCAACGAGGACCTCTCGAAGGGTCGCTGGGTCTCCGCCCGCGAGCGAGCCAAGCGCGCGCTCGAGGCCGAGCCGAACAACGCCGACGCCTTCGCCGTGCTCGGCGCCGCCAACTGGCGCGCCGGCGACTACGACGCCTCGACCAAGGCCTTCAAGGAGGCGCTCGAGCTGGACGGCAAGAACTTCGGCGCCGCCGTCGGCCTCGGCCGCAACTACCAGGCCGCCGGCGACCACCGGGCAGCGATCGAGCTGCAGGACAAGATCCTCGCCGCCGACCCCAACCAGTTCGACCCGCTCGTGACCAAGCTGTGGAGCTACTACGCCATGGCCGAGGCCGAGAACGCGGTCAAGACCCTCGACGCCCTCTTCAAGCAGGTCGAAAACGACAACCCGCTGCGCCCGCTGCTGCTCTCGCACGCCGCGTTCATGCGCCCGCTCGAGGGCAAGGGCGAGCTGATCAAGGTCGAGGGCGCCAAGGGCAGCTCCGACCTCCAGGTCGACCCCAACCAGGGCATCAAGCACGCCGGCGGCACCGTCGGCAGCGAGTTCACCCGCATCGTCTTCTTCGAGCTGCGCGAGGAGGCCCGCATCCACAAGGCCCTCGCCGACCAGCTCAAGCTCAAGCCGCTCGGCAAGATCACCCCCATCGGCGGCGCCGAGACCAACGTCGTCCTCATCCCGGAGATCAAGTTCGGCGACCTCAAGCTGACCAACGTCCCGGCGATCGTCGATGACCTCACGCCCTACACCGTCGGCGAGGTCCCCGGCGTCGTCCTCGGCCGCCAGGTCATGAACAAGATCGGCGCCATCACCTTCGACTTCCCCAACGCCTCGCTCGAGCTGCAAGCCGCGGCCCCCGCGGGCCCCCCCGCCGGCGCCTCCGAGGCCCCGCTGCTCCTCATCGACATGCACATCCTGCTGGTCCCCGTGACCACCCTGTCGATCGACGGCTCCGCCTTCAAGTTCTACGCCTGGCTCGGCGGCAGCTACGGCTCCGCCCTCGCCATCGCCCGCAAGGAGTACCTCAAGAGCGGCCACCTCCCCCGCGAGCTCGAGCAGCTCGACGACCCCACCAACGGCCTCAAGATGGTCCTCCTGGAGAAGGTCAAGGTCGGCGAGACCGCCGTCAACGGCGGCCTCGGCGGCCTCGTGCTCGCCAACACCCCCCCCGACGCCGGCCTCGGCCAGATCGTCGAGGGCTCGAGCTTCGAGCTCGGCGGCTACATCAACTACCCGCTCCTGCGCACCATGAAGGTCACCTACGCCCTCTCCAAGGGCAAGGTCTACATGGCCGGCAAGGGCAAGTAAGCCCGCGCTCGCCAACCAGCGAACGACCACCACGCCGCCCGTGTCACACCGCGTGACACGGGCGCTGGCAATTCACGCCGCACACTCGCCGCGGCCGATCGCCACGTCGAACACCTTCTCCTGCCCGAGGTCGACCAGGTCCTGCTCGCGCAGGTTGTCGAAGCTCATGCCGATGATGTGCTCGCCCAGCGCCGCGGCCACCCGCTCCTTGGTGACCCGCTGGAAGAACGCCCGCGCCGCCTCCCCGGGCTCGCGCTCGTCGCGGTAAAGGTCGAGCAAGGCCAGCAGCGCCTCGCCGCTGCGCTGCGCCGGGATCTTGACGATGTGCCGCCCGAACTCGACCCCCTCGGCATTAAACCCGCCGCCGAGGTGCAGCTGGTACTCGGGGATCTGCCGCCCCTCGCCCGCGTGCCGCACCGTCCCGTGAAAGCCGATCGCCGCCACGTGGTGCTGCCCGCATGAATTCGGGCACCCAGAGATCTTGATGTCGGCGTCGCGCGCCAGCTCGACGCTGTCGGCCGACTTGCCCGGGTTCTTCAGATACCGCGTCAAGTGGGCCGCGAGCTGCATGCTCGAGGTGACCGCGAGGTTGCAGCTCTCCGCCCCCGGGCAGCTCACCACGTCGGCGATCGTGTTCGACCCGGTGTCCGCCAGGCCGATCTCCTGCAGCCGCGCGAACAGGTACGGCAGCGCCGACGTACGCACCCAGCGGACCAGGATGTTCTGGTTGTTCATCGTCCGCAGCGTGCCGTCGCCAAACACCTCGACCAGGTCCGCCAGCTGATCGAACTGCAGCGCCGTCAGGTCGCCGCGGTACAGCTTGATCGTCACCGCCGAGAAACCACCCTGCTTCTGCGGGTCGACCGTGCGCAGCCAGGTCCGGTACTCGCCGTCATCCTCGGCCGCACGCGGCCCCTGCAGCGCCCGCGGGTCGGCCGCAGGCGCGCCCTCGTCCGGCGGCAGCTCGATCGGCTGGATCAGCCGACCCTCGGCCGTGATCGCGGCGACCTCCTCGTTGTACGCGGCGACAAAACCCTCCTCGCCCAGCGTCTTCATCACGTACTTGAGCCGCGCCCGCGCCCGGTTCTTGCGGTTGCCAAGCCGCCCGAACAGCCGCACCGTCGCCTCCACCCGGGCGAGAACCTCGTCCGCAGGAATGAACGCGTGCAGCCGGTACGCCGGCCGCGGGCTGGTGCTGAGACCGCCCGCGACGAACATCTCAAACCCACGAACGCCGTTCTGCGTGCGTGCTCGCAGGCCCACGTCGTTGATCGCCGTCTGCGCGTGATCCTGGTGGGTGCAGCCCTCGACCGCCATCTTGAACTTGCGCGGCAGGTCGTTGGCCCAGGCCGCGCGCAGGCACATCCGCGTGATCGCGTGCGTGTAGGGCGTGACGTCGAAGGGCTCGGTCGGGCTCACCCCGGCGTACGGACAACCGGTGATGTTGCGCACCGTGTTGCCGCAAGCCTCGACCGCCGTCGACCCCGCGACATCCAGCTTCGCCAGCGCGTGCGGCATGTTGCCGAGCTGCACGAAGTGGAACTGCACGTTCTGCCGCGTGGTCACGTGGCCCTTGCCGTACTGCGTGAATTCCCGGGCGATCGCCGCGCAGGCCCGCAGCTGCGGCCCATTCATGATCCCGCCGGGGAACTTGGTCCGCAGCATGTTCACGTCGGTCTGCCGCTGCCCGTACACCCCACGGGTCAGACGGAACTGGCGAAACTCCTCCGAGGACATCTCACCCTTCTCGTAGCGCTCGAGCACCCCGATGAACTCGTCGATGTCCTCGGGTCGGGAGAAATGGTTGTCGTATCGCGCTTCGAGGACCATGACGGAGAGCTCCAGCGACGCCCACGGCGTCGTTCATTAGATTGAAGTGTCGTTCAGCCTAAAGCACGCAGCGACCCGTTTCAATCGAAAATCGGGCGACCTGCGCGGCGGTGAAACGACCGCAGCCCACAATGAACGCCGTCACCGCGCCAGCGCACGGCCCAGCCGCCGGGCCAGGGCTGGCGCCCCGTGCAGGGCGATCGCCCCATCCGGCCCGATCTGCAGCTCGACCCCCGCAGGTCCCCGCCAAAGCGCCGCATCAGCGTAACGCGCGGTCCGGTGGACGAGCCGCTGGTTGCCCGAGCCGACAAAGCGCCGACCGTCCGCCGGCTCACGCCGCGTCGCCTCGAAGCGCCCGTCGACCAGGGTGTCCACCGCCGCCAGCAGCGCCGCCCCGCCCGCCAGCGCCGACAGCTCCGCCAGCGTCCGCCCCGAGAACACGATCACCCCGAGCCCCAGCCCCCGCGCCGCCTCGCACAGCGCCGTCGTCCCCGCGAGCTGCTCCGTCGGCTCCCCCCCGAGCACGCTCAACCCCTCCACCCCATACCGCGCCCGCGCCTCCACCAGCCCCTCGCGCAGCTCCGCCAGCGTCCGCCACGCGCCGCCCTCCGCCGCGAACAGCTCCGGATTGCAGCAACCCGGACACGCCAGCGTGCAACCCTGCACCCACAGCGCGTGGCGCAGGAACGGACCCTCCGCCGCCGTACAGGCCACGCTCGCCGCCACCCGCAGCCCGGGCATCACGTCTCCGCGACATCCGGCTCGTCCGCGGCCCCGTCACCGAGCGGCCGCGGGTGCATCCCGGAGAACATCGCGTGCAGGTCGAGCGCCACAAACTGCCCCGCCACCAGCTCGTGCGGCAGCGTGAGCGGCCCAAACGCGACCCGGCACAGCCCCAGCACCTCGCTGCCGAGCGCCGCGAAGATCCGCCGCACCTCATGAAACTTGCCGCCGACGATCGTGATGGATGCCAGCCGCTGCGTGCCGTCCGGCACCTCGAGCCCCGGATGCCGCTCCGACTCGTCCAGCGCGCGCAGCTCGGCGATCTCCGGCACGTGCCCGTCGTCGAGCGTGAAGCCAGGCGGCGGGCTCTGCCACGGCCGCGACAGCGCCGCCTGATACACCCGCGGCACGGCGTAGCGCGGGTGTGTCATCCGATGCAGCAGCGGCCCCTCCGTGGTCCACAGCAGCAGGCCCGAGGTCTCACGGTCGAGCCGACCCACCGCCCGCAGGTCGCGGTGCAGCGGCGCCGCCTTGAGCAGCTCGTACGCGGTCGGATGGCGATCGTCCCGAAGCGCGGTCACGACCCCCAGCGGCTTGTGCTGCATGACGTGGTAGCGCACGTGCAACTCGAGCGGCTGATGATCGACCACCACCGTCCGCGGCAGCTCGGCCGGGGCGATCTGCAGGCCCGGGTCCGTCAGCGGCACCCCCTCCGGCGTGCACACCCGCCGCCCGCGGCAGAGCCTCGTCACCAGCCCGCGCGACAGGCCGAGGTTGTGAGCGACGAGCAGGTCCAGCCGGGGCACGCGGCCGGCTTATACCCGATCGCCACCCGCCGGGCCCACACCCCGACCTGCCCCTCGGAGCAGCCGCCCGGCCCCCCCGAGCTCGCCACCCGAGGACCCCACACGGCCCGCCCACACGGCCCAAAGCGAGATACCCTGCGGGCCCGTGGGTCGCCGCGAACCGATGCCCGAGGAGCAGGCCATCGTGGCACGTGCCGCGACCGGCGACCGGCGAGCCTTCGAGCAGATCTACCGCGCCTACGCGCCCACCCTGTTCTCCTACGTCCTCGTGCCGATGCTCGGCGACCGCGACGACGCCCACGACTGTCTGCGCGAGACCTTCCTCGCCGCCTATCGTCATCTGCCCACCTTCACCTGGCAAGAGGGCGGCCTCTACCCGTGGCTCAAGACCCTCGCCAAGAACAAGGCCCGCGACCTCCTGCGCGCCTCGGGCCGGCGCCAGCGCCTGCGCGGCGCCTTCGAGGAGCACCTCGGCACCGCCGGCTCGGATGAGCCCAAAAACCCCGCCGAGGAGGAGCTCCAGCGCGGCGCGCTCCGCGTCCGCATCGAGGGCGTGCTCGAAGGCCTCAACCCCCGCTACGCCCAGGTCCTGCGCCTGCGTCTGCTCGAGGACCGCAGCCGCGAGGAGTGCGCCGTGGCCCTCGAGGTCAAGGTGGGCACGCTCGACGTGCTGCTGTTTCGCGCCTGCAAGAGCTTCCGGGCCGCCTGCGACAAGCTGGGCCTGGTGGTCGCAACCGAACTTTAAAGGACCGATGCTGCCGCCTTGTAAGCAGACCCGCGTGACCCGCGTTCAGACCGCAACCCACCCTCTCAGGGGTCCCCATGCGTAACGCCGAGCAAACTCCAATCACCCGCCACCCCGCCGGATCCGTCCTCGATCCCGCGTGGGAGGACGCGCTTCGGGCCGCCCAGGCCGAGGAGGGCGAGGCCGGCTCGGTCGACGCCGAGCTCGCCGTCATCCACCTCTTGCGCCACGCCCGGGGGCCCGAGTCCCTCGCGCCCGCCGACCTCGAGCGCCTGTGGAGCACCGAGCTCGCGCCCGCCATCACGCCGCTGCCGTGGTGGCGCCGCCGCTGGCTGTGGGGCGTGGTCCCGGCCTGCGCCACCGCGGCGCTGCTGATCGTCGTCCTTCGCGACAACAGCGACGACGCCGCCATGGTCGCCGCCTCGCGCCCCGCCGCCGGCGAGACCCTCGTCGCCACCGCCTCCCCTCCACCCTCCCCGGCCCGCGCGCTCGAGCAGCAGTTCGCCCAGCTCGAGGGCAACGCCCGCCGCGACCTCGGCGACGACGTCGACCGCGGCCGCGGCGTCCTCCGCTCGCAGCTGCTGGCCCAGGCCAGCGCCGGAGACCAGCCATGACCATGTCTCACCGCACCACGTCGGGCCTGTCCGTGCTCGCCGGTGTCCTGCTCGGCGGCCTGCTCATGTTGGTCGGCCTGGCCCAGGCCGGCCGCCTCGCGCCCTCGCGTCCCGAGGTGCTGGTCGCCCTGGCCCAGACCCTGGAGGTCGAGCACCAGCACATCGACCTGCTGCTCAAACAAAAGGACGTCAGCGGAGCCATCGCCGCCCTCGAGGCCCTGCGCAAGCTCGAGTGGCCGACCCGCGAGACCGCCGGCGAAGCTGCCGAGCAGCTGCGCCACGACGTCTACGGCCGGCTCCTGCGCCTGCGCCTCGATCATCCGAAACTGGACCCTCGCACCCCCGACCAGCTCGCCGACCTCGCCAAAGAAGGCCTCGGCGACGACTACAAGTCGCTGGCCGTCAACGCCTTCACCGCCCGCATGGTCGCGCTGCGCGGCGAGATCTCCGAGCTGCGTGGCGACGACGACGCCGCCCTCGGCGCCTACGAAGAGGCGCTGACCATGAACCGCGGCCTGCTGCAACAGGCCCTCGCCGGAGCCGCCCCATGACCCGCCTGGCACCTGTCCTCGGGGTCATGTTGCTCCTCGCGGGCTGCGCCAAGAAGGCCAGCCGCGACGGCAGCACCGCCGCCCCCGCAACCGAAGGCATCGGCGACGAGCTCGCCATGCTCGAGCAGCAGCTCACCCAGCGCGAGGGCCAGCTGCAGGCGATCGGCGTCGCAACGCCGACCAGCACTGCCCGCCTCGAGAAGCGGGCCTACGAGGACGCGGTCGCCGGCGAGGCCACCAGCGCGGACGCATCAGCCCCCGCCAGCGTCGGTCCAGCGCCCGCCAGGTCACCCACCGCGACGCCCGAGTCAAAGCCCGACACGGGCGGCGATCGTTGCACCCAAGTCTGTGACATCACCACGGCGATCTGCGCGCTCGAGGACCAGATCTGCGGCCTCCTCCCACGTCACCCCGGCGAGGCCCGCTATCAGGCCGCCTGCGATCGTTCGAGCGCCGATTGCCAGCTCGCCACCGAGGCCTGTCATGCCTGCACCGGCAACCAATAAACTCCTCGCAATCACGCTGCTGCTCACGGCCTGCGCGTCCAATCTCCCGGAGCCCGAGCTCGCGGCCACGCCAGCGATCGCCCAGGAGTCGGCCACCCAGGATCGCTATACGCCGCCACCACCCGCCCCGGCCGCGCCCGTGGAGACGCTCGCCGACCTCGAGACCAGCCTCGCCGCCTACGAGGCCCAGCTGGCCCAGAACGAGGCCCGCCTGCAAGCCATGGGCGTGCACATCGCCCGGGCCGAGCCCGCCAAGTCGGCCAATCTCGACAGCCGCTTCGCCCCGCCCCCGCCTGCACGTCCCGGCGACGCGCCCCTCGCCGGCGCAACCTCCCAGGCGGCGGCCCGACCGACCGAGGAGAAGAGTGAAAGCCCACGCGCCAAGAAGACCGCCGACGCCCGGCGACCGACCACCCCGCGCCCCAACGGCGGGTTTGGCCGTACGCGGGGCGACACCGCCGGTAAGGCCCCCGCACCGGCCCGCGACGAGGCCGACGACAAGGACGGCGAGCGAGGCCGTTGCGCCGACCTCTGCGACCTCGCCAGCGCCACCTGCGACCTCGAGGTGAAGATCTGCGACCTGGCCGCCCGTCACGTCGACGAGCCACGTTACGCCGAGGTCTGCCAGCGCGCCGGCGACGACTGCAGCGCCGCCGCCGACGCCTGCACCCTCTGCTCGCCCTGAGACCCGATAGCGACGTCACGGGCGCCCCCCGCGGCGAATCTACGGACATGACCTTTCAGACATGTCGAGCGATCCCCGCGAGCCCGGTCCATCAGCGCCCGGGACAGCGGTTCCCGGGCGCTCGGCGCCCGACTCAGGCCACAACGAGCACGTCCGACAGCGGCCGTCGCAGGGCGCGGTCGCTCGCCGCCTCCGTGCGGGCCATGCGAAACAGCAGCACCTCGGCGGCGCCGTCGGGCACCGTGAACAGCCGCAGGTACGGCGCCCGTAGGCGGGCCAGGTCCGCGAGGGTCACCGCATCGAGCCCCTCGCCGCCGCCCCGCAACAAGCGAGCGAACATGTACGTGAGGGTCGTCATCGGATGGACCGACAGCTTGAGGCCGTGCGCCACCAGCCACATGCGCTGCATGGCCCGGCCACCCTGTAAATAGTCGTTGTTTCGACTCGTGGGCATCGTCAGCAGACCGACCGCCGAGCTGGCGACGATCGCCTTGAGGCTCGGCTTGACGAGGCCCTGGCCGCCGCCCCAGTCGCGGATGTACTGCAGGCTCTCGACCCTGCTGCAGATCTTCAGCCCGGCGCGGTCGGTGCGGGTGAGCTCGAGCGAGTCCACCGTGATGCCGTCGCGCTTGGCCTGCGCCTCCTCCTGCGTCCAGCGCAGCTCCTTGTACAGCTCACGGTTGCACGCCTCGTTGAGATAGCGCAGGCGATCGCCCTCGCCGACCAGGCGCCCGATCGCCGCCAGCTGATCTTCTTCGGTGAGAAACTGGATCTCCGCGCCCTCGATCGACCGCACCGCCGCGCGCAGCTCGGTGAGCGCCGCGGCCTCGACGCTGTGGCGACCGTTCCTGCGGTTGGTGTGCCGCTCGCCGATGTAGGCCGCCAGTTCGTCGCGCCAGTGCGGCTCGGTGCTCTCGCCGGAGGCGGCGAAGAAGTCGAAGCTGACCGCGGGGTCCGGCACCGAACCGGCCGGGAATGCTTGCACCTTGACCTCAAGGCCCTGCTGGTGCGCGGCGAGCACGAGGTTCTCGGTCGCCGCTCCAAGCGCGACCAGAGCCCCGCACCCTTGATAATCCGCGAGCGCGAAGGAGCGGGCCCGATCCACGAACAGGTGCAGACGCCCGCCCATATCGAGCCATTGCCACGGCTGGCAATTGCCGCCCGAGGGCGCCATGATCGCGGCCTGCAGCACGAAGTCACGCTGCTCCTCGGACAGGCGCACGGCACCCGTGGCGGCCGGCAGCGTCGACGCCCGCTCGACCAGCGCCGCGGCGCTGAGCGCCACCGGGACCGCCGCCGGGCCCTGGCGCGCCTCGGCGCGCACGTCCGGGATGATCTCCTCGACGTCGACCCAATACCGGCCCGACTCGCGGATATAACCGAGGTTCATGCGCCGGGCCACGTCGGCGGCGATGCCACCCCCCATCGTGACCGCGGAGGCGAGCTGCGGCCAGGTCTTGATGCTGTTCCCGACCTCTATCATCGACGCCCGACCGCGCTCCGACATCGTCGGCTCGCCGATGATCTGCAGGACGTACGGCACCTTGTCCTGGGTCGACAGACCGATCAAATGCTGCGGGTGGAAGTCGCCGAGCAGGTCGTGGAAGATCGGTCGGTCCGGCTCGAGGTCGTAGCGCTCGATGTCGACGAGGCAGCGGTCGCTGGTCTCCATCAACACCGGTATCCGCAGGGCCCGGGCGTGCCGGCGCAGGCGCACCTTCATGTCGAGACTGTCACATTCGTCGATCAGCAGGTCGAGCTGGCTGCCGGAGGCGAGGAACTCGTCGATCGTGTCGTCCGCGACCCCGTCGGGGAAGCACTTGACGGTGATGAAGGGGTCGATCTCGGCGATCTCCCGGGCGGTGATATACACCTTCGGCACGCCCAGATTATGCACACCCGCGCGCAGGCGATTGAGGTTCGATAGCCCGAGAGTGTCGAAGTCCGCCAGCCGGATCTCACCGGCGCTGCGCTCCATGGCGATGGTCAGCGCCACCGATTGCCCCACCGATTGTCCGACGATTCCGACCCGCTTGGTCGCCAGGATGTCTTGCTCTCGCTGGGTAATCTTGTAGCGATTGCGGTTGGTCCTGAGCTCGATGAACTCTTCCCTGCCGAGGATATGCACCAACCGCCTCGACCATGGGTAATAGACCCAAACGCCATATTGAATCGGTGTCATCCCGTCGAGCTGCGCCTCGATGAGGCCGACCAGCTCGCTACGATGGAGCGTGCGCTCGGGGTGCCGCGCCTCGACCAACTCCCGCAGTTGCTCGCCGATGCGGTCAAAAACGGCGATCTCGGGGGAGCTGCGCAGGAGATCGACCAGGCCCTCGGCGCTCTCCACGTCGGCCGGCTTGAACACACGCGGTCGCCACATCTCGCCGCCGTGGTGGTGGGCGACGCAGAGTGCTGTCAATTCATCGATGATAGTACGTGGGTTCGTTCGAGCATCCGCCATGTCTGTCACAACCGCCGCAGCGCGATGCGGCCCGATCTGCGCACATGCGCGCAATGCCTTGGAGATGAACGACGTCGGTAGGACGCCAGGCTCTTATACCCAAAGCCCCACAGAGATTCAATTGCGCCGATGCGCGCGATGAAGCGCTCAGCTTGACGGATCACGATCCGCGGAGGCGAAGTCGCGCGACATGATGCTCGGTGAAGCTCGGGCGCGCGACCGCGAGCGACGACGCCGACGGAAGACCGGTCCGGCCACCATCCTCCTACGAAGACCTTTCCCGGCCTGCTCCGCCAACGGAGCCTGTCTACGGCCCCCGGCGGGGATGGCACAGGGAGCGCTTCCAAGTATAATGGGCCGCCCGGACAGGATCCGGCAGGAACTCCGATGCCACCTATCACCTCGGCCTATACGATCCACAAGCGGGTGTTCCTGGTCATGAACACAAAGGATAATCCGAGCGACGCGGAGTGGGGCGAGTATGTTGATTTCACGATCAAGAACCTGGCGCACTTCAGCAGCACGATGATCATCACCGAGGGCGGCGGGCCCAATACGATGCAGCGCGGCATGATGAACGACCTGCTCGAGGCCAAGGGGTTCAAGCAGAAGGTCGCGGTGGTCACCCTGAGCCGGCTGGCCCGCGGCATCGTGACCGCGCTCAGCTGGTTCAATCCGAATGTACGTGCATTCAGCACGGTCCAGATCCCGGCGGCGCTCACATATCTCGATATCCCCGAATCGGAACACGAGGGCGTCCAGCGCGAGATCCGGGCCTTGCGCGTGAAGCTCAAGCTGCCACCGGCCTGACCGCGAAGATCTCGCGTCTTCGAATGAAGGCGCGACGCGCCAGGCGGATGCAGACCGTGTGCCGCAGGCCGCCCTGATGTAGCGGAGACGGCTGATGCGGCTCACATGGCTGCTGCGGCCCGAGCGGGCTGATACGGCTCACGTGGCCGATCAGGCGCCGATGACCAGCCGATGGACAGCCGAGCCTCATCTAGGAGCTCGCGCAGCGCTGCCTCGCAAGGACGCGGAGGAGCGATCTTGCACAGCGGGGGTGGCCGTGGCACCCTGGCGAGATCGAGCGCTCATGAACGACCTACTCGCCTCCTTGGAGACGGGCTCGCTGGACGGCCTGCTGAAGACCGCCGAGTCCAACAACGTGTTCGCCAGCAACCTGGAGAATCAGGCGTACTTCGGCACGCCGCGGCCCCAGCGACCCGAGCCGTCGCCCGACGGCTACCGACGGATCGCCGTGGTCGGCGGCGGCACCTCGGGCTACCTGACTGCCCTCGCGCTGCGGGCCAAGCTGCCGCACATCGAGGTGACCCTGATCGAGTCCCCGACCATTCCGATCATCGGCGTGGGCGAGGCGACCACACCGGGGATCCTCTCGTTCCTGCACCAGCGTCTCGGCATCGACGTCCTCGACTTCTACGAACAGGTCCAGCCGACCTGGAAGAACGGGATCCGCTTCGAGTGGGGGCTGCCGGGGGACTACGCATTCCAGGCGCCCTTCGACTGGCACCTCAACAACGTCGGCATTCTCGGGTCGATGCAATGGGAGGGGAACATCAATTCGATGACGCTGCAGTCCATCTTCATGGAGCGCGGCGTGGTCCCCGTATTTCGCATCGAGAACAAGATCGTCTCCCTGCTGCACCGCATCGAATACGCCTACCACCTCGACAACGGGCGCTTCGTCGGCTACCTCACCACGCTGGCCAGGGCCCGCGGCGTCCACCTGCTGCCGACCACCCTCAAGGACGCCACCCTCGCGCCGGACGGCGAGACCATCGAACAATTAATCACCGAGGACGGACAAAAGCTCAGCTTCGACCTCTACATCGACTGCTCGGGATTTCGCTCCTTCCTGCTCGGGGACAAGCTGAAGTCGCCCTACGTCAGCTTCGCCGACACCCTCTTCACCGATACCGCGTTGACCTTCAACCGGCCCAACCACGGCAACATCAAGCCGTACACCACCGCCACCACGATGAACGCGGGCTGGTGCTGGAACATCTCGCTGCACGGCGAGGACCACCACGGATACGTCTTCTCGTCGGCCTACCTCGACATCGAGGGCGCCAAACGCGAGGTCGCGAGCCGCTTCGGCGAGCCCGAGCAGTTCCGGGTGGTCAAGTTCCGCTCGGGGCGGCATGAAGAGATCTGGAAGGGCAACGTCGTGGCGATCGGCAACGCCTATGGCTTCGTCGAGCCGCTCGAGTCGACCGGCATCCTGATGATCTGCATGGAGATTGACGCGCTCATCGACTCCTTCCCCACCTCCAAGCATGACACCCACCTGCGCAATTTCATGAACCAGTCGATGGCGCGCCGCTGGGACTCGCTGCGCTGGTTCCTCGGGGTCCACTACAAGTTCAACCGCAAGCTCAATACGCCGTTTTGGCAGGCCTGTCGCAATGAGGCGAACATCGCGGGCATCGAGGGCTTGCTCGAGCTCTACCGCGGGGGGGCGCCGCTCAATTTTCGCAGCTGGCGCATCCGCGAGAGCATCCAGGCGACGGCGCCGGTGTTTTACTGCATCGCCGGACTCGACTGCATCTTGCTCGGGCAGCAGGTGCCGGCGCACCGGTTCGAGTCCGCTGAGCCCGAGGCGACCTGGCGGCAGCGCAAGGCCAACGTCATCGAGCTGACAAAATACGCCCTGAACCAGTCGGACGCACTCGCGGCGTTGCGACAGCGCCCCGAGCTGCTGCAACAAGCGGTCGACGGGCCCAATAGCTGGGTCCGGCAGATCCAGCGCTGAGTGGTGCCAATATAATGTCAGTACGGTCCCCGGCCCCGCCGGGGGCCACGGTTCATGTGGCCGACGCGACCAGGTTTGGCGCCGCGATCGCTAGCTCGCTGTTCGGGCTCCAGTAGACGACGACGCCCTCGCGGATCATCTGACTGAGTCGCGCCATCTCGGCTCGCTGCGCGTGGTCTGCGCGGCGCAGCGTCAATGGGTCGATCCAGATGACGCTGGTCTCGTAGCGAGCATCTGGATATTTGATGCGAGCGATGGAGGGATCGACCGTCCAGCCCAGCGGAGCCCACGAGGGCAGAACATGGTGATGACTGAACGCCAGCCCGCGGGCCACGCCCAGCAGCGGCATGGCGGCGATGGCCATGCGAAACATCGCCACGCTGAGGCCCGTCCCGCGCCAGCGACGCTGGGCCCAGCAGCCGCCGATCTCGGCGACACCGCGATGGCTCAAGGATTCAATCTGGCCGATCAACTCGGGATACTGATGTAGCAGACGCTCGACCGGCAGCCGTGTCCCCGGAGGCCGTAGATATAATCGAAGACCGCCCGCGAGCTCGCCGCTGTCCTCGTCGCGGGCGATCACGAGACATACACAGCCCTGATCGATCTCCTCGTCGAGGATGGGCCTCGCCGCCTGCTCTGCGTGAAATTCGGCGTAGGCGACAGCTTGCCCGCGGTAGAATTCGGCGATCAGCGTGGGGTCATCACGAGGGTCGACGAGGTGAAGTTGGAGCATGACCGGTACCTCGAGCTGCTGGTGGCGAAGACTGTTCTCTTGTAGCACGAGCTTCGCGCGTGATGGCTGCATACAACAGAGCATGCTGCCTCGTCTACGAATAGAGACAACGCTACTTCTGGTCGTGTTAGAAACATAAGCTGGATTATCATCTAATCACTTCGCTGCATCGGCAGATGAACGAGTCACCCCTCGGAGACAGTGGCCTACCCGGACAGATCGTCGATCTCGGCGGATTGGCCGGGATATGCGGTGAACGGCCCCATCTGGAGCTGCGGACGGGCGACACGGCTTACCGCCGTTTGTCAGTTTCGCCGCGCTGACGCGCAAGCTAGCTCACAATGGAGCCGATGTACGTTCACCGACCACGAATACATCATCGATGGAGCGACGCAGCGTTCGCTTGGCCGGAGGGTCCGCGTATGAGAGCCGAAACAGGAGGATTTCGGAGTTGCTCATCGAACCGGTGAAGCAGCGATTGAAGGGTTCGCGGAGGTCGAAGAGCGTGCGAATCTCGTGTTTGCTGAGGCCGAAGCCCTGATAGCGTTCAACCCGCGCGAGCATCGAGACGAAGCCATTGATCGGATGGGTCGACAGGCCGAGGGCTGTGGCCGTGAGCCAGACCTGCTGCATCGCGCGACCGCCGCGGACGAATGACTCGGGGGTGGTGCCGGTGACCGTCAACAGGCCGATCGCGGCCGAGGCGGTGACCGCCTGGGTAATGCTGCTGGTCATGCTGCTGCCGCCGTCGACATCGCGGAGGATCTTGGTGACCTGCGGCTGACGGATGAGGCGCAAGGTGGCGCCCTCGAGCTCGTCCAGCGAATAGGTGTCAATGTGGATCCCGTCGCGCGTCTGTTCGGTCTCCTGGTCGCTCCAGCGCATGCTCTGCAGCAGCTCGGCCTGCAGGGTGGGCGACAGCAGGCGGATGCGTTCGGCCGCGCCGAGGATCTGGGCGAGGCTCTCGATGCCCTCGCGACCGGTACACAGCTGGAGGCGAGCGCCGCTGTCGCGAGCCGCTGAGGTGAGCACCTGCCCGTGGACGGGGGTCAAGTTGGCGCGGGCGCCGGAGCGGCGATTGGTCAGGCGCTGGCCGATCTGCTCGCTCAGCGGGTCCTTCGTGGGTGCGTCCGTGCGCGGGGTCAGGCGCAGCTCTGCGACCACGTGGGGCTCGCGGACCGAGGGGAACAGCTTGACGTCGATGGTCTGCTGCTGGGCCGTCGCGGCGATGGAGATGTTCTCGATCGCCGCGCCGATGGCGATCAGGGCCATCTGTCGCCCGAGCTCGTGGCCGGCTCCGCCCGAGCGGGCGTGGTCGTGGCAGACGCGGAGGACCTGCTCGTCGGTGAGGTATTGAAAGCGCCAGGGCTGGAGGTTGCCCTCGGAGGGGGCCTGTACGGCCGCCTCGACGAGGGTGCGGATCCGGGTGATCTCTCGCCGCAGCTTGAGCTCAGGGGTCTCGCCCATCGGTAAGGTCGGAGATTGGATCTCCGCCAGCATGCTGCTCATATCGGTGAACATGCGGCCGGATTGCAGCGGCAGGCCGAGGCCGAAGCGGCGGACCACGGCCGTGGTCGTGGCGCCGCCGAGCGTGACATCGGAGCCCAGCTGGGAGATGCCGCGGACCGATCGACCGAGCTCGAGCATCGAGGCGGCGAGACGCGGCGAGATGGTGTCCATGCCGAGGATGTTGAGGATCAAGGGCAGGCGCGCGGCTGGCGGCAGCTGGGTGATCTTTTCGGCAGTCAGGTCGCCGAGCAGGCCGTGGAGGATCGGCCGATCGGGCTCGAGGTCGAAGCGCTCGATGTCCAGCATGCCGCGGTCGCTGGTCTCCATGACCACGGGGATCTTGCGGGCGCGGGCCTCCTCGCGCAGCTTGATCTTGATGTAAAGGCTGTCGCACTCGTCGAGGCACATGTCGGCCCCGTTTAGGAACTCTTCGAGGTTTTCCGGCGTGACGCCATCGGTGAACAGCACCAGGTTGGCGTACGGGTTTTGCTCGAAGATCTGGCGCGCGCCGATGATCGCCTTGTTGATGCCGATGTGGTGCACCGCGCAGCGGATGCGGTTCATATTCGACAGGTCGAGCGTGTCGAAGTCCGCCATGCGCAGCTCGCCGAACACGCCCTCCAGCGCGAGGGTGTTGGCGATCGCGTTGCCGACGCTGAGGCCCGCGAGGGCGATCTTCAGGTGCCCGAGCTTGAGCTGCTCGGCCCGGGTGATCTTGTTGCGGTTGCGGTCCGAGCGGACCTCGGCGAATTCATCCGGCGGCAACAGATGGACGAGCCGACGCGACCACGGGAAGTAGGCCCAACGACCGTGGTCGTGCGCCGAGGCGCCGGCCAGGTGAGCGCTGACCTTCTCGCTGAGCTCCTCGGCCGTGAAATTTTTGGACGGGTGGCGACACTTGACCAGGTCGGCGAGCTGGGCGTCGATCGTGTCGTGGACGTGCACCACGTCGCCCGTGCCCATCAACTCGTCCATCGCGGCGACGTGATGGGGATTCTTGCGATCGAAGCAGAGCGGGTACCACGACTCGCGCTCGGCGCTGGCCACGACATCGCGCCAGGGCGGGAGCTCCTTGGGGACCCGCAGGCCCTTCATCGCCGTCCCCCCGGGGATACGCCCGGGTGCCCGGGCTTGAGGTGTCGAACTGGCGACATGGCCGAGCGGAGCATATCGCACGCCGGCGTCAGGCCGGCAAGCACCTGCTGGACCCGGTAGATCTCAGTCAATGCCCCGCAGAATCGGCAGGGGAGGCCCTGAGGCGGATGGATCGCGGGGCCAACCGGCCTCGGCTACCGCCGACGACGCATCGACGCATTCTTACGGTGCGACGCTGAGGTTCGCGGGGATGAAGGTCATGGCCCGCTCGGCCAGCGCTGCGATCGTGAGTGAAGGGTTGACACCCGGGTTGGCTGACACCGCGGAGCCGTCGATCACGTAGAGGCCGTCGTAGCCGAACAGGCGGTGGCGGTGGTCGATGACCCCCGTCTCGGGTGCGTCGCCCATGCAGCAGCCGCCCAGGATGTGTGCGGTGGTCGGGATGTTGAACACGGTCTCCTGGACCATCGACATCGGCAGGCCGTCGAGCTTGTCGGCCACCCGCTCGGCGATGTCGGTCGCTTCAGAGATGCTCGCGCTCGGTGCGGTGCCCGTGCTGACGGTGCTGCCCATGCTGTCGCCGAGCCCCAGCTGGAAGCGCAGGGTGCCCTCGGAGCTGCGCATATACAGCAAGATGATGCTGTATTTCGACATGTCGGAGACGGTGAGCGCGCGCGCCAGCTTGACCGGGTGTCGCAGCGCCGAGCCGAGCATCCGTGCCACCCGCACGAAGCTGCTCTCGCCTTGCACGTGGGGGGCCATCATGGTGCGGAAAAAATTGGAGCCCGCCGGATAGCGTACCGGCTCGACGTGCGAGTGCTCGTCGGTCTGGATGATCGACCCGATGGCGATCCCACGCGAGAGGTCCTGGTCTCGCTTCTCACCGATGACGCCGATCAACGACTCGCTGTTGGTGCGCACCGCGTCGCCCAGCCGCGGCGACAACTTCGGCAGACCGTCCGGGTCGGCCTTCATGCGCAGCAGCAGCTCGACCGTGCCGAGCACGCCCCCGGAGAACACCACGTTGCGGGCGGTAAACACCCGCTTCTTGCGCCCGAACAGCGAGCGACCGACCTTGGCCTCGACGCGGTAGCCCCCGCCCGGCAACGCGCGCACGGCGGTGACTTCGGTGTCGGCGTGCAGCTGCATGCCGCGCTTGCGGGCGATGTAGAGGTAGTTCTTGTCGAGGGTGTTCTTGGCGCCAAAGCGACAACCGATCATGCAGCCGCCGCAATAGTTGCAGCCGGTGCGCTCCGGGCCCTCGCCGTCGAAGTAAGGATCGGCGACAGTCTTGTCAGGCTCGCCGAAGTAAACGGCGACGTGGGTCTTCTCGAACTCCTTGCCCATGTCCTCAGCGACGCCCTTCATGATGCGGTCGACCGGCGTGAAGCTGGGATTCGGGACGGCGCCGAGCATGCGCCGCACCGTCTGATAGTGCGGCGCGAGCTCGGTCTGCCAGTCGGCCAGATGGGCCCAGCCCGGCGACGCAAAAAACGCCGGCTTTGGGATCGGCAGGGTGTTGGCGTAGACCAGAGAACCGCCGCCCACACCGACGCCTGACAGCACCGTCACGTGGCGAAAGAAGGTCATCTTGAAGAGGCCGCGCCAGCCGAGCTGCGGCATCCACAGCCAGCGCTTGAGGTTCCAATTGGACTTCGGGAAATCCGCGGGGCCAAGCTCCTGCCCCTTCTCGAGCATCAATACGCGATAGCCCTTCTCGGTCAGGCGTAGCCCGGAGACGCTGCCACCGAAGCCTGAGCCCACAACGATGTAGTCAAAGTCGAAGTCGGTCACGCATCTGTGATCTACCACAGGTTGCGCGGGTCCTTCGTGCGAGCTACGAGTGTGCCCATGCGACACCTGAGCACGGAGCAGCTGGTGACCCTGCGTGAGCAACTCGAGCGCGAGCGCGACGCGCTCGTACAGCTTCGCCACCAGGAGACCGTCGACGCAGTGGCCGCCGCCGACGAGACGCTGGATGTGGGCGACCGACAGGACGCGGCTGCCAGCGAGGCGGCGCGGCTGGCTCAGTGGACCTTGGCGGATCACGAGCGCCTCCGACTCGCCGAGATCGAGGCCGCGCTGCAGCGCATGGCCGCCGGCAGCTACGGGATCTGCGAGCTCAGCGACGAGCCGATCCCGTTCGCCCGGCTGCGCAGCGAGCCGACAGCGCGCGCCACCGTGGAGGCGCAGGCCGAGGCCGAAGCCGAGGCCGGTCGCGGGCGCCCCGACGGCGACGAGCGCCGCCGCGGCTACTGAGCTGACTCGCCGTGGACCACGATCGGAGCGTCGACGAAGCGCTCGCGGATCTGCAGCACCTCGGGGAGAGCGTCGAAGAAGACATCGACCAGCGTGGGGTCGAAGTGTGTACCCCGGTTGGTTCGCATCAGCTGCAGGGCGTCCTCCAGCGACCAGGCCGGCTTGTACGGACGAGCGCTGGTCAAGGCGTCAAACACGTCAGCGATCGCAGCGATACGGCCGTGCAGCGGGATATCCTCGCCCTTGAGCCCGCGCGGGTAGCCGTTGCCGTCCCACTTCTCGTGATGAGTGTGGGCGATCGTCGCGGCCATCTTCAGCGGTAGCGCATCGGAGCCGACCAGGATTCGGTAGCCGATCTCCGCGTGGCCCTTCATGATCGTGAACTCGTCCGGCGTGAGGCGTCCGGGCTTGAGCAAGATACGATCGGGGATCCCCAGCTTGCCGACGTCGTGCATCGGGCTGGCGATCCGCAGCAGCTCGCACGTGGCCTCATCGAGGCCGATCCGGCGGGCGATCAGCTGACAGTAGCGGCTCATACGCTGCAGATGCTGGCCGGTCTCGTCGTCGCGAAACTCGGCGGCGCGCGCGAGGCGATAGATGGTCTCCTCCTGCGAATTGCGCAGATCCTGCTGGCTCCGGGTCAGCTTGGCGACAGCCTCGTTGAGCGCGGCCGTCCGCTCCTGCACGGCGAGCTCGAGCTGCTCCTTTTGCTGCTCGATGTTGTCGTAGTAGCGCTTGACCCGCACGCAGTTGCGAATTCGAGCCAGGAGCTCGACCTCGTCGAAAGGCTTGCTCAGGAAGTCATCCGCGCCAGCCTCCATCCCCTTGCGCCGCAGCTCCCGGTCGTTGACCGCGGTGATGAACACCACCGGCGTGTGCAAGCTGCGCGGGTTGCTCCGGATCTGCCGACATACGTCGAGGCCGGTCATGCCAGGCATCCGCATGTCGAGCAGCACCGTGTCGGCGCCGTGCTTGAGCATCTCGGTGAGCGCCTGCTCGCCGCTGCTGGCGAGCAGGACGTCATAACCCTCCATCCGCAACAATTTCTCCAGGAGACGACGCATGGTCGCCTCATCGTCGACGACCAGGATCCGACCCGTCTCGGGCTGCGATACGACGTGCATGGGCCGCAGACCACGGTACCTCGATCGTCATGGCGACGGTACGGACTGTCGCAACTCCCAATCGTGCGCACAGGGCGCGCTGGGCCTGCGCGCAAGCGCCCAGCAACGCTGTTAGGATCCTCGTCATGCGCTGTGCCTTTCTCGCTCTGCTCCTGCTCTCGGTCCCGGGCTGCGACGGGCGCTCGCCTGCAGTCGCGCCCACCCCCGCCCGTGCGCCGAGCGAGGCCCCTGCAGAGCCACCACATTCGGGACCCTCGGCGAACACGAGCCGCCTCCCTGCGCCGGCCCGCCTCGTCGCGCTCGGCGATCTGCACGGCGACCTCGACGCGACCCGTGCGGCGCTCCGCCTGGCCGGAGCGATCGACGAGCAGGAGCGATGGATCGGCGGCGCCCTCGTGGTCGTCCAGACCGGCGACCAGCTCGACCGCGGTGACGGCGAGCGCAAGATCCTCGAGCTGCTCGAACGCCTCGAGGGTGAAGCTCGCGCCGCCGGTGGCGCGCTGCACGTGCTCAATGGCAACCACGAGCTGATGAACGCGGCCGGGGACATGCGCTACGTGACCGCGGGCGGCTTTGTCGACTTCGCCGAGGTGCCCGGCATCGACCTGGCCGACCCCCGGGTTGCGAGCGTCGAACCCGCGCTGCGTGGACGCTTGCTCGCGTTCGCGCCGGGTGGCCCCTATGCGCGAAAGCTGGCAACGCGGCCGGTGGTGCTGATCGTCGGCGATACAGTGTTCGCCCACGGAGGCGTGTTGCCACAGCACGCCCGCAAGGGACTCGACGTGATCAACTCAGAGACCCAACGTTGGTTGCGGGGTGAAGGAGAGATCTCTCCGGACCTGCTACAGGGTGATGAGAGCCCGTTGTGGTCGCGACGCTTCTGCCAAAATCCGGGGCCAGCCGACTGCGCGGTGGCCGAAGAGACACTCGCAGCGCTGTCCGTCGCACGCATGGTCCTCGGGCACACGGTCCACACGGAGGGGATCGTGAACAACTGCGGAGGCAAAGTGTGGTGCATCGACGTCGGGATGGCTGCCTACTACAACGGCCATCCCGAGGTGCTCGAGATCGTCGGCGATCGCGTGAAGCCACTGCGCTAGCAGGCTAGTCGCCGAGTACAGGCAGCCGCGTTGGGCCCGAAGTCACGGGCGCAGGCCGACCGAGCAGACGTGGGTCGAGCAAGTGGGTCGGGCTCACGTTCTTGATCGCGCTGAGCATCACGGCGCGGACGTTGGGGGATTCGCGCTCGAGCGAGTCGAGCAAGCGGCCCATCGCGTCGCGCCGCAGGCCGTCCTGCGAGCCACACAGGTTGCACGGCAAGATCGGGTAGCCGACGTCGCGGGCGTGGGCGGCGATGTCCGCCTCGGCGCACTCGATCAACGGACGGATGACCTGGAAGCGGCCGTCGTCGGTGGTGTAGCCAGCCGGCATGGCCTGCAGCTTTCCCCCGTAAAAGAGATTCAGGAGGAGGGTCTCGAGAGCGTCATCGCGGTGATGGCCGAGAGCGATCTTGTTGCAGCCGAGGCGCTCGGCCGCCGAGTAGAGGATCCCGCGACGCAGACGCGAACACACGGCGCAGTAGGTGCCCCCGGGCGGGGTGTGATCGAGGACCACGGAGTAGGTGTCCTCGCGCAAGATCTGATGCGGCGCGCCAAAGGCCGCGAGCCAGTCGGCGAGCGGGCGACCATCGTAGCCAGGCTGGGCCTGGTCGAGGTGAACCGCGGTGAGGTCGAACCTGAAGGGGGCACGCGTGCGTGCGTGCCAGAGCAGGTCGAGGAGGGTGTAGCTGTCCTTGCCACCGGACACCGCGACCAGCACGTGGTCACCCTCTGCGAGCAAGCCAAAGCCGGCGATCGTCCGCGTCATCTGCTTCGAGAGGGCGCGTCGCAGCGGGGAGCCGCGCTCATGTGAACTTTGAGACATGTCAGCTGCCGATCACGGTGACGGTCAAGCGCCGGTGATGGGCGGCTTGACGGTGCTCCCACAGATAGATGCCCTGCCAGGTGCCGAGGTCGCAGCGGCCCGCGCGGACAGGGACGCCGAGGCTGACCTGCGTGAGCGCAGCGCGGACGTGACCGGGCATATCGTCGAGACCCTCATCGACGTGGCGAAACAGCGGGTCGCCGTCGGGCACGATGCGGGCGAAGAATCGCTCGAGGTCGCGGTGGACCTCAGGGTCTGCGTTCTCGGTGATCAGGAGGGATGCGCTGGTATGGTGACAAAAGACGTTGCAAAGCCCCGTGTGAACGCCGCTGCGGGCGACGATCGCCTGGACCTGGGCGCCGATGTCGACGAGGCCTCGGCCGCGGGTGGCGACCTCGAGCTGCTCGGTGCTCATCGCTGGTGCTTGGCCTTCCACTCGCTGTACGGCATCCCGTACACGATCTCTCGCGCCGCGTCCGTGCCGAGCTCGATGCCGCGGGCCTGTGCAGCCTCGTCGTACCAACGCGAGAGGCAGTTGCGACAGAAACCAGCGAGGTTCATCAGGTCGATGTTCTGTACGTCCTTGCGCTCGCGCAGGTGCTCCACGAGGCTGCGGAATGCGGCGGCCTCAAGCTCGAGGGTCTGCTGGGGGGTGAGATCGGGGGTGGTCATGGCGGCTAGAAGAAGATGCCGTGGACGAGGGTCAGCGGCTCACGCGTCAGGGTGCGCCAGGTGAAGTCGAGGAGCACACGATCGAAGTTGCCGCGGGGGTAGCGGGCGAAGACCTGCTTGACGGCGACGGGATCGAGGCCAAAGCGCAGCAGCCCGTGAGAGTGCTCGATCTGGACGGCGCGGCGAAATGCGTCGGCCGGAGCGCTCAGGTTCGGCACGGCCAGCAGGCGGTGGTTGTAGATCATGCATTCGTCGATGATCTGCACGGGGGTGCCGGCGAGATCCTGGCCGGCGGTCTCACGCTCGAACAGCGCCCGGCTGCGCGCGAGGTAGGTCGGACCCGTGTCGTCGCGGCTGACGATGCCGAGGTCGTGGCACATCGCCACCGCGTAGGCGACGTCGCGGTTCATCACGGCCTCGGCTTGTCGCATCAGCATCTCGCTGAAGTGGAAGAGGCGGTGACAGTGGTTGCGAAAGCCGACGCCGTCGTAGGGGCTGACGCGCTCGAACACTGCGTCGGCGTGACGCGCGAGCGCGCCGGCGGGGAGCTCCAGGCTGCCGGGCGCGCCAGAGGCGGCGTACGGCACGGTAGAAGCGTCGGGGGCCGTGAACATGTCGGGCATGTACATCGACCTTAGCCCAGGTGCCCAGGAGAGGAGAAATCGCGGGCAGTGAGGGGGGCCTCGGCAGCGGCTTGCGCACCCCAGCAACCGCCGTCACCCGCATGCTGTGACGCACATCCGGTCACGAGGACAGGGGTCGGACGCCGAGGTCGTCGAGGAGGAGCTCGACGACTGCGCGCTGCATCTCGACGCGCCGGGCCTCGGTGAAGCCCATCCAGGTCTCGACGCAGAGGCCGACGCAGCCAGTGGCAGCGACGATGACTTCGGTCGAGGAGGTGGCGACGGGGAAAAATTGCGGGTCCCAGTGCTCGTTATCGCCGGAGAAGCGGGCATTGAGGCGAGCGAGGATCCGCGGGACGATCTCGGGGGCCGGGTCGACGCCGTAGACGAGCGTCTGGCCAAAGGAGGGGTGGACGTTGGGGTCGTAGCGCTTGTGGCTCTCGTGGAGGGTCGCCATCAGCGCAGGGCGCTCGGCGAGCACGAGGTCCATGAAGCGACGAGCGAGCTGGCGCTCGCGCTCATGAGCGTCGGCGTCGCCTGGGAAGCAGCGGTTGAGGTCGAGGCCGCCGGGGGCGCAGCGCTGGCGAGCGCGGTAGGCGGGCGGGTTCATCACTGGAATGAGGATGAGTCGACCGCGGGTCGGGCGGATGTTCTCCTCGAGGAGCTCCTGCAGAGCGTGGACGCCAGCGACCTCGTCGCCGTGGATGCCGGCCTGGATGAGGGCGGTGGGTCCAGGCTCGGGGGCGTCGAAGACGTGGATCGGGAGGGTGGGCGTGAAATGGTGGAGGCCCGGGGCTAAGCGCGGCACGCCGCAGCTTGGCCCGAGGGCGCGGGGGCTGGCAAGCGCCGCTATTCGACGCCGAGCGTGCGGCAGGTCGGCGAGGTGGGGATCTTGGTGTGGTCGGGCAAAGTGCCGAGGACACGGTCGGCGAGGTGGGTGGTCACGCCCTGCCAGTAGTGTTCATCCTTGAAGTGGTGGAGCCGATGGAGCCGCCAAAGGTGGCGGTAGAGGCGAGTGCGCGGTCGGTAGGCGGTGTGCGTGAGGTAATGGATCCACTCGTAGACGAAGGCCATCAGGATGCTGCCGAGGACGGCAGAGGTGAACAGCGGGAGCGTCGGCATGACGCTGTACCAACCGGCCATCAGCAGGAACAGGCCGACGTAACCGGCGCGCCGGGGGATGAACACGACGTCGAGCTTCCACGGGTCGCGGTGGTGGGCGCGATGGAACTGGGCGACCTGAAGGTCCACGACGAGGCCGAGGAGCTTCCTGGGCTTGAAGTGGAGGATGTAGACGTGGATCAGCCACTCGACGAAGGGCTCGAGGGCGAGGATCAGCGGGATGATCGCCAGGTCCCACAGGCTGAAGGCGCCGAGGTAGAGGCGAAAACCGACGAGCAGGGTGATCGCGATCACGAAGGACCGCGGGCTCGGGAAGCCGAAGAAGACGCGCAGGGTGGTCCACAGCGACGGGCCGGGGCCGAGTTCGGAGCTGGTCTTGCTGTCATGTGCGTTCGCCATGGTCCTCCCCTTCCTCTTCTTCGATGACGGCGATGAGCTGGAAGATCGCGCTGCTGCCCCGCTCCATGAGGGCGCGGGCGACGGTCGCGGCGGACAGGTCGTCCTGGCGCTGGACGGCCTCGGCGATCGCCCGATAGGCGGCGAGGTCGCGTAGCTCGGCGGCGAGGACCTCGACCAGGAGCTCACGCAAGCGGTCGTAGGCCTCGCGCAAGCTGTTGAAGACGAGCTGGTAGGCGATGTTGTCGCTGCCCTCGACGAGCACATCCCAGAACTGCAGCGCGAGCAGTTGCAACGCGGGCAGATCTTCATCGCGCTCGGCCATCGCGGCGACCAGCTCGAACAGGCGGTGCGACTGTTCGTGGCTGCGGCGGCGAGCCGCGAGGCGGGCGATGTCCGGCGCCATGGCGGCGCGCATCTCCATGGCGGAGCGGGCGACCTTGAGATCGATGGTGCCGTCGCTCTGAAAGAGGAGGCGAGTGAGGAGATCGAGGTTGCCGGACTGGCGAAAGTTGAGGACACGGGCGGCGCCGCCGTGCTGGATCGCCACGAGACCGGCCTGGGATAGGCGCTTGAGGGCCTCGCGCACGGCGCCCCGGTTGACCCGGAGCATGTCGCAGAGGCTGCGCTCGGAGGGCAACGGCGCGCCCGGGACCATCCGGCCATGGACGATCTCCCGGGAGAGCTGCTCAAACACAGCATCGGAGAGGGACTGGCGGGCGACCGGCTTCAGCTGCACCAAGTGACCATGACAGCCAGTGAGATGGTGGTCAACTGGTATGACCAGTTAATTCTGTGAAGAAGTGCGTATGCAGACGGGCCTTCGTGGCCAGTCAGCCGTCGATGCGCTGCCAGCGGCCGTGAAGAAGGCGCTCGTGCGGGAGGTAGGTGGCCTTGTAGGCCATCGAGGAGCACTCGGCGATGTAGAGGCCGAGATAGAGATAGCGCAGGCCCCAGGTGCGGCACAGCTCGAGCTGTTTGAGGATCGAGAAGACGCCCGGGGACCACGGTTCGTGGGCGGGGTCAAAATAGAAGTAGACGGCAGAGAGGGCGTCTTCGGAGCGGTCGACGATGGCGACGGCGACGAGGCGGCCGTCGCGGCGGTAACGGATCTCGAAGGAGTCGCAGCAGCTGTCGACGAGGAAGGCGCGGTAGCCCTGCTCGTCGATGTCCTGGCCGTCAGGGCTGAGGTCGCGGCCCGTCTTGTGGAGGTTGTAGAGGGCGACCTTCTCGCTGGTCAGTTCGGGGGGGCCGATCTCGATGTCGAGGTGTTCGAGGCCGCGGCGGTAGATCCGTCGCTGGGTCTTGTTGGGCGTGAATTCCTGGCTGTCGATGCGAATCGGCTCGCAGGCGCGGCAGCTGGGGCAGGCGGTGCGATAGAGGAGGACGCCCTGACGACGGTCGCCGGTGCGCAGGCGGGCGGCGAACTCGGCGTGGGTGAGCATGCGGGTCGGGACTCGCAGGGGCATGCGGGCCTGGCGACCTTCGAGATAGGGGCACGGCGTGGGGTCGTCGTAGACGAGCAGCTCGGGGGGGTCAGCCGGGAGCAGTCGGGGGCGCCAACGCATGTCTCGCGAGTATATGCTGCGGTGTTAGAGTTCGCTGGTGCGAGGTTTCGAGGAGATCGCGGAGGGCGTGCGGCTGATCGCGCTGAGGACGCCAACGCTGCCGCCGGCCACGGCCACAAACACGCTGGTGGTCGGGCGGCGCCGGTTGGCGGTGATCGAGCCGGCGACGCCCCACGCCGACGAACAGGCGGCGCTCGAGCAGTTGCTCGCGGGGCTCTTGGGCGCGGGCGCGGAGGTGGCGGCGATCTTGCTGACGCATCATCACGGCGACCACACCGGCTTCGCGGCGGCGCTGCGCGAGCGGACGGGGGCGCCGATCCACGCCCACGCGGCGACCGCGGAGCGGGTCGACTTCACGGTCGACGTGATGCTGGCGGACGGAGCGGAAGTCGACCTGGGGGAGGGCTTCGTGATCTCGGCGATGCATACGCCCGGGCATGCACCGGGGCATCTGGTGTACAGCGAGCGGAGCACGGGGCTGGTGTACGCGGGCGACATGGTGGCCGGGACCGGGACGATCCTCATCGACCCGGAGGACGGCGGCGATATGATCGCGTATCTGGCCTCGCTCGCGCGGATGGCCGCGGCCGGGCCGCGGGCGTTGATCCCTGCACACGGCCCGGTCCAGGATGACCCGCAGGGTGTGCTACGGCGCTATCGAGCGCACCGAATGATGCGCGAGGACAGGGTGTTGGCGGCCATCCAGGAGGTCCCGCGCGATCTCTCCGCGGTCCTGGCGGAGGCCTACGCGGACACACCGGAGGCGCTGTGGCCTCTGGCGGCGCGCTCGCTCGAGGCCCACCTGCGCAAGTTGGTCACAGAGGGTCGAGTGCGGCGCCTGGGCGCTGCAGTGGCCCGGGCCTGAGCTGTGGTGGCGGCCGGAGGTGCCCAGCTGTGAGCTGGCGGCCCGCGCAGGACACGGGTCGCTAGCGCGCATCGCGGGCTCGCGGGCGATGTTCCTCGCGCAAAAAAGCCGTAGTATGGGAGCCCGGCCTCCGGATTCTGCGAGCGACCTCCAGCACTGCCACGGCAAGCGAGCCAACAGCCATGCCCAAGATCTTGATCGTCGAGGACAACGAACTTAGCCGCGACATGCTGTCCCGGCGGCTGCGCCGCAAGGGTTACGAGGTGTTGGTCGCAACCGACGGACAAGAGGGCATTGCGATGGCGCAGCGGGAGCTGCCGGACCTGGTGCTGATGGACCTCAGCCTCCCTGACCTCGACGGCTGGGAGGCGACGCGGCGGTTGAAGAAGGACGCCAAGACCCAGCACATTCCGGTCATCGCATTGACGGCCCACGCGATGTCGGGCGACCGCGAGAAGGCGATTGACGCCGGTTGCGATGAATACGACACCAAGCCGATCGACCTGCGTCGCTTGCTTTCGAAGATGATCCGCTTTGTCGAGGACCCCGAAGCGAGCAGCAGCGGCGGCGAGAAGCAGGCCTGAGCGGCCGAGCTCTTGAGCGTGCCTTGGCGGCAGCGCCGCGCTCGGCGGAATTGACGCGTGCACGATCGTCCCGCGCGGGGCGGATCGTCGCCGCCTTCGCGCGGCGGTGCGCGCCGACGGTCGCGCCAGGTCGCGCCGCAAAACCCGCCTAGAACTTCGTCCCGCAGGCCCTGGCGCACGGCCCGTGATTGACACCCGTGGGCCCTGGCTGTAACGCTGAAATGCTGGCGCGGAAAGCTCCGCGCAGCATCGGAGCGCTGCAATCTCGGAGACAACGACCCCAAGCAGCGACGTCGCCCCGGCCTGGAGCGAGCCGTCTGTCGACGCCAACCGCAAGTCGGGTCGGATGATCGCGTCTGTACGCGCACAGATCGAGCTTCGGATCGGCTATCTGCCGGCATTGTTCGACCCGGCCCTCGCCAATGCCGAGTTGTTCGAGGCGATGTGGCAACAAACACGCGCGGCCTACCTCGACAACCCGCTGCCGCCGAGCTTCAAGGAGGCGCTGCTGCTGAGCGTGATGCGGCGCTGTCCGACGCCGTACGGGTTGGTGGGTCATGCAGCCGCCCTGGCGCGTCAAGGCGTGCGAGCGGGCGAGATCTTGGCCTTGCTCGAGGACCTGAGCGGGCCGCAGGCGGAGCTCCGTCAGCATATCGAGGCGCTGACGAGCTGCGGGGAGGTGTGGGCGCAGTGGCCGGAACCAGGACCCCTGGCCGACGCGGTGCTCGTGACCTCGATCGCCTACACACTCGAGCCGACGAGCTGTGCGGCGGTGCAGGTGGAGCTGCGGCGGCTGCTGCCAGCGGAGCTGTATATGCGCTGGTCGGCGCTGCTGGCCTACGCACGGACGCGATGGCAGTGGTGCGCGGCGTACCCGGAGCTGGCGCTGCGGACCGAGTCACCGCTGGCGGAGTCGCGGGCGCGATTGCTGGAGGAGGAGCCGCGCCTGGCGGCGCACCTGAGCCCGGCTGAGACGCTGACGGAGCAGTCGCTGAACCGGCGCCAGACCTCGACCTCGGAGGCGCTGAGCCAGATCATCGACGCGGTGCCAACCGGCATCTTGCAGCTGTCGATCGACGGCGCGGTGGTGATGACCAACGCGCCGGCGCAGCGGATGTTCGGGCTCACCGCAGATGAGTTCTCACGGCTGACCGTCAGCGACCTCGAGCAGTCGGCCGTGCGAGAGGATGGCCAGCGCTGCCCGCCAGAGGCGTTCCCGATGACGCGCTGCCTGCGGACCTTGACCCCACAGCCACCGATCACTCTGGGGATGCGCCACAAGGACGGGGAGCTGTTCTGGGCCGTGCTCACGGCGCTGCCGCTGATGGACCCGGCCGCGCAGGAGACCACCGGGGTGATGGTGACGGTGGTCGACATCAGCGAGCGCAAGCGGGCCGAGCGGGCGCTGCGGGAGAGCGAGACGCAGTACCGACAGCTGGTCGAGGCGAGCAACGTGTACGTGATGTGCCTCGACCGCGAAGGCCGGGTCACCCGGGCCAACGAGCAGGCGGCGAAGCTGATGCGCACGCCGGCGGAGGCGATGCTGGGGCGGACGATGACGGAGGTGATGAGCTCGGCGGAGCTGGCGGAGGCGCACCACGCCCGCTACCTGCACGTGATGAACACCGGGATGAACATCGACATCGAGGAGATGGTCGAGTTTGAGGGCCAAACGCTGTGGTTCGCGTCGACGGTGATGCCGATGCGCGACCACGCGGGCGAGGTGATCGGGGCGCAGATCGTGGCGCGCGACGTGACCAGCAAGCGGCGGGCAGAGATCGCCCTGCACGACCGCGAGGAGCGCTCGCGCCACGAGTCGCTGCACGACCCGCTGACGCGCCTGCCGAACCGGCTGCTGTTCCTCGACCGCCTCGAGATGGAGGTGATCCATGCGCGCCAGTCGCCCCGCGAGTCGCGCTTCGCGGTGTTGTGCCTCGACCTCGACCGCTTCAAGAACATCAATGACAGCCTCGGTCACTCGGCGGGCGACCGGCTGCTGATCGACTTCAGCCGGCGACTGTCAGAATGCATCGGCCCTGAGGACACGCTCGCCCGCCTGGGCGGCGACGAGTTTGCGATCTTGCTGCGCCGGGTGCACGACGCGAGCGACGCGATCCGGGTGGCGGATCGGGTCCTCAACCTCCTGAAGCAGCCGTTCTCGCTGCGCGGCCAGGACGTCTACGTCCCGACCAGCGTGGGCATCGCGTTTGGTACGGTGGACCACGAGCGACCGGAGGACGTGCTGCGCGACGCGGACACGGCGATGTACCGGGCGAAGCGGCGCGGGAAGGGCCGCTACGAGCTGTTCGACGCCGGGATGCACACCGAGGCTGTGGCCCTGCTGACGCTGGAGAACGACCTGCGGCGGGCGATCGAACGCGGTGAGTTTCAGGTCTACTACCAGCCGGTCGTCGCGCTGACGACCGGGCTGATCATCGGCTTCGAGGCGCTCCTGCGCTGGAACCACCCGCTGCGGGGGATCGTGCTGCCGGGGGAATTCATCGGCTGCGCCGAGGAGACCGGGCTGATCGTGCCGATCGGCGAGTGGGTGCTGCGCGAGGCGTGCCGACAGATGCAGCGCTGGCACGAGAAGTACCCGCTCGGGGTGAAGCTGTCGATCAGCGTGAACCTGTCCGGCAAGCAGTTCTCCCACCCGTCTCACATCGGTTCGGCGCTGCGAGACAGCTCGCTGGCCCCCTCGAGCTTGAAGCTGGAGATCACCGAGAGCGTGATCATGGAGGACCCACAGGCGGCCTCGAAGCTGCTCGAGCAGCTGCAGCGGCAAGAGGTCCAGAGCTACGTCGACGACTTCGGCACCGGATACAGCTCGCTCAGCTATCTCCACCGCTTCCCGATGTCCGCGCTGAAGATCGACCGCTCGTTCGTGACGAACATCGGACCGGGCGGCGAGAACGCGGCGATCGTGCAGACCATCGTGACCCTGGCCCACAACCTGGGGATGAGCGTGATCGCGGAGGGCGTCGAGACCGCGGCACAGCTCGAGCTGCTGCAGCAGATGGGCTGCGAGTACGGGCAGGGGTTCTACTTCTCGCGGGCGGTGGCGGCACCGGTCGCGGAGGCGATGATCGGGCGGCAAGCCGCGACACAGCGCTGGCAGGACAGCGCCTAAGCGAGCTCGCCGAGGCTGTCGTGGGCGGCGATCAGCTCGGGTGGGGCCTGGACCAGCTCGATGAGCACACCCTCTCCACCTTGTGGCGTGGCGGCGTCGCCCTTCGGGTGGATGAAGCAGACGTCGTGACCGGCGGCGCCGCGGCGGATGCCACCAGGCGTGAAGCGGACGCCCTGGGCAGCGAGCCAGACGACCGCGGCCTGGAGATCGTCGATCCACAGGCCGAGGTGGTTCAGGGCGGGATCGTGGACGCGAGGCCGGGCGTCGGGGTCGATCGGCTGCATGAGGTCGATCTCGACGGCGAAGGGGCCACGGCCGACGCGGGCGATGTCCTCGTCGACGTTCTCGCGCTCGCTGCGGAAGCTGCCGGTGATCGCCACGCCGAGGAGGTCGGACCACAGGTGGCGCAGAGCAGCCTTGTCGCGGCCGCCGACGGCGACTTGTTGGAGGCCGAGGACGCGGAAGGGGCGAGCGTTCGTCACGCGCCGGACTGTACCAGCGGACCGGTGGCGCTGTGGAGGCGAAGCTCACCGGGGGCTTCACACAGGACGGCGGCCTCGTGCGCGGCGAGCTCGGCGAGACGAGCCATGAGCGCCGGCTCGGAGACGAGGTGTTCGCCGCGCGCGAGGTCGAGGTAGCTGCCAAAGTGGCGGGCCTCGCAGGCGAGCAGGCCGCGGTAGAGCTTGACGAGGGGCGGGTCGTCGAGCGTGTCGGCGAGGAGCTGCATGCGCTCGCAGGAGCGGGCCTCGATGAGGGCGCAGCACAGGAGCGTGTCCTGCAGGCGAGCGGGCTCGTGGGTGCGGGCGGCGCTCATGAGGCGGGCGGCGTAAGGGCTGGGGGTGAGGCGGCGGTATTCGCCGCCGCGAGCGCGCAGGACGGTGATCACCTCTTCGAAGTGGGCGAGCTCTTCACGGGCGAGGCGAGCGAGCGGGACGGCGAGCGCGGGGCGCTCGGGGTAGCGGAAGATCAGCGACATCGCAGTGGATGCGGCCTTCTTCTCGCAGTGGGCGTGGTCCAGGAGGATCTCGTCGATGTGCTCGCGGGCCTGGGCGCTCCAGCGGCGATCGGTGGTGGAGGCCAGATGCAACATGGCGAGGCGGGAGGGTACGCGAACTGGCGGCGCTGCAGGAGGGTCGCAGCGGCGACGCTGGCGATGGTACCCTCGCCACGTGCCCTCCCCGCTTCGTCTGGCGCCGCTGCTCTTGCTGCTGACGGGCTGTCTTTCGGCGTCCACGGTGGGCCCAGGGCGGCGACGGACAGAGATTGGACCGGCGCCGATGACAGGGCCTGGCGGGCCGCCCACGTCTTTGTTGGCGGCGCAGGTGCAGCCGCCGCGGGCGGCAGATCGCGAGCAGATCTTGCCGGTGCGTGCGGCGGTGCACCTGCTGTTCTCGCGGCCTGTCGATCCGCTGACGGTGGTCCCGCAGCACTTTGTGCTGGCCCTGGCCGATGGGCGGCGGGTCGCGCCGGTGGCGGCGCTGGTGGGCGCGGAGCCGGGGGCGCAGCAGAGCGTGACGCTGCTGCTGGCCGACACGCCGCCGCCGACCGATGGTGGCAAGTCGATCGCGCCGCTCACCGACCCGATCAGCGTGACTGTCACCGGACTCCTGCACGACGTCGACGGGCGCGTGCTCGAGGGATTGGCGCTGGATCTGGTGCCGCGCACGCAGCCGGTGTTCGCGGTGGTGGCCGAAGCGGTCGCGCCGGGACCCGGCTGCGAGGGGCGTGGACAGGCGCTGCGGGTGTTGTGGAGCGCGCCGGTGCGGCGGACGGAGGCGGCACCGTGGCCGATGCTGGTGCGCGCCGACGGGGCGCGTGGGCCGGCCGACGCGGCGGCGCTGGTCGACGCGGACGAGGCGCTGCTCGAGTTCTGCGCGCCGGGGCCGGTCGGGGTCGTGCGGGTGGAGCTGCCGGCCGGGGTGGCGCAGGACGGGCACGGACAGGCGACGGCGGCGGGCAGCCTGCCGGTGTTGGGCGGATAGGCGGCGATGGCGAGCATCACGCGATCGATCTCGCTGCCGATCGTGCTGTCCTCGGTGGCGGTCACGCTGAGCGTGGCGCTGCTGGTCGGCTGGACCCTGCTGATCGCGCGCAACCAGCCGCTGGCGGACGACTTCGTGGCCAACACGTGGTTGCTGGTGATCGGCATCGTCTCGCTGGTGGTGATCATGACGGTGCTGGTGCTGTTCTCCGTGTTCCTGGTCCGGGAGATCCGCGAGGTGCGGCGCCAGACCAGCTTCATCGACTCGGTGACACACGAGCTCAAGAGCCCGCTGGCGGCCCTCAAGCTGTGCCTGGAGACCCTCGGGCGGCCCGACCTGCCGGCGCCGCAGCACGTGCGGCTGCGCGAGATGATGCTCGATGACATCGAGCGGCTGACCGGGTTCATCGACCGCGTGCTGGCCGCGACGCGGCTGCCGACGGAGCGCAGCTCGGTGCCGCTGCAGGAGGTGAGCCTGGCGGCGCTGGCCCGCCGCTGCGTCGCGGTGGTGACCCGGCGAGCGCATCAAGCCGAGGTGGGGGTGAAGGTCGAGGTGCCGCCGGACTTGATGCTGATGACCGACGAGCTGGCCCTGGCGGCCGTGCTCGAGAACCTGCTCGAGAACGCGGTGAAGTACTCGCAGCAGGTCGTCGATGTCGAGCTGTCCGCACGGCCAGGTCGCAAGGGACAGGTCGTGATCGAGGTCCGGGACCGGGGGATCGGCATCGAGCGGGCTGATCTTCGGCGGGTCTTCGAGCGCTTCTACCGGGCGCCGAACGAGGACGTGCGCTCGCGGCGGGGCACCGGGCTCGGGCTCTTTGTGGTGTGGACGCTGGTGCGCTCGCTCGGTGGCAAGGTGACGGCGGAGTCCGCGGGCGTGGGTCAGGGTACGACCATGCGGGTGGTCTTGCCGAGCCGACCGAGGACCCGGGCGCTACGTCTGCGCGGCTGAGTTTTTTGCCGTCGCTGGCGGCGATTTCCTAGTAACTTCACCCGTGACCGTGCTGCCTGCACCGCCCCGCCCACCCCGTCTGCTGGTCGTCGAGGACGAGCAGCACCTGGCGGCGGGTTTGAAGCTCAACTTCGAGTTGGAGGGTTACGCGGTCGACATGGCGTCGTCGGCCCGCAAGGCGGGGGAGTTGCTGCTGCAGGCGGCTGCGTACGACGCGATCATCCTCGACGTGATGTTGCCGGACACCACGGGCTTCGAGCTGTGCCGGAGGCTGCGCGAGGGCGGCAACTTCACGCCGGTGTTGATGCTGACCGCGCTGGACTCGACCGAGGACCGGGTGACGGGGCTGGAGGTCGGTGCCGACGATTATCTGGTGAAGCCCTTCGAGCTGAGCGAGCTGCTGGCCCGGGTGCGGTCCTTGCTGCGGCGGCGCAGCTGGGAGCGGCAAAAGCCGGCGAGCCGCGAGTCCCCGAGCGCGGAGCTCCGCTTCGGCGGGGCGAGCATCGACCACGAGCGGCAGGAGGCGCGCATGAACGGACAGGAGGTCAAGCTCACGCGCCTCGAGTTCGACCTGCTGCGCTACTTCGCCGACCACCCGGGGCGCGTCTTGAGCCGCCAGGAGCTGCAAGAGCGGGTGTGGAAGCTGGCCAACTATCCGAACACACGGATGGTCGACAACTTCATCATGCGGCTGCGGCGACACTTCGAGCCCGATCCGGCCAATCCGGCGTACTTCGTGGCGGTGCGGGGTTCGGGGTACAAGTTCGTGCCCGAGGGTGCGGTCGGTGAGGCGAGGTCCACGGACCCGAGCCAGGAGTAGTGCGCCGAGCGTGTGAATCGAGCTGCGCAGGCCGGGCTGATGACACAACGGAGACACGTGGTGACGGGTCGATGACGGGCGGGTCGGCGGGGCGTTTGCGACATTGGTCAGGCCATGTCGTCGCCGATGCCGATCCCCGAGAAGTTCCGCGATCTGCCGTTGCCGCCGCCCAGCCGGGGCTACGACTGGGGGCCGTTCACGCCGTTCATCCTGCTGCATCTGGCGGTGTTCGGGGCGCTGTGGACGGGGACGACCTGGGTCGACTGGACCGTGTGCGCCGTGCTGTACGCGGTGCGGATGTTCGCGGTGACGGGCGTGTACCACCGCTACTTCTCGCACCGCACGTACAAGACGAGTCGGTGGTTCCAGTTCGTGCTGGCGTTCCTGGCCCAGACCTCGTCGCAGAAGGGCGCGCTGTGGTGGGGGGCGCATCATCGGACGCACCACAAGTTCAGCGACCTGCCGTGGGACGTGCACTCACCGATCCAGAAGGGGTTTTGGTACTCGCACGTGCTGTGGCTGGTCGACCGCGGGACTGAGCACACGGACTACGACAAGATCAAGGACCTGGCGAAGTACCCGGAGCTGGTGTGGCTCAACAAGCACTGGCTGGTGCCGCCGGTGTCGCTGGGTGTGGCGACGTGGTGGCTGTTTGGCTGGTCGGGGCTGTTCATCGGGTTTTGCCTGAGCACGGTGCTGTGCTGGCACATCACCTTCTTCGTGAACTCGCTGGCGCACGTGACCGGCAAGCGGCGCTTTGACACCGGCGACACCTCGCGCAACAGCTGGTGGATCGCCCTGATCACCTTCGGCGAGGGCTGGCACAACAACCACCACCACTACATGAGCTCGACGCGGCAGGGTTTTTACTGGTGGGAGTTCGACATCACCTATTACGTGCTGCGGGCGCTCGCTGCGGTCGGCCTGATCTGGGACCTGCGTCCGGTGCCGGCGGCGATCCTGGCCGAGGGTCGCCTGCGCGACGCGGCGGCGCGGCGCGGCGAGGCGATGCCTGGACCGGTCGTGCCGCCGATGGTCGAGCAGGTCTGAAGTGGTCGAGCGGGTCTGAAGTGGTCGAGCAGGTCTTGAGCGGGTCGCGCTCGCGTCTCACTCGCGCGAGGCGAGCGACTCGTGCACCTGGGCGTGGGCGCTGGCCTTCTGCTCGCGCCGCAGGGTGATCTTGAGGATCGCCGGCAGCAGGAACATGGTCATGAGGGTCGAGGCGCCGATGCCGAACACGACGGTGGTGGCGAGCGGGCGCTGGACCTCGGAGCCGGCCCCGGTGGCGAGGGCCATCGGCAGGAAGCCGAGGGCCGCGACGGCGCCGGTGGTGAGCACGGCGCGCATGGTGTGGACCGAGCCCTTGACCAGGGCCTGATCGAAGTTGCCGCCCTCGTGCAGGGCGTGGCGGACATCAGTGGCGAGCACGACGCCGTTGAGCACGGCGACGCCGGCGAGGGCGATGAAGCCGACGGCGGCGGGGATGCTGAACTCCATGTCGCGGAGGATGAGGCCGACCATGCCGCCGGTGAGGGCGAAGGGGACCACGGCGAACACGGAGACGGCGTAGCGGAAGTCGCCGAAGTTCCACATCAGCATGCCGAAGATGAGGGCGAGGGCGATCGGCACGACCACGGCGAGGCGCTTGCTGGCGCGCTCGAAGTTCTCGAACTGGCCACTCCACTGGATCTCGTAGCCGGAGGGCATGATCACGTTGCTGGCGACCGCCGCCTGGGCGTCGGTGACCCAGGACAGGAGGTCGCGGCCGCGGAGGTTGACCTCGACGCGGACGATGCGGACGCGGTTCTCACGGCGGATCTGGGCCGGGCCTTCGGATTCGGCGATGGTGGCGACCTCGGAGAGAGGGACTCGGTGGCCGTCGTCGGTCTCGACCAGGAGGTCGCCGAGGGCCTCGGGGACGGGCGCACGTGGGGGCACGAGCAGGCGGGTCTCGAAGCGCTTCTGGCCCTCGTAGACCCAGCCGAGCGGCATGCCCACGCGGGCCGCCTCGATGGCGAGCAGGGCGTCCTCCATGTGCACGCCGTAGCGGGCGAGGCGAGCTCGGTCGGGTTTCACGGTGAGCTCGGGCATGCCGAGGACCCGCTCGACGCGGACGTCGCCGGTGCCTTCGATACCCTTGACGGCGTCGCGGATGTTCTCGCTGACGCGCTTGAGCTCGAGCAGATCGACGCCGGTGATCATGATCTGCACGTCGGCACGGGAGCCGGAGATCATCTCGTTGGTGCGGTCCTCGATCGGCTGGGAGATCGAGAAGAAGGTCGAGGGGACCTCGCGCTCGAGGGCGTCCTTGAAGGCGACGCTGAGGCCGTCGAGGTCCTTGGCGGTGGTCCACTCCTTCTTGGGTTTGAGGCGGACGAAGGTGTCGTTGGTGTCCTTGCCGACCGGGTCGATGGCGACCTCGGCGCGGCCAGTCATGGCGAGGGTGGTGATGACCTCGGGGAACTGGAACAGGGTCTGTTGGACCAGCAAGTCGAGGCGCTTGGCCTCCTCGAGGTTGATCGAGGGGGCGCGGCGGATCGTGACGACGGCGTCGCCCTCGTCGATGCGGGGCACGAAGTTGGCGCCCTTGTTCTTGAAGATGTAGCCGGACACGATCAGGGCCGCGCCGGCGGCGAAGATCAGGGGCCAGCGCATGCGCAGGGCGCCGGGGACCATACGGCCGTAGAGGCGGCCGATCGGCTGCAGCCAGCGGGCGCCGTCCTTTTTCATGGGCGGCACGAAGGTGGCGAGCAGGGCCGGGAGGAACAGGACGGAGTAGACCAGCGCGCCGAGCAGGGCGAAGGCCATGGTGGTGGCCATCGGCCGGAACATGCGGCCCTCGACGCCCTCGAGGCCGAGCAGCGGCACGTAGACCAACATGATGATCGCCACGGCGAAGGCGACCGGGCGGATCACGCGCTGGATGGTGCTGATGTAGGCCTCGACGCGCTCGTCGGCGCTGAGCTGCTTGCCGATGTAGGTGGCGAGCAGGGACTCGAGGACGACGATCGGGCCGTCGACGAGGAAGCCGAAGTCGATGGCGCCCAAAGACATGAGGTCGCCGGTGACCCCGGCCCAGTGCATGCCGAACAGGGCGATGGTCATCGAGGCGGGGATGCCGACGACACAGACGAGGGCGCCGCGGATGCTGCCGAGGAACACGACGAGGACGATAAAGACGACCAGGGCGCCCTCGACCAGGTTCGTCATGACGGTCGAGAGGGTGCGCTCGACGAAGTCGGCGCGGTCGTAGATCGTCTCGATGATGACGCCGGGAGGGAGGCTCTGCTGGATCTCCGCGACACGGTCCTTGACGGCGTAGATGACGTCGCGGCTGTTGGAGCCGAGCAGCATCATGATCACGCCGGTGACGGCCTCGTCCTTGCCGTTGTGGGTGATGACGCCGTGGCGCAGGGCGGCGCCGTCGCGCACGCTGGCGACGTGTTTGACGAGGACGGGCTGGCCGCCCTCGGAGGTCTTGAGGACGACGTTGCCGATGTCCTCGAGCCCGGCGAAGGTGCCGACGGCGCGGAGGGTGAAGGACTCGGCGCCGCGGTCGAGGTAGCCGCCCGAGACGACGCTGTTGGAGCGCTGGAGGGTGTCGGTGAGCTCGCGGATCGAGAGGTTGTAGGCGGCGAGCTTGGCGGGCTCGACGACGACCTGGAACTGCTTGAGGTCGCCACCCATGGTGTTGACCTCGATGACGCCGGGGATGCCGCGCAGGCGCGGGACGATCTCCCAGTCGAGCATCGTGCGCAGCTGCTTGCGCGAGTGGACCGGCGAGCGGACGACAAACTGGTAGATCTCGCCGAGGCCGGTGGTGAGCGGGGCGATCTGCGGCGTGGGGATGTTGGCCGGCAGGTCGTTCTTGGCCTGCAGCATGCGCTCAAAGACCAGCTGACGGGCAAACCACGGGTCGGTGCCGTCGGCGAAGACGATCGTGATCGCGGAGATGTCGGCGCGGGACACCGAGCGCAGCTCGATCATCCCGGGCACGCCGTTGAGGGCGTTCTCCATCGGGAAGGTGACGTTGCGCTCGACCTCGAGGGCGGACAGGCCGGGGGCGTCGGTGAGGACGGAGACCTGGATGCCCGAGATGTCGGGGATGGCGTCGATGGGGAGGGTGCGCGCCGCGACGACGCCGCCGACGAGGAGCACCCCGAGCAGCGCGAGCATCATGAAACGCAGACGAATGGAGAGGTCGATCAGCGAGCCGAGCATGGGAGATCCCTGAGCTAGAACCTCAGCGGAACAGCTCTGACTTGAGGGCGAAGACGCCTTCGATCACGACCTTGTCACCCTCGGCGAGGCCGCTGGTGATCTCGACGAGGTCCGCGCCCTGGACGCCGAGCTCGACGGGCTTGGGGACCACGCCGGTGTCGTCGATCGCCACGAATACGGTGGGTTTTCCGTCGACCTGCACGATGGTGTTGCGAGGGACGGCGAGGGCGCGTTTGCTGGCAGCGCTGGGTCGGATGCTAGCGTTGACGGCCTGCCCGACACGCAGCCGGCCGGCCTCGTTCGGGACGACGATCCGGACCTCGGCGCTCCGGGTCACCGGGTCGAGCACCGAGCTGATGTAAGTAACCTTGCCGGTGAGCACCTCGCTGGCGCTGACCTGCGCGGACAGCTCGACGGTGTCACCGACGCGGATGTTGCCGACATCGCCCTCGAACACGGACAGGCGGACCCACAGGGAGCTGCGGTCGGCGATGGTGAAGGCGGTGTAGCTGGGCTCGACGGCCTGGCCGCGGAACACATGGACCTTGACGACATCGCCGGAGATCGGGCTGGTGAGGGCCATGACGCCGAGGGACTTGCTGTTGTCGCTGCCGCCGAGGGCCTGGACGCGCTGCTTGGCGGCGCGGAGCTCGGCGCCGGTGATGAGCGACTCCTGCGACGCGAGCTCGAGCGAACGCAGCGAGGCGATGCCCTCCTCGAGCAGCTTCTTCTTGCGCGCCTCGTCCGTGCCAGCGTAGGTGGCGCGGGCCTTGACGGAGAAGATCTCGGCCTGGGCCTTGCCGAGTTCGGCGCTCTCCATCGTCGCCAGGGTGTCGCCGGGCTTCACCTTGGTGCCCTCGATGACCCGCACCTCCTTCACGCGGCCCGAGATGCGCGAGCCGACGGCGGCGATGAGCTGCTCGTCGAACTCGAGGACGCCGGTGACATGGAGCACCGGCGAGACATCAGTGATCGTTGCGACCTGCGTCTTGAGGCCGATGCGCGCGGCGAAGGCCGCGGGCAGGCGCACGACGCCGTTCTCGAAGTACGGCAGCTCGGGGGCGGCGGCGGGCGTGTCGGCGGGAGCCGCCTCGCTGTCGGAGCACGCGCCGACAAGCAGCAGCAAGAAGACGCTGAGCAGCGCCAACAGGCGGGAGAGCGGAGGCGACATGGCGGGCATGCAGAGAACCACTGAACGTACGATTCGCGCCGGCCAACCGACCACGCGTCTACGACGAGCCATGCAATACCTGAGCAGGTCACCAAGTCAAGAGATGACGCTCACATGTGAACGGGGTTTGGCGGCCGCGCAGGGCCGCCAAGTGGCTGGGCGCTCACGCCACACATGATAGAGTCCGCCTCGCTTCTCGGCCCCCGGACCGCGCCACCTACATGCTGTCTTGTCGCTCCTGCACACTGATCGCGACCCTGGGCACCTGGGCAGGGGCGGCGTACGCCGCCCCGGCGAGGGACGTTGCGAGGCCAGAAGCGCCGCCGCCGCTGCTCGATTCACCGCCCAAGGCAGTTTCGCTCGACTCGGCTGGGGGCACGGAGAATTTGCTGCCGGGGGCGCAGGAGCTGCCGCTCGACGCGATCGTAAAACACGCCCGCGACGGCGCGATGCGGGTCCGGGTGGCGCGCGCGCGGCTCGAGATGGGCGACGCGGCGATCGTCGGAGCCAAGCCCTTGATGGTCGACAACCCGCAGCTCTACGTCGGCGCGGGCATCCGGCAAAACAACGTCGGGGCCAACTTCGAGTTCCAGAGCACCCTGACCCAGCCCTTCGAGTTTGGCGGTGAACGTGGCCTGCGGATCAAGGCGGGCCGCCGCTACCGCGACCTGCTCGACCGCGAGCTCGCGCAGATCCAGTGGGAGACCTACGCGCAGGTGCACTACGCGTACAACATGGCGCTGCTGGCGAGGGAAAAGGCGCATACGGCCGAGCGCACAGCGGCGTTCTCGGCCCGCTTGCTCGACGTGGCGACCCGGCGCGCGCAGGCCGGCGAGATCTCGAACCTGCGGGTGCGGGTAGCCACCGGCGAGCTGGCACAGGCGCGGCAGAACAAGCTGAACGCGGACCTCGAGTACCGGCTCGCGTGCATCCACTTGAGCGAGATGGCCGGGTGGCCGGCGCCGCAGCTGGTGGCACCCGCAGGGTCCCTCGGGGCGCCGGTGCGTGTGCGCGACACGAACGATCTGATCGCCAAGGTTCAGGCCGAGCATCCGGCGCTCAAGGCCCGCGAGGCGGCGGTCGAGCTCGGCGAGGCGCGCAAGCTGTCAGCCCAGCGCGACCGCTTGCCCGAGCCGCAGCTCGGCATCTACCTTGGCCGCGAGTACGAGCCCAGCGCGACGACCGGTCCGTCGAGGGTGGCGATGGGCATGATCACGGTGCCGCTGCCGCTGTGGAAGCGCAACCAGGCCGCCCGCGCGCAGACCAAGGCCGAGCTCACGGTCGCCGAGCAGGAGCTCGAGGCGATGCGCTACACGCTGGCGCTCAGCGCCCGCCGGGCGGTCGACGCGGTCAACACCGCCGCTGAGCGGGTGCGGACCTATTCGGTGGAGGTCGTGCCACGCTTCGTCGAGAACCTGAACCTGCTGCAGCGAGCGTTCGAGCTCGGCGAGGTCGACATCCTCGAGGTGTTCGTGGCGCGAGAGAACTTCCTGCGCATCCAGAACGAGGCGCTCGACGCCTACAGGGCGTACTACGACGCCGTGTACACCCTGGAGTCGATGCTCGGCAGCCCGATCGAGTCGATCGTCGCGACCTGAGCTCAGGCCGCGCCGAGCAGGACGCCGCGTTCGCCCAGATCCGCGAGGAAGGCGGCCATGGCCGCGAGGAACTCGTCGTTCATCGGCTCGCCGAGCGCGCTGCAGGTGTCGACGAGCGCGGCCTGCAGGGTCGCGCCGGCGAGCAGGTGCGTGCACAAGGTCGCCGCCCGCGGGGTCAGCTCGAGCAGGCGCAGACGCTGGGTGTCGCGGTCGCGGTAGGCGAGGATCGCGGTCGCCTCCGCGACGGGTGGGTCATCGCCGCGGTGCACGGCGAAGGTGTAACGCCGCAGATGCACGCTGCCGTCGAGCTGGGCCGGGCGGTCCAGCACCAACGCTTCGCCGCTCGCATCTTCGCCACCCGCGACGCCGTCGCAGACCTCGGGGTCGAGCAGCTCGTGGCTGGCGAGGTCGAGGAGATAGGGCGGCAACGAGGGGTCGTCACGCCAGCGGGGCGCGGCCCAGGCGAAGAACTCGTGCGGCACGCGGCGGAAGTAGACCGAGTGGGGCGCGCGCTCAGCCATGAACGCCGCGAGCTCGGAGCGCAGCCGCGGCTTGCCGAGCACCGCCACCGTGCGCGGGAGGTACTCGCTGATCACCCCGCGCAGGCGGCTGTGGACCATGGCGCGGTAGACGAGCAGCTGCTCGCGGTGGCGGGCGATGAGGTCGCTATCGGCAGGATCGACCCTGTGGGCCGCGAGGTACCCGGGCAGATCCTCGCGGATGCGTTCGGGCGCGTCCTGCTCGCACATGGCGGCGCTAAAGGCCTGGATCGCGGCTGCCTCGCGGTCGGCGGTGACGGTCATGGCTTCGCTCCCTCGATCGCTCGCCGGGCGAGGGCGTCGTCGTAGATCGCCTGCAGGCGGTCACGTTCGGCGAGCAGCTCTGGCAGGGCGGGGATGTTGTTGTCGCGCTCGAGCAAGACCGGCAGCGGACCGGTGCGCGCGATGACCCACGCGAGCAGCTCGTCGACCTCGGCCCGGACCGGCGCGCCGTGGGTGTCGATGATCAGGGTCCTGGCGTCGTCGTCCCAGAACTCGTGACCGGCGATGTGCAGCTGGACGACCCGCGCGAGCGGGATGCGGGCCAGCCAGGCGCGGGCGTCGAAGCCGTGGTTCTGGGCGTTGACGAAGACGTTGTTGACGTCGAGGACGAGGCCACAATCGGCCCGCTCGAGCAGCTCGGTGATGAACTCGGGCTCGTCGACGCTGGGCACCCCGAGCGGGAGGTAGTAGCTGATGTTCTCGACCGCCATGGGCCGCTCGAGGCGGTCGGCGGCCTCGCGGACGCGGGCGGCGATACGCCGGGCCGACGCGCCGGTGAACGGCACGGGCAGGAGGTCGTGCAGCTGCTTGCCGTCGGTGCCGCAGAAGCAGAGGTGGTCGGAGTGCCAGTGGTCGCCGAAGGACGCGAGGAAGTGCCGGAGGTCGGCGAAGTACTCCGGGTCGAAGGGCTCGAGGCCGCCGAGGGACATCGACAGGCCGTGGGTGAGGACCGGGAAGCGCTCGCGGACGCGCGCGAGCCGGGCCGGGCCGGCGCCACCGCGCCGCATGTGGTTCTCGGGCGAGATCTCGAAGAAGGGGACACGGCCGTCAGCGGCGCCAGCGTCGACCTCGGCGATGAAGCTACCGCGCAGGCCCAAGCCCACGCCCGTGGGCGCTGCGACTGAACGAAGGGACAGGTCACTCGAGACAGGCATGGCTCACCCCAAAAGAACAAAGGCCAGAGCCTCCGAGGAGGCTCTGGCCCTTTGATCGCTCGTCGCCGCTAGCGAGCCGGCGACGCGGCAGATCAGGCGGCAGGAGCCTCGGCAGGCGCCTCGGCAGGAGCCTCGGCCGGAGCCTCGGCCGGAGCCTCGCCCTCCTTCTTGGCGCCGCAGCTGCCGTCCTTCTTGGCGCCGCAGCTGCCTTCCTTCGCAGCGCCGTCGCCGGCCGGAACCTCGGTGCTGTCCTTCTTGCAGCCGGTGAGGGTGAAGGAAGCCGAGCCAAGGATGGCGAGGGTGGCGGCGATGTGCTTGACGTTCATGATCATTTCTCCTGTGTGTGCTTGGTGGGTGTGACGTGGCGATCCGGAGGTCCGGAACGGTCACCTGGTTTCGTCTGGCCAAGGGACCGCGCGCCCGAAACTCGCCGGGGACGCCAAGTGACTGGCGGACACGGCGACAACTCCACGAACGATCGCCCACGGCCCGGCATTACGGCCGGGATGGCGTGAAGATCGCGCGACGGAGCGGGGCGATGGGAGCGGACTCATCCAGCGTTGGCTCCCCGTCTACCATACTCACCCCGAGCTTCCTATAGATCGGCGACAAGTCGGGGAAGTCGGCGCTGCGCAAGATCGGGCTGCTCAGCGCGCTCAGGCTCGGGTATCCGTGCGCCGCGCCGGTATCGTCCATGGCCTGCAAGATCTGCCCCGACGGCCAGATACGGAGGGTCTTGGCGCAGCACACCTGCAGCGCCTGCATCGCCGCGTCGAGCGAACCACCGGCCTCACGCAGGGCCACGTCGGCCAGCAGCGCGATCGCGGCCCCACCCCAGTAGACCCGCTGATACGCGTGATTGTCGTGCATCTGTCGGCTCTCGTCCGCGAGGGTCTGGCCCGTGCCACCCCGCTGGCCGCGGCCGAAGCCAGCGAGCAGCGCCTGCCACGATTGGCGCTCGCTCTGGAAGCCCATACGCGCGAGAAGGACCTCGGTGTAGTAGGTGACAAAGCCCTCCGACAACCAGGCGTCCTCACGCTGCACAAAGGGCATGGCGTGGTGGAGAAATTCGTGGATCGCGACCCATTCGCCGGGGAAGGCGTCGTCCTTGGCGCTCCCCGAGATGAGCAGTTGGACCGCAGGGCCGCCACCGCGCAGGGCCATGCCGAAGTACGCGGGATCTCCCCCCCCGGGGAAGGGCACGACGATCACTTGCATGTGCGACACGGGGAATTGCCCCCCGTAAAGGCTGGCGACCGTGGTCGCCGCGGTCGCCAGCCAGCGCTGGATGCCGGCGTCGGAGATCTCGCGCGGCAGCTTCATCACCGCGACGTCGAAGTCGCTGCCGGCGGCGGTGAAGTGCAGCGCGTCGAACTTGCCGAGCACGACCTGCGAGGCCCAGGTGAAGGCGGTGTAGGGCAGGCGATGGCGGCCCGGGGTGCGGTCCGCGGGCCACGGTACGGAGGCCTGGACGCCGGTCGGGAGCTTCAGCGCGAGGGTGACCTCGGCCTCGCGGATCAATCGGCTGGGGCGCCAGAGCCAGAGGCGCGGGGTGGTCGCCACGACCCCACCGACACGGACCATGTGCCGCTCCTCCACCTCCTCGGCCATGCGTGCGAGGTCGACGGAGTAGCTCAGGCACTTGCCGGTAGCACCGGCGGTATCGAGGGTCTCTCCCTCGTGGTCGAGGGTCAGCGGGCGATCGCCCGTGACGGCCCGCGGGTTCCGGATGTAGCTGGCCGCGCCCGACTCGTCGGCCACCAGGGTGCGCGGGAGCTTGTCAGAGAAGCACAGGGTCACGTCGAGACGATCGAGCTGCTCCGTCGCCGCGACATCGTAGTGCCAGGTGCTCGCCACCTCGCGGGGCTGCGCGTGGGCGCAACCCAGCGCGAGCGACAGCGACACCGCCGGGAGACACAGAGCGCCTGCGCCGTAGGACACCGCGCCATGGTAGCTTGAGCGCCGCGATGCATGTGGAGGCCGAGGTCGCGCTCAAGGAATGGGCTGTCGTCTGTGCTGGCCTGCGCAACGGGCGACAGCGCGTGCTCCTGCGCAAGGGCGGCATCCGTGAGGCCAACCCGGGACGCAATTTCGCAGTCGAGCACCGGGCCTTCGCGCTGTTGCCGACCTATTTTCACGCGCAGGACCGCGACCGCGAGCGCGACCTGATCCCTGACGTGCATGCGGCACTGGCCGAGCTGCGCCCGCCGGCGTCGGGGTTGCTTCGCTTCGAGCTGCACGCCGAGGTCACGGGCCTGTGGTGGGTCCCGGAGCTGGCACCGCTGCGCGCCCTGGCCGGCTTCCATGTCCTCAGCGACCAGGCGGTCGCCGATCGCTTCGCCTACCGTCGGCCCGGGCTGTGGGTGCTGCACCTGCGGACGCGGGTGCTGAGGCACGCAGTCGAGCTGCCCGATCGGCCAGGTTATGCCGGCTGCGTGTCGTGGGTGCGGCTCGACCAGCCCGTGGGTGGCGAGGCCGATGCGGTGCTTGACGATGCGGAGCACACTCGCCAGGCAACGCTGCTGCGCGAGCTCTTGGGCGAGGAGACGGGCGCATGAACGCGATGAGCGGTGGGGTCCGAAGCTGGCCCGTTTACATCATGATCGTCCTGACGACGATCAACTTCCTCAACTACATCGATCAGCGCCTCCTGAGTGCGGTGCTCGAGAGCATCAAGGCCGAATGGACCTTGACCGACGCGCAGGGCGGGCTGCTCGGCAGCGTGTTCGTGATCGTCTACACGCTGTGCGCGCCGGTCGGGTTCCTCGGCGACCGCATGAAGCGAAAGAACCTGATCGCCGGCGGGGTGCTGCTGTGGAGCCTGGCCACCGTCGCCGCGGCGTTCGCTCGCAGCTATGAAGAGATGCTCATCGCTCGCGCGCTGCTCGGGGTCGGCGAGGCCTGCTACGCGACGATCGCCCCGTCGATCATCGCAGACCTCTACAGCAAGGACCTGCGCAGCCGCAAGCTGGCCTACTTTTACCTGGCCACGCCGGTCGGTTCGGCGCTGGGTTACATCCTCGGCGGCTACATCGGCGAGTTCTACGGCTGGCGCGCAGTGTTCCTGGTCGGCGGCGTACCAGGCCTGTTGTTCGCGCTGCTGGCCTTCCTCATGGTCGAGCCCGCTCGCGGGCGCAACGACGACGAGGTGCCGACGGAGGGTCCGGGTATCTCGCTACCGGCGACGATCAAGCGCCTGTTCAAGACGCCCGCCTGGCGGATCAACACCATCGGCCTGGCCCTGCTCACCTTCACGATCGGCGGCCTCGCGCTGTGGATGCCGAGCTACCTCGAGCGCGTGCACGGCATGAGCTCCGGCCTCGCCGGCACGATCTTCGGCGGCGTCACGGTGATCGCGGGGATCTGCGGCACCCTGCTCGGTGGGCGGCTCGGCGACCGGATGCAGGCGCGCTCGCCTGGGGGCTTCTTCCGCCTGAGCGGCTTCGGGCTACTGGCCAGCAGCCCCTTCATCGTGCTCATGCCCCTGATCGGGTGGCTGCCGGGCATCTTCATCGTCGTCTTCATCGCCGAGATGCTCCTCTTCCTCAACACTGGACCGCTCAACGCGGCGCTCATCGGCTGCGTGCCGGTCCAGATGCGGGGGGCTGCATTCGCGGTCAACGTCCTTTGCATCCACGCCTTCGGCGATGCGCTGTCGAACGTGCTGCTCGGGGTGATCAGCGACGCGGCGACCCCGGTCCTCGGCAGCCCAGCTGCTGGGCTCAGCCTGGCGCTGGCCTCCACGGCGATCCCGGTCGCCATCGGCGGCATCGTCCTCCTCCGCGGCGCGCGCTGGATCGCCCGGCAGCCCGGCGGATTGATGCATTACCCGGGCTGACGCCTCCCGCGTGCAGATCCGCCCGCCAAGTTGTCGGCCGCAGGCCACAGCTCGTCCCGGCATCGGCGACCGCGACGACACACAAGGTGACGTGCGTGACCTCGGCTTGGACACCGCAGTGGACAGCCGCACAGCGGCTCCCGTATGGTGTTCTGGCGAGTCGTCGCGGCCTGATCCTCCGCAGCGTCGCGTCTTTTCCCTCTCGATTAATCCAGATGTCAGGAGCTCCTATCATGCGCCTTCACCTGTTCGTGGCGGCTGCCGCACTCTCGTTCACCGGGTGCTCCTTCAACGCGCTCGGCATCGGCGCCGAAAGCAGCGGCGCGGCCAGCACCAGCCTCGATGAGACCAGCACCACCAGCCCGACCAGCACCACCGCGCCGACCACCAGCGACACGACCGGCGACCCCGCCGACTGCGGCAACTCGATCAAGGACGCCGGCGAGGAGTGTGACAACGGTGAGCTCAACAACGGCTTGAACGGCAGCATCTGTAAGGGCGACTGCACCAAGAACATCTGCGGTGACGGCTACCTCGCCTCGAACGAGGGCTGCGACGACGGCAACACGGTCGATGATGACGAGTGCAGCAACGCCTGCAAGGCGGCCGGCTGCGGGGACGGCGTCGTCAAGCCCCCGGAGGAGTGCGACTCGACCCCCGAGTGCAGCGACCTGTGCAAGAACCCCTTCTGCGGCGACGGCGTCGTCAATGGCGATGAAGCCTGCGACGACGGTGTCGACAACGGCGACAACAAGGCCTGCACGGTCGACTGCGCCGTGGCGACCTGCGGCGACGGCAAGATCCAGGACGGTGTCGAGGCCTGCGACGACGGCAACCAAGTCGACGACGACGAGTGCAGCAACGCCTGCACCCTCGCCACCTGCGGCGACAGCAAGCCCCAGCCCGGCGAGGACTGCGACGACGGCAACAAGGACGACACCGACGCCTGCTCAAGCCTGTGCAAGAACGCCACCTGCGGCGACGGCTTCCTGTGGACGGGCATGGAGGAGTGCGACGACGGCCCGGACAACAGCGACACCAAGGCGTGCACCACCTCGTGCAAGGACGCCAAGTGCGGCGACGGTTTTGTACTCGAGAACAGCAGCGAAGCGTGCGACGACGGCAACAAGGTCGACACGGATGGCTGCCTCAACACATGCGTCGTCGCCAAGTGCGGCGACGGCAAGAAACAGGACGGCGTGGAGGACTGCGACGACGGCAACATGGTCGCCGGCGACGGCTGCACCGACTGCAACCTCGACTGCGGCAACGGCAAGCTCGATATGGACGAGGAGTGCGACGACAGCAACACCATGAACGGCGACACCTGCAGCGATGTCTGCACGCGCACCGCCTACATGATCTTCGTCACCAGCGTAAAGTACAACGGCAAACTCGACGGTCTCAGTGGCGCCGACGCGAAGTGCAACGCGCTGGCAAAGGGAAAAGCGCCCGGCATCTACAAGGCATGGCTGAGCGACGCGAACACCAGCGCCAGTGCCCGTCTCTTCCACTCTGACAAGCCGTACATCCGCTTTGACAAGGCCAAGATCGCCGACAACTGGGACGACCTACTCGACCCCGACCCCAACAACCCCGACGACCTGTTGGTCCCGATCAACAAGACCGAGCTCAACGTGAGCCTCAACGGCAACACCTGCGAGGTGTGGACCAACACCAAGGCGACGGACGGCAGCTCCAAGGACAACGTCCACTGCAACAACTGGACCGACCAGATGAACAACGCTAAGGGCAACGCTGGCATCGCCACATCGAAGGGGCCAACGTGGACCGACAGCTGCTCCATCCAGTGCGACACGATGGGCCGCCTCTACTGCGTCGAACAGCCCGCCCCATGAGCGCGGCTTGATCTCCATTGGTATCGCGCGCAGGGAGGCGCGCTGGCATCTAAGTCCCTGCGAATATGCCACTGCATAGCCCTCGAACGTTCATCCTCCTCGCGCTGCTGGGATGCACGTTCGACGCGACCGGCCTCGGGGCCGATGGCACCGGCGGCGCGACCGGCACCAGCGCCACCAGCACCAGTACGTCCGACTCCAGCACCGGCGGCCCAAGCAGCTCGCTCACCGGCGAGACCCCCTCCGGCTCCGGTTCCGCCTCGGACAGCGCCACCAGCGACGCCACGACAACAACCACCACCGGCGTCGCCACCGACACCAGCGGCGACCCGCCCGCCAGTTGCGGCGACGCGATGATCGCAGGCGACGAGGCCTGTGACGATGGCAACAACAACGGCCCCACAAAGCCATGCACCTCGGCGTGCACGGTCAACGTCTGCGGCGACGGCTACCCGCTCGCAGACATCGAGGCTTGCGACGACGGCAACAACGATGACGGCGACGGCTGCACCAACAAGTGCACGCTCCCGCCCGGCTGCGGCAACGGCAAGCTCGACAACGGCGAGCAGTGCGACGACGGCAACATGGTCGACACCGACGCGTGCATCGCGTGCAAGAAGGCGGTGTGCGGCGACGGCTACGTCGAGGCCAACGTCGAGAGCTGCGACGGTGGCATCGAGACCGCCGAATGCAACGCCGACTGCTCGATCGCCATGTGCGGCGACCTCAAGTTCAACCCGAGCGCCGGCGAAGTCTGCGACCTGGGCGGCAAGAACGGCGTCTACGACAGCGGCTGCGCCGCCGACTGCAAGGGCGTGGGCGCCTTCTGCGGCGACAACAAGGTCGACGCCCCCGACGAAAAATGCGATCCCGGGGTTCCCCCACCCTCCTCCACCTGCGCCGCCAATTGCCAGACGATCAGCTGCACCGGCGGCCATGCCAACTGCGACAAAATGATCGCCAATGGCTGCGAGATCAACACCGAGAGCGACAAGTACAATTGCGGCGAGTGTGGCAACAAGTGCGGCATCATCCAGAAATGCCAGGAGGGCGAGTGCGTGCTATGAGCCGATGCCCGGCGAAGTGGCGTGCCCTCGTCGGCCTCGCGGGCGTCGTCCATTTCACGGGCTGCTTCGTCGACGCTGGCACCGCCACCAGCGAACCGGCGGGCAGCACCGGCACGACCGACGCGCTCGTCAGCACCGGCGGCGCCGGTAGCAGCAGCGCGGCGCCGACCAGCAGCACCAGCGGCACCAGCAGCAGCGACGGTGGAGCCCCCGGGAACTGTGGCGACGCGGTCCAGGACCCCGACGAGCAGTGCGACCTGGGGGCCGCGAACAACGGCGTCGACGGCTCGTTCTGCCGCGGGGACTGCACCACCAACCTGTGCGGAGACGCCTACCTCGCCAGCAACGAGGGCTGCGACGACGGCAACCTCGTCGGCGGCGACGGCTGCAACGCCAGCTGCGAGCTCGAGACCTGCGGCGACGGAGCCCCCGGCCCTGGCGAGCTGTGCGACGACGGCAACGGGGACAACCAAGACGCCTGCACCAACCAGTGTGTCCCCGCGGCCTGCGGCGACGGCATCACCCAGCTCGGCGTCGAGACCTGCGACGACGGCAACCTGGACGACGGCGACGGGTGCTCAACAACTTGCATGATCGAGGCCTGCGGCAACGGTGTGATCGAGGCAGGCGAGGCTTGCGACGATGGCAACGCCCTGGAGGGCGATGGCTGTAGTCCGCTCTGTCAGCGCGACGCATACTTCGTGTTCGTGACCAGCGAGCGCTACCCTGGCACCTTCGGCGGCATCACCCAGGCGGACGCCCATTGCAGCGAGCTCGCCAGCGCCGCCAAGCTGCCTGGCCTCTACCTGGCCTGGATCAGCGCCGGTAGTGCCAGCCCCGAGAGTCGCTTCGTCCACTCGCCGCTCCCCTACGTCCTGCGCGATGGTTCGCCGCTCGCCGAGAGCTGGAACGACCTCACCGACGGCACACTCCTCCACCCGATCGATCAGACCGAGACGGGCGAGCAGTTACCCGCGATGCCCGGCTGCGTCGGCGAGACGGCCGTATGGAGCGCCACCAAGACCAACGGAAGCTCGCTCGGCGCCGATTTCCAGTGCTTCGGCTGGGCGTTCCCGCTCGGCAAAGGCCGCAGCGGCGACCCGTCGTCCAGCGGCGGCACCTGGACGAACAATTGCGATATCAGCTGTCAGACCGCGCTGCGCTTCTACTGCTTCGAACAGCCGACCTGAGAGCCGCAATGCCCGCCCTCCGCCGCCTGCTCGCCCCCTCGCTCTCCACCCTGCTCGCCGGCTGCTTCGTCGACGGTGGCCTCCAGACCAGCTCCACAAGCTCCTCAAGCTCCTCAGACCCCTCAGACCCCACCGGCGACCCGGCGATGTGCGGCGACGGCCGACCCCAGGGCGGCGAGCTGTGCGACGCCGGCCCGCTCAACAGCCTCTACGGAGCCTGCACCCCGCTGTGCCTGCCCAACTTCTGCGGCGACGGCTTCCCTGGTCCGAGTGAAGCCTGCGACGACGGCAACAAGGCCGAGGATGACCTGTGCCGCCAGGACTGCACGCCCGCGCGCTGCGGCGACGGCTTTCTCCAGCCCGGGGAGGACTGCGACGACGGCAACAGCAACGAGAGCGACACCTGCAGCACCCGCTGCGCGGTCCCAACTTGCGGCGACGGCCTGGTCGGCGGCGACGAACAGTGCGACCTCGGGGCCGCCAACGCCGACGACGGCCACTGCACCACCAAGTGCACCCACAAGAGTTGTGGCGACGGTCTCCTCCAACCGGGCGAAGCCTGCGACCCGGTGAGCGCCACCTGCACCGAGCAGTGCCGCTTCCCCAACTGCGGCGACAAGATGGTCAAGGACGGCGAACCGTGCGACGGCGCCAGCGACACCTGCACCGACTTCTGCAGCCTGCCTCGCTGCGGCGACGGCTTCAAGCAGGCCAGCGAGCCCTGCGACGACGGCAACGCCTTCTACGGCGACGACTGCACCCCTGACTGTCAGCCCTCGGTCTGCGGCGACGGCGTGCAGGCCGTCGACGAGCTCTGCGACGACAAGGTCGACGTCCCCGGCGACGGCTGCACCCTGAGCTGCGAGCGTGACGCCCGCTTCGTGTTCGCCAGCAGCAAGCTCTACAAGGTCGACCAGATCGGCGGCCTCGCAATGGCCGACGCGCTCTGCCAACAGCTCGCAACCAAGGCCGGCCGGCCGGGTGTCTACATGGCCTGGCTCAGCGACACCAAGGCCAGCCCCGCCACCCGCTTCCGCAAGAGCGAGCTGCCGTACATCCTGCCCTCCGGCGAGAAGGGTGTCGCCACGGTGGTCGCCCAGGGTTGGATCGATCTCCTCGACGGCTCGCTGCAGCGCCCGATCGACGTCACCGAGTACGGCGCGGCGATCGACAGCGGCGACGGCTGCGAGACCCCCGCCATCCTCGCCTGGACCCACACCGAGGCCTCCGCCGGCCCGCTCGGGGAAGAGCCCCCTTGCGCCGACTGGAGCTCCCTGAGCCCCGAAAGCACCGCCGGCGCCGGCATCCTCACCCGCACCGACCTCGCCTGGACCGCAGGCTGCCCGGCCGTCAGCTGCGACCAGGCCCTGCACCTCATCTGCGTCGAGCAGGCGCCATGAGCTGTCCCGAAGACCAGGTCGTTAGAACAGACCGAACTCGAGCATCACGCTGCCGACCGGCGCCCCGAGCTGCAGGCTGCTCGGCCCGGCCCAGCTCCTGGCCGCGATGAGGCGATAGCCGAGCCCGAGCGCCAGGCGCACGACCGGCGCCAGCCGGACGTGCAGGCCCACACCCGGTTGCCCGACGAACATCGCCGTGCGCGCGTAACACCCCCCGGTGTTTGGGTTCTGCAGGCACGCCCCACCTCCCCCGATCACCCCCTCGATCGTGAAGTCGACCTGCTTCGTCCGCCCGACCACCACCGCCAGCAGCAGCCCCCCGAAGTTGACGTTCAGCCGCTGTGGCGCCCCCACCGAGGTCTTGCCCGCGTCGATCGGGTTGAGCAGCCACATCGCCGTCGCCCCCAGCGACACCCGCTGGCGGATCGTCAACCCGCCGGCGAGTCCGACCATCGCCGCGAACGCCCCCGTCAGCCCCGTCAGCTGCAGCACTGGGCCCCCGAAGCCGGTGAGCTTGGGCCGCGGATACGGCCCCCACCATTTCGGCCGCGGCGCCTGCTTCTCGAGGGCCGTCCGCGCCGCCAACCCCGGACTCGGCCCACCCGTCACCGGCCGCGCCGGCGCGACGGCCTCGGCCGGCATGCTCGGCTCCACCGGCGCCGGCACCTCAGCCTCGACGCTGACCTCTTGCACCGCATCAGCGCCGTCATAACCCCGCGACTCGGGCGACACCGCAAGCACGAGCACATTCAGACCGACCTGGGCGATCACGCGGCACGGCCATAGCACATTTGCGCGCCGTCAAGCCCAGCCTGCACCCGATCACGGCCCGGCCAGGCTCCGCTTCAAGATCCCGCCCTCGATCCCCGGGATGACGTGGCTCGGCGCCAACCCCCACGCCAGCGGCGAGCGCACAAACGGTGACGAGCACAGGATGTTCGGCAGCTCACCGCCTCCCGCCCCGCGGTCGACCAGCGCCTTCTCCAGGACCATCGCGCTGTACTGCGACAGCGCGCTCTCGAGGGCGTTGCCGTTGAGCACCACCTCCGCGTCGTACTTCCTCGCGTACGCCCGCAGCGCGCGGATCTTCGACGCCGCCGGCAGGTAACACTCCGGCGCCACCCCGTTCTCCGAGATCGCATACACACCGCCGTCCGGCGCGTGCACGACGATCGAATGGTTGCCGAGCGTGTGCCCCGGCGTCCACACCAGCGCCAGCCCCTTGCCCAGCCACACCGACCCCTCGAGCGCGACCACCCGCTCCGCCGGCACCCCGTCGAGCGCCCCCGCGATCCACCACGGAGCTTGCAGCGGATGGATCTGCCGCAGCGTCTCGAGCTCGCGGCGATTCACCAGCAGCTTCGCGTTCGGGTACAGCGGCGCCGTCTCACCCAGGCCGCGCCGGAGGTCCTGCACGTGCAGATGATCGAAGGTCACATAGTCGATGCGCGCCGGGTCGACCCCGATCTTGCGCAGCAGCGCCGTCGGCCCGGGTGCCCGCGTCAGCAGCGACGCCGGCACAAAGGGCAGCAACTCGCGTCGCGCCTGCTCGAAGAAACCTGCCCGTGCGGACAGGTCCGCCTCGCTCGGGTTGACCAACAAGGTCCGCGTCGCCCCGCTGAAGTCCACGAACTCGATCAACTGGCAGCGGTTGCGCATCAGCAGGTACTTCGCCCGCGTCGGCGCGGCCTGCCAGAACGCGAAGCTCACCGGATACGGGAACGGCAGCAGGTCGATCGTCCGCACCGCCGACACCGGCCCCTGCGCCTTGAACACCGGCGCGAACGCCTCCCCCCGCGCGCGCAGCTCCGCCAGCCGTGGCCCCGGTCGCGGCTCTCGCCAGCCGTCATCGAGCTCCGCGATGCTCCGCCACTCCGGCCCGATCGGCCCCGGTGAAAGCTCCAGCGCGCTGGTCGACATCACACCGATCTAACACCTCAGCGCGGCGCCGCGGCCAGGTTGCCACCGTCCACCGGCACCACCGCCCCCGTCGTGCTGCGCGCCAGCGCCAGGCTCAGGAACGCCTCCGCCACGTCCTCGGCCGTCACCTCGCGCCCGAGCAAGTTCGCGCGGAAATACGCCTCCGGCGCCAACCCCCGCGCGGCCGCTCGCGCCTCGACGACCGCCGCCGGGAACAGCCCGGTGCGCACCCGGTCCGCGTTGACAGCGTTGGCGCGCACCCCCACACGCGCCCCCTCGAGCGCGTACTGCTTCATCAACGCGACGAGCCCCGCCTTCGCCACCGCGTAGGGCCCGAAGCCCTCCCCCGGGTTGAACGCCGCCTTCGACGCGTTGAACAGGAGGAACCCGCCGGAGCCCTGCGCCGTCAGCACCCGCATCGCCGCCGCCGCGACCCACTGATGTGAGAGCAGGTTCAGCTCGAGGCTCGCACGCAGCTGGTCTTCGGGACAGGTTGCGATCGGCGCCTGGAACGCGGCTCCGGCGTTGGAGATCACGCCGTCCAGACCACCGAAGCGCAGCACCACCCGCTCGAGGCTCGCCTCGACGGCCGCCCGGTCGGTGACATCCAGGATCTCGCCGCCGGCCTTCAACGCCGCCGCCACGTCATGCACCCGTGGATCGCGGTCCACCAGGTACAGCGCCGCCCCGGCGGCCGCGAAGCGCCGCGCGCACGCCAGGCCGATCCCCGATGCCGCGCCTGTCACGTACACAACCTGCCCCGCCAGCGCCCGCGGCGTCGCCTTGCCGAGCTTGGCCTGCTCGAGCGACCAGTACTCCATGTCAAAGATGTCTCCGTCGGGCAGCGCCTGGTAGCGCCCGATCTGCTCCGCGCCGCGGATCACCGCGATCGTGTGCTCGTACAGGTCCGCCGCGATCTTCGCCGCGCCCTCGTCGATGCCGAGCCCGACGATCCCAAGCCCCGGCATCAGCACCACCCGCGGGTCCGGGTCGAGCATCACCCGCGTCACCCCGCGGGCCGCCTGCTGCGCGCCGAAGTACCCCTCGTAGCGCTCGCGGTACGCCCCCAACTCCGCGGCGATCGCCCCCACATCGGCCCTGGCGGCGAGCACCAGCGGCCGCTGCTTGGTCCGGATCACATGGTCGGGCGTCACCGGCCCGCGCTCGCTCAGTTCGCGGACCCGCGGATCGGCCGCGAAGGACATGGCCTCCGGGACAGGTCGCCAGTGCGCGATCATGCGTCGACCCAGGAGGCCCCGCAGCACTGGCGCTACCCGCAGGAACTCTCGCGTATCCGGCTCCGCAGCCCGCCCCGACTCGCCGGGCACCTGCACCTGCAGCTTCGACGCCCGCGCCTCGGCCCGCGTCACCGCGTCGAGGTGCCGCTCGTAGCTCGCCCGCGCGTCGACACCGAAGCTGAACAGGCCATGCCCCAGCAACAACAGCCCGTGGCACCCGGGCGCCGCCGCGTAGGCCTCCGCGGCCCGCAGCGCCAGCGCGAAGCCCGGCATCACGTATGGCACCACCGCGTAGTCGTCGCCAAAGATCTCGGCGCACAGCGCTTGTGCATGCGGCTGGTCGACCACCGCCAGCACTGCGTCGGCGTGTGAGTGATCGATGAACTTGTGCGGCAAGAATGCGTGGAGCAGCGCCTCGACCGACGGGTTGGGCGCCGACGGGTCGAGCAGGCGCGCGCGCAGGGCCGCCACCATCGCCTCATCGCTCAAGATCGACAGCCCGCGCAGCGCCTGCAGCGGCCCCAGGCGCACCGCCGGCAGCCCTGGCGGCTCGATGCTCGCCAGGTCCCAGCCGCTGCCCTTGATACACGCAACCTCCGTGGGCACGCCGAGGTCGTCTGGCAGCACCGTCTTCACCGACGTATTGCCGCCGCCGTGCAGCACCAGCGCCGGCTCGCGCCCGAGCAGGCGGGAGCTGTAGACCCGCAGCGCCAGGTCCTCGTTGCAGCGCAGCGGATCGCGGGCGGTGTAGTGAGCAACGGCCGCGCGGGCGTCGTCATCGGACCAGGCGCTTCTCATGGCCCGCGACCATACAGCCCGCGACCTCGCGATAGAAGTCAGACCGCGTAGGTCTGCTCGAGATACGCCACGATCTGCGCCGACTCGAACATCGCCGTTCCGGTGTTGGGGTCGACCAGGTAGGGCACCTGCATCTTGCCGGTCAGCGCCCGGAACGCCTCACGCTTGCGACTGCCCCGGCCGAGGTTGTGCAGCACGTAGGGCAGCTCCAGCTCGCACAGCGCCTCGCGGACCAGGCGGCAGAACGGCGAGGCCTCGAAGCTGTACAGCTCGAGCGGCGCGTCCGGCAGCCGCGAAGCCCGCACGCGGGTACCCCGCGGGAAGCGCAGCAACGACCCGGCAGACCCGCTGAGCACCGTCAGCGGCCCCAGGCGCAGCGACAGCGGCACCCGGCCGTCGCCGTAGTGCTCGGCCAGGTAGCGGACGATCGCGTCCGACTCGTACAATTCGGTGCCGGTGTTCGGGTCGACCATCAGCGGGAATTGCAGCTTGCCGCGCTGCATCACCTCACCGCGGAATCGCGTCCCGCCCTTCGGGCACGGCAGGATCACCGCGTCGAGGTCGAGGATCGTCAGCATCTCGCGGACCTTGCGGCAGAACGGGCAGGCCTCGAACTCGTAGAGCCGGATCCGCGCCTCCGGTCGCGCCCCGGCCCCACGGACGAGGAAGTCCGCGCCCGGCCGCAACAAGCTCGACAGATAGGAGGTGGAGACATCGAAGATCCGCGACATGCCCAGCCTGTAGCGCGAGCCGGCGCCGCTTGCCAGCGCTGATCCTCCCGCCACCCGGCCCCGCGACGAGCCCCGGTCCCGGGCAAACTTCCGCTAAACTCGCGCGGTGTTCGGCAGCTTCAAGCGCTCACCGACCCACGCATGGATCTCGACGCGGCTGGTCATCGAGACCCTGTTGATCTGGTTCGCCCTGGCCGCCGCCTCGGCCGCCGCCTACAACCTCGACGGCTGGCCCCGCGTGCTCGCAGCCCCGCCGCTGCTGCTCGCCCTCGGGCTGTGGCTCGACCGCATGTTCAACGTCGGCCACGAGGCCGTCCACCGCAAGCTGTTCCCCGACCACCCGCGCTGGAACGACCTGCTCGGCGCCCTCATGTTCGCCCCCTTGCTGGCCCCCTTCGCCGTCGTCCGCAAGATCCACGGGTTTCACCACGGCCACAACCGCCGCGCCCCCGGCGTCGCCACCCTCGACGTCGTCCTCCTCCCACCCGGACCCGCGTGGCGTCGCGGCCTCACCCGCGTGTGGGGCTCGGTCCTGTGGTTCCTCGCCGTGTTCGCCGGCGGCTTCTTCCTCCACTCGCTCGTCTCGGTCCTCCTGTTCCTGCTGCTCCCGACCGACCTCGCGCGCCGGGTCTCGCCCGCGTTTCGTGGCTGGCGCCGGCGTCACCGCGTGCGCGCCTGGATCGAGCTGCTGCTCGGCGCCTCGCTGCACCTGCTGGTCTGGCGCCTCGGCGGTCGCGAGCTGTGGCTGGCGACGCTCGGCCTACCCCTGCTCGTGTTCGCGTGGGTGTGGTCGCTGATGCTCTACATCTACCACTATGACACCACGCTCGGCGGCGAGGTTCGGCACAACGTCCGCTCGCTGCGCCCGGGCCACCGCCTGCTCTCGTGGGTCATGCTGAACTTCAGCGAGCACGCCACCCACCACGCCGACCCGGGGATCCCGTGGTACCTGCTCCCGAGTCAGCGCGTGACCCCGGCCCGCCCCGAGAATCAGCGCGTCGACACTCTCGGCGCCGCGATCGTGCAGCAGCTGCGCGGTCCGACCTTCCGCGAGCGCCCACCCCTGGAGCCCGTCCCGTGAGGCCTCAACCTGTCCTTGCGGACACGCTTGAAGGACATGTCCCGCCCGCGATGCCGGGCGGACCTGTCCCTGCGAACAGCCACCCCGAACCCGCGCCGCCGCGACCACAACCTGCCTCTTTGGGCATGTCGGGCCCGCGCCTGCGCCGCGCCGTCGCTGGCGACGTCCCAGCCTTGCTGGCGATCAAGCGGCGCCTGCAGCTGCACGCGAGCGCCCCCACACGCGGCGGCTTCCTGCTCGGCGCCTCGCCCGAGCAGTACACCCGCCTGATCGCCAGCGGCCACACCTCCGTGCTCACCTGCGACGGCGTCGTCACCGGCTTCGCCACGACGCTCGACGACGCCGAGCTGCGGGCCTCGGACCTGTGGCAGCGCCGCGGGCAGATCGAGCTCGGCGCCCAGCACCCACAGCTCGCCGAGCTCGAGCGCTTGCCCCTCGCCTACCTCGACCAGCTCGCCATCCTCCCCGAGCCCGGCCTCGCGCTCTTCGGCGTGCTGCTGGCCTACCACGCGCTCGCCAGCTTGTTCGCCGCCGGCTGTGCGTTGGTGATCACCACCGTCGTCGACGAGCCAGTGCGCAACCTCGCGTCTCGTCCGCTGCTGGCCGCTGTCGGGGCGCTGCAGATCGGCCGCATCGCCGAGCACTACGAGGCTGTCGGCGCGATCACCTCCGACGTGTTTGTCGTCCCACGCACCGCCCTCGACCCTGACGCCCAGGACGATCCACGGCGCAGCGCCCGTCTGCGTCGCCTGGCCGCCGCGACGCACAGCCTCATGCACCGGCCCTGACGCGCCGCGGCTGGGGGATTCTGGTGCGCTCGGGTCACCACGACTCCCCGGCCGTCCGCCGCTTGTGTCACCATGCGAGCCTCGGCCGCACGCACCGCCGCGCGGTCGCATGACAAAACCGCGCAGCCCGTCCCATGCTCAGCGCCCTGCGAGTCATCCTCCAGTACCTCCAGCCCTACAGGGTTCAGGTCTGGCTGTTGCTCGCAGGCCTCTTGATCGACCTCGCGTGGGCGGTGCTGTTCGGCATGAGCTTCCAGTACATCGTCGACGAGGCGATCGCCAAGCACGACGAGGCCCTGCTGTGGAGCGTGCTGATCGGCCTGGTCGCCGCGGCCCTGATCTCCGCGATGGCGGCGATCGGCCGCGACTACCTCTACGCCCGACTCGGCACCAGCGTGATGAACGACCTCCGCCTGCGGATGTTCGAGCACTTGCAGCGCCTGTCGGCCAGCTACTACTCGAAGATCCAGATCGGCGACATCATGTCGCGCTTCTCCACCGACCTCGCCGCCGTGCAGAACGCGGTGATCCTCGCCATCCCGGAGACCATCCTCGGCACCCTCGGCCTGGTCACCATCTCCACCCTCCTGTTCATCTTCTCGTGGCAGCTCGCGCTGCTCACGGTGCTCGGCCTGCCGGTGGCGATGCTCGGCCCGCGCTTCCTCGGGCCCCGGGCCGAGCGCGACAGCTACCTCGTACGCCACGAGGAGGCCAAGATCGCCAGCACGGTTCAGGAGAACGTCAGCGCTCAGCCGGTCATCCGCGCCTTCAGCCTCGCGCCGCTGCAGCTCGGCGCCTTCCGCAGCCAGCTGCGCGGCTTCTACAAGATCAGCCTGCGCTTCAACCTGCTCGCCTACCTCGTCGAGCGCACACCCAACCTCGCCTTCCTCCTCCTGCAGATCGCGGTGTTCGGCTTCGGCGCCGTGCAGTGCTTCAACGGCAAGCTCTCCCTCGGATCGCTGGTCGCCTTCAACGTCCTGCTCGGCTACCTCAGCGCCTACGTCACCTCGCTCACCCGCGTCATGCCGCCCTTGTTGCTCGCCGCTGGCGGCGTGCGGCGGATCCAGGAGCTCCTCGACACCGCCCCGCAGGTCGTCGATACGCCGAGCGCCGCCGCCCTCGCCAACATCTCGGACACCCTCACCTTCGCCGACGTGAGCTTCTCGTACACCGGCGAGCACAAGAACCTCGACCGCGTCAGCTTCACGATCCGCCGTGGCGCCAACGTGGCGGTCGTCGGCGGCAGCGGCTCGGGCAAGAGCACAGCGCTCGGCCTCATCGCCCGCTTCTACGACCCCGACAGCGGCAGCGTGAGCGTCGACGGCCGCGACCTGCGCGCCGTCAGCCTCGGCTCCCTGCGCGGGCAGCTCGGCGTGGTCTTCCAGGAGAGCTTCCTGTTCAACACAACGATCCGCGAGAACATCCGCTTCGGTCGCCCCGACGCCAGCGACGAGGACGTCGAGGCTGCCGCGCGAGCCGCCGAGATCCACGACCTCGTGGTCAGCCTGCCCGACGGCTACAACACGATCGTCGGTGAGCGCGGCGGTCGGCTCTCGGGCGGACAGCGCCAGCGCGTGGCGATCGCCCGGGCGATCGTACGCGACCCTGCGATCCTCCTGCTCGACGAGGCAACCTCCGCGCTCGACCCCACCACCGAAGCCGCGGTCAACAGCACGCTCGAGCGCCTCGGTCGCCAGCGCACCGTCATCTCCGTCACCCACCGCCTCGCCTCCACCGTCCACGCCGACCAGATCCTCGTCTTCGAGCGCGGGCGCCTCGTCGAGCAGGGCAACAGCGGCGAACTGCTGGCCCAGGGTGGCATGTACAAGAAGCTGTGGGACAAGCAGCAGGGCCTCGTCATCAGCGAGGACGGAGCGCGCGCCGGCATCGAGCCCGAGCGCCTGCGCGCCGTACCGGTGCTGTCCAAGCTGGCGGACGCCATGCTGGAGAAGCTGGCCAAGATGTTCCTCAGCGAGCGCGTCTCGGAGGACCGCAAGGTCATCCGCGAGGGAGATACCACGGTCGACAAGTTCTACATCATCGCCCGCGGCAAGGTCGCGGTGCTCAAGCGCCAGCCGGACGGCACGGACGTACAAGTGGCTACACTGCAGGATGGCGACCACTTCGGCGAAGTGGCGCTGCTGAAGGACACCCCGCGCAACGCGACCATCCGCACGCTCACGCCATGCATCTTCTTGACCCTACAACGCCGCCAGTTCATGGAGCTCATCCAGAGCGACCCACGGCTCCGCACGCAGTTCCACACGGTCTCAGAACTTCGTGGCACGGTCCCTCAGACTCTGGTCTAATCGCCCCGCTGGTTGGAAATTCTTGAACCCCATGGACGTCTGCATCGCCCCACGCGCTCGCACTTGGTCGAGCCCGAAGATCGAACTACGCCTCGGCGCCGAGGGCCTCGGGGTTTTCGCCGTGGAGGCGATCTCCGCCGGAGAGGTGCTGATGGCGATCGCCGAGGTCTTCGTCGAGCAGCGGGCCCGCCATACCATTCAGATCGACGAGCACCGCCATCAGGCCGGCACCGACGAGATCGACGACTACTTGAACCACAGCTGCGACCCCAACTGCGCCCTCGACTTCGAGCGGCTCGAGCTGGTCGCCGCCCGCCCGCTAGCCGTGGGTGACGAGCTCAGCTTCAATTATCTGACCTCCGAGTGGGACATGGCCGCGCCCTTCGTGTGTGGTTGCCGCTCAGCCGCTTGTATGGGCACCATCGCCGGCTTTGGTCACCTCAGTCCGGCGACGCAGGATGCCCTCGCCCGGCTCGTGTCCCCCTACCTGCGTCAGCGCCTCGCTACCGAGCGCGGCCGCGTTTCTGGCTCGCAGACCTAAAGCTGGCGCACGCTTGCCTCCGCGGCCACGGGCCCCCTATACTGGCGGCATTCGCGGCCGGTGAGCCACTGTTACATGGCCTCTGCACACCCAGGTTTGTTCGCATCATGAAGATCCGAGACAGCGCTGTCCTCCTCCTGAGCCTCGGCCTCGCGTTCGCGCCGCTGCGTGTGTCAGCCCAGGCCGCAGCGGCGCCGGCGGCCGACGAGAAAGCGGCGAACCTCAAGCGCGCCGAGGAGCTGTACCGCAACGGTGAGCGGCTCTACACCGAGGGCTCGTACGAGTCGGCGATCCTCGCGTTCCAGGAGAGCTACGAGCTGTCGAAGGAGCCGCAGCTCCTCTACAACATCGGCAACGCCCACGAGCGCCTCGGCGACTTCGCCAACTCGCGCCGCTACCTCGATCAGTACCGGGCCTTCGCCCCCGAGAAGGAGCGCGAGGCCCTCTCGCGGCGGATCCAGGCGCTCGACCAGCGCCAGCGGGAGAAGGAGCAGAAGGAGCGCGACGCCGCCGCCGCCAATCAAGCCAACCCGCAGCCGAACCCGCAGACCACGCCCGTCACCGCGCCACCGACCACGACGGCCGAGGACAAGGCCCCCCCGAAGAAGGACCGTATTTACGGTCCCGCGGCCATCGCCCTGACCGCAGGTGTCGTCGTCGGCCTCGGTTTGCTCGTCGGCTTCGGCGTGAAGGCCAACGGCCAGAAGAAGGACGCGCTCGACCAGTGCATGGACGCCGGCGACGGCCGCTTCTGCTCCATCGCCGGTCAGGACGCGCTCGACGGTCGCAAGACCAGCGCCCTGGTCGCCGACATCGGCATCGCCGTCGCGGCGGCCTCGGCCATCGGCCTCGTCACGGTCATCGCCCTCAAGGCCCGCAAGCAGAAGCCCGCGGACCAGCGCGCGCGTCTCGCCCCCTACGCGGGCCCCCGCGGCGCCGGTCTCAACTTCAATCTGCGCTTCTAGCCCGCCGGTTCGAGCCGGCGCTTTTCGCCGCGCTTTTCGCCGCACCGACAAATACAAAAGGACATGTCCCGCGGGACATGTCCTTTGCTCGTCGCTCTACCCGCGACCTACTTCTTGCCAAACGGGTTCTTGAGATCGCTGCCGAGGCCGCTGTCGTCGCCGGGGTCCGGTGTCTTGGTCTCCGGGGTCTTGATGTCCGGCTTCTTGATGTCGGTGTTCTTCGGGCGCACGGGCTTGCTCGGCGTGCCAGCCTTGCTAGCGACCAGGGCTTTGTCGAAGCGCTTGTCCTGGTTGGGGATGATCGTGAAGCGGTTGTCCTCGTAGCCCTTCGCACGGAGGATGAGCTCGAGCGGCTCGTCGGACTTCTTGACCATCACGCCCGCCGGGTCGTTGGTCATGCCGTAGCTGCCCTCGTCGCGTGCGTCGAGGATCTGGGCATCGACACCCGGCGTCGTGATCGTGAACGCGACCTTCTGGACCTCGGGCGGGAGCACGACTGGCCGCGGTGCCTCCTCGTGCGGCTCGGTCGGCTCGGGTGTGGCCACGACCTGGACCGGCTGAGTCGTCGGCTGCACGGGCGGCTGGTCGGGCCACATGGCGAACACCAGGGCCCCGACGGCGATGACGGCCGAGAGCACGCTCAGCCACACCCAGCTGCGCTGCTGCGGCATGACCTGCGGATTCACCGTGGTGAAGCGGGCGGTGACGGGGCCCCAGGGGGTCTTGATCTCCTCGTCGACGACGGTGACCGGGCTAGCCCCGGTGCCAACGGCTTCGATCGCGGCGCCGAGCTCGTTCATCGACTGGAAACGCAGGGCTCGATCCTTCTGCATCGCCTTGAGGATGATCGCACCGACCTCCTCGGGGATGTTCGGATGCTTCACATCCGGAACCTCGAACATGTGCCGGTTCAGGATCTCCATCATCGTGGCGCCCGAGAACGGGATCTTGCCGGTGAGGAGCTCGTACATGATGACGCCGAGCGCGTAGATGTCACCGCGGTGATCGACCGGCTGGCCCCAGCCTTGTTCGGGCGACATGTACTCCGGCGTCCCGACGACCATGCCGCTCTGCGTCAGGCCCTTGGTCTCGGACTCGCCGAGCACCTTGGCGATGCCGAAGTCGAGGACCTTGACGTGCTCCGGCGTGTTGCCGCGCTTGACCAGGACGACGTTGCCCGGCTTCATGTCGCGGTGGATCACGCCTTGATCGTGGGCGGCCTGCAGCGCGTGACAGATCTGCAGGGCGATCGAACGTACGCGCTTCCACGGCAGCGAGCCCGACTCGCCGAGCAGCTGCGACAGATCCTTGCCCTGCAGGTACTCCATCACGAAGAAGGGCTGGTTGTCCGGCGTTACGCCGAAGTCGGTGATCTCGACCACGTTGGGGTGGTTGATCATCGACGCCGACCGTGCCTCACGCAAAAAGCGATCGACGTGATCAGGGCGGACCGATAGCTCCGCGCTTAGGACCTTGATAGCGAACTTCTTGAGGATCGTGGTGTGCTCGGCGAGGTACACGGTGCCCATGCCGCCGTCACCGATATGAGCTTGAACTTGATAGCGACCGAGCAACGCCACGCCCACGAGGTTGGCGCCCATACCGGCAGCCATACCGTTGCTACCACGGGCCACGAACTCACCGGTCAGGGGCTGCGGCACGCCGGCAGCAGAGATGATCGTCCGCGCTGGATTGGGTGTTTCTTGACCTGCCACGTGCTTCAACCTCTATCGTATCGAGCCTACACGATCCACCACCGTGGTACGAGCGAGGCCCTTCAGCGGCTCAAATGGACGGCCGCGCACACCCGCGCACCAGCGTCTTCAGGCTAGAGCCATGAGCCGGCGCACACACCTCAGGGCACATTCTCGAAGTCTGTGCCAGCGTCGTTGATCTTCCAGTACACGACCTTGGCTGTCGTCTCTTCTGTCTCGGGGTCGTACTGGAGATCACCTGAGGCGCCGGTGACGTTGATGCTATGCCCGGCCTTGAACTCGCGTTTGACGACGTTCCAGCCGTCGCGGCTGATGTCGACCGCGACGCCCTTGGTGTCACTGATGCGCTGCAGACCAAAGGCGAGGTTCAAGCCGGTGAGCTCGCCCTTGCGCTGGTACTCCGCCCACGCCGTGCCGTAGACGGCCAGCCAGGTGGCGTCGTAGGTCTGCGACGAGTACGAGGCGTCGGTTGGGTCCTCTTTGAAGACCGCGAGGTAGCGCGAGACGAACGAATCGAAGTTGTCGCCCGAGGGATTGCCCGAGATGACGCCGCGGACCTGCGGATAGAGACTGGCAGCTTCCTTGGTGCCATCGAGGAAGGGCTTGTTGTAGGCGGCGTCGCCGAAGTAGATGCGCGACATGGAATAGAAGGCAAATGGCTTCGCCGCGTTGAGGAAGGCCGTCGCCTGGGACACCTCCGAGCCGAAGAACACCACCCCGACAGTATCGCCCGGCGTCTTTTTGCTGACCGTCTGCACGTGCGCGAGGATGTCATCCTGCGTGGTGAAGGCGAGCAGCTGGAGGTCACCCGCGAAGTTCTTCTGCAGCGCCTTGGCGAGGCCGCTGCCATAGGAGTCATTGGTGTAGATCACCGTGGCGCTGGCGATCTTCTCCGTGGTCATGTGCCCGGCCAGGTTGGCGCCGAGCTGACCGTCGGGCGGGGCCGTGCGCCAGAACAAGCCCGGCTTGTCGCCGTCGCGCACATCGATGTCCGTGAGGCTGTCGCTGGTCGCGGAGGGAGAGATGACGACGGCCGTGGGCTGGTGTTCGGGCTTCTGTAGCTCCTTGAACACCGTCTCGGCCAGGCTGGAATAGCCCGGGCCGATGATCGCAACGGCACCGATCTGATCGACGAGGTAGTTCGCGGTGGCCACGGTGGCCTCCTCGGAGGTCAGCGCGTCGAACTTATTGTTCTCCTGATAGTCGCAGTGGACGATGCCGTAGAGGCGCCCGTCGGTCAGGCCGGAGGCGTTGGCCTCGTCGATCGCCAAGCTGGCGGCGTTGACCAGCTTGAGGTCGCCGTCCTCGGTGTTGTGGTCGAACAGCGAGCCGAACACGATCGCGTCGCGGTAGGACTCGTTGGTGAACAGATCCTCGGGGAAGACCCGCTTGCAGCGCGGCACCGCCTCGACCTCCTCGCACAGGCCGCCCTCGCCACATACCCAGCCGAGCCCGAACGCGCCACGACACTCGTCGCTGGCCGTACAGTCCGTGAAGTCGACCTTCGTGACCACGGAGCAGGCGACAGTCAGCGCCGCCGTGGCGACAGCGACCAGACCAGAGGTGGTGAGGTAGGTCCGAAGGGCAACACGGGACATTGGCGGCATCTTAGTACCAAGACCGCCAAGTTCCTACCTCTGGGACAGCTCGCTAAAGCTGCCGAGCGCCCCGGATACAATTCTCACTCGAAACGGGGTAATCAACCGTTGCAGACCGTCTGACTGGGTCCGGGCCCAGATGTAGCCCCGCGCGTGGACGCGCTGGTGGTTTGTACCTTTCCGTTAGGACATGTCTGTTCGTACAGGTCGTAACGGCCATGTCAGGCTGAACGGGGAGGTGACCGCGAAGAGCGGCGGGGGCCCGCGCGAACGCGCCCACCGGGCAAGGGAGACGACGGTGATACACTCCCCGCCGTGGGATCCATCGACGACACCCTCGTCCACGAGGTGCCCTCGATGATGGGCGCGCGAGGCCAGGGCGCCGAGGAGATCAGCCTGGCGCGGACGGTCGGCGGGAGCGGCTCGACCTTCACGCGCGCGCCGGAGGAGATCGGCCACGGACAGTTGGTCGGCCGCTACGTGGTCTTGAACCCGCTCGGGGCTGGCGGCATGGGAGTCGTCTACGCCGCATACGATCCACAGCTCGACCGCAAAGTCGCGCTCAAGCTGCTGCATATCGAGGCGGTGTCCCGTGGCAGCGGGACACAGTCTCGCAACGACGGCCACGCCCGCCTGCTGCGCGAGGCGCAGGCGATGGCCCGACTGCGCCACCCCAACGTGGTCGCGGTCCATGACGTCGGCTCGTACGGCGACCGCGTCTTCATCGCCATGGAGTTCGTCGAGGGCTCGACGCTCAAGTCATGGCTGCGGGCCCGCCCGCGCACCCGCAAAGAGGTTCTCGCCGTGTTCATTCAGGCCGCACGTGGCCTTCAGGCCGCGCACGATGCCGACCTGGTCCACCGCGACTTTAAGCCCGAGAACGTGCTGGTCTCGGTCGCTGGCCAGGCGCAGGTGCTGGACTTCGGGCTCGCCAAGTCGACCGAGGAGGGCGGCGAACGACCAGACAAGCCGGCTCGTAGCGCGCTCGAACTGGCCAGCAGCGTCAGCACACTCAGCCGCGAGCTGACCCAACAGGGCGCCGTGATGGGGACTCCCGCATACATGTCCCCCGAGCAGCACCTCGGCATGCCGACCGACGCGCGCACCGACCAGTTCAGCTTCTGCGTCGGCCTCTACGAGGCCCTCTACGGCACTCCTCCATTCCCGGCCGACACCATGGCGAGCCTGACGATGGCGGTAGTCGGCGGCAAAGTGGCCGACGCCCCGCGAGAATCCCAGGCCCGCGTGCCTCCGTGGCTGCGCAAGGTCCTGATCAAGGGTCTCAGCGCCGACCCGGTCCACCGCTACGCCAACATCTCGGACCTCATCGACGCCCTCACCCGTGACCCCAGCAGCCAACGACGGCGCTGGCTCGCCGTGGGCGCCGGCATGGGCGCGCTCATCCTCGCCGCCGTCGGCTACGCACAGTACCTGGCCCAGTCATCGCAGCGCTGCGCCGACGCCGAACAGCACCTCGCCGGTGTGTGGGACGACGACGCTCGCACGGTCACCCACACCGCCTTCCTCGCCGCCGGCGACGGCACCTTCGCCGAGGACACCTGGCAGCGCGTCGCCAAAACCCTCGACAGCTACACCGCGGGATGGGTCCGCGTGCAGACCGCGGCCTGCACCGCCACCCACATCGACCACACCCAGAGCGTCGAGCTCCTGCACCTCCAGAGCGCCTGCCTCGCGCGTCGCCTCAGCGAGCTACGAGCCGTCACCGCCGTGCTCATGCGTGCCGACGCACCGGTGCTCGAGCGCGCAGTGCAGATGGTCGCCGGCCTCAACGACCTGCAAGGCTGCACCGACGAGGACGCGCTTACCAGCGCGATCATGCCACCCGCCGACGAACAGACGCGGACCGCAGTCGATGGCGTGCGCGTGCAGCTCGACTCGGCGCGGGCCCTGACGCGGGCCGGCAAGTATGGTCCGGGCCTGCTCGCTGCCACCAGCGCGACGGCGGAGGCGCGCGCGCTGGCCTATGCGCCGGTGCTCGCCGAGGCGCTGGTGATCGAGGGCGACCTGCTCTACGAATCGGGCAAGATGCACGAGGCCGAGGCGGCACTCGCGGAGGCCGTGCGCTCGGCGGCCGCGGGCAAGCACGCGACCGCCGCGGCCGAGGCGTGGATCGAGCTGATCCACCTGGTCGGCGTGGAAGAAGCCCAGCCCGAGCGCGGCCTGGCCATGCGCCTGGCCGGCGAGGCCGCGATCGCCTGGGCCGGCGACGACGTCCGCCTGACCGCCCGCCTGCTCGCCGCCGTCGGCAGCGTGCTGCACGCCCAGGCCCGCTATGCCGAGGCGATCGAGCTCGACGGCCGCGCGCTCGCGCTGTACGAGGGCCTCCCCGACGACACCGAGACCCATGCGCGCGACCTGGCGATCGCCGAGGTGCTCGCCGCGCTCGGCACCGCGTACAACAGCAAGGGCGAGTTCGAGGAGGCCGACCGCTACTTCCGGCGCTCGCTCGACACCCGCCGTCACACGCTCGGCAACGACCACCCCGACGTCGCCTCCTCGCTGCACGACCTCGGCAATAACGACTACCGGCTGGCCCGCTACGACGACGCCGAGGCCCACCTGGGCGAGGCCTTGGCGATCCGCGTGCGCGTGCACGGTAGCCAGCACGCGCGCGTCGCCGACACCGAGAACAGCCTCGGCGCCGTCGACTACGCCCGCGGCGAATTCGCTGGCGCCCGCGACCACTACCAGCGCGCCCTGACGATCCGCGAGAAGACCCTCGGCGTCGATCATCCGAACACCGCAGGCTCATGGGTCAACCTCGGCAACGCCGAGCTGATGACCGAGGACTTCGACAAGGCCCGCGCCAACTACGAGCACGCGCTCGAGATCCACGAAAAAACCCTCGGTCCGGACCACCCGACCGTCGCCTACTCGCTGACCAACATCGGCCTGGTCCTGCGCAACCAGAGCAAGCTCGCCGAGAGCCTCGTCTACTACCAGCGCGCGCTGACGATCCGCGAGCGCGCGTTCGGGCCCGAGAACCCCGACGTCGCCTACAACCTCGACAACCTCGGCGAGATCGAGACAGAGCAAGGCGACCTCGTGGCCGCCGTGACCCACCAGGAGCGAGCGCTGCAGATCCGCGAGAAGACCCTCGGCGCCGACCACCCGCTGGTCGCAACCAGCCTGTACAACCTCGGCACCACGCTCACCAAACAGGGCCGCTACCCCGCGGCCCGCGAGCGCCTCGCGGCCGCACTGGCGATCCGCACGCGCACCCTGGGATCACAGCACCCGGACGTCGCCGCGGCCCTCGCCGCGCAGTCCGAGCTCGAGCGCCTCGCCGGCGGCGACGCCACCACACCGGCCGAGCGCGCCCTGCAGATCCTCGAGACCGGCGACGCCCTGCCGCAGAACATCTTCGAGGCCAAGCTGCGCCTCGCGCAAGCCCTCGAGCTCCGCAAGCCGCCGGACAAAGCGCGCGCCCGGGCCCTCGCCCTGGCCGCGCGCGACGGCTTCGCCGGGCTCGACCCGGCCGAGTTCGCCAAACAACGGGCCGACGCCGACGCCACTCTCGTGCGCCTGCGCTGACCCGCGACGCCGCTCAGGGGAGCGTCGACCAGAACACGGTGTTCTCGAGGCTGCCCAGGTCGTAGCCCGCCTTGCAGGGCATCAGCTTGTCGCCGTTGCAGATGACATCCTCGTACTTGACCTGGCCGACCCAGCGCGGCTCCCCGAGGCAGGCGGCGCCCTCGACGGTCCACAGCGCCTCGGTCGGGCCCGGGTTGGCGTTGAAGCTGCTGTAGCCCCACTTGTCCGCGAGCTGGAGCGCGTTGCCCACGGTGGTCCAGGAGTCGCCATCACCGCAGTAGTCGGCCCGCACGACCCGCACGGCGCCGGTAAAGCTCTTGACCCCAAACGCCGGGTCGTAGGGCTTGTATCCCCAGGTCGTCGCCTTGCCGACCGCGCCGGAGACACACGCGATGTAGATCATGTTCTTCTTGTAGTCGATGATGCCGGTGTCAGTGTCGACGACGATGTCCTCGATCGCTACAGCCTTGGTGCCGACGACCTGGCCCGTCACCGGATCGAGCGTCTCCTTGCAAGCCGGGACCGTCTCCTTCGGGTTGATCGGGTTCGGGTAGTCGAAGGTGTAGAAGAAATTCGCGCCCTGCTGCGAGTACTGGTTGACCGTCAGGACGATGTCTTCCGTGACCACATTCGCTTCGGAGAACTCGACGAACCACTGCGACTTGAGGAAGTCGGCGCCCTTGAACTCCTTGCCCTCGGCCATGCCGCGCAGCTCGCCCTGGCTGGACCACACGTCGTCGAGCTTGAAGGTGAGGGCCTTCTCAAGACAGGCCTTGGGGAAGCGCGAGAAATTCTTGGAGTCCTTGGGCGGGCACAGCAGGCGCACCTGCACGAGGCGGGTGCCGTTGTAGATCTCGGTGTTGTCGCGCGGGAGCTCGCTGGCGCTGAGCTTGCCGAACTGGAAGGTGTTGAGCTTGATCGTGCCGCAGCTGAAACCGATGCAGCGCTCGCTCACGTCGCCCTCGCCGAAGTCTTCCTCCCCGGTGTCACAGCCGGTCGCGGCTGCCACGGACATCAGGGCCATCGCAAGGAGATTGTTGGTGTTGAAATAGGTCTTCATGGCTGTCTTCACTCCCACCGCACCGCGCTTCGATCGACAAGTGATCCTCAGCGACCAAACAATTGCCGACAAGCCCAAGAATTTTTGATGGCTGACCATGGTTCTAACCGGGGTCCTCACTGGTGCTGGCACAGTCGTCGCGATTTTGGCTAACATGCCGCCCCGTGATGGATGACCAACAGCTCCTGGTGGCCTGGCGCGGTGGCGACGAGGATGCCGGGGAAGTGCTCTTTGAGCGCTTCTACGACGCTTTATCGCGGTTCTTTCGCAGCAAGGCGGGCGAGCAAGCGCCCGATCTGATCCAGCGGACCTTCCTCGTGCTCCTGGAGACACAAGCGCGGATGCGCGAGGGCACCACCTTCCAGGCGTATCTCTTCGGGGTCGCGCGCAACATCCTGCTCGAGCACTACCGCGGCAAGCGACGCGACGGCGAGCGCTTTGACGTCGCCGAACACTCGGTGGAGGACCTCGGCCCGACGCCGACGAGCGTGCTCGCGCAGGCCCAGGAGACCCGCCTGCTGCTGCAGGCGATGCGCAAGATCCCGGTCGAGTCGCAGATGATCCTCGAGCTGTACTTCTGGGAGAACATGACCGCGCGCGACATCGGCGACGTGCTCGAGATCCCCGAGGGCACGGCGCGCACCCGCATCCGTCGGGCCAAGCAGCTGCTCGAGGCTCAGCTCGAGCAGCTCGCCGCCTCGCCGGCCCTGCTGCACAGCACGGTCTCGGACCTCGAGAGCTGGGCACGCCACCTGCGCGACGACCTCAAGCAGCGCAAGTGAGCCCCACGGGCCCGACTTCGATGCCCTCGCAGATCGACGCAATTGTTTCCGCCGCGAGGGACACTCATCCCCTCGATGTTACGGGTAGTCCGGAGGGTGGCCATGCACGATGAACCGCTCGAGTTCAGTCTTGATCAGACGCTCGGGTCGTCCGACGGCCGTGGCCCCCAACCGGGCCCTGAGCTGGCGCTGGCCAAGACTCAGACCCCGCTCCCCCCCGGCCTGGAGAAGACCCTCACCCCCCTGCCCCTCGACCTCGACAAGACCCACACCCCATCTCCTGACTTCGCCTCTGGCGACGAGCACCCCGCTTCACCGCTCCTCGCCCCCACCATGCTCTCCGACGGCGACGGCTCCAGCCGTCGTCAAGCCCTCTCTCCCGCGAACGATGAGGATCGTCGCGCCAAGGACCTCGTCAAGGCCCGCCTGTTTCGCAACCGGGCCCAGCCCGTCAAGATCGGCCGCTTCACCGTTCTCGACCGCCTGGGCGAGGGTGGCATGGGCGTCGTGTACACCGCGTACGACGACCAACTCGACCGCAAAGTCGCCGTCAAGGTGCTGCGCGGCGAGGCCACCCGCCATGACCAGACCGGCCGCACCCGCCTGCTCCGCGAGGCGCAGGCGATGGCCCGCCTCTCCCACCCCAACATCGTCACCGTCTACGAGGTCGACCAGCAGGACCGCGAGATCTTCATCGCCATGGAGTTTGTCCGCGGCCTCAGCCTCGACGCCTGGCTCAAGGGCCAGGCGAGGCCGTGGAGGACGGTGCTCACCACCTTCATCCAGGCCGGTCGCGGCCTCGAGGCGGCCCACCGCGCCAACATCGTCCACCGCGACTTCAAGCCCCACAACGTGCTCGTCGCCGACGAGGGCACGGTCAAGGTCCTCGACTTCGGCCTCGCCCGCGCGAGCGAACACGCCGGCAGCGAGGAGCTGTCGGCCACGCCCGAGAGCGGCGCATACAACCAGAAGGGCAGCCTGCTGGACACGCCGCTGACCCGCACCGGCGCCATCATGGGCACGCCTGCATACATGGCCCCCGAGCAGCACGAGGGCCGCATCGCCACCGCGCAGAGCGACCAGTTCAGCTTCTGCGTCAGCCTCCACGAGGGCCTCTACGGCCTCCACCCCTTCGACTGCAGCACGCTCGGCTCGCTGATCGCGGGGGTCACCAGCGGGCGTCTTCAGGAGCCCGGACCGAACAACAACGTGCCGGGCTGGATCCGCCGGGTGCTCGTCCGCGGCCTCGCGGTCGACCCCGACAAGCGCTGGCCGTCGATGGCGGCGCTGCTCACCGAGTTGGCCAAGGACCCCGCGCAGGCGCGACGCCGCTGGTTCACCTCCGCAGCGCTGGCCGGCTTCGTCGGCGCGGGCAGCTTCGGCGCGGCGTCCCTGCTCCCGGCGGCGACGCCGGTGTGTCAGGGCATCGACGCCGAGCTCGCCGGGGTCTGGGACGAGACACGCAGCCAGGCGGTGCAGACCGCGATCACCGGCACGAAGGTCGCCTACGCAGGCGACACCTGGGCCCGCGTGCAACCTGCGCTCGACACCTACGCACAGAGCTGGCTGGCGATGCGTACGGAGGCCTGCGAGACCCACCACGCCGCGCGCCAGTCCGATCAACTCTTCGACCTGCGTAACGCCTGCCTCGACCAGCGCCGCGACAGCCTGAACGCGCTGGTCGACATCCTCGCGGGCGCCGATGCGGCGGCCGTTGAAAAAGCCGTGACAGCCGTGGCTGCCCTGCCCCCACTGGCGAGCTGCGAGGACACCGACGCGCTCACCCAGGCCGTCGCACCCCCGGACGACCCCGCGCTGCGAGCGAAGGTCGCGGCAGCCCGCACCGTGCTCGCACGAGCCAAGGCCCACGAGGACGCCGGGCAGTACGGACAAGGCCTCACGGTGCTGGCGCCCTTGCTCGCCGACGCGGAGCTCATCGCCTACAGGCCGCTGCACGCCGAGGCGCTGCTGCGCCGCGGGAACCTCGAGATCGCTACAGGCGACGCCAAGGCAGCCCACGCCGATCTCGAACAAGCGACACGCCTGGCCGTCGCTTCAGGACACAACACGATCGCCGCACTGGCCGCGTCGCGAGACCTCCTCGTCCGCGCCGAGATGCTAAACGAGGCGGCCGCGGTACTCCAGGCAACAGGGCTCATCGAAGCGCTGGTGGAGCGGATCGACGCCGAGGATCCGCTGATCCGCGGCGAGTTTTTGAACAACGTCGGGATCGCACAAGTGCACGCCGGTGAGGTGATCCGTGGCGGTGAGTCGATGACTGCATCGCTCAAACTCAAACAGCGAATTCTCGGCGAGGACCACCCGGAGGTCGCGTTCTCTCTCAATAATCTCGCGTCGCTGAAGTTCCAGGATTATGATTTCGAGGCGGCTATTGTCGATTTTAGGCACGCGCTGACTACGATCCAACGCGTGCTCGGTCCACTTCATCCCGCCGCCGCGAGCGTCGAGTACAACCTGGGCTGGGCGCTCAGTCGTCAGGGCAAGCCAGCCGCCGCGGCCGTGCATCTCCAACATGGCCTCGAGCTCCACGAGCGCGCCGGCGTGATGGCAGGCCGGGAGTACTACTTGGTCGAGCTGGGCCAGGTCGCCCTGGCCGCAAACGACCACGCGCAAGCAGGCCGACTGTTCGCAACAGCCAGGGCGATTGTGGCGGCCACCGACGGTAACAAGATCTTCGAGGCAAACCTGGGAGAGGCTCAGGGCAACCTCGCCCAGGCCACAGGCGATATCAAAGGTGCCCGGGAAATGTTCGCTGCGGTGATTGCACAGCGCACCGATGTCCTCGGTCGGGAGAACCTGGATACCGTGGACACGCGCCTACGCTTCGGCGCCATGCTCCTGCGCGCCGGTCAGGCCGACGAGGCGCTCGTCGAGCTGCGCGCCGCGCTCGCCATCCGCGAGAAGGTTCTCCCCGCGACCAGCCCAGCGATCGGCGAGAACCTCGAGCTCATCGGCCGCGCCCAGCTCGCGCTCGGCGACCTCGCCACCGCCCGCACCTCGCTCGAGCGCGCCCTGCAGATCCGTCAGGCCGCGTTGCCGCCCACCAGCCTCGAGATCGCCCGCTCGCTGCGCTACCTCGGCGAGGCCCGCCTCGCCGCCGACGAGGCGCGCGAGGCCGACGAGCTGCTCGGCCGCGCGATCACCATCCTCGTCGCTGGCGAGGCCGAGGCGCCCGAGCTGTCCGCGACCCGCTTCGTCCTCGCCCGCGCGCAGGCCGGCGCAGGCCAGCGCGACGCGGCCCTCGCCACCGCCCGCCAGGCCCGTGAGGCCCTACCGCCGGCCTTCCACGCCGAGGCCGCAGCGATCGACGCCTGGCTCGCCAGCCAGGCGCCGTGACACAAACGCCTGTCCCTCAGGACAGGCCGATGTTCGCTACCCGCCGAGCTTGTCGAGCTCGGCGCGCAGCTTCTGGCCCAGCTTGCGGTCGGTCATCGTGATGAACGCGACCATGCCCGCGAGCCTGCTCAAGCTCTCGCCGTCGCGCAACGGCTTGCCCTTGCTGAGGTTGTGCAGCGCAGCCCGGACCTCGCGCTTCAGCTCGCGTGGCACCCGCGGCGCGCCCTGCCCGTTGACGACGAGCCCGGTGACCCGCTGGCGTCCGCCGGAGCGCGACACCTTGGTCTTGTCCGGGTGCACGACGAAGCCCTCGCCGACCGCGATCGCGCTGATGCACCCGAGCAGCTTGCCGAGCTGCGGCTTGCCCTTGTGCCCGACCGGCAGGCTGAAGGTGAGGTCGTCGGCGTATCGCGTGTAGCGCCAGCCGAGCTTGTGCGCCGCGCCCTGCAGGCGCCGGTCGAGGCGCATGCACAGCGTGTTGGTCAAGCCCGGGCTGGTCGGTGCGCCCTGCGGCAGACAACGCGGCCCGAGGGCGAGGTAGTAGAGCTTGCCGTCGACCTCGCTGACCTGACGCGGCGCCTCGGTGCAGAGCAAGGCCAGCAGGGTCGCGATCTGCTCGCGGTAGCCGGCCTTGCGGAACACACCCTTCACCCGCGTCAGCGTGACGGTCGGGAAGAAGTCCTTGAGGTCGACCTTGAGCACCGTGCTGGCGTTGGTGTGCGCCGCGGCGTTGCTGGCGATCGATCGCCCGTGCATGAAGCCGTGGGCCGCGCCGTGCACCGGCAGGCGCTCCACCACCTCGCGCAAGATCCACCGCTGCGCCGCCTTAAGCCGGCGGTGCGGGGCCCAGATCGCCCGCTTCGAGCCGTCACGCTTGGGGATCGTGAAGCGGTAGTAGTTCAGCTTCGTGGCCGCGTCGCGGTGGTACGCGAGCACCCGCAGCTCGGCCATGCTGACCTTCAGCGCCTCGGCCAGCTGCTTCGGCTTGTCCAGCTTCGGCAGCTCGTTCTCCGCCTGGCGCTCCTCGGCGTCCGGCAGGTCCCACTTGTCGTGGTCGAGGTCGTCGTTCCAAAACACGCCCTCGCCGAGGTGGACCAGGTGCGCCGCTTTGTAGGCCTGCCACGCCTCCTTGGCCAGCTTGCGCCGCTCGGCGGCCTCCTCCTTGAGCGTCTTTTTGTAGCGGTCGAGCTCCGCCTTGCTCATGGAGTCGGTCGGCTTGCGCTCGATGAGGTAGCCCTTCTCCTTGAGCTGGGCCGAGATGTACTTGTCACGCCCGCCGGCCGTCTCGATGGCGCGCCAGAGGTCGAGGAGTCGCGTGTAGTCGATGCGGAAAGTCGTCGCCATGCTTCACCCCGCGGTGCCGTCCAGGTAGCCGCGCGCCTCGAGGTCATCGACGCGCTCAAAGTATGCCGCCCTCGCCTCGGCGACTGAATTGAAGACCAGGCTCTGCACGCGCAGGCTCTGGTCGCGCGGGCCCCAGCGCAGCTTGATGCGCTGGCGGTCGAGGGAGAGCTGGCAGACCTCCTCGGTGTCGCCGTGGCGCTTGGCGTAGGTGCGCGTCTCGACGGTGATCGTCGCGCGGGCCTTGCCGCGGGCCTGACGGCGGCGCTCCTCCTCCTGGGCCTGGGCCACGCGCAGGGCGATGAGGTGGGCGCAGGGGCCCTCCTTGAGCTTGTGCTTGCGGAAGAAGGTGCAGGTGCACTCGGCCGACTTCACGCGCCCGTCGTCGTCGAGCACCAGCTGCGGCCGGTACTCGCGGCGGTCGGCCTCGACCGCGACCTTGCCGGTCACCTCGGTGCCCGTGCCGTAGATGCGGTTCTCGCTGGCGATCTTCACCGCGCCGCGAGCGACGAGGTCGTGGGCGACCCGCTCGCGCACGTTGCGGTACTGCAGACGGCCGAGGTCGATCGGCGCGTCGCTCAGCGGCCGCAGGCGGTAGACCCCGCGGGCCAGATCGTAGGTGACCTGTCCGTTCTGACAGGCGACCTGCAGGGCGATGTACACCTCAGCCGCGGGCCGTTTGGTGACCTTGGCGAGCTCGTCGGCGCTGCTGACCCAGACCTCGCCGAGCTGCTTGAGCACAGCCGCGAGGGTGACCTTGATGTCGTCGTGGCGGTCGCGTGGGAGCAGCTGATCGAAGCCGATCGACTGCGACCAGTTGGCGCTCGTGAAGCCCGACAGGCCGAGGGTGAGGGTGATCGGTCCGGCCCGCAGGACGTAGAAGCTGGGCAGGCCGCTGCCGAGCAGGTGGATGTCGACGGTGTCGACGAAGGGCAAGAGCCGGCGCAGGAGGCTCAGACGGCGGCGGCCCCAGATGCGCACGAGGCCCGGCGTGCGACCCTTGTACGGGCCGGCGGCCGAGGTCAGCACGATCTCCCACGGCTCGAGCACCAGGCGCGGCGCCTCGCCCGGGACCAGCTCGATGCGGACCCCGCGGCCGCCCTTCTTGCGGTCGGCGTTGAGGCGCAGCTGTCGGAGCACGTTGTAGAGGTCGATCGCGCCGATCGTGACGACGGTGGTCGGCAAGGTCGCGGCCGACTGCACCTGCAGGAAGCCGCGCAGCCACGCGTCGGGGACCTGGATCGTCTTCTCGATCACCGGGGCCTTGCCCTCGGTGTGCACGCTGACGGCGTCCTGACCGACGCTGATCTGCGTGGGCCGGTAGCTGCGCATGCGCTGCACGCCGTCGAACAGGCCCTTGCTGTAGTCGATGTTGGTCGTGCCGTAGCGCAGCGCGCCGCTGACCTCGAAGGCCGACCAGTCGACGCCGAGCTGCGCGTAGGCCCCCTCGTCCTTGCTGAACACCTCGAGCAGCAGGCGGTCGGGGTGCACCGTGACGATCGGGTCGAGCACCAGCCAGGCCGTCGGGTCGTTGCGCGCGAGCCACTCGAAGTAGGCCTGCTGCGCCTGCCAGGCGCTCTGGCCCGCCATCGACTTGCGCAGCCGCATGTACGCGAGGTACGCGGTCTTGTCGCGCGGCACGTAGCGGAAGTCGGAGCTGACGACCTCGTACATGCACGACAGCGCCTCGCGCAGGGTCAGCGGGTCCTTTGCCCTCAGCTCGGCGCGCACGTCGGCGCGGCGGGTGTTGGTGAAGAGGGCGAGGGTGGAGCTCGCGTCACCGGCGACCAGCTGGCTGGCGCCCGCGTAGGTCAAGGTGATCGGTGTGCGAGGATCCGAGAGCTGCTCCTCGGGCTTGGTCGACTCCTGCTCGGGCCCGCCTTCGGGCTTGTCGGTCTCTTCGCTCACGGTTGCACCTCCCAGCGGCCGTGCCGCTCGCGTGGGCTCGAACGATCGGCGGCGATGCGTTTGGCCCGCCGCAGGGCCCGCCACGCCGCCTTGCGCAGCTCCTCATCCTCGGCCTCGGTGGCGCCGAGCTTGCGCAGGGCCGCCATCGCCGGCTCATCGGCGATCTTGCCGAGCGCCTCGACCAGGCCGAGGCGAGCGGTCTCATGTTGGGTGTCGGTCAGCGCCTTGATCAGTCCGGCGCTGTCACCGAGCGCGACCAGGTGCGCGAGCACAGTGCCCTGGCGGTGGCTGTCGCCGGCCGCGGGGCGCAAGGCAGGACCCGAGTCGGGGCCGACCAGGCGCGCGAGGCTGGGGCCGTCGTCGAGCACCAGCGGCACCAGCTTGACGGCTGCTTTCGGGTCCAGGGCCGCGAGGCCGGCGGCGGCGATGCTGCGCAGCTCGGCGTCGTGGCTGTCTTTGAGGACAGCCTTGAGCGCCTCGATCCCAGGCTTGCCACCGGCGCCAGCGGCGAGGCTCTGGCCGGCCTGCCGACGCAACGCGCGGGCGCGGGCCGGGAAGGCGGTGCCGTCCGCGAGGGTGAGCGCGGCGACCAGCTCGTCGCTGGCGACGTCGAGGCGACCCGCGGCCCACAGGGCGCTGCGGTAGGCGGGCTCTTGCTCGTCGATGCGATTCGCCTTGCCGTCCGAGAGGCGGGCGTACTCGGCGAGCCAGGTGTCGCGCGCGGCCTTGAGGACCTCGGCGAGCTTCTTGCCGTGGGCCTTCGCAGCGCCAGCGCCGGCGCGGCCGACGATCTCCGCGGCGATGGCCGCGACCGACGGATGCACCGAGCCGAGGTGGGCGACGGCGGCGTCGACCGGCAGCGGCGTGCGCGTGAGCAGGAGCTGCGCGGTCGCCTTGGCGAGCTCGGCCCGCTTGATGCGCGGCATGAGCTCGAGCAGGCGCGCCGGATCGCCGCGCTGCTTGAGGCGCTCGAGGGTGTCCTTCTCCAGGTTGGCCTGTTGCGCCTGCAAGAAGGCGTAGTCGGGCTCGAGCGAGTCGGCGCCGTGCAGCTTGCGCAAGCTGTGGGCGAGGGCCGTGGCGATCGCGCTGTAGCCCTCGTCGCGCAGACGGCCGGCGATGAGCGCCGGGGTGTGCGGGTCTTTGTCGTACTCGAGCAGGCGGGCGACGCTCTGGCGGACGTTCGAGTTGTCGTCCTTGATGCGCTCGCGGATGATCTTCCACGCCGCCTGACCGCCGAAGTGACGCAGGCCGACGAGAGCGCGCTGCGCCGCGCTGCCGGCCCCTGCGGCCAGCTTGGCGAGGATGTTGAAGATCTTGTCGGACTGGCCCGGCGTCTGCTCGCTGACCTTGCCCATGTGACCGAGCGCCTCGGCGGCCTCGTCCTGCAGGGCGTGTGCGTCCTCGTTGACGAAGCGCAGCAAGGTGTCGAGCGCACGGATGTCGGCGAGGGCGCCGAGGGCCCGCACCGCGCGACGGCGCAGGTTGAGGTCCGGCATCAGGTCGACGCTGGTGAGCAGCACGCTGACACCGTCGCCACGACCGGCGAGCGCGAGGCCCTCGGCGGCGTAGAAGGCGAGGTCGGCGTCCTGCGACTTGAGGGTTGCGACCAGCGGCTCGGGTGGGCCGCCGCGCTTGCGCAGGCGCCAGCCGATCGCCTCGGCCGCCTTGCGGGCGATCTCCGGCTTCGGGTAGGTCAGCAGCGGGGCGAGGGCGCCGTCGAGGTCCTTGCTACGAGCCCAGCGCAGCGGCAGGGCGATCGCTTGCAGCTGGCGGTCGTCGGACAGGCGGCGCGCGGCCTCGGCGATCTGCACGAGCACCGAGTCGTGACGCGGGCGCTGCTTCTTCTCCCAGTCGGCCTGGAAGGCCGTCGGGGCGGCGTCGTCGTCGTCGTCGTCGTCGATATCGTCGTCGTCGTCGTCGTCATCGTCGTCGATGTCGTCGTCGTCGTCGTCGTCATGGGCGGGGCTGGCGAGCGCGCCCTCGTCCTCCGGGTCCTCGATGCGCTGGTCGTGGCCGGAGATCGCCATGAGGGCGGCGAAGGCAGCGGCGCGGCGCTTGGGATTGTCGAGGTGGACGCTGACGCGGGCGGCGTCGGCGACCTGGGCGAAGCTGCCGACGGCCTTGAGCAGGTCGTCGACGCGGGCGCTGCCAGCCGGGTCGTTGTCGATGCGATCGAGGAACGCGGTGGTGGCCCGCGGGTCGCCGAGGCGCTGGAGGGCGCGGATCGCCGCGGTCTGTTCCTGGGCCTGGTCGGAGCGCAGCATCTCGACGAGCACCTCGAAGGCGGCGACATCCTTCTTGGTCGCGAGGTGCTCGCCGGCGGCGAAGCGCTGGGCGCGGTACTTTGAGCTCAGCGCGTCGCGCAGGGCCTTCGCGGCTGGACCTTTGCCATCGGCCTCATAATGGCCGGCGAGGCCGGCGACGGCCGCCTGGCGCAGCGCCTCCGAGCGAGCGCCGAGGGCCAGCGTGTGCACGCGGATCCACGCGTCGCGGCGAGCGGCGGTGAGCGCCTCGCTCTCGGGCTCGCCCGGCTTGCTCGCCGAGGTCGCGCCGGACTGCGCGACGAGCATGTTGGCGAGCAGCTTGACCGCCTCCTGCTCGAGACCGTCGTCGCGGGTGAGCAGGACGTCCTCGAGGACCTTGAGCCCCTTCTCACCCTTGCCCGAACCGGGGAGGGCGGCGAGCAGGGCGAGGCCGAGGGCGCCGGTGTCACGCTGACCGGTGGCCAAAGCCTCGGCCGCGAGCGCGGCAGACTCCATGCCGATCGCCTTGAGGCCGTCGAAGGCCTGCTTGCGCACCGGCTGCTGCGGGTCGCCGAGCGCCAGCACCAGCACGCTCTGCACGGCGGCGAGCGCGTCGGAGGTGTCCTTCTTCGGCTTGGCCGGCTTGCTGTCCTTGGGGACAGCCACGACCGCGAGCAGGCGAGCGAGCGCCGTCTGGCGGATGCGCATCTCGTTGTTGCCGCCGGGCAGACGGGACAGCGCCGCGTAGGCGCCGAACACCACCTGACGCAGCTCCTCGGGCGCGTAGGCGGGCTTGCTGGCTGGCCGCTTGCTGGCGAGCTCGTGCACCGCGGTGATCGTGCTGGCGTAGCGGCGGGAGAAGATCGACCACTGGCGGTCGAAGGTCTCCTGCTTGTCCTCGGCCAGAGCGTCGAGCAGGCGCGCCGCGCGGACCTTGAGCTGCGGGTTGCCCTTGCTGTCGCCGAAGGTGACCAGCTCGGCGATGCTGTGCACGACCTCGCCGGGGATCGTCCACTTGGCCTTGCCCTCGCCGCGGTCGTTGATCAGCTCGGTGACGAAGCGGGCAAAAGCGACGTCGTCGCCGAAGTGCTCGAGCGCCTGGGCGGCGACGAGGCGCACACGCGGGTGGGCCGAGGCGAGCGCGGCGAGGCAGCGGTCGGGCACGCCGTCGCCCTCGACCAGCTCGCGCATGAGCACGAGCAGCAGGGCCTTGTCGCGCAGGCGATCCTTGGCGTGATCGAGGTAGGCGATGAAGGCGTCGTCGGACCCGAGCGCGAGCGCGGCGAGCAGGCCGAGCTCCGGCGCGGGGGCGTTCTTGCCGGCGGTGAAGATGATCGATGCGCCCGAAGGATCACCGATCGCCGCGAGGCCGAGAGCGGCCTCGGCCTGCACCGCGCTGTCGCTGTGCTGGAGCGCGGCCTGGAGGGCGAAGATCGCGTTGGCGTTGCCGGGTCGGGCCATCCACGCCAGCGCCGAGGCGGCCGCCTTGCGGATCGGCGCCTCCTTGTGTTGCAGCAGCGGCAGCACGGCCGAGCTGGCCGCGGGGTCACCGAGCTCGGCGAGGCCAGCGAGCGCGAGCACGACGCGGGCCTGCCACTTCGGGCGCAGCGCCGGCACCTCGGGCTCGACCTCGCCGATCATCGTGGTCAGCGGGGTGCGGGCCGCGGCGTCACCGTGGACCGCGCGCGCGCCAGCGGCACGCACGACCACGTCGGGGTGCTTGCTGGCCATCGCGGCGGTGAGCGCCTCGGCGCCCTCGTCGGCGACGAGCAAGGCGTCGACGGCGAGCTGGCGGACGGTCTCATCGTCGTCGTCGACGGCCTTGACCAGCAGCTCGTGGGTGCCGGCGGCCTTGCGCTTGGCGAGCACCTTGGTGGCCTCGACGCGGAGGTCGGGGTACTTGCCGGACAGCGCGGCGCTGAGGGGCTCGAGGCCGATGCCCTTGGTGCGCTTGAGGGCGAAGTCGAAGGCCTCCTTGCGCACCCCGGGGTCGGGGTCGGTGAGAAGCTCGAGCAGCAGCGGCCAGGCCCAGCTCTGGGAGATCTGGCCGATGACCTCGTTGAGCGCCTCGCGGCGCAGGTCGGCGTGCAGGCTCTTGAGCGTGAAGCGGAGGCTGCCGGCACCGGGGCCGCCGACCTCGAGGCTGAGCGCGGCCTTGAAGGCCTCGCTGCGCACGGTCTTGCCAGCGTCGCCAAGCGCTCGCTCGAGCAGGGCGATCGCCTCGGGCGCGCGCTGCTTCTTGATCTGCTTGACGAGGAGGTCGAGGCCGCGGCGGCGCACGTCCTCGTGATCGGCGCCGAGACCGGCGCCTGCGACCATGAGCGGCTGGGCGTCCTCGAGGCGGGTGAGCGCGGTGAAGGCTGCGTCGCGCACGCTGGCGTCGCTGTCGCGGAGCATCAGGCGCAGGCGGGCCGCGCCGCGCGGGTCACCGAGCTCGGCGAGGGCCTTGCAGGTGTCGACGCGGACGCTGGCGGTGCTCTCGCGGCTGAGCTGCAGCAGGGTGCCGAGCGCCCGCGGATCTTGCAGGGCAGCGAGGCCGGTGGCGCCGGCGAGGCAGGTGTCGAGGGCGCGGCTGGCCATCGCCTCGAGCAGCGGGCGCTTGTCGGCCTCGCCGATCTCGGAGAGCTCGACCTTCTTGGCCTTCGGCAGCTCGTCGTCGCTGGGCTTGGCCTCCTTCTTGGGCTTGCCGGCGGCTGCGGCCGCGGCCGCGGCCTTGACCTCGGCGGTGGGGTCGGGCGCCGACTCGATGTCGTGCAGCAGGCGGTGGATCTGCTTGTCGCGGAAGCGCAGCGCGGCGGCCAGCTTCGGGGTCGCAAGCAGCGACACCAGGAACGCAGCCTGCCGCACGCCGGCGTCGGCGTCGGCGCTGAAGCGGCGCAGGGCGGCCTGCACGTCGGCGCTGTCCAGCATCTCGCGCTGATAGAAGCGGATCAGCGCGGTGCGCCGGATGTCGGCCTGCTTGGCGCGCAGGGCCACCAATTCGGCCTCGGGCGACTTGGCGGGGTGCAGCGCCTCGAGGGCGACCAACGCGGCGAGGCGGACCTCGCGGGGGTTGAGGCCGAGGGCACCGGTTAGCTTGCTCAGCGCCAGGTCGTCCTTCTTGGCCAGCACGGCGAGGGCCTCGACGGCGACCACACCGACGTCGCGCTTCGCAGCGGCGAGCGCGAGGTCGAGGATGCGCAGCGAGTCCGCGCCCTCGAGCTTGCGCAGGCCCGCGAGGGCCGCGAGGCGCACGTTCTCCTCGCCGGCCTGCAGCAGCGGCTCGAGCAGCTTGACGGCGCGCGGGCTGCCCGAGGCGCCGAGGAGCTCGGTGGCGAGGACCTTGAGGCCGTGGTCCTCGTCCTGGCTGACACGGGCCGCGAGCAGCTCGAGCGACTTGGCGTCGTTCCAGCCGGCGAGCGCGCGCAGGGAGACCTCGCGCAGCTTGGGGTCACGGCGCTTGAGCTCGTACTCGGCCCAGGTCATCGCGCCGTGGAACAGCTGCGCGCGCTCGCCGACCTTGCCGCCGGCGTCGACGGGGAAGATGCGCAGGGTGGCGTCCTCGCAGGCGGCGACGAGCGCAGGTCGGCCCTTGAGCTCGGCGAGCGTGAGTGCGGCGACCTTGGCGAGGCCCTCCTTCTGCGTGGAGGGCCGGCGCTGGCCGCTGCCGCGGGTCCAGATCTTGATCGTGGCGTCGCGCGCCGCCGTGTAGAACTTGTCGGCGACGCCGGCGATGAGCGCCGTGCTGCGCTCGCTGTGGCCGTTCTTGCCGCCGCGGTCCTCGGCCTCGAGCGGGCCGCGGACGTGGGTGAGCAGGAGGCGGTTATCGGCGCCGACCGACATCACGCGCAGCTCCTCGGGCTCGAAGAGCAGCGCCGTGATGGCGCCCTCGTGCAGCTTCTTCGACTCGGCGGCGAAGAACTTGTCCTTGTCCTCGCAGTCGAACACGGAGAGCGAGCCGCGGTCGCCACCGACGGCCAGCCACACGCCGGCGGGGTCGCTGGCGATCGCCGAGCCGATCTCGTTGAGGGCGAGGCGCTGGAGCTCCTTGCCGTCCTTGCGGGCGACGATCACCAGCTCTTTGCCGCACAGCGCGGCCAGGCGGTCCTTGCTGGCGAGCGCGAGCGCGGTCGGGGCCGGGTCGAACCTGGCACCGATCGGCTTGGCGGTCTTGGCGTCGAGGCCGGCCTTGTAGATGTGACCGTCGCTGCCGGCGACAAAGATGTTGTTGTCGTCGGCGACGAGCCCAGTCGCGCCGCCCCCGAGCGGCGCCGCCTGCAGCTCGCCGGAGTCGAGGTTGAGGCGGTAGAGCGCGGTGGCCTGGCCCTCGGGGTGAACCGTGGCGATCAGCACGTGGCCGCCCTGTCCGAGCAGCGCCCGCAGCTCACCGCGGATCTGGGTGTACTTGTCGCTCGTGAATTTGTCGCTCGTGGTCGCGGTCGACATCAGGCAGCGTCCTCCGTCAGCACCTTGAGATCTGCGTGGGCGAGGCCGATGCGGGCCAGGGCCACCATGCACGCCGCGCGCTCGCTGGCGCCGCGTGAGCCCATGAACTCGTGCAGCAGCGACGACGCGAGGCCGGCGAAGGCGCGGTCCTCGATGGCGAGGTCACGCATCGCCTCGATGAGCGAGAGCTTGGCCTTGCGGGCCGGCAGCGGTTTGGCGCGGCGCTTGGCCTTGGGCTCGTCGCTGGGCGCGGCGTCGACCTGGGCCTCCGCCGCCTTGGCGGCCTCGACCGGCAGCTTGGTCGGCGGGATCGAGAACAAGATCCGCCGCATGAACGCCTGCAGGGCCTCCCCGCTGGCCGGTGGTTTGCCCGGCCGAGGTGGCGCTCCGACGCCCTCAGGCGGCACGGCGGCCTTCGCCTCGGGCTTCTTCGGCTTGTTGTCCTTGGCGTCCTTCGCCATGCGCGGGGCCGGCTTCCAGCCGACGGTGATGCCACGATCGCGGTACAGCGACCAGATCGTGCGGACGACGAAGGCGGTGACCTGGCGATCGGGCGACTCGCTGAGCCGGAACAGCTCCTCGGGGATCGCCAGCGCGGGGTAGCGGTGGATGAGCTGCATGCCGAGCGCGCGCGTCTCGGAGACCAGGCTCTCGCAGAAGCCGTAGACGGCGCTGGCGGTGAGCGAGGCCGGGTTGACGCGGTAGCGCTTGTGTTCGACCGACTCGTCGGCGAGCAAGGCCTTGGCGAAGAAGTCGCGGACCTCGGTGTAGGGCGCCTCGGTGACCTCGACGATCTCGTTGATCGGTGGGGCCCAGCGGGCGAGCTCCCAGCGGGCGATGTCGAGGGCGAACTGCCGCACCGGCGCGCGGGCGTCGACCAGCAGCGGCTTGAAGCGAGGCCAGCTCAGGTAGCTCTGCGGGATCTCGGCGCCGGGGTCGACCGGACGGTCGGTGAGCGCGAGGCTGATGTCCGGGTGGTGGCGGCGGATGTAGTGGCGGGCGAACGCGGCCTGCGGCGCGTCGGCGGGGCCAGGTCCGGTGGCCATCTCCCACAGGCGGTCGCAGCCGGCGGTCACGGCGTCGGCCGTGAATTCGCGCTGCTCGCCGGCCAGCATCTGCAAGAAGGCGGTCTCGGAGATGATCTTGATGCCGGCGCCCTTCTCGACCAGCTTCTCGGCGGCGACCTGCTTGCTGCCCTTGCGACCGCCGCCGTACAGCGGCGAGCCCTCGTCGCCGATCACGAGGTAGTCGAGCTTGGCGGTGACGCTGCTGGCGTTCTTGCCGCCCGCGCCAGTGACCTTGGCCTCGGCCTCGTCGCGGACCATCGTCGCCAGCTTGCCCGTAAAGAGGAAGCCCTTGCCGCCGAGGTCGATCGCCTTGGCCGCAGTCTTCGCCGCGGTCTTCGGGGCCTCCGTTTGTTTCGGGGCGAAGTCGGCCGGCAGCAGGGCCTTGGTCATGTACTCGAGCGCGAACTCGCGGTAGTGCGTCTCGGGGCGCAGCGCGAGCTGCATGAGCCAGTCGAAGCCGAGCGCGGCGGGGGAGAAGCGGCGCACGTCGCTGAGGAAGCCGAGCGCGGTGCGGGCGAGGTCCTCGCTGAACTTGAGCTCGCGGGCCCACGGCCGGCCGCTGTTGATGAGCTCGCGGATCCACGGGTCGGCGTCCCAGCTGGGGTGGAAGGCGACGGCGCGCCAGAACTCGGCGCCCATGTCCTCGGCCTTGAGCCGCTCCTCGGAGATCCACCCGAGGATCGTGCTGCCCGCGTGCGGGTGCAGGACCATGCGCGCGAGGAACTCGCGGCCGAGCTCGTCGCCGGGGAAGCGGGTCAAGGCGTCGAGCGCGAAGCGGGCGGCCTGGGCGGAGATCCGCGGGTCGTCGAGCAGGTCGCGGAAGAACGCGGAGCCGAGCGACTTGTGCGTGTGCACCTTGACCAGCAGGTCGCTGGCGAACTCGAAGACCTTGCCACGCTCATCGAGCAGGCGGTCCGCGAACCACGCCGGGGTCAGCTCGCGGGCGCTGAAGTGCTTGCGCAGCGCGGTGGCGGCGAGATCGTGGCCGTGCTGGGTGCCGAGCAGCTGACCCCAGGCGTCGAGGCCGATGTCCTTGCGCGGGTCACGGTCGCCGAGGAGATCGGCGGCCAGCTTGCGCACGTCGGTGTTGCTGTTGTTGGCCAGGCGCAGGAGTCGGCCGAGCTCGAGGTCTCGCGCGTGGGTGCGCGCATAGGCGGCCGCGTAGACGCGGGCCGGGTCGCTGCTCGAGTCGAGCAAGCGCAGCACCGGCTCGTGCAGGCCGAGCTCGCGAAAGCCGCCTTGCTCGAACTTGGGGACGTTCTGCAGCAGCCAGATGACAAACTCGTCGACGGTGGCCGACTGCACGGAGATGAGGCGCACGACCCACGGGGCCTCGACCTCGCGCAGGCTGCTGCGGAAGTCGGCCTTGAGCGCAGCGACCGCGAACTTGCGGACCTGCTCCGAGTTGGCGCGCTCGAGCAGCGCGAGCACCGGCCGCGGGGTGCGGCGCCACAGCTCGGCGTAGGCGCGCTCGTTCAACGCGGGCGCGCCGGAGCGGCTGAGCTTGAAGTTGCGGCGGGTGTACTTCTTGCTCTCGTGGTGGAGGATGTGGTTGTAGACCCAGGTGCGGGCGAACGCGGTGCTGTCGTCGTAGGCGCGGAGGACGTCGATCGCCGCGTCGACGTAGGCGGGCGCGAGGGCCTGGCCGATGCGACGCAATGAACGCCAGGCGCGGCGCACCAGGTAGCCCATCGTGCGACGCGAGATCTCGCGGTAGCTGCCGGCCTTGGTGGCGTAGGCGGCGTCGAAGCGAGCCGCGAGTGCGCCGAGGATCTCGCTGTCGGACTTCGCCTCCGCCTCCTTAAAGATCTGCTTGAGGCCGCGCCACGGACCCCAACACAGCGGCACACGACGGATCACGTCGAGCAGGGCGGCACGCTCGTAGGCGCCGTTTTTGTGCCACAGCTCGACCAGCACTGCGTGCAGTTGCAGACGCGGCGGGAGCGGGACCTCGGCGTTCGTGGCCTCGAGGGCCTTGATCGTGTCGATGCGGTAACGGGCGCGAGCTTGCGGCTGCTCGCGGCGAAACTTGCCGCTGCCGAGTTGCGCGGTGAAGCTGGCGAAGCTGAGGGCGCCCTCTCGCGGCGGCTGAGCCGGGCGCGGATCCGAAGCACTCGCCAGGTGGATGATGAGGTTGGCCAGTTCGGGGTCGCGGGCGTCCCACGCACGGCGGATGTCATCGAGGCTGAGTTCAAGGCCCATCGCGAGCTCCTGGGGCGAATTGGCGAAGACCGGCACCGAGGGGGTGGTGCCAGCGGGACCGCGAGCATGCCTCAGCCGCACGGCCGGCGACAAGCACGGCCTTGCAGCGGTTTCTGCGGGTTCCTGGCCCCAACGGCGGCCCACGGAACATGGGTCACCCACGGACTGGCACGACGGGCCGGGCCAGGATCGATTTCGCGCCAGCGCCTGTCCCACCAGACAGGCGCACCCAGGGAGCGCTCTCGGCCGCCGAGGTGGGCAGATCGCCGTGGGCCCGTAAGCCGGCCGCGAGCCCTGCGTGATAGAACCGCGAACATGCTGATGCTGCGTGCAACCTCCATCTCGTGGCCACTGATCGCCGTGCTGGCGGGTGGCCTGACGCTGACCGCCTGCAAGAAGGCGGCGGACTCTCAGACCCCCGAAGGCAGCAACGGCGAGGTCGGGGACGCCGGCCATGCCGGCGACCAGGGCGGCGACGCCAGCGACGCCGACGAGGGGGTGCCAGAGGTCCTCACCGTCGACGCCTTCGAGGAGATCGTCGACAAGCACAAGGGCGACGTGAGCGACTGCTACGCGACCGCCAAGGAGGCCAAGGCCGACCTCGCGGGCAAGCTGGTGCTCGACTTCACGGTCGACGGCACCGGCAAGGTGAGCGAGGTGAAGGTCGACCCCGCCAGCACGCTCAAGGACGACGGGGTCAACGCCTGCGTCGACGGCAAGGCGAAGACCTGGGAGTTCCCGAAGACCCGCGACGGCAAGAGCATGACGCTGCCGTACAGCTTCAACCTGTCCTGAGGGACAGGGCCATTAGCCGCTGAGGATGCTGATCGTGCGTCGGCGCGGCGGCGGCAGACCAGCGGCGTGGCGCAGCCCGGCGCAGATCTCGAGCGCGTCGGGCGGCCGCCACTTCATCGGGAAGCCCTGGCACTGAGTCGGCTTCGCGGCGTGGATCTGGCACAGGTTGTCCGCGCTGAGGAAGGTGCAGGAGCGCAGGCGGTCGCCCTGATCGATCAGGTGCACCCGGCCGTCCGCTCGCACGCTGCAGCGCTCGGCCAAGAACTCGGCCTCGCTGCGCCCGAGCAAGGCCGCCGCGCGAGCGACATCGTCGGGGCTCATGTCGACGTACCCGTCGCCGCGGCAACAATTGCCGCAACGGTGGCACGCGAAGGGCTCGACCTCGTAGGGCCACGCAGGCTCGTCCATGGCCCGAGACTTCCACGAACGACCCGCTGCTGACAAGGCCGCACCGGCGCCGCTATGCTGCCGCGAGATGACTCGCCTCCTCCTCCTCAGCAGCTCCAACGTGCACGGCCATGGCTACCTCGACCACGCGGCGGCGGAGCTGCAGGACTTCTTGGGCCCACGACGACGGGTGCTGTTCGTGCCGCTGGCCCTGCACGACCACGCGGCCTACACCGCCAAGGTGAGCGAGCGGCTGGCAGCGCTCGGCTTCGCGGTCGACGGGCTGATCGCCGGGCCTGACGCGCGCGCACAGGTGGAGACGGCCGAGGCGATCTTTGTCGGCGGCGGCAACAGCTTTCGCCTGTTGACGGACCTCTACCGCCTGGAGCTGCTCGAGCCGCTGCGCGCGCGGGTGATCGCTGGCACGCCGTACATCGGCTCGAGCGCGGGCACCAACCTCGCGGGCAAAACGATCGGCACCACCAACGACATGCCGATCGTTCACCCGCCGAGCTTCGTCGCGCTCGGCCTCGTCCCCTTCAACTTCAACCCGCACTACCTCGACCCCGACCCGAACTCGACGCACAAGGGCGAGACTCGCGACGCGCGCATCCTCGAGTTCCATGAGCTCAACCCGCAGCCGGTGCTGGCCCTGCGCGAGCCGACGATGCTGCGCCGTGAAGGCGACCGGCTGACGCTGCGCGGGGCCGCAGGGGCGCGGCTGTTCCGCCGCGGCGAGCCGGCGATCGAACTGGCCGCCGGCAGCGATCAGGGCGATCTGCTGCGCGCGTGAACACGGACCGGGAGCTCACGCCGCGCAGATGCCATAGCGCGGGAGGATGTGGTGGAGCACGACCAGGCGGTGCTCCTGCAGCGCGTCGTGGAACAGCTTCCAGTCGCTGGCCAAGAATTCGGGCGTGTACGGGAACGACTCGGCGCCGTCGCGCTCGGCGGTGGTCCCGAGCGCGGCATATTTCCACGAGCCTACGCCCTTGGCGACATAGGACGGGAACGCGGGTCCAAAGCTGAACGCACCCGCGGCGATCGCGTCGAGCCAGACGCGGTGCCGGACGTCGCCGTCGGCGTCTCGGGTGCCGCGGATGAGCTCGTTGAACACACCACGGTCGTGCTCCGACATTCCCGCGACCTTCGCAGCGTCGGCGCCGACGCGGAAGCGCTGCATCGCCACACACATCGCCTCGGCCGCGTGCACAAAGTCGGTCGGGTTGTCGCGGTGGATGACCTCGTCGCGGCCGTTGGTGTAGCTCCACACGAGATAGGGCTTGTCGGGGTTGCTGAGCACCGCGCCGTGGCCGAGCGGGAGGGCCTCGCCGAGGAAGTAGCCGACCAGACGGCTCATCGTGCTCTCGTCGGGCGTGCCGTCCGGGCCGCGGAGGTGGAACGCGGCGTTGACCTCATGATTGACGCCGGCAAAGCCCTGGTGGGCCCAGGTGTCGGCGTACACATGCATGGTAATGCCGAGTCGGTGCAGGGCGGCGTTGGGAGCGTCGGGGTACTTGGAATCGAAGTGCTGGTTATGGATGCAGGCGCGCAGCATGTCGCGAGCGACCGGGCTGTCGGGCACGCAGCGCAGCTTGTCGATGAAGGTGCCGGGCGGGTCTTGCCCGGCCGCAACGCCGCCGTTGCCGGGGAGAAAGTGGAAGGGGATCCACACGCGGTGGTTGGCGAGCGAACTGAAGTTGCGATAGTCGAGGGTCTTGTGGGCCGAGCTGATGCGCTCGTACATCGCGCCGTTGGCGAACTCCACGACACCGCTGTTGGTCGCGTCATCGACGTATTGCGCAGAATAGGCCACGATCTCCGCGGCGCGGTGATCGAAGCCGGCGAGCCGGGCGACGGCGTAGGTAGCTCCGTGGTGGAAATCGATCTGCACTGTTGCCTCCCGGTCACACCGCAGTGACAAGATGGCCAGCCTATCAGATCGATACGAGCGATGAGATGCGCGCCGGCGCGCCTCACGTCTCCACGGCCACGCTCCACATACCGACCACGTCGCCATCGGCGGTCTGACCGAGCACATAAACATCGATCGCGCCCTGCAGGATGTCCCCGTTCTGTTCGCCGAGGCGGAACACCTGGACCTGCTCGAGCTTCATCTCAAAGATCGTCCGGATCGGCACGTACTGCATCGCCTGCATGAGATAGAAGTCGTCCCACCAGGGCTGCGGCACGGTCAGAGGGTCCATCAACTGGGCGAGGGTGCGGACCTCGATCGCGCGATCAGCCAGCGGCAAGTCGTGCGGGACATAGACCTCCTGGATGATGTCCTTTACGTTCGCCTCGTTGACCGGGGCTACGTCGGGGAAGGCGACCACGTGCCAGGGGTAGTCCGACTCGCTGAGGTAGAGCACACCGTCGACAGCAGCCTCGAGCTCGGCGACGATGTCCTGCGCGGCCTGACCGAGGCCCTGGTCGCCGCCGCTGCTGCTGCTACTCGCGGTGGTGCCGGTGATGTCCGTGGTCCCGGTGATGTCCGTGGTCCCGCTGACGTCCGTGGTCCCGGTGGTCGTGTCGCTGGTGCTGGTGGCGCTCGTGCTCGCGGTCGCAGGCTCGCCGGTGGTCACATCGGCGGTGTCAGCTGTGGTCGGCGTCGGCGACGCAGTGGTCGACTCGCCGGCGGTCGATTCGGTCGACTCACCGACGGTCGACTCACCGCTCGTGGTGGTGACGATGGAGCCGTCACCGCAAGCGGCCACAAGCGAGAAGAGGCTGGGGAGGAGCGAGGGCAGGGGGACGATTCGCACGGCCACACTCTTAGCTCGGTGGCGTCTCCACGACAAAGCTGGTACATCGCGCGCCGATGACGACGAACATGCAGGGCAAGGTCGTGCTGATCACGGGCGGCAACACCGGCATCGGCAAGGCGACGGCGATCGCCCTGGCGAAGCTCGGCGCACAGGTGACAATCACGTCACGCAGCCCCGAGAAGGGTCAGGCCGCGCTCGCGCAGATCCGCCGCGAGGCCGGCAGCGACGCTGTGCAATGCCTGCGCCTCGACCTCGCCTCGCTGGCCGGCGTGCGCAGCTTCGCCGCGGAGTTCACCGCGGAGCACCCGCGCCTCGACGTGCTGATCAACAACGCCGGCCTGATGCTCAGCGAGCGCACGGAGACGCTCGATGGCTTCGAGACCACCTTCGGCGTCAACCACCTCGGGCACTTCGTGCTCACCCATGAGCTGCTGCCGTTGCTGAGGCGCAGCGCGCCAGCGCGGATCGTGGTGCTGTCGTCAGATGCCCACCGCGGGGCCCCCGGCGGGCTCAACTTCGACGACCTGCAGGCCCGCGGCAAATACCGCGGCTTCCCGGTGTACTGCCGCTCCAAGCTGGCCAACCTGCTGTTCACGCTCGAGCTCGCAGATCGCCTGCGCGGCAGCGGCATCACGGTCAATGCGGTGCACCCTGGCTTCGTGAACTCCGAGTTCGCCGGCAGCGAGGACACCGGCGGTGTCATTCAGTTCGGCATGAAGCTGCTGCGCTGGGCCATGATCACGCCGGAGCAGGGCGCCCGTACCTCGGTGTACCTGGCTACTTCGGCCGATGTCGCGGATGTCTCGGGCCGCTACTTCGTACGCCGCAAGCAGGTGCGTCCGAGCCGGGCCGCGCTCGACCGCGGCGCCGCGCTGCGTCTGTGGGAGGTCAGCGAGCAGCTGACGGCGCCGGCGTAGGCGTCGGCGCGCGCGCTTGCAGCATCTTCGAGGCGAGCATCCGGTCACGGTGCTTGCGCATGCGGGCCACCTCGGGCTCCGCGAAGGTCAGCTCGGAGACCATCGGCGTGAGGCGAACGGTCTTGTTCATCAGGCTGATGTCGTAAGTGGAGTGAGGCAGGCCGAAGAAATGGCCGAGCTCGTGCGACAGCACCAGCGACCCGGCGATGCGCGAGAGGATGATCCAACGATGGGTGCGGTCGGCCCGCTCGCGCCAGTGCACGCCGCGGATCTCGTTGCCGGTGATGTCGACATCGGCGAGGCGGCCGACCACGAACACGTGCACTACCCCGCGGGTGAAGCGGTCGTGACCCAGCGCGTCGCGCTCGTCGCGGTCGTCGATCTCGAGTTCTGCGGCGGGCACGGCGTCCGCGGCGACGATCTCGAAGCTGGTGTCGATCAGGGCGAAGTGGCGGTCAGCCTGTTCGACCTGCGCGCGCACCCAGGCGACATCCTGGGCGGCGCCCTCCGGGCCGACGACCATGTGTAGATGGACGCCGAAGCAGTGGGTGGTGGCCAGGCAGCGCGGCGTATCGCGCACGTAGGCATCGAGGTCAACGTCGCTGTCCTTTGAGACAGGTACAGCGGCGAGGAGCGAGAGCCAGAGCCAGAGCATGGAGGTCAACCGTAACAGGCCCGTGAGAGCTGGAGGATCTCGAAGATCGCGCGGGTCGAGGGGGAGCGGTTGAGCGTGTAGAAGTGGATGCCCGGGACGCCAGGACGCGGGTGTGTGAAGGGGTCCGGCGCCGGAGGCTGGAGCAGGGCCCGGCACTGCTGGGCAGCGTAGGAGACCCCGGCCCAGAAGACCTCCTGCGGGTCGTCGGCCACGCCTTCGAGGCGGCGCTGCAACGGCGCCGGCAGGGTTGCGCCGCACATCTGCGTGAAGCGGCGGATCTGCTCGAAGTTGGTGACCGGCATGATGCCAGGGATGATCGGCACCGTGATGCCGGCCTCGACGGCACGGCGCTCGAACGCGTGGAAGGCGGTGTTGTCGAAGAACAGCTGGGAGATCAGAAAGTCGACGCCGGCGTCTACCTTGGCCTTGAGGTGACGCAGATCGCTCGCGGCGTCGCTGGCCTCGGGGTGGACCTCGGGGTAACACGCCGCGCCGACGCAGAACGGGCCGCGCTCGCGGATGAAGGCGACCAGCTCGCTGGCGTGACGCAGGCCGCCGGGTTGGGGCTCAAACTTGGTCTGGCCCTGCGGCGGGTCGCCGCGCAAGGCCAGGACGTTCTGCACGTCGTGCTCACCGAGGTGATCAAGCACGCGGGCCAGCTCGTCCTTGGTGGCGCCGACACAGGTGAGGTGGGCCATCGGTTCGACGCCGAGCTGCTTCTTGATCTTGCCGACCAGCTCGATCGTGCGGACGCGGGTGCTACCGCCGGCGCCGTAGGTCACGGATACGAAGTCGGGGCCGAGCGGTGCGAGCTGCTCCAGGCTGCGCCAGAGCACCTCTTCGCCCTTCTCGGTCTTCGGGGGGAAGAACTCGAAGCTGAAGACCGGCCGCTTGTGGGCCAGCCGCTCGCGAATAAGCATGCTCAGGTGCCTACCACGGGCCTGGAACTTGGTCCAGAGCCGCGCTGCTGGTACACAGCGGGCACATGCGCTGGTTTGTCCGTGGCGACATCGACGGATTCTTCGGCCTCGCCGTCGACAACCTCGTCCAGCTCCTCTTGATCGACGCGCTGTGTCGGCTCGTGCTCGGCTTCCCTGACGCGCTGCTCTACGGGCAAGTGTTGCCGGGCGCCGCGGTCTCGCTGCTGGTCGGCAATTTGTACTACGCGTGGCAAGCGCGACGAGTCGCGCGAGCGCTGGGACGCGACGACCTGTGCGCGCTGCCCTACGGCATCAACACCGTATCGGTGTTCGCACATGTCTTTTTGGTCATGTTGCCCGCCAAGCTGGCGGCGACCGCAGCTGGCGCGGCGGACCCGGTGATGATCGCGTGGCAGGCCGGGCTGGTCGCTTGCCTGGGCTCGGGGCTGATCGAGCTCGCGGGCTCCTTCGTGGCCGAGCGGGTGCGCCGAGCGACCCCGCGAGCGGCGCTGCTGTCGACCCTGGCCGGCGTCGCGCTCGGCTTTATCTCGATCGGGTTCCTGTTTCGTAGCTTCGCCCGGCCGGTCATCGGGCTCACCACGCTGGCGGTGCTGCTGCTGGTCTACTTCGGACGGGTGCGCTTCCGCGGCGGTATTCCGGGCGGGCTGGTGGCCGTCGCGCTCGGCACGATGATCGCGTGGATCACCGGTGTCGCGCCCGTCGGCGCGATGCCAACCCAAGGCCAGGGCTTACAGCTGCCGCTGCCGGTGCTCGGCGAGCTGTTCGCGGGCCTGCGCGGCGACCTCCTGTGGAGCTACCTCGCGGTGATCGTGCCGATGGGGATCTTTAATGTCGTCGGCTCGCTGCAGAACATCGAGGCTGCCGAAGCCGCCGGTGACCCGTATCCGACACGGCCTTCGCTGGTCGCCAACGGCCTCGGCACGGTCGCCGCAGCGGCGTTCGGCTCGTGCTTCCCGACCACCATCTACATCGGCCACCCCGGCTGGAAAGCGATGGGGGCACGCGCCGGCTACTCGATCCTCAGCGGCGTGTTCGCCACGCTCGTGTGCCTCACCGGCAGCCTGGCCTACATCGCCTGGGCGGTGCCGATCGAGGCTGGCATGGCGATCGTGTTGTGGATCGGCCTGGTGATCACCGCCCAGGCATTCCAGGCCACCCCGCGCGCCCACGCGCCCGCAGTCGTGCTCGGCATCCTGCCCGGGGTCGCCGCCTGGGGCGCCCTCATGGCCAAGGCGGGTCTACGCGCCGGGGGCACGGTGATGAGCCCTGCGTTGATCCCGGCGTTCCAGCAGGCCGACGTGTGGATCGACGGCGCCTTCGCGCTCGAGCAAGGCTTCATCTTCACGGCGATGCTCCTGTCGGCCGCGACCGTCGCGGTGATCGAGCGTCGTCTCGTGCAGGCCGCCGCGTGGTGCCTGGTCGCCGCGGCGCTGTCCCTCGCAGGGCTCATGCACAGCTACGCGTGGACCCCGGCAGACACAGTGCTGTCGCTGACACCCGCATGGAGCTTCGCCGGCGGCTACACGCTGATGGCCGCCGTGTTCCTGCTCGCACCGCTGGTCACCACACCCGACGATCAGCGGACCCACACGTAGCCGAAGGCCAGGCGCGCCGCGAGGCCGTCTTGCACATCGCCTCCGACCCAGCAGCTCTCGCCGCCGGCCGAGCCCATGAACCCGTTGCAGTGCACGCGCGCGCCGACACCAATGTATGAATCCGGGTCCACACAGACGTTCGTCGCCTGCTCATCGGCGATGACACCGATCCGCACGCGCGCGGCACCGTAGTTGTCATCGTTCATGCGGATGTTGAGACCCTGGCGCAGACAGCCGGTCTGCAGCACTGCGTCCGGGACCAACGCCTGCCAGGAGCCGCTGCTCGGCGCTACCTCGAGCGCAACGTCGCCGGCCATCAGCGCATACAATGACGCGCCCTCGGCTGGCATCACCAGCGTGTTGGGCTGCGGCACGCCGTCGCCGACCGGATACTCCAGGCCGACACGCAGCTCACTCAGCGGCACCGCTGCGTAGCTGGCCAGTTTGGCCTCGCTGTGGTCGAACTCCGGTCCACCGAAGCTGTCGGGATCGTCCCAGCGATCGAGCGCGCCGTCGGGCACCGAGTACTGAAATGTCTTCGTCCGACCGTCGGCCTTCACCACCAGGGTCCAGCCCCCCCCGTCGGCGACCATTTCGCAGTGGACCATGAACGGCGCCCCGGGGCCGACGCCGTCCGGGTCGATCGGATAGACGCCGCTGGTCCCCACGCCGTAGGCATCCCGGTAGTCCAGGCAGGACATCGCCACTGGCACGCAGACACCATCGATGCAGCTGCCCTCGCAAACGTCGCAGCCGGGGCCGCCGCTCACGTCGCTCGCGCTGCCGGTGCCACCCACGGCCGTCGTCGTCGTTGTCGTCGGCTCCACGCCGGTCGTGACACTCACGTCCGAGTTGCTGGCGGTCGACGCTTCGGCCGTCGCGCTCCCCGGGTCGAACGCGGGGTTTGTGCTGCACGCCGCGACCGCCGCGACCACCGCGGCCAGACGAAGCCCTGTCGCCGCTCCGTGTCGTCCGCCGCTCACTCGCCCAGCTTGCCCTTGACCTTGGCGATGCGGGGCCCGGCCTTGGGATCGCCGAGCTGCTGGGCCTTCTCGTACTGGGTGAGCGCGTCGCGGTAGCGCAGCGCGTTGTAGTAAGCGTCGCCGAGCTTGATCCGATAGCTGCCATTGTTCGGCGCGATCGCCACGGCCTGCTCCGCATAGCGCTGGGCCTTGGTCGACGATCCGCGATCGAAGTAGATGTCGCTGAGGCCGATCAACGCCTCGGCGCACTTGCGGTCGTAGCTGATCGCCTGGTTGAACAGGCCCTCGGCCTCCGAACGTCGGCCGCCATTCAAGGCCGCTGTGCCCTGCCCTGCCAGCTCGCTCGCCTTGGCGGGGTCACGCTTGACTGCCGCCTCAACCTCGCCCTCCGGGTCCTCCTCGACCTTCTTCTTGACCGGCCCGACCTTCGGGCCCTTCTTCTCCTCCGGGGGCGTCGGTTCGACCACGGGCCCCGGGTCCACGACCGGCACCGGGTCCTTGGCGACCGGCTTCGGCTCGGGCTCAGGTTCAGGTGCAGCCTGAGGCGGGGCCACACCCGCCCCGCGCATCGCCTCCTGCGCCGCGAGCGACTTGCTGAGCGGCATCTTGTTGCTCGCCAGCTGCTTCGACCAGCGCTTCTTCTTCTCGGCGTCGGGCGCGAGCGCAGCGCTGGCGATCGCCATCCCGACCCGCTCTGACTCGCGCATGGTGCCGGCGAGCATTCGATCCCGCAATTCGTCGCGCTCCTTCTCGGTGCGCATCGACCTCTCCTTGGCCAACGCGTTGTCCGGATCGAACACCAACACCCAGTCGTAGTAGTCGTACGCCACGGGCCGGGCCGCGTCGATGCTCCAGAGCTTGTCGGCTTGCGTGAGCAGCTGAGCGCTGAACTCCTTGCGCAGCGTCTGCCCGGCCTTGTCGGCCAGATCTTCGCCAGGACCGGAGATCGCCTCGAGCGCGTCGAGTTTGCGCAGCGCGGTCGGATCTTCCGGCTCAGGCGCATCAACGTACAAGCCGCCCGCCGCCGCGTCGCGAGCCTCCTGACTCAGGGTCTCGATCTGCGCCACAACCTCGGGCGGCACCTTCGGCGAGATCAGGAACATCAGCGCCAAGCCGGTCAGCGCCGCGGCCCCGACCGCCACCGCTGGCAACAACCAGCGCCGACGCGGCGCCTGCTCGACGTGCAGGCTCGGCATGCGAGCGACCAGGTTGGCCCGCCGCTCCGGCTCGACATCGGGGAGCGGAAGGTCGTCCCACTCGCTGACCACACCGGCGGCGATCTGCGCCTCGCATAGAAGCGCCTCGAGCTCGGCCATATCCTTCGGCCGCTTGTTCGGGTCCTTCTCGAGGCAGGCCATGATCACGTCCTCGAGCGACTTCGGCCCGGCCCCGGGTCGTGCCACGCTGGGTCGCGGCGGCACGATGTTGATGTGCGCCAGCAACACGTCAGCGAGGTTCTCCTGGGTGAACGGCGGATGCTGGACAAGCATCTCGTAGGCCACGCAGCCGAGCGCGTAGATGTCGAGGCGCCCGTCGAACGCACCGCCGGAGATCTGCTCCGGAGGCATGTACTGCGGGGTCCCTGCGATCTGTCCGTTGCCCTCGCCGCGGCTGAGGATCGCGGCCACGCCGAAGTCGACGATCTTCACCATGTCGCGCCGACCCTCGTGCTGCACAAGGATGACGTTCTCCGGCTTGACGTCGCGGTGGACCACGCCGGACTTGTGCGCCGCGCCGAGGCCCTTGCAGATCTGCCGCAGGATCGCGAACACACGGCCTGACTCGATCTCTCCCTCGGTGAGCGCCGCGAGATCGGCCCCGTTGAGCAGCTCCATGCAGAAGAACAGGCGCCCGTCTGGCAGCTCACCGAAGTCGAAGATCTCGACGTTGTTCCGCGAGCCCGCTTTGGCAGCCGCCCTGGCCTCCTCGCGGAACACCTGGGCCGTGTCGCTGCGCTCGCTGAGCTCGGCTCGCAAGATCTTCAGCGCCACCCGCCGCTCGATGTCGATGTGCTCGGCCTCATAGACCACGCCCATCCCGCCCTCGCCGAGCCAGCGCAGCAGGCGATAGCGAGTCCCTGGGATCGGCTTGCCGGCGATGAGACGAATGTGCGCCCGCGCCTCCGGCGGGCCCTCGAGTCCGCCCTGCCCTTGCACCCGAGTCGCGCGCATCTGCAGCCCGAGGTCCGGCGTGGTCGCCGAGTAGTCACCGGTCCGTGGCCGCTGCAGCGCCGCGTCATCGCGCTCCGGCGCCAGCGAGGAGCTCGTGTGACCGGTCGTCGCGCCCACCAACTGTCCGGGCAACGCATGCAGCGTCTGGCTGGTATCCATCGCCGTCGCGGGCTTGCGCAGCAGCGGGTCATCGGCCTCGACGCGCTTGGTGGCCACCGGCGCGGGCCGACCAGCGGCTGGCGCAGGCGGACGAGTGACGGGTGGGGTCGCCGAGGCCTTGCTGGCCGCCTGCACCGACGCCGGCAGGCCGATCCCGAAGACTGTGCGGCCCTTGTTGTTCTCGCCCTGTTCGCTGTTTTCCGGGCCTTCGTCCGCCATGGGAACCTCTCGACCGGGCCAGTATACGGTAGCGGCGCCGGACCCGTGCGTGGACACGAGGCAATCTTTGTGGTGCTGCAACCACAACAACTCGCCTCCCTCGAGAGGCAACGCAACGGACAGACACCTCAGCGCAACTGCGCGCGCTTCGCGGCAGGATCGAGCACGAGACCAGCAAACAGTGATAGCCTCCCCCGCGCCATGAATGCGAGAGGCCCACTCCACGCCGCCCCGCCGCTATTTCGTCGCCTGATGGTCGGCAACCGCGGCGAAGTCGCTGTGCGGATCTCCAGGGCGTGTGACGCCCTCGGCATCACCCCCGTGCTCGCGGTCTCCGCCGCCGATCGCGGCGCCGCCTACACTCATGGGCGCGAAACCGTGTGCCTGGGGGGCGCCCGCTCGACCCAGAGCTACCTCGACATGCGAGCCATCGTTCAGGCCGCCCGCCAGACCGAGTGCAGCGCGCTGCACCCCGGCTGGGGCTTCCTGTCCGAGAACCCGGTGTTCGCCGCCCTGTGCGAGGCCCACGGCGTCACGTTCATCGGCCCGCCCGCGCACGCGATGCACCGCATGGGCAAGAAGACCCCGGCCAAGGCCGCGATGCGAGCCGCCGGCCTACAGTTGATCCCCGGCAGCGACGGCATCCTCGCCGACGCCAGCGACGCCCAGGCCGTGGCCGACCGCGTCGGCTACCCGGTGCTCCTCAAGGCCGAGAGCGGCGGCGGCGGGCGAGGCATGCGGATCGCCCGGAGCTCCGACGAGGTCGCTGGCGCCTACGCGGACGCTCAGGCCGAGGCCACCGCCGCGTTCGCCGACGGTCGCCTTTACCTCGAGCGCCTGGTCGAGGGCGGCCGCCACATCGAGATCCAGATCATGGCCGACCGCTACGGCAACGTGGTCCACCTCGGCGAGCGCGACTGCACCGTCCAGCGCAACCACCAGAAGCTCATCGAGGAGTCACCCTCGCCGGTGCTGCCCGAGCTCGAGCGCGCCCGCACCCTCGCCGCCGCCGTCAAGGCCGCCGCCAGCATCGGCTACGTCGGCGCGGGCACCATGGAGTTCCTGCTCGACGCCCACGGCACCCTCCGCTTCATGGAGATGAACACCCGCCTGCAGGTCGAGCACTGCGTCAGCGAGCAGCGCTCCGGCGTCGACCTCGTGATCGAGCAGATCCGCGTCGCCGCTGGCCATCGCCTCTCATTTCGCCAGGAGGACATCGTCCTCCGCGGCCACGCGATCGAGTGTCGGATCAACGCCGAGGACACAACCCAAAACTTCCGCCCCGCGCCCGGCCTCATCACTCGCTGGCACGCCGCCGCGCACGAGCACCTGCGCGTCGACACCCACGTGCAGAGCGGCTACGAGGTCCCCCCGCACTACGACAGCCTGCTGTGCAAGTTGATCGCCAGCGGCGACACCCGCGATCAAGCGATCGACCGCATGATCGTGGCCCTGCAAGATCTGGTCTGCGAGGGCGTCCCGACCACCGTCCCCGTGCACCTGGCGATCCTCCGCTCCCCGGCCTTCCGCAACAATCACTACGACACTCGCTCGATCCCCGGCTGGCCGCCCGCCTGAGACCCCCCTATGGCACACGTCCCGCTGACACCGATCGGCAGCCCGCGCGAGCAACTCGCCGACGACCGCACCTTTCAGGAACACCGCGCCGCCCTCGACGAGCTCGAGGCCTCGCTCCGCCAGCGCCGCGCCGCCGTTCAGGCCGGCTGGGGTGAGAAGTACGCCGAGCGCGTGCGGGCCAAGGGCAAGCTCACCGCCCGCGACCGCCTCGCCCGCCTCATGGACCCCGGCACCCGCGCCTACGAGGTCGGCACCTTCGTCAACGACGGCGTCGTCTTTGGCGACGGCCTGCGCTCGCCGGCCGCCGGAGTCGTCACCGCCTTCGCCCGCGTCGAGGGCCGTTGGTGCATGGTCATCGCCAACGACAACACCGTCGCCTCCGGCTCATGGTGGCCACGCACGCCGGAGAAGATCGAGCGCGCCCAGACCATGGCCCTGCGCCTGCGCCTCCCCACGATCTACCTCGTCGACTGCTCGGGCCTGTTCCTCCCCGAGCAGAGCAAGGCCTTCCCCGGGGCCACCGGCGCCGGCCACATCTTTAAGAAGAACGCCCTGCTCTCCGCCAACGGCGTCCCGCAGCTCGCCGGCGTCTTTGGCGACTGCATCGCCGGTGGCGGCTACATGCCGATCATCAGCGACCGCGTCTACATGACCGAGCAGGCCTATATGGTCATCGCCGGCGCTGCTCTGATCAAGGGCGCCAAGTCGCAGAAGATGACCAGCCTGGACATCGGCGGCCCCGAGGTCCATGTCCACCTCAGCGGCTGCGCCGACCGCCGCGTCCCCGACGACGAGACCTTGATCGACTGCCTCCGCCGCGAGGTCGCCCGCCTGCCCAGCAGCGGCGCACCCTTCTACCGCGGCGACGCCGGCGACATCGAACCAGGCCACCCAACCCACGAGCTGCGCGGCCTGCTCCCTCGCGACCACCGCGAGGGCTACGACGCCATGCAAGTGCTCGCCCGCCTGTGCGACCAGAGCCTGTTCTGGGAGCTCATGCCCGAGCTCGGCGAGGAGATGGTGTGCGGCGTCGGCCGCATCGGTGGCCTCTACGCCGGCTTCATCATCAACCGCCAGGGCCTGGTCGGCGACCCCGAGCGCCCCGGCGCCATGCGCCCCGGCGCCACGCTGTACCGCGCCGGCATCGCCAAGATCTCCGCATTTAGCCGCGCCTGTGACAGCGACGGCATCCCGATCGTCTGGTTGCAAGACATCAGCGGCTTCGACATCGGCGTCGAGGCCGAACGCCAGGGCCTGCTCGCGTACGGCTCCAACCTCATCTACACCAACAGCACCAACACGGTGCCGATGTTCACCGTCCTGCTGCGCAAGGCCTCCGGCGCCGGCTACTACGCCATGGCCGGCCTGCCCTACGACCCCGTCGTCCAGCTCAGCACCTGCATCACCCGCCTCAGCGTGATGGAGGGCCGCACCCTCGCCATCGCCACCTACAACACCAAGCTCGACGACGACTTCAACATCGTCAGCAAGGACCCCGGCGAACGGGCCAAGATCGAGGCCGACATGCAGGCCGTCGAGAAGCGCATCGAGGCTGACATGGACCCCTACGTCTCCGCACGCCAGATGGACACCGACGAGATCGTCGAGCTCGGCGAGCTCCGCGGCTACCTCGCCGCCCTCGTCGAGATGAGCTACCAGAACACCGGCTACCGCCGGATCAAGAACCCGCGGATCTGGACCATGCACGACCTCGCCGTGCTCACCGGAGGCCTGCGCTGACATGGACAGCCGACTCCACCCCCCCACGCTCAAGGCTCGCCTCGTCCGTCTGCCTGACGGCAAGCTCCGCCTCGAGTCCCCCACCGCTGGCATGTACCGCGAGGCCCCACGCACCGGCAGCCTCGTCACCACCGACACGCCGATCGGCCAGCTCGAGATCCTCGGCATCCTCCACCAGCTGCTCGCCCCAGCCGAGGCCACGGGAGTGGTCCTCGCCCCCGAGTCCACCGCCCGCCTCGCCCGCCGCCCCGTCGGCTACGGCGACCTCCTCGTCGCCCTCGACCCCGAAGCCGCCACCGCGGTCGCCGGCATCGCCGGCTCGACCACGACCGCGGCCCAGACCGGTAAGCTCGTGTTCCGAGCCCCCACCGCCGGCCGCTGGTACACCCGCCCCGGCCCCGGCAAGCCGGCCCTCATCGAGGTCGGCACCCGCGTCAGCACCGGCCAGGCCGTCGGCCTCATCGAGGTCATGAAGACCTTCAGCCGCCTCCACTACAACGGCGGCGAGCAAGGCGGCGCAGGCCTCCCGGCACACGCGCGCATCAAGGCGATCCTCGTCAAGGACGAGGAAGATGTGGCCGCCGGCGACGCCCTCTTCGAGGTCGACACCTAGCACCTTCCCCATGGACAACCGCGACCAACGCGACCAAGCCCGCTGGGTCATCCTCCTGGGCACCCTCGCGGGCGCGCTCTACCTCTGCTGGCTGATGCTCGAGCCGTTCATCGGCGTGTTGCTGTGGGCCGCCGTCCTGACGATGACCTTCGAGCCGGTCCACCGCCGGCTCGTCGCCCGCACCAAACGCCCCAACCTCAGCGCGGCCCTCAGCTGCCTCCTCGTCGTCCTGGCGATCGGTATCCCCGCCGGCCTCGTCAGCTGGGCGATCCTCCACGAGATCGTCCCCGCCGTATCCAACCTCGAGGGCGGCGTCAGCAACCTGCTCAGCGCCAACTCGCCCTACACCGGCAAGGCGATCCAGTGGCTCGGCCAACACATCGACCTCGAGAAGGCCCGCGCCGAGATCATCACGCAGCTCGGCAGCTTTAGCACCGCCGCCCGCACCGTGGCGATCGTCGGCAGCGTGGTCGGCACCTTCGTCGAGGCCCTGTTTGTCGTGTTCGTGATGTTCTACCTGTTCCGCGACGGCAAGCAGGTCCGCGCCGCCCTCTCGACCGCGATCCCCCTGCGCCACCGCGAGACCTACGCGATCTTCCTGCGCACGCGCGAGGTCGTCGGCGCCTCCGTCTACGGTGTGCTCGTCATCGCCATGGTCCAGGGCACCCTCGGCGGGCTGGCCTTCTGGGCCCTCGGCCTACCCTCCGCAGTGCTGTGGAGCGTCGCCATGATGTTCCTGTCGCTGATCCCGGTGACCGGCGCCTTTGTGGTCTGGGTCCCGGCCGCGATCTACCTCGCCGCCTCAGGCTCGTGGATCTCCGCGATCTTGCTGACCCTGTGGGGCACCCTCGTCATCGGCACGATCGACAACTTCCTGCGCCCCAAGCTGGTCGGCGAGCGCGCCAAGTTGCACGAGCTCTTTATCTTCTTCGCCGTCCTCGGCGGCCTTCAGGTGTTCGGGCTGCTCGGCATCGTCCTCGGCCCGGTGGTCCTCGCCATCGCCATCGCCCTGTTCGACGCCTTCCGCCACCCCGAAGACGCCAGCGCCTCCGCGTCGATGCTCGTCGTGCCCGGCAGCATCACGCCGACGATGCCCCCCTGAAGCCCAAAGAGGAACGACCGGCTGCAGCGGGGCCCGCACCCCAAACCCTGGACGAAAAGACGCGGGCCTCGCAGCAGCCGGCCGTGAACGCCGACCGATGGTTCGACCTGATAGCGTCTCCCGGACCGTCCATGGATCACCGACATACAACAAAGGTCGGTCGCGCGAATATCGCGCACCTCGTCACGCGCTCGTCGCGAAAGCGTCACACACCACGCACATTCACACACCAACAACGGCAAAAACAAGCGCGCCCGTCGCGCCGCCTGCTGAGATCAGCATCAGAACCCAGCCTCGAACCGCTTTCAGAGCATCCAGCCGCTGCGCCGTGGTTGGCGCGAATTCATCGAAAATCATGGTGAATTACCTCGTGTTACAAAAATGAGTACTTAATGTAACACGACGGCACCGCCGCCGGGAAGTCTCCGACGAGAATTGCCTCCGGGCGGCCCCGCCCCCCGCCCACTGGCAGATGGGACGACCGCCCGGATTTGGATGTCACAGCCGCCGTGCTGTCAGTCGTCGTCGGCGCTGCTCTCACGCGGCTCGAGCAGACCATCTGGCTCCCGCGGGAGCGCCAGATCGTCATCTCCGGCGTCGAGCACCGCGCTCAAGCGCCGGCTGTCGGCGAGCTCGAGTCGCCGTTGTTCCTCCTCCTCGGCTTCAGCCGAGGCGAAGGTGGCTCGCAGATGTTCGCGCCTCGCTGGATCGTCCTCCGAGTCGGAGGCACTGTCACCGCCGGACTCGCTGGAGATCGTCTCACTCGTCTCGGTGCCGGAGCTCGCTCCGCTCTCCGGGGCGTCGGGCGCCGTCGCGTGTTCGACGGAGGTGGCGATCTGATTGACCGCCGCCTTCGCAGCGCGACCGATCTTCTTGGCCACGCGGCCCACGGCCTTCGCCGCCTTCTCCAGTCGCTTGCCCACGGCCTTCTTCGCCGTGCTCACCTTCTTCGCCGCGGTCTTCGCCGCAGTCTTCGCCTTCGCCGTCGTCTTCTTCGCGGCGCTCTTGGCCTTCGCGGCGGTCTTCTTCACCGCCGTCTTCGCCTTCGCCGTCGTCTTCTTCGCGGCGCTCTTGGCCTTCGCGGCAGTCTTCTTCACCGCCGTCTTCGCCTTCGCGGCGGTCTTCTTCACCGCCGTCTTCGCCTTCGCTGCGGTCTTCTTCGTGGTGGATTTGCTGGTCGCCATCGCTTCTCCTTGCGGTCGCACTCGAGTTCGCAGAGTGGCCTACGCGTCGACCGAGCATGCCACGGAGCACTTGCTCTCGGGCAGATCTTCGGCGACGAGGACAGCGAGCGAGACGAGCTCCGATGCTGCGCGCGTCAGCGCTCGCACGATCAGACGGGCCAGGGAAAGACACCGGAACGCATCGAACTCGACGCGTCCTCTGGCGCCTCCTCGAGGTCCAGCGGCGCCTCGGCGGCACGCGGGTCATCGCCCAGAAACTCAGCCTCGCTACCCCGGGCCTCGGCCTCGTCGAGGGCCGCGGGCAGCCGAACCGTGAAGGTCGAACCCTCGCCCAGGCTGCTGGCGACCTCGATGTCTCCGCGCATGCGCTGACAGAAGGACCGCGAGATGGCCAGTCCGAGCCCGGTCCCGCCGTACTGTCGGGTGGTCGCGGCGCTGCCCTGGGCGAACTCCTCGAAGATGCGCTTGATCTGCTCCGGCGACATGCCGATGCCGGTGTCCGAGACGCGCAGCACCACGTGCTCCTCGCCGACCCCCACGGCCTCCCGCCACACCGCCAGCTCGATCTGGCCCCCGGCCGTGAACTTGGCCGCGTTGCCGAGCAGGTTCAGGAGCACCTGGCGGACCTTCATCCGGTCGAGCCGGACCCGGCCCAGCTCGGCAGGGTAGTTGCGAATGAAGCGGGTCGCCCCCCGCTCGAGCAAGGGCAGGACCGTGCTCACAGCCTCCTCGACCACCTCCGCCAGCGCGAATTCCTCGAGGTAGAGCTCCATCTTGCCGGCCTCGATCTTCGACAGGTCCAGCATGTTGTTGATCAGCGCCAGCAAGTGCTTCGCGGCGGACTGCACCCGCTGGACGTCAGGGATGTAGCCCGCGTCTCCACGGTCCTGGAACTCCTCCTCGAGCAGCTCGCTATAGCCGAGGATCGCCGTCAACGGCGTCCGCAGCTCATGGCTCATGTGGGCGATGAACGCACTCTTGGCCCGATTCGCGTGCAGGGCCGCCTCCTGCGATCGGGCCAGGCGTTCGGTGTGCGCCGTCTCGAGCGCCAGCGCCAGGTGGTCCGCGATCGCCGTCAGGATCTCGACATCACCCGCGCTGAAGGCCGGGCGATCGAGCCCCCGATCGAGATAGATCACTCCGAACAGCCGGTGCCCGAGCAACAGCGGAGCCGCCAGCACGTGTCGCGGCGGCAACGGGGCGCCGTCGATGGTCACCGACCCGTCGTGCGCGCCGCTGACCGCCAGCATCTCCCGGCTCATCCGCGCCCGCTCGACCACCGCCAGGCTGCTCCCGGACGACCCGAGCAGCTCGTGCCCATCGGCGTCGCGGGCCGAGTCGAGCACCAGCTGCTCGCTCTGCTCAGACCCGAGAAACAGGTACGCGTGCTCAGCCCCGATGATGCGAATCACCTCGTGAAGCGCGAGCGGCGTGGACGACTTGCGGGACATTGTACGGGTCAACGCCCGCTCCCGTGGCGGATCCGGACCGAGCCTAGATCAACACCATGGCCACGATCAACTCAAGGACCAAGTTCACCCGGCGCGCCTCCGCGCGCGCGCCTCAGCAGTAACGTACGGCGCAGCGCGTCTCGTCACCGTCGACCGTGAACGCCAGCTGACAGTCGGCCGGCATGGTGCCGCTACGCAGGGTGCCCCCGATCGCCGAGGGCCGGTTATCGGGCCCCATGATCGTCTTCACCTCGATGCTCACGCCGAAGTCTTGCTCGAGCGAGTGCACCCAGCGCATGTACTCCTGCGAGCCCGCCACGGTGCCCTCCAACAGCAGGCTGCTCCGCTGAGCGACCAGGTTGATCAGATGTGTGTACGGACGAAGACTGACGGGGGGGGTCACAGCGGTCCAGCTCCAACTGCCCAAACACAACAGGCAGTTCATGCTACCAGACCGTGACGAGGTTGGGATTTTTTCCGCCCGTGTCACGGTTGCCGGCACGGCCACAACGGGCGTGGTGGCAGGGCTTACATCTGTAAGGAAGATCGCATTCTGTGCATTCGATCTAATCGCAGCACGCCTGCACGGCCCCATTAACTCGAACGAAAGCCACGCCCACGCAACGTGCTTTCCACGATCCGCCGAGCCGGACATTCGTGCGGCGGACGGATGTCCACAAAATTTGCGAACCCGTTTGACAACAAATCCCCGGCCGCCGCACCTTCGCCGCGACTCCAACCATGCCGTCCGAGCTCCTCCGCATCGCCTCCTGGAACGTCAACGGCCTGCGTGCCTGCGCCAGCAAGGGCCACTTCCTGCCGTGGCTGCGCAGCTCGAAGGCCAGCATTCTCGGCGTCCAGGAGGTCCGCGCGAAGCCCGAGCAGCTCGAGCCGAGCGTCGCCCGTCCGCGCAACTGGAGCACCCACTTCGTCGCCGCCGAACGCCCCGGCTACAGCGGCGTCGGCCTGTTCTCGCGCCAGGCCCCCGACCTCGTCGAGACCTCGCTCGGGCTGCCGCACTTCGACATCGAGGGCCGCGTGCAACTCGCCCACTTCGGCGCGCTGGTCGTCGCCAACATCTACTTCCCCAACGGTAACGGCCAGGAACGCGACAACTCGCGTGTGCCCTACAAGCTCGAGTTCTATCGCCACCTGCACGCCCGCCTCGACACCCTGCGAGGCGCAGGCAAGCGAGTGCTCGTGCTCGGCGACTTCAACACGGCGCACGCCGAGATCGACCTCGCCCGCCCGAGAGAGAACACGAAGACCAGCGGCTTCCTCCTCGAGGAGCGCGCCGAGCTGTCGCGCTGGCTGGCCAGCGGCTGGGTCGACACCTTCCGCAAGTTTCACCCGGAGCCCGGGCAATACTCGTGGTGGTCGCAACGTGCCGGCGCCCGCGAGCGCAACGTCGGCTGGCGAATTGACTACGTGCTGGCCTGCCCGGCCGCAGCGGCCTTCGTCCGCGAAGCCGCGATCCACCCGCGAATCCTCGGCTCCGATCACTGCCCGGTGAGCGTCGCCGTCGACCCCGCGATCCGCCTCGTCAGCGAAACAATGATCCCCACCGCCGTGTCCCCCGGCCCCGCCCGCAAGCCTTCGCCACTGGCAGAAAAGCGGCTGACAAGCGCCGCGCCTTCGGCGTAGCTTCGCCAGCATGATCCGCCCGCAGACCCTCGCCTCACTGACCGCCCTGCTGCTCCTCGTCGGCTGCCAGCCGCCCGCCGGTGACGCCAAGAAGGCCGCGGCCACCAAGAAGTCAGACACCAAGGTCGAGGCCAAGGCCGACACAAAAGCGCCCGACGCCAAACCAACCGGCGCCCCCGACACCGTCGCCAAGGACTTCGTCGACGATGTCGACCATCGCCTGCGCACCCTGCTTGTCGCCTCGGGCAAAGCCGAGTGGGAGAAGAACACCAACATCACCGACGCCAACGAGCAGGCCGCCGCCGCCGCGAACGAGGCGCTGATGGAATTCATGGGCACCACGATCAAGGCCGCCACCGGCATCAAGACCGACGGCCTCGACCCCGACACCGCCCGCAAGCTGCACCTCATCAAGACCACCGCCAGCCCGCCGCCAGCCCCCAGCGACGCCGCCAAGCGCAAGGAGTTGGCCGAGCTCGGCGCCAAGATGGAGGGCATCTACGGCAAGGCCAAGGCCTGCAAGGACCTGAAGAACCCCAAGTCCTGCAAGGACATCGGGCAGCTCTCCGACATCATGGCCGAGAGCCGCAACTACGACGAGCTGCTGCGCGCATGGCAGGGCTGGCACCACACCGCCGTCGAACTCCGCCCGCTCTATAGCCGCTTCGTCGAGCTCGCCAACGAGGGCGCCCACGAGATCGGCTACAAGGACCTCGGCGAGCTGTGGCGCTCCGGCTACGACATGAGCCCCGCCGAGTTCGAGACCGAGACCGATCGCCTGTGGACGCAGGTCAAGCCGCTCTACGACCAGCTCCACTGTCACGTGCGCGCCAAGCTGGTCGAGAAGTACGGCAAGGAGAAGGTCCCGGAGGCCGGCCTCATCCCGGCCCACCTGCTCGGCAATATGTGGGCCCAGGAGTGGGGCAACATCTACCCGCTGATCGAGCCCTACCCCGGCGCTGCCAGCATCGACGTCACCAAGGCCCTCAAGGACGCCAAGTACGACGAGATCAAGATGGTCAAGCTCGGCGAGTCGTTCTTCACCTCGTTAGGCCTCGACCCGCTGCCCGCCACCTTCTGGGAGCGCTCGATGTTCGTGCAGCCCAAGGACCGCGAGGTCGTGTGCCACGCGAGCGCCTGGGACGTCGATCTCAACAACGACCTGCGTATCAAGATGTGCATCAAGATCAACCAGGAAGATCTGATCACGATCCACCACGAGCTCGGCCACAACTACTACTACCACTACTATTACAAGCTCCCGGTGCTGTTCCAGAACGGCGCGCACGACGGCTTCCACGAGGCGATCGGCGACGCCCTCGCCCTCTCCGTCACCCCCGCGTACCTCAAGCAGATCGACCTCATCAAGGAGGTCCCTGAGGACGAGAAGGGCCTCATCAACCTCCAGATGCAGGACGCGCTCGACAAGATCGCCTTCCTGCCCTTCGGCAAGCTGATCGATCAGTGGCGCTGGGACGTGTTCAGCGGCAAGACCAAGCCCGAGGACTACAACGCCGCCTGGTGGGCCCTGCGCGCCAAGTATCAGGGCATCGCCCCTGCCGGTGACCGCCCCGACCCCGACTACTTCGACGCCGGCGCCAAGTACCACGTCCCCGCCAACGTCCCCTACACCCGCTACTTCCTGGCCCGGATCCTCCAGTTCCAGTTCCACAAGGCCCTGTGCGCCGCCTCCGGCCACACCGGACCGCTCTACGAGTGCTCCATCTACGGCAAGACCGCCGCCGGCGACAAGCTCCGCTCCATGCTCGAGCTCGGCAGCTCCAAGCCGTGGCCCGTCGCCCTCGAGGCTGTCACC
>JBGAUO010000039.1:0-34003 GCA_044228605.1 Nannocystis sp. | reverse complement strand
ACCTGCGCACCGGCGATACCAAGCAGTTCGGCACCGACTTCGCGGCCTTCGAGTTTGAGCGGCGGATCGACTCGCCCAACGGCGAAGATGTGCTTTACGTGTTCTATCGCCGGGATCAGGGCCGTTACACGCTGTTCCCGTACAACCTGATCCGCAAGGAGATGCAGAATCCGATCCAGGCCAACGGCTACAGCCTGTTCGCCGATGGACGGCTCGTCGTATTCCGCCAGCAAGGCGAGGAGCCGACGCGCTTGCATCCGATGCAGGTGTGGAAGACGCCCTTCATGTCGGCCGAGCACGCGGCCGCGGCTCCGACGGATGGTTCGTACCTGGCCAAGGTCGGCAACGCGGAGTTGGTTCGTGGGATCTCGGAGGCGCTCAGCGTCGTGCGCCTGGTCGAGAACCAAGATCCGCGCCGCGAGACCTACGAGGACCTGATCGCTCAGGCGGCGCGGGTCGCGGATAACTACTATTGGATCGGTCACGCCGAGGTGGGCGATCTGGCCGGGGCGCTCAAGACGATCCGCCAGACCGGCGAGCTCATCATCGACGAGTTCGAGAAGGTGGTGGCGATTCGTAAGCGCGCCCGCGAGGCGCTGGCGGAGGCGCAGACGAAGCAGGCGGCGCTGGTTAAGACGCTGCGTCCGGTCGACTGGAAACAGGTCGAGCAGTTCATGCAGGGGCTTACGGCCCTGAGACACCAGCGGGGCGTGGTCATCACGCTGCGTGAGGTGAGGTCGATCGACCTCGCGGCCCTCGACGTGCTCGAGAAGCAGCTCGTAGAGGAGTTCGACCGGATCAGCAAGGCCTGCGTCGCGTTCCTGGTCAAGGGCGACGCGCTGAAGCCAGTGACGCTGAGCCTTGATGAGGTGCTCGCGCAGCTCGAGAAGGTCGACAATGCGGCGCAGCTCAAGCCGCTCGAGGACAAGATCACGGCGCTGGGCGACGGGCTCAACGTGCTCGCTGAGGTGGTGAGCGGGCTGCAGGTTGGCGACGCTGTGGCGCGGACGAAGATCCTCGAGGACATCTCGACGGTGTTCGCCCACCACGGACGGGTGCGAGCGACCTACCAGAGCGTGCGCAAGCACCTGCTCACGCGCGAGGGCAAGGCCGAGTTCGGCGCGCAGTTCAAGTTGTTCGCGCAGACCGTCAGCTCGGCGTTGACGCAGTGCGATACGCCGGAGAAGTGTGACGACCAGCTGGCGAAGCTGCTCGTCCAGCTCGAGGAGCTGTCGGGGCGCTTTAGCGAGTTCGATGAGTTTCTCGGGGATCTGGCGGCCAAGCGCGAGGAGGTGCACGACGCGCTGGCGGCCCGTAAGCAGACGCTGCTCGACGAGCGGCAGGCGCGGGTGCAGAGCTTGGTCGGGGCGGCCGAGCGTATCCTCGAGGGCGTCGGGCGTCGGGCGCAGACGTTCAAGACCGCGGACGAGCTGAACGCCTATTTCGCGGCCGATGCCATGGTGCTGAAGGCCAAGGAGCTGGCCGAGCGGATGGCCGGGCTCGGCGCATCAGTGAAGGCGGACGAGATCTCGAGCAAGGTGATCAGCGCGCGTCAGGACGCGCTGCGAGCCCTGCGGGACCGGCTTGAGCTGTTTGATGGTGGCAACGCGGTCGTCAAGTTCGGCAGCTTTCGCTTCAACGTCAATACTCAGGTGCTCGACGTGACGCTACTGGCGCGGGGCGACCAGATGGCGTTGCACCTGGGTGGCACCGACTTCTTCGAGCCGATCGACGACCCGGAATTTAACAAGACCCGCGAGTACTGGCAGCAGCAGATCGTCTCGGAGACGGAGCAGGTGTACCGCGGCGAGTACCTCGCGGCGGCCGTGCTCAGCGCGGCCGAGAGCGGCGAGCAGGGGCTCGATCTCCAGCGGCTGTACGCGGCGGAGCGGGAGCAGGGCGGGCTCATCGATGTGGTGCGTCGCTTTTCAGCGGAGCGCTACGACGAGGGCTACGAGCGCGGCTTGCACGATGCCGACGCGGCGGCGATCCTGGAGAAGCTTCTGGCCCTGCGGGCCACAGCGGGGCTGCTGCGTGTGTCACCGGGCCCGCGCGCGCTGGCCTGCCTGTTCTGGGCGTTCTACGCGCCGTCGACCGGGGAGGGCGGGCGTGTCCATGATCTGCGGCCGAGTTGGCATCGCCGAGCTCAGAGCGTCGCCCGCTTGCGCGCCGCCTTCCGCTTCACCCCGCTGGCAGCGCAGCTCGGCGATGAGCTCGGGGGGGCGATCGGTGAGTTTCTCAAGGGCGTTGACCTGGTCTTTCCGCCAGGTGACGTGCAGCGCGCGGGGGCCTATCTGGTCGAGGAGCTGGCAGCCGAGAAGCCGCGCTTCGTGACCAGCGCGGCGGCGGTGTCGTTGCAACAAGGCTTGCTGGCGGCGCTCGATGCTGGCGGGCAGAGGCGGGCCTTCGAGGACGATCTACGCGCGCTCGACGGGCGCCTGCGCGAGCGCCTCGAGCTGCTGCAGGCGTGGCTGGACGCTTTCCTGGCGGCGACGCCGGACGCGGCGAAGTTGGCGCCGGCGCTGCGCGAGGCGGCGGTGGTGATGCTCACGGATCGCAAGCTCGACCGCGAGGTGCAGAGCACGCCGGAGGCGCTAGATGTGACCGGTCTGCTCGGGCAGCACCCGCGGATCCACGACCGTGTACTGGCGCTGCGGCTCGACGAGTTTCTCGAGCGGGTGGGGGAGTTCATCCGCGTGCGGGTGCCGGGTTTCCGCGAGTTCCGGCGCCTTCGTCAGCAGTTGATCGACCGCGAGAAGCTGCGCCTTCGGGTCGATGAATTTCTCCCGCGCGTCCTGACCTCGTTTGTGCGCAACAAGCTGGTCAGTGACGTGTACTTGCCGTTGGTAGGCGCCAACATGGCCAAGCAGCTGGGGGCGGCGGGCGATCAGAAGCGCACTGACCGGATGGGCATGCTGCTGCTGATCTCGCCGCCCGGCTACGGCAAGACGACGCTGATGGAGTACGTGGCGAACCGCCTCGGGCTCGTGTTCATGAAGGTCAACGGGCCCGCGCTCGGCCATGAGGTCGTGTCGATCGATCCCGCGGATGCGCCCAATGCGACGGCGCGGCAGGAGGTCGAGAAGGTCAACTTGGCGCTCGAGATGGGCAACAACGTGATGCTCTACCTCGACGATATCCAGCACACGAATCCCGAGTTCTTGCAGAAATTCATCTCGCTTTGCGATGGCCAGCGCCGCATCGAGGGCGTGTGGCGCGGGAAGTCGCGGACCTACGACCTTCGTGGCAAGAAATTCTGCGTGGTGATGGCCGGCAACCCGTACACGGAGTCGGGCGCGGCGTTCAAGATCCCGGACATGCTGGCCAACCGGGCCGATACCTACAACCTCGGCGACATCCTCGGGGGGCAGGCCGAGGCCTTTGCGCTCAGCTACGTCGAGAACACGTTGACGTCGAACCGCACGCTGGCGCCGCTGGCGACCCGCGAGCAGGCCGACGTGTATCGCTTCGCCCGGATGGCCCGTGGCGAAGAGGTGCAGGCGACCGAGTTCTCCTACGGGTACTCCGGGGCGGAGGTCCAGGAGGTGCTGGCGGTGCTGCGCCACCTGTTCCGCGTGCAGGAGACGCTGCTCAAGGTGAACATGCAGTACATCGCCTCGGCCGCGATGGACGACCAGTACCGGACCGAGCCGCCGTTCAAGCTGCAGGGCAGCTATCGCAACATGAACAAGATGGCGGAGAAGATCGTGGCGGCGATGACGACGGAGGAGGTCGATCGACTGGTCGACGACCACTACCAGGGCGAGGCGCAGACGCTCACGATCGCGGCGGAGCAGAACCTGCTCAAGCTGGCTGAGATGCGCGGGCGTCTGTCGCCACAGCAGCTCGAGCGCTGGACCACCATCAAGCGCGAGTTCGTGCGCGTGCGCAGCCTGGGCGGCGCCGAGGACGATCCGGCGGTGCGCATCGGGGGCCAGCTGTCGATCCTCGCCCAACGGGTCGAGAGCATCACCGCGGCGGTCAAGGAAGCGGCAGAGAGCTCGGCGAGTCGTGGCAGCCAGCACTCGGAGGCGGCCGAGCAGATGATGCTGCAGCAGCAGGCGCGCATGGTCGAGCTGATGGCCTTCGCGCAGCAGCAGGCGGCGAAGCCGGTGGAGAAGCCGGCGGAGAAGGGGGTTGTGGCGCCGCCCGTGGTCGGGGCGGGCAACCTCGAGTGGGCCCGCCCGCAGATCGCCCGCATCGCCAACGCGCTCGAGAGCCTGAACCAGGCGACACTCTCGGTGGAGGTGAAGAACGAAGCGCCGCCGGGCATCACGGAGCTGCTGGCGCAGCAGGTGGCGATCATCGAGCGTACTCTGGTGCCGCTGGTGCGGGCGGCCACGGGCAACCTCCAGGATGTGAAGAGCCTGGAGATGCGTGTCGATCAAATGCTGGGGATGTTGCAGGAGATCGATGAGGGGATGAAGGCCAGGTACGCTCGCTGACCGGGTGGGAGTTGGCGGCCGAGAGATCGCGTGGCACAGTGCGGCGATGCAGCGGCGCGCACTGCTCGGTGGTCTGACTCTCGGGGTGTTGGGGCTCGGTTTGCCGGGCTCGGCTCGCGCGGTGGGAACGGCGGCGTCGGTGCGGGTCGGGCTCTACAAGGCCGCGGGCGTGCACCCGGTGGCGTTCGCGGCGGAGAAGGCCCTGCTCGAGCGCAGCGCGGGGTTTAGCTGCACGGTGCTGACACCGAGGGACATCCAGGGCGGGGCGCTGGCGCAGCAGGACGTCGTGGTGTTCATGGGAGGCAGCGGCACGGCGCAGGGGCGGGCGCTCGGGGATGTCGGCAAGCAGCAGGTGAAGGACTTCGTGCGCGGGGGCGGCGGCTACGTGGGCGTGTGCGCGGGGGCCTATCTCGCGCTGCAGGGCGAGGACGAGTTCCACAAGCTGCGGATCGTCGCGGGGCGCAACCTGACCGGCGACGCGTGGCAGCGGGGCATCGCAGGTCTCGAGGTGGAGGCTGTGGGTCGCCCGCGCTTCAAGCTGTTCTTCGCCAACGGGCCGATCTTCACGCCGGCGCCCACCGAGGGGCTGGCCCCGTATCGCGGCCTGGCGAACTACGTCGGCGAGATCTACGTCGCGGACAAGGGCACGGGGCCGGGTGAGATGCCGGGCACACCGGCGATCGTGGCGAGCGCGTACGGTGAGGGTCGGGTGCTGTTGTTTTCGCCGAATCCGGTGCTCGGCGGCGAGGGGGTGCTGCACCCTGAGCTGATGCTCGCGGGCCTGCGGTGGACGGCCACACGCGGGCCCGTGGCGGACGTGCTGGGCTTTGACGAGGTGTTCGGCGCGGCCTAAAAGTGGAGCTTGAAGGTGTAGGTGGAGCAGGTGTCCGCGGCCGCCTTGTCGACACGCAGCCACATCTTTGCGCTCTCGTCGTTGCCCGGGCAGTTGAGGTCCTTGATGACGAAGGAGTCGGCGCTGCAGCAGCCGGGGCGCAGCAGGGGCGAGATGGCGAAGTCGGTGCCGACGGGGCAGGTGACCTTGGTCTGGGCCGCGCCGCCGTCGTCGCATTCGAAGAACATGCAGTGCCGCTGGGCGCCGCTGACGAGGGTAAAGGTCGGTTCGGCGACGTAGCCGAGCGTGTCGGCGCCGTGCCAGGCGTACCAGTCGGTGTCGCTGTTGCCCGACAGGATACCGGTCACCTCGAAGAAGTCGTCGTCGTTGTCGGTGATATCGCCGAGGTCCTTGGCGCTGTCCTCGGCGTCGACGGGGGGCTCGACGTCATCGGGGCACTCGATGCCGACGCCGCAGACGTCGTTTTGGCAGACGTAGCCGTCGATGCAGGTGCCGTTGTCGCATATGCAGTTGGGCATGCCCGGGTCGCAGATCGGGCCGGTCTCGTCGCTGCCCGTGCTGGTGTCCGCGGTTGTCGTGGTCGTGGTGCCTGGCTCGCTGGTGGAGCCGCTGGTGCCCGTGCTGCTTGAGGTGCCGGTGGTCGGGATCGCGGTGGTCGGCGACTCGGTGGTGCTGGCGCTGGTGCTGGTGCTCGCGCCGGCGGAGAGCAGGCCAGTGGCGTCATCGTTGTCGCCCTCGCTGCAAGCGGCGGAGAGGACGGCGGCAAAGATGAGGCGAGGGCGCGAGCAGGCCATGCCTGACCATAGACCAGACGTGGGGGGCCGGGGAAGCCCAGGGGGCGTCAGTTGACCGCGTAGGGCACGTTGAGCGCGAACGGGGCGATCTCGGCGTCGAACTCCTGGCCGTCGTCGCTGACCATTTGATAGGTGCCACGCATGGTGCCGAAGGATGTACGCAGCGGGCAGCCCGAGGTGTACTCGAACGATTCGCCGGGCGGGAGCACCGGCTGGGCACCGACCACGCCGGGTCCACGGACCTCTTCGTCGTGGCCGTTGGCGTCGGTGATGATCCAGTGGCGACTGATCAGCTGGACCGTGTCGAGGCCTTCGTTGGCGATGCGGACGGTGTAGGTGAAAAACCACTGCCGCTCGCGTGGCTCGGAGGCCGCGTGGTCGGGGAGGTATTGGGAGACCACGCTGACGCGGATCCCGTTGGTGATCGCCTCGGAGGTCGCCACGGCCGGGAGTCTATGCGAAAGCCAGGCGCAAGTCGGGGAGGGAGGCGTGACTTCAGCGCGGCCGAAGTCTAGGGGCCCTTGCAAGCCTCGGCCTGATCCTCGCAGCCGGGCGCGGTCTGATTGACGAGGCCGAAGCCGATGCACGCGAGGCACAGCGGGTCCTGGAGCGTGTCGAGGCTGCATGCGCCCGACTCGAAGCAGCCCTGGCCGATGCACAGGGCCAGGCCGATCGCGTTCATCGCCTCATCGGCGGGCAGACCGTCAGCGCACATGGCGAGGCAGCCGGCGGGATCGCTGTCCATCAGGCAATTGGGGAGGCAATCCAGGACGTCGCTGCACGTCGTGTCGGGGGGCGGGTCGCCGGTGCTGCTGCTCGAGGTGGGGTCGCCGGTGCTCGGGTCGCCGGTGCTGGAGGTGGTGAGATCGGGGCCGGTGGTCGGTACGGCGGTGGTCTCGCTGCTGGTGGTAGTGCTGCTGCTCGTGGTCTCGGCGGCGGACAGATCGTCGCTCGTGCACCCGCCGAGACAGAGGGCGAGCAATGCCGAGAGCACAGGGCGCAGTGTCACGCTGGCAGCGTAGCAGCGTGCCCGCGGGCGGTGGCGCGAGGTCTCGCACATGTTCGCTCGCGGCGGCGGTCGTGGCTGGTCAGGGGCGCTCGCGTACACTGCCCGCATGCCGCTGACCGAGGCGATGCGCAGTCGTTTGCAGTCGATGATCGCCGCCGACGAGGTGGTGCTGTTCATGAAAGGGAACCGCGCGCGACCGCAGTGCGGGTTCTCGGCGTCGGTGGTGCAGGTGTTGGACGAGCTGGTGCCGAGCTACCAGACCGTCGACGTGCTGGCCGATCCCGAGGTGCGCGACGGCATCAAGGAGCTGTCGGCGTGGCCGACGATCCCGCAGCTGTATGTGCGTGGGGAGTTTGTCGGCGGGGCGGATATCGTCCGCGAGATGCACAGCTCGGGCGAGCTCGAGGGGCTGCTGGGGGTCGCGCGCAAGGAGATCGTGCCGCCGCGGATCACGGTCACGCCGCGGGCAGCGGCGGTGTTTCGCGAGGCGACGGCGGACGCGGGCCCCGATGACGTCATCCGCCTCAGCATCAGCCCGCGCTTCGAGCACGACCTCGGGGTCGACGAGCTGCGCCCGGGGGACGTGCGGGTCGAGGTGGAGGGGCTGCGCTTCGTGCTCGACCGCCTGAGCGCGGCGCGGGCGGAAGGGCTGTCCTTCGACTACGTCGAGCAGGGTGGGCAGGCGGGCTTCAAGATCGACAACCCCAACGCGCCGCCGCAGGTCCAGCAGATCGGGCCCGGGGAGCTGCACTCGCTGCTCGCGGCGGGGCCGGTGCATCTGTACGACGTGCGCTCGCCGCAGGAGCGCGAGATCGCCAGGATCGCGGGTTCGACGCTGCTCGATCCGGCGGTCCGCGACCAGATCCTGGGCCTGCCACGCGATACGCAGCTGGTGTTCCACTGTCACCATGGTGGTCGCAGCCAGCAGGCCGCCGAGTACTTCCTCGACCAGGGCTTCACCCGGGTGGCCAACCTGCGTGGTGGCATCGAGGCCTGGTCCCGCGAGGTCGACCCCGAGGTCCCGCGCTATTGATGCGCCCGGCGTACAGCGCTTGGCCGTTGACCTCGGCGGCGCCGTTGGTCTAGCGTCTGCTCGAGATGGGTCCACTTCGTGCTTTGTTCGCCGCGCTCGCGGTTGTCCTGCCAGCCTGCGGGGAGCCCTGTGCCAACCTCAGTGAGGCGCTGTGCGACGGCGGTGACGCGGCGTACTGCAAACAAGTCGACGACTGGTTGGCGGGCCGCCTGATCGACCCGCAGACCAAGGAGCCGCTGGTCGGTCAGCCGCGCACGCAGATGTGCACGACGATCTACGGGAGCGTCGATATCTTCAACGCGTACCGCTTCAAGGCCAAGCAGGTGTTGCTCGGCGAGCCCGACTTCACGCTTGCTTCGTCGACCCCGCCGGAGAACAAGGCCGACCCGACGCCCGTGCCGATCACGCCGGTGAAGACGGCTCCGGCCACGCCGCCGGTGCCGACACCTGCAGTGGACGATGAGAAGGCGGCGGACAAGGAAGAGGACAAGCCGCCGGCGAACATGTCGGACTAGGGGTGTGAGCTCGTGCCGCGACGAGCGTATTCGAAAGACGGGGCGCGGCGCTGGCCTCACGGTCAGAACCCGTCGCAGCTCTCTTCACTCTCCTGACAGACAGTGGTGACACTGGCGGGCGCGTTCTCGACACAGGCGTCGCGGGTCGCGCTGTCCGTCTCGGCGAGGCAATCGGTGAAATACGCCGCAGGCCGCAGCGGCCCAAACTGGATGCGGTCGGCTGTGTAGACGCAAAGGTCCTTGGCCTCTCTGAAGCTCTCGCGGACCGTACCGTCGCCGAACAGCTCGAGGCGGGCACTGGCGCTGAATTGCCCGTCGCCGGACGACCATTCGAGGAGCCCGGCCTTGCCGTCGCGCAGGGCCTCGAGCGCGCAGGTTGTGGCGGCGTCGCCGGGTGCGGCCATGGCGCAGAGCGGGATGCTGCACGGATCCCCCTCGACACACTCGCAGCCGGCTGGGGGCGGGTTCATGTCGGTGGTGGTTGGCTCCGTGATGTTGGTGTCCGTGGCGACATCGGTGTCCTCGCCGGTGCCCCCATCCCTGGTGGTGCAGGCGGGCAGCAGGAGCGCGAGGGCCAGAAGGGAATTCGCGGTTCGCATTGAAGGGGTCATTGCAAGTATCGAGCCCTGTAATCATCACGACGATGTAGCGCATGCTCGGGAGGGCCTGCAGGGCAACGATGTCCCGGTACCGGCGAAGATGTCGGACTAGGGGCTGTCCGTAGGGACAGGTCCGTGGGGCCAGGCGGCCTCCGGAGTGAGCGGCGCGAGGTCGTTCCAGCGCGCGTAGCCGCGGACGGTACGGATGCTGGAATGGCCGCTCAGAGAGTCGAGCAAGCGCCAGTAGAACTCTCCGCTGCGATGATCGAGCTTGTCCGTGGCGCGCGCCAGCAGCGGGGCCAGCGGGAGCAGCGGGCTCGCGGTCACGGGCACGAGGCCGCGCAGGACTCGCAGGGGTTGGGTGTCATCGGCGTTGTGCAGGCGCGCGAGGTAGCCGGTGAGGAACGCGAGCGCGGCGGAGCTTGCGAGGTCGAGGCCGCGTTCCTGGCCGACTCTCCAGGCTCGCTGCATGCAGGTCGCAGCAGGCCCAGGCGCGCCCCAGGCGAAGTGGAGGATCGCCAGGTCGAAGTTCAGCTGGAGGTCGTCCGGGGTCCGGGCTTCGAGCTGGCGGAAGATGGCCTGGGCTTCGGCGTGCTCGTGGGCGAGTGCCAGCTCGCGGCCGAGGCTGAGCATGAGCTCGGGCCGGTCGGGGAAGCGGGTGAGCGCGTCGCGGTAGGCGGCGATCCGCAGGGCACGCTCGGGCTGTCGTTCGGCGTTGAGCTTGAGCGCCCACCAGTCGGACGCCGCGGCTTCATCAGGGACGAGCGCTTGCATGGACTGGCGCAGCAGCGGGGCCTCGCCGGAGCTGGTGGCCGGAGCGCTGGGGGTGTCGAGGTCGTTGTCGGTGATGGCCTGGGGGCGGGGCGCGGCGGGGGCATGAGTCGCGCTGGAGCTCGCCTCGGGGGCGGCGGAGCGTGTCACGGCCGGAGGGCGTGGCGTGGCAGAGCGGGTGATCGCCGAGGGTTCGGCGGAGGGTCTGGCTGAAAGGACAGGTCCGAGCGGGGCGCTGCGGGAGGCCGGCGGGGCGGGTACGGGGCGGGTTGCTGCGGGCGCGCTCGCTGCCGTGGGAGCCGGGGCCGTCGCCGCAGTGATGCTGAAGTCGGCGAGCTCGCGGGCGGTCGCACCCAGGTCCTGCGCGGCCGTCGTGGCCGCGATGACGCTGTCGGCGAAGTCGCTGGCGGGCGCACGCGGGTCCTGTGGGGCTGCCATCTCGGCGTCGTCGGCGTCGTCGGCGTCGTCAGGGCGCTCGGCGGCAGGCCTGGGGTAGACGCGGCGTTGCAGGAGTTCGACGCTCTCGCGGTACTTGCGGGCGCGCTCACCGGCGCGTTGTTCGATGCGCTGGTCCATGCGCTGAAAGCCGAGGCCCTCGCCGAGCTGTAGCATCAACTCGTCGAAGCCCTGGATCGGGACCAGCTTGCCGCGGTGGCGCGCGATGACGTCGAGGATCGGCTGGCCGGGTAGGCCGCCGCCGGCCCAGTAGCACCAGTAGATGCCGCCGGGGATGTCGCCGGGCTGGAGGATGTCGCGCAGGAGGCCCATGAGGCTGCCGTCGTTGCCGCCGTAGCCGATGACGATCGGGGTGTAGCTGCGCAGGAGGTCGCGCAGCGACTGGATCAGCGCGTCGGGCAGGGCGGTGAGCTCCTCGACGCGGTTCTTGGGGGCGAGCAGGAGGTCGCGGTGGACCTTGATGACCAGCGGGCGGCGCGGGTTGATGCGCACGAAGCCGGCGAGCGACTCGTGGCCGCACACGAAGGGCAGCTTGTCGGTGTAGATGGCGAGGGCGTCGGCGATGAGGTTGTCAAAGTTGGTGGTGATCACCACGCGGTGGCGCGTGGTCGCTAGGACCTGAGCGAGCACCGAGTAGCCGAAGCTGGGGTCGCGGCCGTGAAGGATGCGCTCGAGGTAGGCGTAGCCCTCGTCGGGCTGGTCGGCGAAGCGGCGGGCGAAGACTTGAGAGTAGAACTCGACGGCGCGCGCGTACTCGAAGCCGTCGATGTCGAGGTTGGCGGCGGTGGCCCAGGTGGCGAGCGGGCGACGCTCGTGGTCCTCACGCGTGTGGAGCTCTTGCAACCAGCGCTCGACGAGCTGGCCGGCCATCGGGATGCCAGAGTCGAAGGATGCGCCGGCGCCGAGGATGAAGGCGAAGCGGCGATCGTCGGCGGCGTGGACCTCTTGGAAATAGTTGAGGAGGCCGGTGACGGTCCAGATCGGTGGTGACGGCATGGTCGATCAGGCGGGCGGAGGTGGCGGGGCGACGAAGTGGGGGAGCGCGACGCTGGCGAGCTGCGCGAGCAGGTCGCCCAGGTTGTCGGCGTGCTGCAAGATCGGCCGGTAGGCGTCGCGCACGAAGCCGGCGGCCTGGGCGTGATCGATGAAGTGCAGGAGGGGGCGGTAGAAGCCGGCGACGTCGAGGATGCCGACCGGCTTGTGGTGGTAGCCGATCTGGGCCCAGGTCACGACTTCGAACAGCTCCTCGAGGGTGCCAAAGCCGCCAGGGAGGGCGATGAAGGCGTCCGAGAGGTGGGCCATCATGGCCTTGCGCGCGTGCATGGTGTCGACGACAAAGAGCTCGCTGAGGCCGGTGTGGGCGACCTCGAGGTCGCGCAGGCGCTGGGGGATGACGCCGAGGACGCGGCCGCCCGCGGCGAGGGCGGCGTCGGCGAGCTGGCCCATGAGGCCGACCCGACCGCCGCCGTAGACGACCTCGAGGCCGCGCTCGGCGAGCGAGCGGCCGAGGTTGCGTGCGGCGGCGGCGAAGACGGGGTCGTGGCCGGTAGCGGAGCCGCAGAACACACAGATGCGGCGAAAGACACGCGGAGGCGCCGGGGTCATGCGTCGCCAGGGTACACGGATCGGCGGTGCCGCGAGCGGGCTAGAAGCGGCCCTCGAGGGTGAGCATGAGGCGGTGCTCAGGGGAGGGGATCCGCGCGAGGGTGGTGGCGCGTTTGTCGAGCCAGACGTAGAGGTCGTAGCGCAGCTGGACCAGGAAGCTGCGCTTGATCATGTAGCCGACGTCGAAGTACGACCACAGGCTCTGCTCGAGGTACTTGTTGTCGTCGATCGCCCAGTTTTGGTAGCGCACGCGGGCGCGCATGCGCAGCGGGTCGATCGGGCGGGTGGAGATCGTGAGCCAGGCGGAGATGTCCTGGCGGTAGCCGGTGCGGGCCTTGCCGGGGGGCTCCGGGTTCTCGGGGTCGTAGCGGTTGGGGTTGTCGAGGCTGGTCGACTTGGGGTCGCCGATGAAGCGGTGCTGGAAGCGGGGCACCAGCTTGACGCGCTTGTGGGGGATGAACGCCGACTGGATGTTGTACTTGATGCTCTCGCCGGGGCAGCGCGCGTTCGGGTTGTCGAGGTTGGTGTAGTCGACGTCGACCTCGCCGGGGTCGAAGCCCTCGACGTCGCCGCTGTCGATGCTGCCGGCGACGCCGAGGTCGCCGCCAAAACAATTGACGGGGCCGTTGACGGCGAGGTTCTTGTCGCGGCCCTCGAACCACGCGCCGGGGATCCACCAGCGGGTGACCTGGTGGTCGGCACGGGCGAGGAGGTGGATCTGCGAGGTGCGGGTAGACGGGGCGACCCAGTAGTTCACATAGGCGCGGACGCTGGTCTTCTTGGTCGGGCGGCCGGTGTAGCGGACCCGTGCGCCGGCCTCGTCGCGGGCGCGCTGGCCCTCGTAGACGTCGTTGCCGGCGAGCGGGCGGGCGTAGGGGTTGGCGAAGTTGCGGTCGTAGTAGCGGATGATCGTCTCGATCTCGTGGCGATCCCAGGCGGCCGTGTGGCGGAGGATCGCCCCGTAGCCGCCGCCGCCGCGGGCGTCGGTCTTGTCGCTGCCGCTGGCGCCCTTCATCGAGTCGAAGCTGCGCGTGACCTCGATGCCGAGGTCGCTCCAGCGCTTGCCCCACGAGGCGTTGAGGCCGACGGCGCCGAAGGGGCCGCCGAAGGGGGTGCGCGCCCACTCCTGAAAGCCGAGCGGCTTGCCGCCGGTCTGCCAGTGGATGTCGGTGCCGTAGCCGGTGGCGCCGATCCAGCTGCGGCGGTTGAAGAAGTAGCTGACGTTGCCGCCCGCGGTGGTGTCCCGATACATCTGCGGGAGTTTTTGGTAGGCGAACTCGGAGGTCGGCGCGAGCAGGTCGGGCTGGCGCTTGTACACGTCGGGTGAGCTGCAGCGCGGGTCGTCGTCGTTGCGCGGGTCGTCGCAGATCGCGGGGTCGTAGAGCTGATACTGGTAGGCGGTCTTGGACTTGACCGACATGAAGGCGTAGGCCTGCAGCCAGCCCATGCCGGCGTCGAGGCGCTTGAGGCCGACGGCCATGCCCTGCAGGGTCTCTTGCCAGCGAAAGTCGGGGGTGCCGTAGCTGTTGCCGACCTCGCCCTGGCAGGGCGTCTCGGCCAGCTCGCCGGTGCCCTCGTTGCACAGGGCGTTGAGGCGCACGGGCCGGGGGTAGATCGTGAGGTCGCGGTAGAAGCCGTTGGGGGTGTAGTTGCGGGTGTTGTCGAAGGTGAGGCGCTGACCGAAGCCGGCGCGGTAGGTGCCGGCGAGGATCGCCCACTGGTCGGTGTCCCACTGGGCGAAGAACTTGGGCAAGGCGACCTGCGGGCGCGGGGCCTCGGCGGACAGGGCGTTGCGCACGGGGTCGTAGCGGACGTCGCTGACGCGGTCGCGCAGGAGCACGCCGGCGACGCCGAGGCTGAGGTGGCGCAGCGTGTTGACCTGGGCGTCGAGCACGGTGGCCGGGACGCGCCGGTCGCCGACGGTGGTGGCGGTGCGCAGGCGGACCTTGCCGGAGGTGGCGGCGTAGCGGCGACCGGGCTCGACGATGTAGATGAAGGCGGCGATCGACTTGAGGGTGTCGGCGTCGATGACCCCGGCCTTCACGAGCATGGCGGGGTCGTCGATGAAGCCGACCTCGGTGCGGTAGCGCGTGAGCGCGTCGACCTCGGCGTAGCTGAGGTTTGGCAGGGTGAAGAGCTCTTCGCGGCCGGCGGCGTTGAGGTCGACGCCGCGGCGCAGGAGCTCGACCAGGGTGTCGAAGGTCTCGGCCGAGATGTCGCCGGCGGCGTTGAGCTCGACGAGGTCGTCCTCGTCGTCGATGTCGACGAAGGCCTCGTACTCGGCGGCGCGCGCGGAGGAGGGGAGCAGCGCGCCGACGAGCGCGGCCGCGAGGCCGAGCGCGCTGCGTGTTTTTGTACCTGTCCGTAAGGACAGATAGCGGGGCACGGGTGTGGCTGGGCGTGGCGCGGGGCGGAGAGGCATGGCGCTCAGCGGGCGTGGACGGCGAGGAGGGGGTGGCGCGGAGGGAGCGGGCTTGGAGTGCGTGCGGGGGCCGTGCTCGCGGGCTCAGTCACAGTGGATGTCTCCGACGCAGGCGCCCCACAGGCCGGCGCCCTTCTGGCGGGCGCCGAGCTCGAGGCTCATGAATTCAGACTCGCGGTCCTCGCCGTTGGGCGGGACGATGAGGACACAGGCGAAGCCGCGGGCGACCAGGAGGCTGTTGGCCTCGCCGTCGGGGGCCTCGACGTAGGCGAGGAGGCGGCCGTACTGGTCCTCGCACTCCTGATCGTAGGTGAGCGAGACTTCCTGGCCGAGCACGAGGTCCTCGTTGAACTGGCGGGCCTCCTCGCCGTAGCAGTCGTGCTTGCCCTGGGTGATCTCGGGGGTGTCGATCATCAGGTAGCGGACCTTCTGGCCGCCCTCGAGGACGATGGTGTCGCCGTCGATGACGGAGGCGACGATCGCGGTGCGGGGGCCGCACAGGTTTTGCGTCGGCGTCGCCGTGGTCGTTGCGCCGGCGGGGTCGCAGGCGGTGAGCAGGAGCACGAGCGCGAACAGACGGCCGGGGCGGGTCACGGACATTGCGGGTTCTCCTGCTTGGGGGTGCCGGCGTTGACGGCGACGCACCAGGGCGGGCCGTCGGCGCTGATGTTCATGGGATCGACGAGGCCGTCGGGGTCGAGCTGGGACGACTTGCCGGCCTTCTGGGCGACGGTCCAGCCGACGGTGTGCAGCAGGACGTCGGCCTTGCCGATCGAGATGCCGCCGCTGGCGTTGCCGAGGCTGGTGCTGACGACGTGATCGACGGCGGGGAGGTTGCCGTTGATCATCGGGTCGTTGTTGTGGGCGAACAGCTGGATCGTGCCGGCGGCGGCGGGCAGGCAGTCGGTGCTGACGAGCACCGGCTTGGCGGCCGCGAGGGTGGCCATGTCGACGTTGGCCTTGTTGATGATCTTGAGGTCGTTGAGGTCGACGCTGTTGATCACCTTGATCTCGAACCACTCGCCGTTGGCGTCGGTGACGACGGTGGGGTCGGCGAGGAACTCGTTGATGATGAGGTCGCCGGGCAACGGCGAGACGACCGGGCGCATGGCCATGAGGCCCGCGTCGAAGCACATGGGGTCCATGTTGCCGCCGCCGCAGGCGAGGTTCGGGGCCTGCGGGGTGCCGCTGTCGCCGAGGCCGTAGGGGGTGCTGGCGGCGCACCAGACGGTGGCGAAGTCGTCGTTGCAGGCGGTGTCGAGCGGGGCGGGGGAGATGCAGTTGCTCTCGCTGCCGAGCTGGTGGGCCTTGCCGGCGCTCGGCTTGGTGAAGGTGACGGCGTCGAGCTGGGTGTCTTGCAGCGCGAGGTAGAGGCCGGCGCCGCTGTTGCTGAGGCTGAGGCCGGCGTACTCGTAGTTGGGCGTGGGCAGGCCGCCATTGCCGACGAGGTCGTCGGGGTTCGGAGGATTCAGCGGTTCACCGAGGCGGGACAGGAGCACGTGGCTGTCAGCGGCGACCGGGAGGCAGGTCGCGCTGGTGATGGTGTGCTTCTTGGTGGGGAAGGTGTTGCCGAGGTCGATGCCGTTGAGGTCGAAGCTGCTGGCGGCGTAGATCTCGAACCACTCGCCGGCGGGCTCGCCGGCGCCGCCGCTCTTGATGAGGGCGTCGGGGTCGGCGTGGATCTCGGTGATGATGAGGTCGCCGACGGAGGGGCTGACGACGTCGCGCAGCTGCTGGGTGTCGGGGTCCAGGCACTGGTTGCCGGGCGGCATGACGTCGCAGGCGAGGTTCTCGGCCTTCGGGGTGCCGAGGTCGCCGGCGCCAAACATGGCCGCGCCGTCGCACCACTGGGTCGGGTCGTCGTTGACGGTGACGTCGAAGGGGACAGCGGCGGGGAGGGTGGCGAGCGGGAGCTGGCGCGACTTGCCGTCGGCGGTGGTGGTCCACGCGACCGCGTCGAGCTCGCTGACGGTCTTGGCGCGCTTGTTGTCGACGCCGACGACGAGGGTGGAGTTGTCGTTGGTGAGCGAGATGTTGCCGACCCAGTCGGGGGTCGGGAGGCCGCCGTTGAGGGCAGGGTCGTCGCTGTGGGCGATGAGCACGTAGCTGCCGGCGGCGATCGGGCGGCACGTGGGGTCGTCGACGACGGTGTAGGGCGAGTCGAGGGTCTTGCCGAAGGTCAGGCCGTTGAGGTCGATGTCGGCGCCGACAAACAGCTCGATCCACTCGGCGTTGGTGGTGTCGCCGAGCATCGGGTCGGTGAAGACCTCGGTGACGATGAGGTCGCCGGGGCTCGCGTAGACGATGTCGCGCGGGGCGTCGCCGGCGATGCAGGTGCCCTCCGGGGCGGCGACGGGGCACTGGGGGTTGTCGGCGCCGGGGCTGCCGAGGTCGCCCTCGTCGAAGGGCGTGCTCGCGACGCACCAGTTGATCGGGTCGTCGTTGCCGGCGGCGGTGAGGCTGTCGGGGTCGAGGCTCCACGACTTGCCGTCGTTGGTCTTCTCGTAGTGGACCTCGTCGAGGATCTGGCCGTCGTAGGCGATGTAGACGCCGGGGTTCGGGTTGGAGGCGGAGGGGCTGTCGACGAGGGTGATCTTCGCCTCGAAGTTGGCGCTCTGCCAGGTGGCGTGCTCGGCGAAGACGACGTAGGTGCCGGCGCTGACGGTGGCGCACGCGGCCTGGTTGACCACGCCCTCGGGCTTGCTCGGGTCGGCGACGAACTTGCTGGTGTTGCCGCCGAACTGCAGGCAGTTGAGGTCGACCTCGCCGGCGGTGACGTAGACCTCGAACCATTCACCGGCGGTGGCGTCAGTGAGGCTGGCGTTGGGCATCACTTCGGTGATGACGAGCTGACCGGGTGCGGGGACCTTGGCCGGGCGCAGGAGGTCGTTCTCGTAGCACTGGCCGCAGGCGGTCGGGGCGAGCGGACAGGCGGGGTTTTGCGCGCCGGGGGTGCCGTACTCGCTGCCGGCGTAGATCTCGGTGGCGTCGCACCAGTTGGCGAGGTCGTCGTTCTCGTCGGGGTCGGGCGGCTGGGTGCCGAGGCTGCGGCTGACGCCGTCGGCGAGGTCCTGATAGAGGGCGTCGTCGACGACGACGTCGCCGCAGACGACGCGGAGCTTGCCGTCGGTGTTGGAGAAGGAGCCGAGGTCGGCGGCGAAGCCGTAGTTGATGTGGTCGGGGAGGGTCTCGCTTGTGGCCTTGCCGAACACGAGGTACTGGCCGGCTTCGATGCGCAGCTCGTCCTTGATGAGGTGGCCCTTGGCGTCGCTGCCGTCGACCTTGCTGTACTCGAGGCCGACGCCGGTGAGCGAGATGGCGGCGTCGGTGGGGTTGTAGAGCTCGAACCACTCGTAGCTGCTGTCGTCCGAGCCGGCGGGGTCGGGCATGATCTCGGTGATGACGAGCTGGCCCCTGGACAGCTTGGCGGCGCAGTCGCCGACCTCATTGCCGTCGCTGTCGGTGCCCGCGGTGTCGTCGCTGCAGGCGAACGCAAACGAGGCGACGAGGAGGAACGGGGCGACACGGAGGAGGCTGGAGCGGTGCATGGGGGCTCTCGTGATCTGCGTTCGTCCGTGAAGCGCGGGGTTGATAAGCGGCTAAGGAGGCGTTGCGGCGGTGACAGGCGCGGCGGGCCCTGGCGGCGACTCGCTGGGGAGCGCGGGGGCCGGCGGTGATTCGGGCGCGGGGGCCGGGACGACGGCGTCGACGACGGCGTCGGTGTCGCTGGGGGCTGCGACGGCGGGTGCAGCGGGTGGCGTGACGGCGGCGGCGGTCGGCGAGAGGACCTCGATCTCGACCTGGGCTGGCATCGTGACGACGATCTGGAACTCGTCGCGGCCGGTGTACTTGTTCTTGTACTTGGCGACGACGCCGCGGGCGCGGATGTACTCGCCCTTGGCCGCCTCGACCTTCGAGGCGGCGAGGATCTCCTTGTCGAAGAAGATGAGCGGGAAGCTGGCGGTGCGGCGGCGGCTGAGGCTGACCTTCGTGGGTCCGCCGGTGGTGCTGGTGCGGATGTCGCCGACGGCCCCGAGGATGACGACCTCGCGGCCGAGCAGGTCGCGCAGGCGGTCCATGGCGTCCCACTGGGTGAGGACGACCCAGGTTTTTTTGCCCTCGGCGTCGCGCTCGAAGGCCTGGACGTACTCGCCGCGGCGGTCCCACCAGGCGAGGCGGCGGTCGTAGTCGGGGTAGTGCTGCTTGGTCGGGTCCCAGATGCCGCGGCCGGCCTTGCGGGCCTCGTCCTGGGCGGCGACGAACTCTTTGTGGAAGCGGCGGGAGAGGCCGTACTTGGTGAAGTAGGGGCTCATGCCGGCGCGCACACACTCGAGGTTGTAGTTGATGCGCTTGCCGTCCTTCTCGACGAAGACGTAGGTGAGGTAGCGGTTGTAGAAGTCGCGGATCTCCTTGGGGTGGTCGCGCTCGAGCTCGACGAAGCGGACGCCCTTGAAGAACTTCACGGCGAATTTTTTGGCCTCCTCGCCCATGGGCGTGGGGATCTTGACCGGATGCGAGGTCTTGGCCTGGGCGTCGGCGAGGTAGCGCTCCCAGCCCTTGTCGAAGTCTCGCCACTCGGACTTGCGCTTGAAGGTCTCCTCGGTGTCGAGGCCGAGCAGGCGCATGCTGGCGTCGAGGCCGTCGACGCGGATGGTGTCGCCGTCGATGACCTTGGTCAGCGGGAAGTGGCCGAGGTGGAGGCCGACCTCTTCGCGCTCGAGGCCGGCGAGCACGCCCCCGAAGAGGATGAGGCGCTTCATGGACACGGGGGATTGGCCTCCCCCGGGGTGCCGTTGAGGCCGATCCCGGTCTGTGGACCCTCGCCTGGGCTGATGTTGGCGCACCAGCCGTCGTTCTTGTCGGCGTTGGCGGTGTCGTTGGTGGCGGCGTCGGGCGGGGTGTTGCCGTCGAGCGAGAGGGTGCCTTCGCTGGGCAGGGTGTAGAAGATGTGGTCGAGCGGGAGGCCGCAGACGCTGAGGTCGAGGGTGCCGGCGCCGTAGAGGTCGCTGGGGTCGTTCTCTTTGCCGGGGGTGGTCGAGTGGTGGTCGCCGGTATAGTCGTAGTCGATGTACGGGTGCTCTTCGGGTGCGCCGCCGCCGATGACGATCGAGCCGCCGGGGGCGATGGTCAGGGCCTCGTCGCGGACAAAAAAGGCGAAGAAGTTGCTGCCGTCGAGGCGGGTGAACTCGAAGCGCAGGCCGTTGGCGGGGATCGGCGCGTCGGTGGGGTTGTAGACCTCGATCCACTGGCGGTAGCTGCCGCTCTGGGGGCCGCGCATCTCGCTGATGACGAGGTCGCCCTCGGCGAGGTCGGGGCAGCCGTCGGCGAGCGGCGGGCGCACGCAGGCGGCGACGAGCAGGAGGAGCAGGGCGCCGGAAAAGCGGTCGATGCGTCCGCCTGGCATGCTCGTGCCGCGGCGCGTTTCGACCTTGTCCGGGCGGACCACCAGGGAGACCTCTGGGGTTCCATCCTAAACCAAAGCGCCGAGCATGGGCCGGGCTCGATGCTGCTGCAAAATTTCGGCGAAGCCTGGTGAGGGTCGGCGCTCAGGTGACAGCGAGGTGAACTCGAGTCGGGCGCCGGCCCGGTGGACGGCTGTCCGTGGCGCTCGCAAGTACACAGATCTGAAACGATCAATTCCTGTGGAGCGAGGGGGTGACAGGGGCTGTCACACGACGCCTGGGTGGCGGGCTGGCGGGCCTGCGTGGCTGTTCAGTGCGGTGGTGGCTGCGAGGGGGGATGCGGGAGATCGGCTCGCAGAGCGGACTTCCGCGATCGCTGCGCCGTGGAATTGTGGAGAAGTTGTGGGCCGGTTGGTGGTGGCCTGCGGACCGCTTGTGGACTGGCTGTGGACAAGTCTTCTGTCTCAAAGGTCAGGTGAGAGCGGCCAGAGTCAGGTGAGGCGGGCGAATCGGCCGGTCCGGGCGCTGTAGCAGGCGAAGCAGGCGGGGGCGTAGCGGTCGTTGCCGCCGAGCTCGACCTGGGGGCCGTCGAGCTCGGCGGCTCGCTCGGCGGTGGGGACGTCGCCGGCCTGCATGCGAAGGTTGAAGATCGCCTTGCGGTTGCAAAACTGGCAGGTGACCTTGACCTCCTCGATGCTGTCGGCGAGCTCGAGGAGGCGGCGTGAGCCGGGGAAGAGGGCGGTGCGGAAGTCGGTGCGCAGGCCGTAGCAGATCACCGGAGGGCCGCCCTGGGTGAGGGCCCGCAGCTGGTCGACGAGGGCCGGGGCGAGGAACTGGGCCTCGTCGACCAGGACGCAGTCGATGCCGCGGAACAGCGCGGGGTCGAGGACGGTGCTGTCGTCGACGAGGAGGTCGGCCTCGGCCTCGATGCCAGCGCGTGAGCGGATGGCGGCGGCGCCGAAGCGGTCGTCCATGCGGGGTTTGACCAGGAGGATGCGCTTGCCCTGGCTGCGGTAGTTGTGGGCGACGGCGAGGAGATTCAGCGTCTTGGCGCTGTCCATGGTGCCGTGGCGGAAGTAGAGCTTGGCCAAGAGAAAGGGCTCCTGATGCGGGCACCCAAGGGTGCTGACCGGGGCTTGATACTCGTGGTACGACGCGGTGTCCATCGAGGACGCCAGGGGGGCCGCATGAGCTTGGATCAGGGAATGAGCATCGTCGGCTTCTTCGTGCTGCTCGGCGTCGGCTATGCGCTGAGCCGCAATCGCAAGGCGGTCAAGCTGCGGGTCGTGCTGTGGGGTGTGGGGTTGCAGTGGTTGATGGCGCTGCTGCTGCTCAAGGTGCCGCAGGGGCAGACGGCGCTGACGGGGGCGTCGAAGGTGGTGCAGGGGGTGCTCGACCACGCGTTTGTCGGCTCGGGCTTCCTGTTTGGCGAGCTGGGCAAGCCGAGCGGGGGGAGCAGCGGGCTCGGGGTGATCTTCGCGTTTCAGGTGCTGCCGACGATCATCTTCGTGGCGGCGCTGTTCGGGGTGCTCTACTACCTCGGCGTGATGCAGCTGATCGTCCGCGTGCTGGCGAGGGCGATGGTCTACGTGTTCGGGGCCAGCGGGGCCGAGTCGCTGTGCGTGGCGGCCAGCATCTTCATGGGCCAGAGCGAGGCGCCGCTGACGATCCGGCCGTTCTTGTCCAGGCTGACGGAGTCGGAGCTGTTCACGGTGATCGTGGCCGGGATGGCGTCGGTGTCGGGGGCGATCCTCGGGGCCTATGTGCTGCTCGGCGGGGTCCGCATCGAGCACCTGCTGACGGCGATGGCGATGACGGCCCCGATCTCGCTGGTGTTCGCCAAGCTGATCGTGCCGGAGACGGAGGTGCCGGTGACGGCCGGGCGCGTCGAGGACGCGCCGGTCGACAACTCGCGCAACCTGCTCGACGCGGCGGCGAACGGGACCATCGACGGCATGAAGCTGGCGGCCAACGTTGGGGCCATGCTGATCGCGTTCATCGCCCTGGTGTCGCTGCTCAACGGGCTCATCGGGCTGATCCCGACCGGCGCCGGCAACGATCCGTTGACGCTGCAAAAGATGCTCGGGTGGGCCTGCGCGCCGATCGCGTTCCTGATGGGGATCCCGTGGGGCGAGGCGACCCAGGTGGGGTCGATCCTGGGGACGCGGGTGGTGGTCAACGAGATCGTGGCATTTCAGCAGCTGCACGAGCTAAAGGGCGTGCTGGCCGATCGATCGGTGGCGATCGCAACCTTTGCGGTGTGTGGCTTCGCCAATCTCTCGAGCATTGGGATACAGATCGGGGGCCTCGGCGCGCTGGTGCCGGAGCGCAAGTCCGACATCGCTCGCCTGGGCCTGCTGGCGCTGGTCGCCGCGAGCCTGGCCAACTTCTCCACGGCCTGCGTGGCCGGAGCACTGTTCTAGCAACACCAGGATCCAACCCGTCATGTCCGAAGAAGTCCCGATCCTCGACATCCGTCGCTTCGACCAGCAAGACCCGGCCGCGCGGGCCCAGTTCGTGCGCGAGCTGAACACCGCGTACCGTGAATTCGGGTTTGTCGGCATCACTCGCCACGAGATCCCCGAGCAGCTCATCGCCGACGCGTACCGGGCGGTCAAGGCGTTCTTCGCCCTGCCGACCGAGACCAAGGTGGCCTACGAGGTGCCGGGTTCGGGCGGGGCCCGCGGGTACACCCGCTTCGGGGTCGAGCACGCGAAGGACTCGCCGGCGGTGGATCTCAAGGAGTTCTGGCACGTGGGCCGCGAGCACGTGCCGGGGGCGATGTGGACGCGGGACATCCCGCCGAACCTGTGGCCGACGGAGATCGCGGGCTTCCGTGAGAAGACCTGGGCGCTGTACCAGGCGCTCGAGTCGCTGGGCAACCGGGTGCTGCGGGCGGTGGCGCTGGGTCTCGGCCTGCAAGAGGACTACTTCGCGGACAAGACGGACCACGGCAACAGCATCCTGCGGCCGATCCACTACCCGCCGATCCGTCAGGGGCTGGGCGACCCGGAGAGCGTGCGCTCGGGTCAGCACGAGGACATCAACCTGATCACGCTGCTGATCGGCTCGGGCGAGCCAGGGCTGCAGGTGCTGTCGCTCAAGGGCGCGTGGATCCCGGTGACGACGATCCCGGAGACGATCGTGGTCAACGTGGGCGACATGTTGCAGCGCCTGACGAACAACGTGCTGCGCTCGACGACGCACCGGGTCGTCAACCCGCCGGCGCCGTTCTCGGAGGCGCCGCGCTACTCGATCCCGTTCTTCCTCCACCCGAACTCGGAGTTCCTGATCAAGTCGCTGGATACCTGCGTGACGGCCGACAATCCGGAGCACTACCCGGAGCCGATCACGGCCAACGACTACCTGACGCAGCGGCTGATCGAGATCGGGTTGCTGCCGGGCAAGCGGTCGTAGGACTGGCGCGCGGGCGCCGGTATTTGGTAGCGTGGGGCATGATCGCCCCGCGTGTCTCGGTCCCCTTCCTGGTGATGTTCCTGGCCACGCTCGGCTGTGGCGGCGGGTCGGGGCAGACGGACGCCTCGGGCTCGGCGGCAGATACGGCGACGGAGAGCTCGACCGGCGCGGAGGCCAAGTATCACGCGACGATCCGCCGCACGGCCTACGGGGTGGCGCACATCCTGGCGGAGGACCTCGGCAGCGCCGGGTTCGGGCAGGCTTACGCGTTCGCGCAGGACCATGCGTGCGTGCTGGCGGACCAGATCTTGAAGGTGCGCAGCGAACGGTCGCTGTTTCACGGGCCGGGGGAGTTCGGGGAGCACCTCGACAGCGACTTCGGGTACCTCGCGCTGGATGTGATGAAGCGGGCGGAGGCGGGGCTGGAGCTGCAGTCACCCAAGGTGCGGGCGCTGATCGACGGGTACGTGGCGGGCTACAACCAGTTCCTGGCCGATACGGGGACGGACAAGGTGGTCGGGAGTTGCGGCGGGCAGCCGTGGCTGCGGCCGATCTCGTCGGTGGACCTGTTCGCGTATTACGTGGATCTCGGGCTGCTCGGCAGCAGCAATGCGCTGCTGAATTATCTCGCGACGGCGCAGCCGCCGGGCTCGGCGCTGGTGCGCCCGGGCGGGCCGGTGTCGGGGCTGCGTGGGGGTAAGGCGACGGGGATCGGGAGCAACGGCTGGGCGATCGGCAAGGCGCGGTCGGCCAGCGGGGCGGGGATGGTGGTGGCCAACCCGCACTTCCCGTGGGAGGGCGAGCTCAAGCTGTGGGAGAGCCACGTGACGGTGCCGGGGGAGCTCAATGTATATGGGGTCGGGTTGATGGGCGTGCCGGGGGTGCTGATCGGGTTCAACGAGCATATCGGCTGGACGCACACGTTCTCGGATGGGCAGCGCTTCTCGATCTACGCGCTCGAGCTGGTGAAGGGTGATCCGACCAGTTATCTGTACAACGGTCAGCCGCGCAAGATGACGGTGCAGCACCACCGGGTGCGGGTGAAGCAGGCGGACGGCACGGAGAAGGACGTGTCGCGGACGATGTATTCGAGCCACTACGGGCCGATCTTGAACGTCGACCCCTTCGGGTGGAGCAATGACCTGGCGCTGACGTATCGCGACGCGAACATCGACAATACGAGCTTGATCGAGCAGTTCTTCGGGATGAACCTGGCGAGCTCGCTGACGGAGTTCAAGCGGGTGTATCAGGACGTCGGGGGGATCCCGTGGGTGAACACCATGGCCGCCGACGCGGAGGGGCACGCGTGGTACATCGACGCGTCGGCGACGCCGCGCCTGAGCCAGGCGGCGATCGACGGGTGGTTGAAGGCGGTCGAGGACGGCGACTTCCTGGCGGGGGTGCTGTATGAGCAGGGGCTGGTGGTGCTCGACGGCGGCGACCCGACCAACGAGTGGGTCGATGCCCCGGGGGCGCGCCCGGGGATCGTGCCGTACGCCGAGCTCCCGCAGATCGACCGCGAGGACTTCGTGTTCAACGCGAATGACAGCCACTGGCTGAGCAACCCGGCGGCGCCGCTCGAGGGCTACTCGCCGCTGCACGGGTTCGAGCGGGTGCCGCAGTCGCCGCGCACGCGCATGAACATCCGCCTGCTGGCGGACCAGGGCGCGGGCACGGCGGCGGGCGCCGACGGCAAGTTCACGGTGTCGGAGCTGCAGGCGGCGATGATGGGCAACCGGTCGATGACGGGTGAGCTGCTGCTGGACGCGGTGGTGGAGCGCTGCGATGGTGTGGGGAAGGTGACGGTGGTCGACGTGGAGGTCGACATCTCGGAGGCGTGCGCGACCCTGGCGGGCTGGGACGGGCGCTTCGACGTGGACAGCGTGGGCGCGGTGCTGTGGCGCGAGTTCCTCGGCAGCTACAACCTCGCCAGCGCCAAGGACCGCGGGCCGCTGTTCGAGGTGCCCTTCGACGCGGATGACCCGGTGGCGACGCCGAACACGCTGGCGGCAGCGCCGGCGATGGGGGAGCCGGACAAGGTGTTGGAGGGGCTCGGCAAGGCGGTGCAGCGGCTCGCGGAGGCCGGGGTGCCGGTCGACGCGACGCTGGGGGCGGTGCAGGGGGCGCCGCGGAGCGGCAAGCGCTTCGCGGTGCCAGGCGGGCAGGCGCGCGACGGGACGGCGAACCAGGTGTCGTATGGATCGCTGAAGACGACGCTGGATCCGGCGACGCCGCGGGGCGAGGTGGTGAGCGACGCGACGGGGCTGACGAAGGATGGCCAGTACGTGGTGAACTACGGGAGCAGCTTCGTGATGGCGATGGAGTTCGGGGAGAAGGGGCCGCGGGGCTCGGCGTTCCTGACCTACTCGGAGTCGGACGACCCGGCCTCGCCGCACTACAGCGACCAGACGGTGCTGTTCTCGACCCAGCGCTGGCGGCCGATCGTGTTCGCGGAGGCGGACATCGCCGCTGACCCGACCTTGAGGACGCTGGAGGTCGCGGGCGGAGAGTGAGCGATCGCTTGCGGGGGCGGACCGCTGGCGCGCGCGATCCTGTTAGGGTGCGCCCATGAGGCGCCCGTTTGTCTACGCCGGCATCTTCGCGGTGGCGCTGGCTACCTTGATGCTCGAGATCCTGCTGACGCGGATCACGAGCGTGATCGCCTGGTACCACCTGGCGTTCTTCGTGATCGCGCTGGCGATGCTGGGCATGACGGCGGGCGCGGTGGTCGTGTTCCTGTGGCCGCGGGTGTTCGCGGACGTGCCGCGCCGGCTGTTCGACTCGGCGCTGTGCTTCGCGGTGCTGGCTCCGCCGACGCTGGCGTGGATGATGTCAGGGCCGCTGTTGCCGGTGACGGACCTGATGGGCTTTGTGGCGCTGCTGGGGCTGGGGCTGGTGCTGGCGCTGCCCTTCACGGTGGTGGGGGTGACGCTGACGCTGGCGCTGACGCGGGCCGGACTGCCGCCTGGACGGGCGTACGGCGTCGACCTCCTGGGGGCGGCGCTGGGGGCGGTGCTGGTGATCCCGCTGCTCGACGCGCTCGATGCGGCGTCGGCGGTGCTGGTCGCGGGGGCGGTCGCGGCGGTGGGCGCGTGGGCGTTCGCGGCTGGCCGAACAGACATGCCCGCCGGGACAGGTCGTAAAGGACAGGTCGCCGCGGTCGGGCTGGCGCTGACGTGGACGCTGGCGGCGTGGGGGAACGCGACGGCCGAGACGCCGCTGCTGCGTCCGGCGTGGGTGAAGGGGCTGCACGAGGACTACGCGAGCCACCTGTGGATCGGCTGGAACACGCACTCGCGGGTGACGGTGTCGGCGACAGTGGAGCTGCCGCCGATGCTGTGGGCGGCGGGGCGCAACACGCCGCCGGAGCAGCTGCGGCCGATCGCGCAGCGGATCTTGAAGATCGACGGGGCGGCGGCGACGGCGATGGCCCAGTACGCGGGCTCGGACCACAAGTACCTCGAGTGGGACGTGTCGTCGTTCGCCCATCAGCTGCGGCCGCGCGGGCCGGCGGCGGTGATCGGGGTGGGCGGCGGCCGCGACGTGCTGGTGGCGGCGCACGCTGGCCATACGCCGGTGGTGGGGGTGGAGCTCAACAGCAAGATCGTGGCGCTGCATCGCGGTGCGATGGCGGAGTTCTCGGGGGTGGCGGCGCTGCCCGGCGTCGAGCTGGTGGCCGACGAGGCGCGCAGCTTCTTCACCCGCGACACGCGTCAGTACGAGGTGATCACGATGTCGCTGATCGACACGTGGGCGTCGACGGGGGCCGGCGCGTACTCGCTGTCCGAGAACGGGCTGTACACGGTGGAGGGCTGGCTCGCCTTCATGCGCCGGTTGACGCCGACGGGGATCTTCACGGTGTCACGCTGGTACAAGGCGGCCTCGCCGGGCGAGACCGGGCGCATGTTGGCGCTGGCGATGGAGACGCTGTGGCAGCTCGGCGCCCGCGATCCGCGGGCGCACATGATGTTGTTGCAGCAGAGCAGCGTGGCCACCCTGCTGGTGTCGCCGTCGCCGTTCGCACCGGCGGACGTCGACCGCATGCAGAAGGAGGCGGTGCGCCTGGGCTTCAACATGGTCCTGACGCCGCGTCGCTTGCCGGCGCAGCCGCTGCTGCGCGCGCTGATCGAGCAGCCGGACGCGGCGGCGCTGTGGGCGTTTGCGTCGGCGCAAGCGCTGGACCTGACGCCGCCGAGCGACGACCGGCCGTTCTTCTTCAACATGCTGCGCCCGCGGGCGTGGCTGGCCGATACGTCCGAGGTGGACCGCCAGGACTTCGCGTTCCTCGGCAACCTGCAGGCGACGCAGACGCTGGTGTACGCGACCTTGGTGAGCGTCTTGTTGACGCTGCTGGCGGTGGTGGGGCCGCTGTGGCTGCGGCGCGGGGAGCTGCGCGCGGACCGGGCTTCGAGCCTGGGGCGGGCGACGCTGTTGGCGGCGTGCGCCTACTTTGCGTTGATCGGGCTCGGCTTCATGTTCGTCGAGATCGGGCTGCTGTCGCGGGTCGGGGTGTTCCTCGGGCATCCGACGCTGGCGCTGGCGGTCGTGCTCGGGGGGATCATCCTGGCGACGGGGATCGGGAGCTTGATCAGCGGGGTTGTGCCGGTGGAGCGGCCGCGGGTGGCGGTGTTCTTCCCGCTGCTGCCCGGCCTTCTGGTGGTCGTGGCGCGGGCCGTGCTCGGGCCGGTGATGGATGCATACGCGGGCGCCTCGGTGGCGACGCGGGTGCTGTTGACGGTGGCGGTGATCGCCCCGCCAGCGCTGGCGATGGGGCTGTGTTTTCCGCTGGGACTGCGCCTGGTTCGGCGCGCGCGCGGCGAGGCGCCGGACGACATCACGCCGTGGTTATGGGGGGTCAATGGGGCCTGCGGTGTGTGTGCCAGCGGGCTGGCGCTGGGGGCCTCGATGGCGTGGGGGATCCAGGCGACCCTGGCGATCGGGGCGCTATGTTATCTCGCGTTGCCGATCTGCACCTGGTGGCTGGCGCGGCGGGGCTAGCCTGGCCTGCTGCGATAGGATGTCGTTGGTTCTTGCCACGATTTCAGCGGTCGTATCTCTACAGTTATTCGTCGCAGTGTCGTCGTCGGCGGCGATGCGGGCTGCGGTATGTACGAACCATGATATGGCGCGATATGGCGCGATATGGCGCGGGGCGGAACCGCGCGGGCGATGGCGGTTGACGGAGTGTTTGGCGGTGGATGATAAGACTTCGCCAGGGGAGCACATTCATGGCCAAACCGATCATCGTCTCTTTTGGCGGCGTGCTGTCCAACTTCGATCATGAGAAGCTGGACCGCGCCAAGCTCTACGGTCGCCGCCAGCGGCAGGTGCTCGATCCGGAGGGGCAGCGCTGCGAGAAGGCCGAGCTGACGCGCGACGGGACCTTGCTGGTGCGCTCGGGGATGACGGCGCAGGGCTACTTCGACGACGGTGGAACGTGGGTGCCGAACAACAAGCTGATCGGGCTCGACGCCAAGGGCAACCCGGTGCCGCTGCAGCCGTCGACGCTCGGCGAGGCGCAGGCGCTGACCGGACCGGTGTCGCCGACGGAGCTGCTCGACCTGGCGGTGCGCTCGGTGTACGCGCTCCGCCCCGAGGGTCTCGACCCGAAGCTCGAGGCGGAGCTCAAGGCCGGCAAGATCTACAAGTTCACGTTCAACTACCGCGCGGACTACACGCCTGAGGTGGCGTTCCTGGTCGGGAACGCGAGCGGCTACTTCGCGCTGGTGGGCGAGCCGAGCGAGAGCGACTGGCTCGAGCTGCAGACGGTCGCGACCGAGGTCGCGGACGAGGCGGACGACGAAGAAGAGCTCGACTTCGAGATGTTCTGAAGGGCAGGAGACAGCAATGCGCAAGATCAACCTGATGAACGAAGCCTCGCGCAACGCCGAGGTCGCGCTCGAGTCGGTGCGCACACCGAAGGGGATCACCACCGGGCTGCCGGGCGGCAAGAAGGTCAGCTTCAAGCGCTACGTGGCGGCGACGGAGGCGAGCCTGCACAGCAAGCTGGCGGCGCAGCACGGCGACGCGCTGGCGAAGGCGCTGATCGCCGGCGACCCGGAGATCGACCGGGAGCTGGTCGGGCGCGAGGTCGGCGAGACGCAGACGGTGTTCTTGTCGGGCAGCGGCGAGGTGCTGCACGCGTCGCCGTCGCTGGTCGAGGTCATCTTCGGGACCGACGGCAAGGAGCGCGAGCGCAAGCCCGCGGAGTCGGTGCCGGCCAACACCAACGAGGAGTCGCCGGTGCGCTTCACCAAGATGCGCCTGAAGCGGGGCGAGCTGGTGACCAAGTTCGCGGTGTGCCGGACGATCCAGATCAAGCACACCAGCGGCCTCAGCTATGACTTCCTGTACGCGATGGCGAAGGAGCTGGCCGACAAGGACGAGGTGGCTCGCCTCGGCGCCGGTCCGAAGGGCCGCGACCCGCTGATCTTTCAGGAGAACGGGGCGCGCTACCAGGCCTTCCTCGAGGGTCGCATCGACGGGGCGCGCTACAAGCTGCTGCTCCACCTGAGCAACCTCGAGCTGCGCACGCTGGCCGCGGCCGCGAGCTGACGCTTCAATTTCGGACCTGCCCAGAAGGACATTTCACCATGGCTCTCTTCTCCGTCGACAGTGCCCGCCCGCTCGGCAAGGGCAAGCAGTCCCCCGCCGGCAGCATCACCGACCCCGAGCTGGCGTCGCACCTGCGCAACTACAAGCGGGTCGTGGCCGGCAGCTACCGCGCGCTGGTGCAGGAGGACCTGGCGACGGCGCTGCCGCACGGGCCGCTGCTGGTGTCGCCGAAGATCGACGGCGAGTTGTGGTTCCTGGTGATGGACGGCGACGAGCTGTTCCTGAGCTCGCCGACCGGTCGCGTGGTGTCGGGTGACATCCCGGTGCTGGCGGAGCTGAAGGCGGCGCTGGGGCGGGCCCGCGGGCGCACGGTGGTGGCGGGCGAGCTGTTCGCGGTCAAGCCGGCGGGGCAGGGCCGGGCGCGGGTCGGCGATCTGGCGGCGGTGATGGGCGGCGAGGACAAGGCGCAGGTCGAGCGGATGGCGTTCCACGCGTTCGACCTGCTGGTCGGCGGCGACGCCGAGGCGCCGGTGCGCAGCATCGTGTACGGCGAGCGCCTCGAGGTGCTGAGGCGGCTGTTCACCGGCGGCAAGCGGGTCCAGGCGATCCGCACCGAGGCGACGACCGCGGGCGACCGCGTGCAGGCGCTGTGGAACGAGTGGGTCGAGGGCGGCAAGGGCGAGGGCCTGGTGATCCGCGCCGAGGGCCTGGTGCTCAAGGTGAAGCCGTCGATCACGATCGACGCGGCGGTGATCGGCTACACCGACAGCTCCGACGATCCAGACGGCGTCGGCGCGCTGTTGATGGCGCTGCTGCGCGAGGACGGGCAGTTCCAGGTGATCGGGTCGTGCGGCAACATGCCGACCGAGGAGCGCCACGCGTTCAAGAAGATGCTCGCGGGCAAGGAGATCGCGTCGAACTTCCGCTACGCGAACAGCAAGGGCGCGCTGTACCGCTTCGTCAAGCCGGAGACGGTCATCGAGTTCAAGGTGACGGACATCCAGGGCGAGGACTCGAGCGGGGACCCGATCCACCGCATGGTGCTCGAGCACGGCGCGAAGGGCTGGACGACGGTCCGCGAGATGCCGGGCGCGAGCATCCTGCACCCGGTGTTTGTGCGCCTGCGCGACGACAAGTCGGTCAACCCGACCGACATCCGCGTGGCTCAGGTGCTCGAGCGTTGCCTCGTCGACGGGCTGGCGAAGAAGGCCGAGCGCGTCCAGCTGCCGGCCAGCGCGGTGGTCCGTCGCGAGGTCTACGCGAAGGAGGCCAAGGGCCAGGTCGCGGTGCGCAAGCTGGTGCTGTGGCAGACCAACAAGGAGACGCTCGACCGCAGCTATCCGGCCTATGTCGTGCACTGGACCGACTACTCGGCCGGGCGCAAGGACCCGCTGCAGCGCGAGGTCCGGGTCGCGCCGAGCCTCGCGGAGGCGCAGCGGATCGCCGACGAGATCATCGGCGAGAACATCAAGAAGGGCTGGGACCGCCAGGCTTGAGCGTGCCTGTCCCTCGGGACAGGTGTCAGGCCGTCTCGCCGCCGTCGATCGCCAGGGCTTGGCCGGTGATGCCGTCGGCGGCCGGGGAGCAGAGGTAGGCGACCAGGGCGGCGACCTCCTCGGGGCTGCGCAGGCGCTGCTGCGGGGAGAAGCGGGCGAGGGTGGCGCGGGCCTCGTCGACGCTGCGACCGGTGGCGGTCTGGATGTTCTCGGCGGCGCGCGTGACGATGTCGGTGTCGGTGAAGCCGGGGCAGACGGCGTTGATCGTGACGCGCTTGCTGGCGAGCTCGACCGCGAGGGCGCGGGTGAGACCGACCAGGCCGGCCTTGGACGCGGCGTACGCGGCGGTGTAGGCGTAACCCTTGAGGGCGGCGGTCGAGGCGATGTTGACGACGCGGCCCCAGCCGACGCGGACCATGCCCGGCATGAGGGCGCGGGTGAGGGCGAAGGGGGCGGTGAGGTTGAGGGCCATGAGCGCCGCCCAGCGGTCGTCGTCGGTGCGGGCGAGCGGGGCAGAGTGGGCGGCGCCCGCGTTGTTGACGAGCACTTGCACGGGGGCGCCGAGCTGATCGCACAGGCCGCCGAGCTCGCCGAGGAAGCGCTCGCGGTCGCTGGGGTCGGCGAGCTCGCAGGGGAGGGCGTTGACGGGGCCGTGGGCGAGCGGGCGCAGCTCGTCGACGAGGGCGTCGAGGGCGCGACGATCGCGGCCGCCGAGGACGAGCGCGTGGTGCGGGGCGAGGGCGAAGGCGATGGCGCGGCCGATGCCGCGGCTGGCCCCGGTGATGAGGGCGAGGGGTCGCATGGCCAGCGAGTGTAGGGCTCGCCGATGGTCGCGACTAGCCGCCGAGGGGCATGAGATCGGGCGAGCCGGGGTCTGGCTTCTTGGTGGGCGGCGGGGTCGTTTGTGTCGCCGTGGTGGGGCCCTTCTTCTTGGGGCGCCCGGTGGCGGGTTGCGGCGGGCGGAGGCGCAGCGCGGCGGCGCGGTCGAGCTCGAGATCGCGGCTGGGCACGAGCTGCACGAGGAGGTCCTCGTGGCCGTCGGCGCGGAGGGTGAGGTCGAGCGGGGTGTCGCTCTTCGGCACGTGAATGCCCGCGGCGTCGGCGGTGCTGCCGAGGCGTCGCCCCTGGGCGTCCAGGATGTCCGCCGCGATCGCGCCGGTGCGGATCTTCAAGGTGACCTCGAGGACAGGTTGCAACGGGAGGAGCGCGGGGTTGGGCGTGACCGGGGCGCGGTCGATCGCCAGGAGCTCGGGGTTGGCGGGGGCCTTTGCCGCGTGCGCCGGGTGTCGCTCGGGGTGTTTGCTGGCCGGGCTGTTGTCGCCGAGCGCGAGCACGGTGGCCGCGACGCCGCAGGCCACGACGGCCGCGAGCGCGGGCGCGAGCCAGCGGCGGCGGGACGCAGCGGGGGCCTCGTCGCGGAAGCCGAGAGCTTGGCCGGGAACGAGCGGGCGGGGCAGCTTCTCGGCGACGACCGCGACCGGTGCGGCGCCGCTGCCGGTGGCCCGGGCGGCGGCGGCGAACTCGTTCATCGACTGGAAGCGCAGCGCTGGATCCTTCTGCAGTGCCTTGAGGATGATGGCCTCGACCTCGGCCGGGATCTCGAGCCCTGGGGCGACGCTGCTCGGCCGCGGGGGGGGCTCGAACATGTGCTTGTTGAGCAGGCCCATGAAGGTGTCGGCGTGGAACGGGCGATCGGCGGTGAGGAGCTCAAAGAGCAGCACGCCGGTGGCGTAGATGTCGACGCGATGGTCGTGAGGGCTGCCCTGGGCCTGCTCCGGGGACATGTAGTCGGGCGTGCCGAAGATCATGCCGGTGCGCGTGAGCTGCTTGCCGCCGTCGGCCTCGTCGGTGAGCACCTTGGCGATGCCGAAGTCGAGGATCTTGATCGTGTCGCCGTCGCCGCTGCGCGTGAGGCGGTAGCAGTTCTCGGGCTTGATGTCGCGGTGGTAGATGCCGCGGTCGTGCGCGGCTTGCAGCGCGGCGCACAGCTGCAGGAGGATCGGCCGGACGCGCGTCCACGGTAGCGCGCCCTCGCGGGCCAGCAGGTGCGCGAGGTCCTCGCCTTGCAGGTACTCCATCACGAAGAACGCGGCGCCGTCCGGGGTGGTGCCAAAGTCGTGGATCTCGATCACGTGATCGGACTCGATCATCGCGGCGGCCCGGGCCTCGCGGAGGAAGCGTTCGGAGAGCTCGGGGCGGTGCAGGTAGGCGTCACCCAGCACCTTGATGGCGACCTTCTTCCCGATCGAGCAGTGCTCGGCGAGGTAGACCGAGCCCATGCCGCCCTCGCCGAGCTTGCGCAGGACCCGGTAGGTGTCCTTGAGCAGCAGGCCGATCCGCGGGTCCTCATGACCAGCGTCGGGCGCCGGTACAGGGGGCGCGTCGCCGCTGGCGAGCAAGGTCTCGGCGGGCATGCTGACGCGCTGGGTCTGGGTCATCGCCATCGCGGAGTGTCGCAGCAATTGCCGTGATCCACGAGCCCTGGGTATTATGTGCACTTCCACGCATTGCGCATTCGCCCGATCATGTCGGCTTGTATGGCCGTATGAGCCAGTGATACATCCAGACCGTGGCGCGCGTGCAAGGGCCTTGGAGCTGGAGATGTGGAGCGCTGTTGTGGCTGCTCGCGCG
>JBGAUO010000038.1:0-35695 GCA_044228605.1 Nannocystis sp. | reverse complement strand
CCACAACCGCCACCGAGCTCGCCGCGCTGGTCGACGCCGTGATCCGCGAGGCCTGCGTCGGCGAGACGCTCGCCGCCTTCGAGGCCCGCGAAGCCGCGGCCCAGAGCGAGGTGCCGGCCGTCCGCGCCGCGCTCACGAAGATCGCCGACGACGAGCTGCGCCACGCCGAGCTCGGCTGGCGCTTCGTCCAGTGGGCCCTCACCCGCGCCGATGTGGGCGCACAGGCGCGGGCCACCTTCGCCGCCGCCATCGCCGAGGCGCGCAGCGGCGTCGCCCGCGACGCCCTCGCTGGGGCCGCGCCTCAGCTGCGCGCGCACGGTGTCGTCGACGCCCCGCTGCGCGCGCAGATCTGGGCCCAGGGCCTGCGCGAGGTGATCGAGCCCTGCGCGACCGCGCTGCTCGCCGTGCCCCGCGCCGCCTGATCGCCGGCCGACAGCGGCGCCTCGCCGAGGTTCCGAGCAATCCACCGAAGCGGTCGCAGCTCGCACGCCACGCGAGCTGCGGCCGCTTCGCCAATTGTTCCCGCGAATTTCACGACGCGCGAAGCCTCGCCGACAGCGTCCCAGCGCCGTAGTTCCGCGGTTCTCGATGATCTCGAGAATTAACAATTCCTCGCGTCGCGAGGAACCTCGCGGGTCAGGGCCTGTCTGTACCGCCGTAACAAAGCAACGTTGAGGAGCCCGCCGCCATGTCCCTCGTCACCACTCGCACCGCAGCCCAGATCAGCAACACCAACCCCGCGAGCGCGCAGCTCGACGCCCGCGAGTTCGAGGTCCAGAGCGGCGCCCGCGTCGCCCAGGTCACCGCGATGTTCAACAACACCGTGATCGACGTGCAGCACCTCGGCCAGACCAAGGACCGCCGCAAGACGGCCCCCGCGTGGCTGGCCCTCGGTGGCTGCGTCGCCCTCGCCGGCGCCGCCATGTTCGGCATGGAGGCCGCGCAGGACTGGCACGGCCACAGCGAGCGCAAGCTCGCCGCGGCCGAGGCAGGCAAGCCCGCGCCCGCCAAGCCCGGCAACGGCCTCGGCGGCCTCGGCTTCGGCCTGGCGATGCTCGGCCTGGTCCCGATCGGCTTCGGCTTCACCCGCATGAACGACCGCGCTCGCAGCACCTACACCCTCGGTGAGGGCCACGACGCCGCCATGCACGTGCCCGCGGCCACGCTGCCGAACGGCGAGCTGTTCCCGCTGGTCTCCGGCACCGGTGACTACGCGCTGCAGTTCACCGCCGAGATGCAGGGTGAGCTCAGCATCGACGGCACCAGCGTCTCGCTCGCCGAGCTGATCGCCAGCGGCCGCGCCGCCCGGGTCGGCGCCGCGTACAGCATCCCGCTCGCCCCCGGGGCCCAGGCCCGCGTGCGTCACGGCGCGCTGACCTTCTTCATCCACTCCGTCGCCCCCGGGGTCGTCACGGCCCGCAAGAGCGAGATCGACAAGCCCTTCTGGGTCACCAACGGCGGCGCCTTCGCGGTGCTCGGCAGCCTGCTCACGCTCACCCACCTCATGCCCAACGACGCGGGCGCCCTCAGCGTCCAGGAGGACAACGACAGCAACCGCTTCGTCGGTTACCTCAGCCAGCCCAACCAGACCCCCGAGGAGGAGGAGGTCGTGAATGACTCGGAGAAGGCGGAGGTCGGCGGCGTCGCGGGTGCGCGGCACGCCGGCGCCGAGGGCAAGGCCGGCAACCCGTCGAGCCAGAAGCCCGCGGGTCGCTACGCCATGAAGGGCCCGGCCACCGCGATGCCGACGATGGCTCGCAACTTCGACCCGGAGATGGCGGCCCGCAACGCCGGCATCCTCGGGCTGATGAAGGCCGACTCCGGTCACTTCATGGCCTCGCCCTTCGGCAGCTACGCCCAGGGCAACGACGACGCTGACATCTGGGGTCAGGTCGTGGGCAGCGAGGTCGGCGAGTCCTTCGGCAACGGCGGGCTCGGCCTGGTCGGCACGGGTCGCGGCGGCGGCGGCAACGGCGAGGGCACGATCGGCCTCGGCTCGGTCGGAACGATCGGCCACAACCGGCCCGGCGACGGCAGCGGCATGCTGCGCAGCACCGGCTTCGGCGACCGGACCAAGCGGGTCCCCCAGCCGCGCATGGGCGTCGCCCAGGTGGTCGGCGGCCTCGACAAGGACCTCATCCGTCGGGTGGTCCGCGCCCACATCAACGAGATCCGCTACTGCTACAACCAGGGCCTCGCCCGCGATCCGAACCTCAAGGGCCGCGTCGCCGTGCAGTTCCAGATCGGCTCGACCGGTAAGGTCCCCACCGCGATCGTCTCGGAGTCCGACGTGAAGGACAACAACGTCGGCAGCTGCATCGCCTCGGCCGTGCGCCGCTGGCAGTTCCCCAAGCCCCCCGGCGGCGGCACGGTGATCGTCACCTACCCCTTCGTCCTGGCGGCCGACTAACTCACCGGGCCTGACGGCCCACCTGCCCCCACGGGCCCCGCCGGCCGGACCGAGTACCCCTCGGTCCGGCCGTTCTCAATTCGCCCCCCACGCTTCCGCCCCGCGCGCTTATGATGCGGGCGTGCCCGAGCACACCACCCGCCCGCGGCGCGGCGCCTTCGCGCTGGCGCTGCTCGGCGTGCTCGGCCTGCACCTCGCCTGCTTCCTCTACTTCGTCCCGCCGGCCGTGTGGTGGACCGACCAGCCGATGACCGGCGTCGACTTCGAGACCCACATCGCCCAGGTGTGGCGCGTCCTCGAGGGCCTCGACGGCTGGGGTCGCACCTGGGTCTACGACGTCCGCCTCCTCGCCGGTTACCCCCACGGCGTCCTCTTCGACGCCGACAACAAGGGCTGGGAGCTGTGGACCTACCTCGTCCGCAACCTCGGCTGCTCGCAGGGCCTCGCCTTCAACCTGTTCGTCGTCGCCGCCCACTGGCTGGTCCTGCCCGTCGTGTTCGTGTCGGCCCGCCTGTTCGGCCTCGGCCGCCGCGGCGCCCTGCTAGCCGCCAGCATGGGCTCGCTGCTGTGGTTCTTCGACTCCTTCTCGCACTGGTGCTGGTGGGTCGGCATGGTCGCCTACGCCTTCGCCAGCTACCTGTGCCTGCTGCCGCTCGCGCTGTTCTACCGCTGGCTGCACGACCGCCGCGCCTGGCAGGCCGTCGCCGCGGCCCTCACCCTCGGCCTCGCCCACCTGGTCCACCCGTACAGCTTCTTCATCCTCGCCGCGCCGATGCTCGCGCTGTGGCTGTTGCACTGGCGACGCCTCGGGCCGCGCGGCCACGCCACCGTCGTGGCGATCGCCGTCACCACCGTGGCGATGAACGCCTGGTGGCTCGCCGTCGACCTGCGCTTTTGGCACTACATCCTCGACTCCGGCTTCTTCGGTCAGTCAGGCGTCCAGTTCATCCTCGCCGACCTGTTCGGCCTGCTCCTCGACACCGCGACCTCCGGCATGATCGGCACACGCACCGCGTTCCGCGTGCTGTTTGTCGCCGCCGCGATCGTCAGCCTGGTGTGGTGGCGCCGTGAACGTGACCCGCGCTTCGTGCCCTTCGCCGCCGCGATGCTGACCCTCGCGGCCCTCTCCTACCTCGGCGCCTACGCGTGGATCTTCCGCCAGATCCAGCCCTATCGTCACACGCTGCCGCTCGGCTTCATGGCGATCATCCCCGCCGCCGCCGCGCTCACGGCCGCAGTCCGCCGCGGCCTGTTTCGCGGCCTCGGTCGCGCCCCCAGGCTCGCGCTCGTATTGCTGGCGATCCCCGCCGCCCAGCACCTGCTCGCCGACATGATCTACTACGCCCCCAAGGCGGTGCCCAGGGTCGCCCCGCTCTACAACAACGGCTGGATCCCGATCACCAGCCAGGGCTTCGGCGAGCAGCCCGACTATCGTCACCACCCGATCGACGCCGACTACGACATCGTCGTCGACTGGGTCCGCGCCCACGACGACGGCCAGAGCCGCTTCCTCGTCGAGGATTCCCTGGTCGGCGAGCAGCTCAGCTGGCGCACCGACGCCCAGATCCTCGGCGGCTTCACCTACCGCAACCTCGCCCACAGCAACGCCAACCTGTTTCGTCGCCGCAAAGAGGGCGTGGCCAGCGACGTCGAGCTGCGCGCCTACTTCGAGACCTACGCGGTCAGCCACGTGATCATCACGCGCCCGACCAAAAGCTGGGACCGCCGCACCGCCGTGCTCGAGCAGGTCGCCCAGGTCGGCGTCCACCGCGTCTACCGCACCAAGATCTCGCCGAGCTTGATCGCCCGCGGCGGCGGCAAGGTCACGGCAAGCACCAACCTCCTGCGGGTCACCGGCAGCGACCCAAATCAGGACCTGCTGCTGCGCTACCACTGGCTCGAGACCCTGGCCTGCGCGCCCGACTGCACGATCGAACGCGCGGCGATCGACAGCTTCGACCCCGTCGGCTTCATCCAGATCCCCGCGCCACATCCCGCGGACCTCGAGGTGCGCAATGTCTATCGCTGACCGACCAGGGGTGCACCATGCTCATCGCTGACGCCACGCGGATCGCCGCCGAGGTCGCCGTCTATCGCCTGCGCCGGCTCGAGATGGCCAACATCGCCGGGGCCGCGGCGATCTGCCTCGCCCTCCACCTGCCGCTCGCCGAGGTCGCCGTCCGCCTCGCCTTCGCGTTCGGCCTGAACCTGCTCGTCTACCTCAACAACGACTACCTCGACCTCGCCGCCGACCTGCGCGCTCCGGGGCGCGACGACAGCAAGACCCGCTTCCTCCGCGACCACCGGGCCGCCGGCGTCACCGCCCAGCTCGGACTCCTGGCGCTGCTGCTCGGCGTATGTGTGTACATGCCCGGCCTCATCGTCCCGCTGGTGCTCGGCGGCGGCGTGTGCTGGGCCTACTCGGCGCGGCTCAAGGCGACGCCGTACGCCGACGTGGCGGCGATGGTGGCCTGGGGCGTGGCGATGCCGCTGTGCGGCAGCCCGCCCGAGTCCGCCCTCGGCTGGGCGCTGGCCGGCTGGCTCGGCCTGTTCTCCGGCGTGTTCGAGGGCATCCAGGTGATCCGCGATCACGAGGATGACAGCGCGGCCGGCGTGCGCACCACCGCGGTCGCGCTCGGCGTCTCGCGCACGCTGGTGCTGGTGCGCGTGATGCTGGCGGCCTCGGCGGTGTACGGCGCGCTCGTGGTGTCGCCGTGGCTCGCCGCGCTGCCCGCGGCCGCGATCGTGGTGCCGCTCGATCGCGGCGACGTCACCCGCACGTGGAATCAACTGCGCATGATCCTCGGCGTCGCGTTCCTCGGCGCGGTCGGCTGGGTCTGGTGGACCGGCACCACCCACGGCGTACTCGTGCAGGTCTCGCGCAGCATGTCGCTCGCGGGCTGGTGAACTCGCCTCACCGCGCGCCGAGCTGGTCGCGCACGAGCAAATAACGCACCACCTCGATCGGCACACGCGGGTGCATGAAGGTGCCCACGCGGCGCATGCCAACCTTGACCATGACGCGGATCGACGCGGCGTTGTCGGGGTGGGCGCAGGCGTCGACCGCCGGCTGATCGAGCGTCACGAAGGCGTGATGGATCACCACGCGCGTGCCCTCGGTCGCCAGACCGCGGCCCCAGCACGAGCGCCGCAGGCGATAGCCGACCTCTAACATCGCCGGGTCGGCCGAGCTCGGCCGCAGCTGAAACCACCCGACAAACACCCCGGCCTCGTAAGCGGCGAGGAAGCCATACGGCTGGTCATCCCACGCGAGCATGCGCGGCAGGAGCTGCTCCTCGTAGAGCTGGCGCGAGCTCGGCTGACCACCGCTGATGTAGCGCATGACCTCGGGGTCCGAGTCGAGCTCGAGCAGGTCGGGCAAGTGCGCGGCCGTCAGGCGGCGCAGGTGCAGGCGCTCGCTGTGCAACTCCAAGGGGACGAGCGTTCGCATGGTCACACCGCGCGGCTGAGCTCGCTGCGGCCGCCGCCGTATCCCCACTGCAGCAGCTTCTTCACCGGCGGGCGGCGGTCGAGCTCGCGGTCGATCAAGACGCGCATGCCCTCCTGAATGCCGGCGCGCACCAGCGAGGGCCAGCTGACGGCGCGGGCGCAGGCGAGGCGGAACCTGCGGACCACCGCCGCATCGACGGGTCGGCCGGCGAGCAGCGCGGCGCCAGCGTGCTGCGCCGCGAGCTGACCGGTGCGCAGGGCCTGCCAGATGCCCTCGCCGCTCAGGGGGTCGACGAAGCTGCCGGCGTCACCACACAGCAGCAGGCCGGGGGCGCCGCCCGGCGGCCAGCGGTGCAGGCACAGCGGCAGCGCCCAGCTGCGCACCGGGCCCACCATCTCCGCGGCGGCGAAGCGGTCGGGATGGCGGGCAAGGAAGTCATGTAGCAGCGCGCGCAGCTGGCCGCCGCGCTTGTGATAGCGGTCGGCACGTTGATACACGCCGACGTTCGCCAGGCCCTCGACCGGCGGGAACAGCCAGCCGTAGCCGCAGGGGAGGTCGCGCTCGAAGTAATGTTCGCTGACCCCGGGCTGCAGCGGCGCGGCGTTGCGGAGGTACACGGTGGCGGCGACCCCGAGCTGAGCGCCGCGCGGGTATTCGCGGCCCAGCGCGGCCCAGGCGACCGATCCCGGGCCATCGGCGGCGAGCACGACGCGGGCGTGCCAGCGCAGACCCGGGCCCTCCGCGCCGACAAAATGATCGCCGTCCCGCAGCAGCGTGCGCACCGCGACACCCTCGTGCAGCGCGACACCGGCGGCTTGCATACGCTGACGCAGCAGGTCATCGAGGGCGAGACGCGGGACGATCGCCCCGGGGTGAGCGCCGTAGTGCCGGACGATGCGCTCGCCGTCCGGGAGGATCGCCGCGGCCGCGGTGACGGGTGCGTGTGGCAGGGCTGAGAGCTCGGCGCCCATGGCCGCGGCGATCTCGAGGCCCGCGCTCGACACGGCGTCGCCGCAGGTCTTGTCGCGGGGAAAGCGGGCCCGATCGACGCAGACGACCTCCAGGCCCATGCGCGCCAGGAAGGTGCCCGCGGCGGCGCCCGCTGGCCCGGCGCCGACGATCAGGACATCGCTGCGACCGGTGAGCATGGCGCGCAGCATAGTGGAGCGGGATCTCCGGACACAAGTGCCGCGTCAAGCGGGCCAGCTTTCGCGTAGCATGCCGGCCGTGTCGCCCGCCCTGCGCCGCGTCTGGCTCGCGCTGATCGCCCTGCACCTGGGCATGCTGGCCTATGTGCTGCCGATCGGCGTGGTGTTCGGGGACTCGCCGTTTGGCGGGCCCGACTATCAGACCCACTATCAGCACACCAGCACGCTGCTGCGTGTGCACGCCGAGTTCGGGCGCGCGTGGGCCTACGACCCGTTCCTGCTGGCGGGGCATCCGACCGGGCTGATCTTCGACGTCGACAACAAGCTCCACTTCGCGTTCACCTCGGGGCTGGTCGGGCTCGGGGTGCCGCTGCCGATCGCGTTCAACCTGTTCACGCTGGTGGCCGCCGCGCTCGCGCCGGTGCTGGTGTGGCTGGCGGCCCGCCTGCTGCGCCAAGCACCGGCCGCGCAGGCCCTGGCCTTCGGGCTCGGGATGCTGGCGTGGAACTTCGATCCCACCGTCCGCTTCTGTTACGGCGGCGGCATGATCTCGTTCGCGGCGGCCTCGGCCCTGTGCCTCGTCGTCATCGCGGTGATGCAGCGCCTGCTCGGCGAGCAGCGCCGCGTCGCCGGCGTCGCGCTGCTCTTGCTGCTGCCGCTGGCCCTGCGCACGCACGTGTGGAGCTTCGCGGTGCTGGTCGTGCCGCTGACCGGCATGTACCTGCGGTCATGGTCCAGAGTACAGGTGCGCACCCACCTCTTCGTGTGGGGCGCGGCGGTGCTCGGCCTGCTCGCCAACCTCGACTGGCTGGTCCCCGCGCTGGCGCACCGCGAGCTGATCGTGCCGTCGGCCGGGCTCGGCCAGGCGACCCCGGATTACCTGATCTGGGACTTCGTCGAGCTGCTGGTCGACCCCAAGCGCACCGGCTTTGTCATCCAGCGCACCGTGCTGCGCGCGCTGGTGCTGGTGGCCGCGTGCGGCACGCTTTGGGCCTGGCGGCGCGAGCCGGACGGGCGCGCCTTCACAGGGGCGCTGGCGCTGGGCTGGCTGCTGGGGCTGACGTATTTCGGCGCGATGGTGCCGGTGGTCGCGGCGACCGAGCCGTATCGCTTCGCGGTGCCGCTGACGCTGTGGGGCTGCGTGCTCGCGGGGCCGTGGCTGATCGACGTCGCCGGCCGACTGCGCGGGCTCGGGCGCGGGCTGATGGTGCTGCTGGCGGTGCTGCTGTTGCCGCGCGTGTACCAACAGGTCGTGCCGGTGTTGCCGGAGATCAGCCCGCTGGCGCCGCCGACCGGGCAGGCCGCTCGCAACCTGCCGAGCGCGCGCCTGGGCGGGGTGAGCGACGACTTCAAGGCAGTCACCACCTGGCTCGAAGGACAGCCCGACCGCGGCCGCGTGCTCGTGCAGTACGCCTCGCTCGGCGAGTACCTGCGCTGGGCCAGCGACCGGCAGATCATCGGCGGCTTCCACGACCGCCGGCAGATCTTCCAGGAGGCCGACCTCTTCTACTTCACCACCGACGACGCGCGCTACGCCGACGGCCTCGACGATTACTTCGCGCAGTACAACATCGCGTATGTGGTGATGACCTATCCGTACATGCCAGAGATCGAGCGCCGCAGCGATCTGCTGGCGGCCGGGGGCATCCTCGGGGGGATCCATCGCGTGTACACCGTCAAGCGCGCCGGCACCTACTTCGCCGCGGGCAGCGGGCGCGTGACCGCCGACCTCAACCGCCTGAGCGTGCGCGACGCGAAGCCGTCACCCGGCACGCAGGCGCTGGTGCTCCGCTTTCATCACATGCAGGAGCTGCGCTGCCGCGCCGCCGAGGGCAGCTGCCGCGTCGAGAAGGCCGAACTGGCGGGCGACAGCGCGGGCTTCATCCGCGTCGTCGGCGAGCCGGTGCTGCCGCGCGAGTTCACGGTCGAGCTGGTCTATTGACCAGGTCAGCCTCGTGCTAGCGTGCCGCCGATGTGCGCCGCGCCCTACCGCATCCACCAGGCCGAGTGCCTGGCGTGGATGGCGGCTCAGCCCGCGCGCTCGGTGCACGCGATCGTCACCGACCCACCCTATGGATTGAAGGAGTACACCGCGCCACAGACGGCCAAGCTGCGTGAGGGCAAGGGTGGCGTGTGGCGCGAGCCGCCGCAGCTGGACGGCTGCAAGCGGGCCCCGCTGCCGCGCTTCACCGTGTTAGGCGAGGCCGACCGCGCGGCGCTACGTGACTTCTTCGCCGAGTTCGCCGCGCAGGCGCTGCACGTGCTGGTCCCGGGCGGGCACATCTTCATCGCCGGCAACCCGCTGCTGTCGACCGACCTCTACGTGCCGCTGATGGCCGCGGGGCTCGAGAAGCGCGGCGAGGTGATCCGCCTGGTCCAGACCTTGCGCGGCGGAGACCGCCCGAAGAACGCACACACTGAATTCGCCGATGTCTCGGTGATGCCGCGCTCGGGCTGGGAGCCGTGGGGGCTGTTTCGCAAGCCCTGCGAGGGGCGTGTGCAAGACAACCTGCGAAAGTGGAAGACAGGCGGGCTGCGGCGGCTCTCGCCGGAGCAACCATTTGTCGACGTGATCGTGTCCTCGCCGACGCGCCCGGAGGAGCGGGCGATCGCCCCGCACCCGTCCCTGAAGCCACAAGCGTTCATGCGGCAGATCGTCCGCGCCGCGCTGCCGCTCGGCGAGGGCGTCGTGCTCGACCCGTTCATGGGCGGCGGCTCGACGATCGCCGCGGCCATGGCCGTCGGTTACAACAGCGTCGGCCTCGAGCAAGATCCAGTGTTCTTTGCGCTCGCCGAGACGGCGATCCCCCGCCTCGCGGCGCTGGCCCTGCCGCCCACCCGCGAGCGGCGGACCGCGGTATAGCTCAGCGCGCCGCCGGCCCGGTGGTGCCCCCGGCGTTGACGATCAGCGGCAGGCCATCCTTGCCCATCGGCACGAAGAAGTAGCTGGCGTTGCGCTGGTCGAAGGCCTTGAACTGCAGATATCGCGGGGTCAACGTCTTGTTGACCGCCTCCTGCGCCTCGGCCTGGGCCTTGCCACGCAGCACGATCGCCGAGGCGTCGCCTTCGGCCTGGATCCGTGTCGCGTCGCTGACACCCTGCGCGGTGGTGCGGGCGATCTCCGCGTTGCGCAGGGCCACCTCGACCTCGATCTTCTTCTGCTCGGCCTGCTGCTTGGTGGCGATCTTGCTGGAGATCGCGCGCGTGACGGTATCGTCGTAGTCGATATGGTTGATCGCTACCTGATCGATGCGAATGTAGCGCTCGTTGAAGAGCTCCTGCAGTCGCTTCATCACCGCGGCCTCGATCACGGCGCCCTCGCTCGAGAGGTCATTGTGCAGGTGCTGCGAGAACTCGCCGCGGACCAGCGTGACGAAGGCCGGGCCGATCAGCTCTTCGTAGTAATTGGGGCCGATCTGGGTGTGCAGCTCGTAGAGCTTCTCGCGCTGCGGATGATAGGTGACCGTCACGGTGGCCGGCACGTGCAGGTTGTCCTTGGTCAGCACGTGAATCTGCGTGGTCTGGCTCTGCGTGGTGACGTCGTAGATCACCATCCGGTTCCACGCCCACAGCGGATAGTAGCCCTCGCGGTAGATCGTCTTTTCCAGCGCCGGAGAGCGCAGCGCGCGGTACTTGAGCCCCGCGTTGCCGGGGCGGATCGTCGTGCCACAGCCGATCGCCATCAACACGCTACACAGGACGACAAGACGTTGAAACGAGAACATCACCGACCCTCCGCGATCGAGCCTGGCCCGGTGCCCGGCAGATTGCACGAATTTTTCCTTTTACTTCGAGCCACCTGCGAGCCCAAATCTCCGGGCGCGGGCGCCCGCACAGCGCCTCACTTCGGTTCGTCGTCGATGCGCTCGATGGCCCAGGCGAGGCGGTCGCGGGTGTTGTCGTCGGTCTCGGCCTCGAGCGCGGCGTTCAGGGCGGGCAGGTCTGCTGCCCGACCGAGCTTGCCGAGGCCCTCGGCGGCGAGCAAGCGCACACGAGGGTCGGCATGGCCGAGGGTCGTGACAAACAGGTCGTGCAACGCCGGGCTGGCGGTCCACGATCGCAGCGCACGGCGGCAGATCGCCCGCACCTGGTCGTCGTCGTCTCGCAGGCCGAGGGCGAGCAGCGGGGCGTGCGCGGGATCGTGGGCCGTGAGCGCGTGGGCGGCGACGCGGCGCGCGTCGAGGTCCCCGATGAGCCAGCGCTGGAGCACCGCCGTGGTGGCGACGCTGCGCACGGCCTGGCGGTATGCGAGCACGTCCTGGCCCTCCATCGTGTCCGTCATCGCCTTGACCAGCGCGGGCAGGGTCCGCTCGTCGCCGGTGTGCGCCAGCGCGAGGGCGCCGTCGGGGGTGGGTTTGTGTGCGAAGGCGGCGATGCGGGCGAGGAGGGTGCTGTCGTCGAGCTTGGGCATGATGTCCTCTCAGGGCCGCGGACCGAGGTCGGCGACGTGGCTGGGTCCGGTCTCGCCGTCGCTGCCGTCGCTGGGGTTTTGCGCCGCGAGGCGGTCGACGATCTGCTTGAAGGTCTCGCGCGCGACGACGCCGTCGACAAGGCCGAGCAGGCTGTCGCCGATCGCGCTCCAGTAGATCACCCGGCGCGTGCCGATCAGGTCGAGGCCGCCGAGGTTGGCCTGCGGGTTTAGCTTGCGCAGGTTGTAGAAGTAGTCGTGGGTGCGGCAGCCGTTGAACAGCCACAGGCGATACTTGCGGTCGAGCTTCTGCTTCGACATGCGACGCACGTTGGGGTCGGTCTTGAGCTGGTCGACCATCACATACGCGCCGAACTCTGAGGTGTGATAGTTGCGGAGATTGATGACCAGGTTTCCGCTGTTGATCCGGCGGATGACCAGCTGGCGCTTGCTGACGAGCTGACGATACTCCGCGAAGACGCTGCGCCCATGGGCCTTGCCGCTGATGGTCAGCGCCTCCTCGAGGTCGCGATATTCGCTGTAGCTGGCGATAACCTCGCCGCTGGCGTCGAGCAGATCGGCGGTAAAATTGTAGTCGAAGTCGGGGCCGGTCCCGTAGCGGCCGTGGCCACCATACGCGGCGACGTCGCAGCGATTGAGGCCCTCGAGGTAGGCCGAACCCGCCTCTCCGCCCGCGCTGCCGTCGGCGGCGCGGACGAGGCTGAGGACGACGTCGACCGGGCGACCGTCGCCGTCGCGGGTGAGACCACGAGCGAGGAAGTGCTCACCGGCGCGCTGCGGCAGGGCGCGCTTGCCAGCGGCGAGGCGGTCGAGCGCGGCGTCGCGGTCGGCCTGGAAACCCCGCGCACGCAGGCCGGCGTCGAGGACGGCGTCGACCGATCGATTGGCGCCGTACTCGTCGAAGCCGACCGCGAGCATGATGGTCACCAGCTGGTCGGTGAACAGCTGATCGTAGCGCGGCGAGCCTGTCGGTGTGAGGGTCCCGTTGAGGCGCGGCAGGGGCATCGGTGTCTCCGCTCGCGGGGCAAAGGCCCCGTGCGGCGAGGATAGCCCAGTTCGGGGTCGCCACGACAGGCACCCTCAGAGGGGAGGCAGCCGCTCGCGCAACCAGGCGGCGATCGTCTGGATCTCCGGCAGCGAGACCTCGTGGCCGATCGGGAAGTCGTACCAGCGGACCTCACGGGCGCTGCGACGCGCCCCCTCGCAGGCGGCCTGCCCGGCGAACATCGGCACCATCGGGTCGTGGCGACCGTGGCAAAAGAGCGCTGGCGTGGCGGCGTTGGCCGCGTGCTCGCCACCGCTGCCGCTCAGCAGTTCATAGGCGCTGAGGACCATGTAGCCGGCGAGGCGCTCGGGGTGGCGCGGGGCGATGTAGTTGGCCATGGCGCCGCCCTGGCTGAAGCCCGCGAGGACGATGCGCTCGGCAGGGATCCCCCGCGTGACCTCGCGGGCGAGCAGCGCCGTGATCGCGGCGGCGGAGCGGTGGATCTGCGCCGGGTCCTCGCGGTCTTTGACGTGCGGGCTGAGCTCGAGGTTGCGGATGTCGTACCAGCCCGGCATCACGAAGCCGCCGTTGATCGTGATCGGGATCGCCGGCGCGTTGGGGAACACGAAGCGCGCGTGCGGCAGCTTGAGGTGTGGGACGAGCGGCTCGAAGTCGTGACCGTCGGCGCCGAGCCCGTGCAGCCAGATCACGCTGGCTGTGGCGCGCACGCTGGCCTCGACCTCGACGCAGGGGAGCAGATGGATCATGGCGGCGCGCAGGCTATCACAGCCGGCGCCGCGGCTCACTCGGCGGCGGCGCCGACGAAGATCTCCGTGACCTTGTCGGCTTCGAAGGTGAACATGACGCCGCCATAGACCGAACCGGCGATGAACACCTCGTCCAGGTCGCCCGAGGGATCCGCCGGGTCGCGCAGGTTGCCGTACGCCGCGAGCACGGCCTTGCGCGGCGAACCGATGCCGATGTCCTTGATCGTCTTGAAGGTGCTCGGGGCCTTGACGGTCAGCATGCTGACCTTCTGCGGCCCCTTGCGGGTGTTCGCGGCCATGCCGATCGCGAGGCCCTGGTCGGTGTAGGACCAGTCCTGCACATAGGAGCCGGTCGCCGCTTCCAGCCAGATCTTTCCGCGGCTGCGCGGCTCGCCGAGCAACGCGATGACCTCGTCCGCCGGCATGCCCCTGCGAAGGCCCCCGATCACTTCGTCCCCCATCGGGTTTGGGCCGCTCTCGGCCTGCGAGAGCTCGCCCTCACCGGGCAGCTGACACCCACCGAGGCTCAGCCACGAGCCGGCCTTCTTCGAGGCTTGCCAGACGTCGCGGCCACCATGCACATCGCCCGGATGTTCAGCCGTGAGCTCCTGACACGGATGCGACAGCGAGCGCGCGATCATCCCCTTGTGACCGACAGCGACCGCGTTCTCGAGACTGTGGCACTCCTTCTCGGTGGAGCGACATGCGGTCACCGGGGCGCCCCCGTCGGCCGTGGTGCGCGAGTAACAGACACACCACCAGCTGACGATCGGGCCGGTCGGCGGAGCCACAGCGGGAGGCTCCGCTGGGATCGCGGGTGGTGGCTCGGCCGGGGTCGCGGGTGGTGGCGCAGGTAATGGGGCGGCTGCGGTCGCCGTGGGTGGAGCGGGTGGAGCGGTGCACGCGATGAACAGGAGGGCGACCCAAACGGCACTGCGCGACATCGTCAGCGAGTGTATCAGGACGCGGTCGCGCGGCGTCCGGACCCGTGGGGCGAAAGTCTGTACATTGACAGCGTTCGCGCGCGACGCCTAGCGTGGCTGTGATGGATGTTGCCCACCTGGACACCACGCGCCGCGAGATCGTCTGTACGAGCAGCGGCTATCACATGCTGACGCGGCGAAAGGTCGAGCTGTCGCTCGCGGGCGGTGTGCTGTCGCTGGCCGAGAACGGGCGCAGCCGGGCGATCTCCCGCGAACACTGTCAGCCGATCTCGTGGATCGGGAAGCACAAGCTTCGACCGCTGGTCCCACTCGCCGGGCTGGTGCTGGATGGTGAGGGCGGAAGCTGGGTGGTGAGCACCCAGGACATGACGATCGAGCTGGGTGACGCCCATGAGCACGAGTCGCCGCATCCGCATGTTTTTGTGTCTGGTGATGATCTCGCGGCGATGGCCGCGGCGTGCGGGCTCTCGGTGATCCGCAAACCGGCACCGCCGCCGATGAAGGTCATGGCCGGGCCCCCGATGAAATGGGTGATCGCGGCGGTGGTGCTCGTCGCAATGGGTAACCTACTGTTCGTGATGGCGATGCAGAACAGGCCGCACGAGCCGCAGGACTGCTCGCGCCAGCGGCAACCGGTGAAGGAGCTGTATCCGCGTCTCAGCTGCGCAGAGGCGCGGGCCGAGCTCGACCGGGTGGCCCGGGGCGAGGCGCAGCCGCGATCGATCGTGCTCCGGCCGACGCGGCTGACGATCGACGCGAAGGACGTGGTCGGGCCGGCGAAGCTCGGCTGCGACGGGCTCGAGTTCGCGGTGATGAACGCCAATCAGGCCAACCCGGACGCGCCGATCGTCTACGACGCGGGTCCACACTCGGTGCTCTCGGCGGTGCTGCCCGACGGGACCCTCGATCGGCCGGTCTATGTCATCTGTGGCAACATCGTCGGCAGCGAGAAGCGCGGCGAGCTCCCACCCTGAGCGTCACGTCAGCAACGGCGCCCGCCCGCGCAGACGAGCCACGTAGAAGCCATCCGTGGCCTCGACCTCGGGGGTCCAGCTCTGCTCCTGCTCGATGACCAGGTCTCGCTCTGCAGCGACCGCCCGCACCAACATCGGGCCCTCCTCGGGCTCGAGGCTGCAGACGGCGTAGACGAGGCGACCACCGGGGCGCAGGCGCTCGAGGCAGCGCTCGAGGAGGCGACGCTGCAGTTCGGCGCAGGCGGCGATGTCCTCGTGCCGGGTGGTCCAGCGCAGCTCAGGGTGACGCCCGAGGTTGCCGAGCCCGGTGCACGGAGCATCGAGCAGGATGGCGTCGTAGCGGATCGGCTCGGCCTCGCCGTGGACGTCGACGCCGGCCAACATGGGCAAGGTGAGGTCGCCGTGCACGGTGCGCAGCTCGAGCTCGGGGACGTCGAGGCCGCCACGCTGGCGCAGCTCGAGTTGCGCGTCGAGGCGCTCGACGCTGGCGTCGGCGGCCACCAGCACGCCGCGGCGCTGCATCAGCTCGGCGAGGTGCAAGGTCTTGGTGCCCATGCCGCAGCAGGCGTCGAGCACCTGTTCTCCGGGACATGGCGCGAGGGCCAGGGCAGCCTGCTGCGAACCGAGGCCCTGCACCGCGAACTGGCCGGCGTGGTAGAGCGGGTGCTGGTGGAGCTCGCCACCGCCGCGGACGCGCAGGGCCTGGGGTTGACCGGGGACGGTCTCGACGCTGGCGCGCGAGTCGGCGGCGCGGATGGCCTCGGCGACGGCCTCGGCGGTGGTCCGTGAGAGGTCGACGCGGAGGTCGACGGGCGGCGGCGCGGCGAGGGCCTGGGCGCGGGCGAGGGCGCGTTCGGGGCCGAGCTGCTTGATCATTCGCCCGGCGAGCCAGCGAGGGATCGACCAGCGCAAGGCGAGCACATCGAGCGGCTTGCCGGCGGCGAACTTGAGGTCGAGCTCGGCGCCGTCACGGTCGACCGAGGCGAGCACGGCCTGGACCAGCCCGCGCAGGGCGCCGTTGGGATCGAAGGTCTCACGCTGGGCCTGGGCCTGGGAGATCGCCACGTGGGCCGGGCGGGCGAGCTCTCGCAACTCGAACACCGCGACCCGCAAGAGCTCGCGCAGGCGGGTGCTCAGGCGCTGCGGCTTGTCGGCGACCGCGTCGATCATGGCGTCGAGGCGGGCTCGGTGGCGGAGCACCCCGTAGACAAGGAGCGTCACCAATCCGCGGTCGCGTCGGGCCAGGTCGGCGCTCCACGCCAGCAGGTGGTCGGCCAGCACACGGTTGGAGAACCCCTCGCGCTGGTCGAGCTGCCGCAAGATCTGGATGGCGAGGCCGCGGGCGGTCGGTGCTTGCACGGGCGCTTCTTAGCACCGTGGCGCTCCGCCGCACACCTTTGATACGCTGCTGGCGATGCGCAACACCCGGGTCCTGCTCGCCGTCGTGGTCCTGGCCGCCGCATGCGACGACGAGGCGATCCCGGCAGGCGACCCCTCGGCGGCTCCGGACGCGCTGCTGCAGGAGGTCCAGAAGCGGGGCTATCGTGACTGGACGCGCGCCCCGAAGCACGAGATGCGCGTCGCTACCAACGCGCCGCACGGGCGCGGGGTCGAGGTGTTTGTCGACGAGGTGATGGCAGAGGCGCTGGCCAACAGCGACGGGCTGGGTCGGACGCAGTGGCCGGAGGGCGGCACGATCGTGCTCGAAGGGTACGCCGAGGCGATGCTCGAAGAGGGCGCCGCCGCGGACACGCCGGTGCAGCTGGCGATCATGCAGAAGCACGGCGGGACCTGGCACTGGGAGCAGTACCAGGCCGAAGATCTGACGCAGCCGCGCTTCGAGGGCCGGCCCGACGTGTGCGTCGGCTGTCACGTCGGCGCGCAGGACTTCGTGCGCGGCTTCAGCTTGCCGAAGCCGGTCGACGAGTAACACCACTCGCGTCGATCCCTGGCCATCGACGCGGGCGGCGCTCAGCCGCAGCCGCCACCACCGCCGCCGCCTTGCACGCAGACGGCGGCGTTGAGGAACTGCGACTCGCAGCAGAGGGTGTCGACACAGCCGTCGCACGGGCACTGGTCGCAGCCACCGAGAGTGTAGCGGCGGCAGTTGCCGTTCAGGCAGGTCTCGTCGGCGTCGCAGACGTTGCCACAATCACCGCAGTTGAGCGGGTCGCTGTCGCGGTCGGTGCAGCTGTCGCCGCACTGGTCCTGGAAGTTGTCGCAGTTGTTCACGCACTGGCCCCCGCCGCAGGCCTGGTCGCAGCCATTGCCGCAGCTGCCGCAGTTATTCGGGTCGTTGTCCGTGTTCACGCACTGGCCGTTGCACGCGGCCAGGCCTGGCCGGCACTGACAGCCCCCGGCGCCGCAGACCTCGAGTTGATTGTCGCAGCTGTTGCCGCAGCTACCGCAGTTGTTGGGGTCGGTCGCAGTGTCGGTGCACTGGCCGTTGCAGCTGACCTGGTTTGCCGCACACGCGCACTCGCCAGCGACGCACAGGCCGTCGCCGCAGTCGTTGCCGCAGCTGCCGCAGTTGTTGGGGTCGGTCTGGAAGTCGACGCAGTTGTCGCCGCAGGAGTCGAAGCCGGGCTGGCAGGTGCAGACACCGGACATGCAGGCCTGACCGACGCTGCACGCGTCATTGCAGCCGCCGCAGTGCAGCGGGTCGTTGGCCGCGTCGGCGCAGGCCTGACCGCACTGGATCGCGCCCATCGGGCAGGTCGCCAGGCAGGCCCCGCCGGCGCACACCTGGGCGTCGCTGCAGGCGGTGGCACAGGTCCCGCAGTGGTCGGGGTCCGAGTCGAGGCTCACGCACTCCACACCGCAGAGCGATGCGCCCTCGGGGCAGCCGGCGACGCATGTGCCGAGCGTGCAGCTCTCGCCGCTATCGCACTGGTTATCGCAAGATCCGCAGTGCTTCGGGTCGGCCGAGAGGTCGACGCACATATCGCCGCCGCACAGCACCTTGCCCATACAGTCGCCACCGTCGGTCGGGCCAGGAGCGGTCGGGCCGGACGCCTCGGTCGGCGCAGTGCCGCCAGTCGCAGAGTCGGTGCCGCCGGTCGCGGAGTCGCTGGTGCCGGGATCGGAGCCGCAGGCAGAGAGGAAAGCAATCAGGGCGAATTCAAGCCAATTGTGTGCGCGCATCGAGACCTTTCAGGGCGTGTTGCCCCGGCTTCTTTGTCCCTGCTGGTGTGGCGTTGTTACAACCCGAGGATCGATTTTCTCAGTGCGGCTGGTCGGCCACAGTGCAGCGATCGCAGACTTCTCCGCGATCGAGCGTGCCGAGGTCGACGAGCTGACGGCGCAGGTGCTCGACCTCCAGTCGCAGCGGAATTGGCTGCCGCTCGAGCGCGTTTAGCTCACGCAGCTCGGCGCGCATATGTACCGGCAAAGGCGACCACACCGCGTCGGGTAACGCCAGCACCATCAAGGTGGCGACCTCGACGGACAGCGCCGGGGGGACGATCCCCGCGAGTCGGCGAAAGACCGGCGAGGCGTGGAGCGCCGCGAGCAGCTGCTCTGCGGCTGCTCCGTGCTCGCGGAGCGCGAGCTCGCGGCGGACGAAGGTCAGCGGCAACGCCTCGATCGCGGCGAAGCTGATGTGGAGGGCAGCCGTGAGGTCATCGACGGGTCCGCGGGCGAGCGCCGCCTGCATCTGCTCGAGCCCGGCGACCACTGCCTCGAGGCCTCCCGGGCCGACGCAGTGCGCCGTGAACAGGAGGGACATGGGACGTGAGCTGCGGCGCAGCGCGACCCAGCCGCGTGGGCGTCCAGTGCTGGTGTCGATCGGCTGCATCGCTGCGTGCAGCGTGGGCAGCGCGACCCAGTGCGGCGGATACTTGAAGCGGGCCACGTCGAGCACCAGCACGTGGTCACTGGCGGGGTCGTAGCCGCCGATCGGTGAGAAGTGGCCCTCCCCGGTCTGGCCGAGCGCGCCGCGGTGGTAGCTGACGACCAACGCCGGCGCGAGCGGCGAGCTGGACGCGGCGTGGACCTGCGCGCGCAGGGCCGCGATGTCGTGCAGGTCGGGTCGAAACAGCTCAGCGCTGGCGCCGTTGCAGCGGGCCAGGCAGGCGAACTCATCGAGCGTGATGCCGTGGGTCCGGACCCGCTCGAGCGGACTGCAGCAGTCGAGCATCTCCTCGCTGAACCACCGCCACGGCCCCCGCCACAGCCGCCCGGGATCGACGCCGAGCGCGTTGAGGGTGACCACCAGGGTGCCGAGCCCGCAGAAGGCCGGCTCGGCCTGGGTGTGGAACTGTTCGATGAGCGGGAAGAAGGCCTCCATCCCGCCAGCGGCCCGCGCCGCGTCAAACAGGGCGCGACCCTCGGGCGACGCAAACGCGATCAGCTCCGACGGCAACGGGCGACGGTAGAGGCTCTCCATGCCGGCGAGTCTATCCGGAGTCCGTGGGGCATCCGACCGGTGTGGCGATCAGCGGGTGCGCTTCTTGACCGGCTTCTTTTTCTTCTTCTTCACCGGCTTGAACTTGTCGGGGAAGGCCACGGCGTACTGAGTGCGCACGCTCGCTAGCAGCGGATCGACCTCGCTGCAGGCGGCCTTCTCGGTCTCGTCGACCGTGGTCGCAGCGGCGCCCACGGGCAGCAGCGGCGGCGTGGCGGCCTTGAGAGCGTCGACGTGGTCGACGTGGGGAGCGGCCTGGACCGCCTTCAGCGCGGCGGCCAGCGCCTGACAAGGTGTCGAGGACTGGGCGTACTGCCACAGGTCGCGGCGAGCGTTGAGCGCCACGTCGACCTCGGCGTTGGCCGCCGGATCACGCGCCAACGCCTCGCGGATCTTGACGCGCTGGGCATAGCTCGCCCACCCCTTCGGGTCGTTGATGTAGCTGAGCAGCACGCCGTTGCCCTGAGGTCCCAAGGCGATCGCCAGATCGATCGCCGCGTCGGTGACCGGGCGCTGGCGCAGGAGGCTGTCGACCTGCGCGTGGAATCCGAGGTCACGCGCCAGGGCCGGGTCGAGCGTCAATGCCTCGGAATACAGCGGCAACGCCGTGGCCGCGCCCTCGGGGGCCCGCGCCTGCAAGCCCGCCTCGCGCCAGCGGACCTGGGCGTCCTGTGGGTAGCTGGTGCGCAGCGCCTGCAGCCGAGTCTTCGCCTCGTCGGTCTTGCCCTGAGTCAGCAGGCCGTCGATGTCGCGCAGATCCAGCTCCGGAGCACCTGTCTTCACGGGCATGTCTGGAGGGACAGGCTTCGGCTCGGGCGTTGGCGCGGTCGTCGGCGGTGTGACGACGGGTGGATCGTCGACGGTGCGCGCGCCCTTGACCTCCGGCGGGGTGACGATCACGGGCTCCGGCTCGCGCAGTACGAACCACCACAGGGCCGCGCCGCCGGCGATCAACACGAGCACGCCGACGATCGCCGGACGAAACCACGGGCGCCGGTGCAGCGCGTGGGGGTCCATCATGTCGACGAGCGTCATCGGGCGCGGACGCAGGGCGTCGGGCAGCGGACGGTTGATCGCCACCAGGCCGGAGAGATCGGGGCCGCCGGTGGTGACCACGTCGACCAGGGCGTCGTCCCGGCCCTTGCCCTTGCCCTTGCCGCTGCCGAGCGTGTCGAGGTAACGCTCGAGGGCGATGCGCACGGTGCGGGCGTCGGGGAAGCGCTGCTCCTTCTGCTTGGCGAGCAGACGGAAGATCACGCCGGCGAGCTCCTGCGGCACCGAGGGCGGCAGCGGCGGCGGCTCGGTGCTGACCTGCATGCGGATGAGCGCGACCGGGTCGTCGCTGTTGAAGGGCAGGCGGCCGGTGACGATCTGGTAGAGCAGCACGCCGGTGGCGTAGAGATCGGCGCGGGCGTCGATCTCCAGGCCGAGCGCCTGCTCGGGGCTCATGTACTGCGGCGTGCCGAACACCATGCCGGCGCGGGTCATCTGCTCGAGCGCACCATCGCCGCCGATGATCTTGGCGATGCCGAAGTCGACCAGCTTCAGCACCTCCCGGCCCTCGTGGTCGCGCGTCACGAAGATGTTCTGCGGCTTGAGGTCGCGGTGGACGACGCCCTGACCATGCGCATGCTCGAGGCCGCGGAGCACCTGCAGGATGAGGCCGACCGCGCGCTCGGGCGGCGTCGGGCCGTCGAGCACGTTCTGCAGCTCGGTGCCCTCGAGCAGCTGCATCACCAGGTACTTCATGCCCTCGTCGGTGGAGCCGAACTCGGTGACCTGAATGCAGTTGGGATGGTTGAGGCGGGCGGCGCTCTGAGCCTCGCGATCGAAGCGTTTGACCAGCTCGGGGTCGCGGCTAAAGTCGGGGTGCAGGACCTTGATGGCGACATCACGGCGCAGCAGCACGTGGCGGCCGCGGTACACCGCCCCCATGCCGCCTTCACCGATGAGCGCGTCGAGGCGGTACGTGCCCGCGAGGACCGTGCCGACCATCCCGGCCAGATCTTCTTTGACCTGCTGATCGTCGCTCATGGGGCTGCTACTTCACGTTCACGGATCGAGGGCGAAACATACCCGTTTTCAGCGCAGCTCTTTGGTGCGCACGGTCTCTTCGTCGGGCGAGGTGGCGGTCGATTCGGGCTCCTCGGGGGTCTCGATGAACGAAGTGCCGCGGTCGCGCTCGATGCGACTGAGCGCCTCCTGGGCCCATTGCGCGAGCGATAGCTCGCTGCTCGACTGGAAATCGGCGAGCATCTCCTCGAGCTCCCTGCGAGCGCGCGGGCTCTGGCCGACCATGTGCGCGACTTCGGCGTCGAGCAAGCGCAGCTGATGCTGGCCGAACTGCTCGTTCTGAACCTGTGTCGAACCGCGGCGGGCGTCGGCGAGCATGGCAGCGCCCTCCTCGACCTTGCCGAGGCGGGCCAGCGTGTAGCCGAGGAAGCCGGCATTGAGGTGGATCTGGTAGGTGAATCCATGCAGACCGGCGAGGCGCAGCGCCTCTCGGAATGCCTCCGCCGCCGCCTCGAGATCGCCGCTGCGCAGCAGCAGGTCACCGATGTTGTGCAGCGGGCTGATCAACATCCGGGTGATGTTGACGGCGCGCAGCTGCTCGATCGCCTGGCGGGTCTCGGGGATGGCGCGCTCGGGCTCGTTGCCGAGGACAGCCAGGTAGGCGATGCCGGAGAGGTAGCTCTGGCGCTGCAGCACCGACACCCGGGCCGCGATCGGCTTGGCGACTTCGTGCAGGCGGCGGGCCTCGGTCAGCTGACCAGCGAGGGAGAGCCCGCGCAGGCGGGTGCCGATGATGTGACACGCGTAGATGTCATCGACCCCCGGGATGTCGAGGATCTCCATCGCATCTTTGGAGCAGCGGACCGACTGTTCGATCTCGCCCCCGCCGAGCAAGACCTCGGCGCGGCGGTTGGCGATGCGGAGCTCGAGGATTCGGTCGCGAGCCTGCTTGGCGGCCTGGGCAGCCTGCTGTAGGCGGCCCAGCGCGACATCAGCCTCGAGGTTGCCGTTGCCCGTGTAGCGATCGACCAGACCGAGCCAGAACAGCGCCTGGGCCCGGTGATCGCCGAGCAACTCGGCGACGAGGATGCCGGCTTCGAGATGGGCGGCCTCGCGGCGGGGGTCGTTGAGGGCGCCGGCCGCCCGCTCGACGAGATTGAGCTGGGCCTTGAGCAAACGCGGCAGGCCGGGGATGCGACCCTGCTTGCGCAGGCGCAGGATGATGCGCTCGAGCACGTGGGCGGCCAGCTGCGGCTGGGCCGCGGCGAATAGGCTCTCGGCGGCCTTCTCGAGCTCGCCGATCGCCTCGACCGACTCGGCGGCGTCGTCGAGGAGGCGCGCGCGCAAGTACACGAAGCTCGGCTCTTTGCTGTCGAGCTCGCCGATGCGCTCGGCGAGATCAAGGCGGGTCTCGTTGAGCGAGTCGTCGTAGCGGATCCGCACGGCCTCACGGACCGAGGCGTGGGCCAGGGCGACCTGCCCCTTGCCCGAGATGGCGCTGCACAGGATCAGGCCCTCGCCTTCGAGGCGGTCGAGGGTGCGGCGAAAACGTTCGCGGCGGAGATCCGTGAGCGCTGCGAGCTGCTCCTCGTCGATCGGCGCCTCGATCAGGTAGAGGATGCTGACGATCTCCCAGGCCGACACGCCGAGCGTGTCGAGGCGGGCCTCGCTGCGCTGGGCGAGCGTCTTGTGCAACTGCTCTGCGGCGATCGAGGCCGAGCGCAGGACCCAACTGTCGTTGTCGCGGACCAGGATCGACTCCTCGATCAGCACGCGCAGGGTCTCGCGGAAGCTCAGCGGATGGCCGCCGGTGAGCTTGTCGAGCATCGTCACGAGATCTTTGAGTGCCGGCGCCTCGCCGAGGATGCCGCGCAGGACCTCGAGCATCTCCTTGGGCTGGAACGGGCGCAGGTTGAACAGCTCGGCCACGTGATCGCGGCGCAGGGCGTCGAGCGCGGGCCGCAGCTTGGGCTGCGGCTCGGTGCTGATGCACAGCAGGATGCGAGCCTCGTTGTGGTCGATCGCGCGGGCCAGCTGGTCGACGAGGGTGCGGTTGAGTTCGGAGCCGCGGGCGAGGTCCGACAGATGCAGCACGTACGAGTGCTCGCTGCTGCAGCGGATCAGGAACTCGAGCAACTGCGCCGCCGCGGCGGTCTCGTGGCTGCGCTCGCGGGCGGCGCGGACGAGCTCGTGGTACTGGCGGACCGTCGCCGAGCGCTCGCCCAGAGCGGTGGCGAGCTGCAGCACGACGGGAGCGAAGGGGCCGAGGCCATCGCCGTCGCTGGTCCAGCAGTTGCCCTCGACGAACAAGCCGTCGCCGAGCTGGACTTCGCGGCGCATCTCGGACAGCAGGCGGGCCTTGCCCATGCCCTCGGGGGCCTCTACGAGCACCGTGCGGATGATGTGACCGCGCTGGCTGGTGCGACTGTTCTCCGAGTGGAGCACCTCGTAGGCGCGAACCAGCAGGATGTCGAGGTAGTCGGCGCGGTCGACGAAGGGGAGGTGCTCGACGAGAACCCGGGCGAACTCGCGGCGATCTTGCGCGGTCTTCTGGCGGTCGCGGATGTGCACCGATTCGCGGCGCAGCAGCTCGAGCACGATGCTGCGGGCGCTCTGTGGGCGCAGGTTTGGGTCGGGGGAGAGCATGCGCCCGACCAGCTCAGCCACCACCGGGCCGCAGCTCTGCAGCAGGGCGCCGGCCAGCTCGGGGCGCCAGTCGAGCTGGTTGCGCAGGGCCTCTTTGAAGGTGCGCGAGGGGAAGGGGCGGCCGCCGCGGACCGCCGTGTAGATCGTGGCGGCCAGCGAGTAGATGTCGGAGCGCGAGTCGGTGGGCTCGCCCTTGACCTTCTCGGGGGCGGAGAAACCGGGCGTGCCGAGGACCTTGTACTCCTCGGGATCGTCGAGCTCGCTGGCCGAGGTGTTGCCGCGGCGAAACAGGCGGGCCAGACCGAAGTCGATCAGCTTGGCCTGCGGCTGGCTGCCGTCGGTCTCGGGCTGACACACGATCACGTTGCTGGGCTTGATGTCCTCGTGGACGAAGCCCAGCGCGTGGATGTAGTCGAGCGCGCGGGCCAGCTGAACGAAGATCTCGACGACGGTCTCGCGTGGCGCACCGCGCAGGAATTCGGCGAGGGACTGGCCCGAAAGCAGCTCCTGCGTGAAGTAGACCACGTCGCCTTCGCAGCGCCCGAAGTCGTACACCGCCGCGAGGTTCGGGTGATGGAGCTGGGTGAGGAGGCGAAACTCCGCCTTGAAGTTGTCCATCACCGTGTCGACGGCGACGCCCTGGGTGTTGCCGAAGCTGCGCGTCACCTGGGCCTTACGCAGCCCGTCGAGGACGCGGCCGCTGCTGGCGTGCGAGGCCGGGGCGATGGTCGCCGACGGCATCTCGCTCGAGCGCGAGCCGGGCGGGTCGAGGCTGGCGTCGCGGCGGATGACCTTGAGCGCGACCGGTCGCTCCTCGAGCTCGTCGTAGGCCTCGTAGACCGCCCCGAAGCCGCCGCGCCCGAGCAGTCCGCGGATGCTATAGCGACCCGCGATGCGCTCAGGCATCGCCGGCAGCGCTTCGGCGTCCCCCGGCGTGGGCTTGTTATGCGCGTCGGGAAGGTTCATGACGGCTGGAATGAGGTCTGGCTCAAAGGCGGCCGGACTGTAACGGCGAACACCCACGCGAACAACGGGCCGCGCCTGGCCACGTTTCGCGCGAACAGCGAGTATTCCACAGGGCCGCTGTGGGCAGTGCGAAAAATCGCCCGGTTCCGGTCCGCGGTTCGGAGTGCGTGGAGCCCACAGTGCGGCTGTAGGACCCACCGGCACATTGGCCACGGCGAATCACAGGCGCTGGCCCGGAGTTCATGCGCTGAGCCGCGCCTGGACCATCAGTGCGCTATCGGGGGGGTTCGAGGCGACGGGCACCCCAGGCCGGGGCGACACTCGTTGTATCAACTGCTCTTGCGTCCTGCTTCGGTGCCTCCGCGCGCCTTGCGCTGAAGGCAGCGCGACCGAGCGCGGCCTCGCCGACGTCGACACAGAGTTCGTACGCAGCACGTTCGATGTCGAGGCGCTCCGCCTCCGGACGACCGAGCGCGGCCAGCAAGCCCCGCTTGTACGCGGCGACAGCGGTGGGCGAACGGGTCGCCAGGTGTGTGGCGAGTTTGCTGACGCGGGCGAGGCCGTCGTCGAGGGACGGGGTGAGTTCGTGTACAAGCCCGATCTGCCGGGCGGTCGTGGCGTCGATCTCCTCGCCCGTACAGCCGAGCCGCAACGCCTGCGCAGGCCCGATTTGCAGCGCCAATTCGGCGGTGCCGCGAGCGCCCGGGACGATCCCCAGGCCGGTCTCGGGCAGCGAGAAGCGAGCCGTCTCGGTGGCGATGGTGTAGTCGGCGGTGAGGAGGAACTCGACCCCCCATCCGAAGGTCACGCCGTGGGTCAGCGCCACGGTGAACACCGGCACGTGCCGCAGGCGGCGCATCAGCTCGCGCTGCCGGATCACGTGCTGCTTGACCCGATCATCGCTCCAGCCGACGCGCTCGGAGACGTTGGCGCCCGAGATGAAGATCTTGGTCCCGCGGGAGGAGCTGCGCCGGCTCGTGGTGCACAGGCAACGGATCGTGTCGTCCTGCTCGAGCAACTCGCACAGGGCCGTGAAGGCGTCGAGCTCGACGCTGCCGATCTCGTTGGCCTTGCCGTGCTCGAGCTCGAGACGGAGCAGGCCGAGCGCAGGGTCGAATTGCGGGTGGAGGGGCGCGATGCGCTGGAGGTCCATCGGGCGGCAGGGTACTCGATGTCAGGACTGGCGCGCGAGGCCAGCGCGGGTCACCGACGGTCGCCGAGCTCAGCGCAGCGCGGCGAGGTCCTCGGGGCGATCGAGGTTGTCGTGGATCGCCGGGTCGTCGACCGCCAGGCCGCGCCGTGAGCCCGCATGCGCGCGCAGCAGCGGGCGCGGGTCACCCTCCGGCGGCAGGGCACGCAGCGCCGGTAGCAGCGCCGACGGCCAGATCAATGGGTGGCCGCGCCGGCCCGCGTGCTCGGGCTGCCACAAGTACGCGGGCGCGTCCCGGAAGGCACGCACCAGCGCGACGACCGTGCCCTGTCGCAGGTGCGGGCGATCGACGGTGAGCACCAACACGCCGGGGCTCTCGCCGAGCCCGGCGAGCGCCGCGAGCCCGCGCTGCAGGCTGCTTAGCTGTCCCAAGGGCCAGGTTTCGTTGTGGACCAGGGTCGCCGCCAACGGCTCGCAGATCGCCTGAGCTCCGGTCACCACGACGATCGGCGCGCAGCCGGCCGCCACCGCCAGATCGACCGCGCAGGCGACGAAGCTGCGCTCGCCGTGACGCAGCAGCGCCTTCGCCTGGCCCATCCGCGTCGACGCCCCAGCCGCTAGCACGAGCGCCGCTGGAGCTGCGATCACGCCGGCACCGTCGCTGACCTTCGGGACCTGTCTCGAAGGCCTGGTTCGACTGTCCTTCGAGACAGGTCCGCCGACCTCACCGCAGCAAGCCCTTGGAGCCGCCACTGAGCGGCTTGTCCTCCGGCGCGGGCGGCGGGGCGACGCTCTCCCACAGCTTGCCGACCTGGGCGGCGTCGGCGGGCGAGAGCACAAGCAGGCTCTTGCTGAGACCCGCAGCCAGTGCCCCCTGCTTGGGGTCGAGGCGCACGCCGACGCCGAGTGCGCCGCCGACGCGGGTGACCACCGCGGCGGCGTCGTCGAGGTCCTTGAGGCGCTTCTTGTCCGAGCGCATCGTCTCGTCGGCGAACAGCGCGACGCGAGCCAACGATGCCGGGCTGATGCTGACGCAGAAGTGGCAGCCCTGACTCGCGGCGCGGGCCAGCGCGAGGCCGCCGTCGCTGGCGAGGCTGGTCTTGCGCGCCCCCGGCTTGAGGCCGCCAGCGACGTCGGCCGCCAGCGAACGGGCGTCGTGACCGAGGGTGAGCACCGCGCTACCTCCGGCCGTGACCGCCGCGATCTCGATCTGCAGCTTGTCGGTGAGCAGCGGGCGGGCGCCCTCGAGGTCGGCCGCCATGTTCTTCGGCATGCCGAGGCTAAACAGCTCGCCCTCGACGCCGCCGGCCTTGATGCCGTTGGCCTTCAACGTGACGCTGAAGCTCGAGTCCTTCTTGTCACCGCCGAGCGTATTGAAGGTGGCCACGGCGGTGTTGGCCGTGGCGAGGATGTCGTGCATCGCCTTGCGCGCGGTGGCCTCGTCCTTCACGTCGGCCGCGACGAGGAAGGTGAGCTCGCCGCGCGGGCCGGGGTAGATCGCCACGACCACGTCATGCTGGACCTGGTCGAGGATCGCGTGGCTGGCCTGCATGACCGCCTTGATCGGCGCCTCGAAGCCAGCCCCGCTCTGGGTCGCGTACTTCTCCACGCCGGTCAACATCTTGTGCAGCAGCTCGGGGCTACCCCACGGCAACGCGACGACGAGCGCCGCGCCAGCTGGCAACCGACCCTCGAGCGCGCTGGCCTGACTGCGCGCCGCGCCGAGCGGACCGAGCCCGAGGCGCTCGAACGGCGCATCAGCAGCGAGCGCAAGCACGAGATCGCGGTCGGTGCCGGCATCGAGCTCGAGCGAGGCGCGGGTCGTCTCGCCGAGGATCGCCGTGACCTGGCGCCGCAAACCCTTCGGCAGGATGGAGATCATTTCGGCCGAGAGCAGCCCCGGCGGCAGGTCACTCGCGTGCACCTTGAGCCGCCGCCCGCCCGCCGCCGCCTTCGCCACCGCGGGCGCACGCTCGAGGTCCGCCGGCGACAGCGCGAACTCGAGGGCCTTGGCCTGCTCGCGCAGCAGCACCCGCAGCTCGCCTTGGACGAGCTCCCACATGCCGTTGCCGAGCGGCTGCGGCCGCCGCCCCGAAGGCATGCCATCCATGATCCCCTTGGGGCTCACGGCCGCGAGGCTGGCCGTCAGGCGCAAACCATTGCTCGGATCTTCCAGAAAGAAACTGCCGTCCGCCGCCATCACCCCGGTGAGATCGAGGCTGGTCCACATGCCCGGCCCGTAGCCGAACTGCAGCAGCGCCGCCTGGATCCACGCGTTGGCGTCGATCGGATTTTTCGGGTTCCACGCCGTCGTCGCCTGCTTGATCAGCTGCAGCAAGTCGCCGAGGCCCTCGACGCTGGCCCGTACTTGCACCGGCTTGCCCTGCGGCGGCGGGCGGTCCCTCGCCGGTTCGGCGACCACGCCGCCCTCACCCGGACCACCGCCACCGCCGCCCTCGTCCTCGACCACCACCACCGCCGGCGGGGGAGTCTTCTTGGCGCACGCCGGAGCGGCGAGCAGCAGGGCCATGGCGGCCACGATCTTCGCGGGAATCAGGCGAGACATCGGCCGCGAGTGTAGACGCCCGACGCGGCGCTGTCGCGGACCAAGGACACAGAGCGGTGGCGGCCCGCACAAGGCCCGCACAAGGCCTCACTCGGCCGCAGCGTCGGGCGCCACCCGGGCCAGCGCCTGCGAGGCCACGGTCATCGGCGCCCCGGTCCCCCCGTGGCGATCGGCCAGCAATTCGGCGACGATCGACACCGCGATCTCGGCCGGCGTGCGCCCCCCGAGCGCGAGCCCCACGGGCGCCCGCAAGCGCGACAGATCGGGCGACGCTCGCCCGAGCGCCTGCTCGCGGCGGACGATGCGGGCCAAGATCGCGTGGACCTTGCGGCGGCTCCCGATCATCCCGATGTAGCGGTGCGGTCGGCCGAGCAGGTAGGCCAGCGCCTGCTCGTCGCGCGCGTGATCGCGGGTCGCGATCACCAGATAGTCGCGCTCGTCGAGGTCGCGCAGCAGCACCTCGAGCTCGTCGACATCCCCGAGCTCACAACGGTCGGGCGCAAACGCCGGGTGGGCCAGGATCTCCTCCCGGTCGTCGATCACCACCACGCGAAAGCCCACCCCCCGGGCCACCGGAGCGAGGGCCTGGGCGACGTGTCCGCCGCCGATCAGCACGAGCCGCGCCTGCGCGTCGAGATACTCCACGAACACCTCCATCGCTCCGCCGCAGCACATCCCGAGGTCGCGCACGAGGTGCGCCTTGACGACCTGCGGGCTGCCGTCGCGCAGGGTGGCACGGCACGCCGCCAGCACCTGCTGTTCGATCGCCCCGCCGCCGACCGTCCCGACCATGACCCCGTCCGCACGCAATAACAACCGCGCACCCACGACCTGCGGCGCCGAACCAGTGCGGGCGATCACCGTCGCCAACGCGGCTGGACCACCACGCCCCGCCAACACATCGGCGGCGGCGCGCAAGACCTCGAGCGTGGCGGCGGCGCAGGACATCGGCGCGCAGTGTATCAGCCACCGGTTCCCCGCCGGACCGGTGGCGCAGGCCCTTGCCGCCCGCCGCGAGCCACCGTACAACCGCGTCCAGAGCGAGCCATGCGTCGACCCGCGACCCCCGCCTTGCTCTCGTCGGCGCTCGCCGCCCTCCTGGGCGCATGCAACGAGCCCACGCCCCTGAGCCCGCGCCTGCCAGTCCAAAGTGAGCCCACACCCCCGCCGATGAGCCCGGACGAGCTCGCGGAGGCCCGCCGCAAGGCCGGCTTCCGCGACGACGACCTGATCGCCGAGAAGGCCCTCGCCCGCGAGCAAGGAGGTCGCCAGTATGTGCGCGAGCACCTCGCCGCCTACCGCGGCCTGGTCAAGGCCCTCCGCCGCAGCGTCGACGACATCGATCGATCCGCCCGCCGCTGGGCCCTGGCCCGCGATCCGCAGCGGTCCTATCGCCGCTGGCGCGACGCCCGAAGCCGGACCGTCGCCGACCTCGGCCAGCGCTACCGCGAGCTGCGGCGCGAGGGCGTCGACGCTGGCAGCACCCAGGCGCTCGTCGAGCGCATCTATCGCCAGTGGGAGGACGTGAACAACGACCTCGGCGGCGACGCCGCCGAGCAAGCGCGCTTCGCGGCCCTCATCTCCGAGCTGCGCGAGGGCCTCGACGCCGCCGAGCTCGCCCTGGACGAGATCGAGCACGACGAAGACCTTGGGCCGCGCTAGAACGCCATATGCAGCGCCCTACGGCCCCCATATGTGGGTCTCGATGCAAGCGCCTCTGGTAATTCCCGCGAAACTACGGTAAGTGCGAAGGCCCGCTTCGTCGCCCCTTGCATGAGGGGTTCATCCCCGAAGGGGTCCCGCCAGGAGAACGTTCATGAAGAAGGCCACCATCGCGTTTGTGTTCGCTGCTCTCTCTGTCGGCACCATGGGCTGCAACAAGTCCAAGGCCGACACTGCCAACCCCGAGGAGGTCAAGCCGGCCGAGGCCACCCCGCCCGCCGAGACCCCGCCCGCTGATGGCGAGGCTGCTCCCGCTGAGGGTGCTGGCGACGCCGCCGCTCCGGCCGAAGCCCCCGCTCCCTGACGGCGTGCGCCCCTCACCGCGGGCAGCGCCGATCGCCAACCAATCCCGAAGCAGTTGGGCCAGACCGGCGCGCCGGCCTGGCCCATACTTTTTGCGCCGCACACCGCGGCGCCTGTCCGCCCGCGGCGGTCGTGCTGTATGTTCTGCGCCCCGGCCCCGTGAACCTCGTCCTGCGATTCTTCCGGCGTTACGTCCGACGCAACATCCCGCAGTACGCGCTCGGGCTGGTGATGCTCGTCGCCACCAACTACGCGGTGGTGCGCGTCCCCACGCTCATCGGCCGCGCCCTCGACGCCCTCGGTCCCCTCGGCCCCGGCGGGGCCGCTGGTCTGGCGGCCGGCCAATCGATCGCCCTCGAGCTGATGCTGTGGGCCCTCGCGGTGGTCATCGTCCGCACCCTCTCGCGCGTCCTGTTCTTCAACCCCGGCCGCGACGTCGAGTTCCGCCTCGGCGTCGACTTCTTCACCCACCTGCTGGCGATGCAGCGGCCCTTCTACCTGCGCCGCCGCGTCGGCGAGCTGGTCAGCATGGCCACCAACGACACCATGTCGGTGCGCCTGCTGGTCGGCTTCGCCGGCCTCCAGGTGTTCAACGTGGCCGTGGCGATCCCCATGCACCTGGTCCAGATGTGGACCACCGACCGCGTCCTGACCCTGTGGTCGCTGATCCCGATCACCCTCGGCGCCGCCTACACCGTCCACATCGTCCGCAGCTTCTACGCGCTCATCCGCGTCTCCTTCGAGCTGCTCGCCCGGCTGTCTGACCGCGTGCTCGAGAGCTACGCCGGCATCGGCACCGCCCGCGCCCACGCTGCCGAAGCGGCGATGATGCGCCGCTTCGAGGAGCGCAACCAACCCTACCTCGACCTCCAGCTCCGCCTCTCCTCCCAGCGCGCCTTCGCCATGCCCGTGCTCGGCCTCTCCGGCCTCGTCGGCACCGCCCTGGTCCTGTGGATCGGCGGCGACCGAGTCATCGCCGGTGAGCTGCCGGTCGGCGCGATCGCCACCTTCACCACCCTCCTCGGCAGCCTCGTCGCCCTCCTCATGGCCCTCGCCTGGGTCCTCGCCTCGATCTCCCGCGGCCTCATCGCCATCTCACGCATCGACGAGGTCATCGCCACCCCCGACGACCTCCCCGTCCCCACCACCTCCCTCACCCTGCATCACCCGCCCTCCCTCGAGCTGCGGCGCCTGTCCTTCACCTACCCCGGAGCCGACCACCCATCCCTCCACGACGTCGATGTGTCCCTCCGGCCAGGTCAAACCCTCGGCATCTTCGGCCGCACCGGCGCCGGCAAGAGCACGCTCATCAACCTCCTGTCCCGCGTCTACACCCCGCCCGCCGGCACCATCCTCGTCGACGGAAAAGACGTCACCACGGTCTCACTCGCCGACCTCCGCAGCGGCCTCGCCGTCGTCCCCCAGGACCCGTTCCTCTTCTCGACCACCCTGCGTGACAACATCCGCCTGCAAGGCGAACGCAGCGGCCACACCCGCGGCGAAGACGGCGAGGCCGACCCCCGCGGCGCCACAGGCCCGGCGCAGGCCCCGGACGACCCCCAGCTGCGCGCCGTGCTGACCGCCGCCTGCCTCGACGACGACATCCACGCCCTCCCCGAGGGCCTCGACACCGTGGTCGGCGAGCGCGGCGTCACCCTCTCGGGCGGCCAGCGCCAGCGCACCGCCCTCGCCCGCGCCCTCTACCGCAAACCCGCCCTCTTGCTCCTCGACGACATCCTCAGCGCCGTCGATCAAGGCACCGAGGTCAAGCTGGTCGCCGCGATCCGCCAGCTGCACAGCGACCCCGAGATCCTCCACACCAAGGACGAGTCCGCAACCGCCGGTCTCCCGCCCACAACCGTGATCGTCTCGCACCGCACCTCCGTGCTCGAGCACGCCGACGAGATCCTCGTGCTCGCCGACGGCCGCGTCGTCGAGCGCGGCACCCACCACGAGTTGCTCGCTCTCGGGGGCCACTACGCCGAGACCCATCGCCACCAGGAGGCCGCCCGTGCGTGACGCCAAGCCCAAGTCCGGGCCCGCGCCCGCACCCGCACCCAAATCGGGCAGCACCTGGGCCGCCCTGCGCCGCTTCTGGCCCTACGCCCGCCCGCACCGCCGCTGGCTGTGGCTCGGCCTGCTCATGATCCCCGTCGTCGCCGCCGTCTCGGCGCTGCGCCCCCTGCTGGTCAAGCAGGCGATCGACGGCGACATCGCGGCCGGCAGCGCCCTCGGCCTGCGCTTCACCGCGATGCTGTTCCTCGGCGCCGTGATGGCCGAGTTCTTCGCCTCCGCCGTCCAGGTCTACGCGCTCCAGCGCGTCGGCTACGTGACCATCTCCGACCTGCGGCGCGCCATCTTCCGCCACGTCCTGCGCCTGCCCGCCCGCTTCTACGACAAGACCCCGATCGGCAGCCTGCTCTCGCGCAGCACCAGCGACGTCGAGGCCCTCAGCGAGACCCTCGCCTTCGGCGTCTTCACGATCCTCACCGACGTCGCCGTGATCCTCTCGATCGTCACCGCGATGTTCATCCTCGACGCCCGCCTCACCCTGATCAGCCTGGCCGTCGCGCCGCTGCTCGCCGTGCTCGTGCGCTTCTTCTCCAGCCGCCTGCGCGCCCTCCAGCTCGAGATCCGCAAGGCCCAGAGCGTGCAATCCGGCTACCTCGCCGAGCAGCTCGCCGGCGTCACCGTCGCCCAGCTCTTCGGCCGCGAGCAGGCCACCGCCCGCGAGTACGAGCGCCTCGGCGGCCGCTACCTGCGCGCCACCAAGACCGCCAACTGGTACGACGCCAGCCTCTACTCGCTCATGGACGGCATCAGCGCCCTCTGCGTCGCCCTGCTGATCTACTTCGCCGCCCCCGAGCTGTTCCCCGCCACGCCCGCGGCCACGGGCGTCACCCTCGGCCTGCTGTTCGCCTTCATCGACTACCTGCAGCGAGTGTTCGTCCCGATCCGCGAGTTCTCGGCCAAGCTCGCCACGATCCAGCGCGCCGTCGCCTCGCTCGAGCGGATCTACAGCCTGCTCGACGAGCCCGCCGAGCCCCGCTCCGCCCCCGGCGCCGCCGATCCGCTGGCCGGCTTCACCGGCGGCGTCACCGTCCAGGACCTCCGCTTCCGCTACCGCCAGGGCGCCCCCGAGGTCCTGCGCGGCATCTCCTTCACCATCGCCCCCGGGGAGATCGTCGCCGTCGTCGGTCGCACCGGCTCGGGCAAGACCAGCCTCGGCCGCATCCTCACCCGCACCTACGACAACTACGCCGGCAGCGTCCAGTTCCTGACCCCCGACGGCGGCGTCGAGGCCCGCGACGTCGTGCCCGACGCCCTGCGCGCCCGGGTCTTGATGGTCCAGCAGGACGTGTTCCTGTTCAACGACGACGTCGCCTTCAACGTCAGCCTCGGCGAGCCCGAGCTCGCCGGCGACCCGGCCCGCATCGAGGCCGCGCTGCGCACGGTCCAGGCCGCCGACTTCGTCGCGGCGCGCGGCGGCCTCGGCTTCGTCGTCGGCGAACGCGGCCGCAACCTCTCGTCGGGCGAGGCGCAGTTGCTGGCCTTCGCCCGCGTCGCCGCGCGCGCGCCGACCCTGCTGATCCTCGACGAGGCGACCGCGAGCGTCGACAGCATGACCGAGCACCGCGTGCAGGCGGCGATCGAGGAGCTGCTGCGCGGCCGCAGCGTCCTGGTGATCGCCCACCGCCTGAGCACCGTGCGCCGCGCCGACAAGATCCTCGTCATGCACGGCGGCGAGGTCGTCGAGCAAGGCAAGCATGAGGCGCTGCTCGCCCGCGGCGGCGTCTATGCCGAGCTCTACCGCATGGGCTTCAAAGAGCCCGAGCCCGCCGCCTGAACGGCACGCTCTGGACGCAGCAGAGCACACGAACGCGCCCGAGCCCGCCGCCTTGCGCCGCGAGTGACCTCCGTGAGCTTCAGCGCGAAGCAGCGTCGGCCGCGACACCGGGTCCGAAGTCGCGCCTCGGCGCGGTCGCTGCGGCGCAGCATGACCGTTCATGACCCTGCGTGGCCGCGACTTCGGGCAATTTCTGTGTACTTGCGCGCATCGTCCGTCTCCGCCCGCGTGGAAGCTTGTTGACCGAACCTTGCTGTTTCATACAATCACCGGCGATGGGTGTGCGGCGGGCAAAGCATGGGGTCGGCGAGGTTGCAGAGCGCATCTGGGGCGAGTGCACGGCGTACCGCCTCCGCGTGATGAACCGAGCCGTCAGTCGGATCTACGACGATGCGCTGCGGCCGTACCGGCTGCGCATCGCTCAGCTGAACACGCTCGTCGTGGTCATGCAGACCGGCGGCCTGACGCCGAACGATCTGTCGCAGCGGATGCACATGGACGCGTCGACGGTCAGCCGCAACGTCGAGCGCATGTGCAAGAGCGGCTGGCTCGAGCTGGCCGACATCGACGACGCCCGCTCGCACGAGATCCGGATCACCGCGAAGGGCATGAAGCTGATCGGCGACGTCGCCCCCGCGTGGGAGGCCGCCCAGGCCGAGGCCGAGACCCTGCTCGGCGCCCAGATCAGCAAGGCGATCGCCCGGGGGGCCGACCGCATCGGCCACGACACCGAATAGGTCCGCGCCAGACGCGCTGGGCAAGTCCCAGCCGATCCCCGTCCGACGCCAGCAGGCACCGGCCAGACGCCGGTTCGTGGTCATGTCGGCGCCGGCTCGGACCGACGCGACCGGCCGGGCATTCCCCACTCCCGGCCGCATGAGTCCGATCGCCGTCCGACCACCCGCCGGCCGGATGGGTTGTCAGGGGGCGCCAACTTCTGCATGCTGAGGGCCTCGTGCCCGCGCCCTG
>JBGAUO010000037.1:0-35817 GCA_044228605.1 Nannocystis sp. | reverse complement strand
CCTGTCGCAGCCTGGGCAGCGCGCAAGGCCGGGTGCGTTGCGAGCTCGATGCGCTGGCAGGCGTACTGCGACCGGGACAACAGGCGCTCGAGGAAAGGCAACCCGGGCGCATACGCGAACACGCCGCCGATCCGCAGCGAGCGCAAGACCTGCATGTAGACTTCCGTGTGTACGAAGGCCGCGGCGCGCCCCGCGAGGTGATGGTGCAGCAGGTGCAGCGAGAAACCGAGGTGCGAAATCACCGTGCCCCAGCGGTCCACTCCATAGTCGTACTGCAACCAGTCGGCCACCGTCGCGTCGACGGGCGCTTCGCGGTCGATGCCCTCGGCGCGCAGGCCTCCCGCCCGCAGTGTGCACATCAGCCCTGCCGCCGACCCGCCGCCGACATCGAGCACTGGTTCCATCATTCCATCGATCGTCAGCCCCAACACTTCGAGCTGCAGCGCCGGCGAGTACTCGCTGCACTGCACCTCGCGTGGCTCGGCGCCGAAGTGTGTGCGTACGAACGCCGCCAGCTCGGCGCGCAGCGTCGCCGCCAGCCGGGTCAGGGCAGCTCGCAGCGCCCCGTTGCGAAGCGCGGCGATGGCTCCTTCCCGGGCTCGCCGGGCGATCTCGTCAAGCTCGGCAACCGCAGCCGCATCCAGCTGCACGAACTGATTGCGCCGCCGTAACCACCGAAGCAGCTGTGGGAGCGGTTCACGACTCGCGGACAGCCAGTGTGCGATCGCGTCGCGGTGCTGCTCGAGGTGCAGCGTCAGCGTCTCGCCCGGGTCGTCGCGCGTCCCACTACGTCCGGCCAAGGTCGCCAACGACCCGCCGGTCCAATGTTCCATGCGGCCCGCCAGCAGCGCGACGAGTTCGTCGATCACGTCCATGGCGCTGGCAGCCTAACAACAACCAAAGCAAAAGCCCCTTCGGATCGCTCCTCGGGGGCTCGTGGCTCCGACTGCTGGACTCGAACCAGCGACCCACGGATTAACAGTCCGTTGCTCTACCGACTGAGCTAAGTCGGAATGACTTGACCTCGGTCCTCACGGGCCAGGGGCGCAGGTGTTTATCGGATGCCACCCCCAGCGTCAAGCCGAAATCCCGGCGGCGAGGTCTTCGAAAAAAAATCTTCGTCACCCAAAAATCGCTCTTGACCTACCCCCGGTCGTTGTCTTACCTTCCGCATCCCTGAGCGCGGGAGTAGCTCAGTTGGTAGAGTGCAACCTTGCCAAGGTTGATGTCGCGAGTTCGAGTCTCGTCTCCCGCTCAAAATGATGAAGGCCCGGACCCAAAAGGTCCGGGCCTTCAGCATTTTTGGTACAGAACATCCGAGATGTGAGCTGAGTCCGGGTCAGGCGAGGGGCGTTGCGGAATAGCTTGACGCTTGCGCAGTTTCACCAAACCGCCTAGCCTCAAGGCTCCGATTTTTCCGTGGCCGCACTGCGCACCCTCCTTCGCTGCTTGATCGCTCTGTTCCTATGGATCGGCGTGAGTGGTGCTGCGTCGGTGCCAGCTGCCCCTGCCACGACCAGCGGGCACATCAGCGCACAAGCCAGCCAGGCTGATCTGCATGACCGGCTGCTGGACCTCCTCGGCGTCGGCATCTGCGGAGACGACGAGAGCGACGGCGACAACATCCTGTGTGGGGGTGACCTGCTCGCCGACCTCGTCAGCGATCCAGCCCTCCTGCTCATGTCACGCGGCACCTGTTCCCGCCTGCTTGAGCAACTGTACAACCGCCAAGTCTGCGACCCCCACAAGGAAGACTGTGGTCAGGTCCACCAGGGGGCCCCGCTGTCCTCGCAGGGCCCCCGGCTTCTGGTCTCTGCCTCCACTGGCCTGCTCGCTCGGCGCACCGCTGTGTTCGCCCTCCTGGGAACCGAGCTCCGGGTTGGCCGGCCACGTGACGGTCCGTTCCCACGCTCACATCACGTCGTCCCGATCCCGCCGCCGCCTCGCACCGCCCTCGCGTAGTGGCTCCGGGCCGGATTCTGTTGCGTGCTGTAACGCCGCGAACACCCGTCCCGGAGAGGCGCAGGCGCCATCCGCCTGCTCGTCCGGTGCCCCGGACCTCTGTTCGAGACGGCGAGAAATGCGATCTACAATCTTGGCCTCCACCCTGTTCGGGCTCGTCCTGACAGGCTGCGCAAGCCCCAGCGAACCTCACGCGGACGGCCATGGCGGCGCGAGCCACCAGGCCCCCCCTGTATCCCAGCGGCGCCACAAGGTCCCGTTGGCCGCCGACGACCACCCTCAGGGGGGCGCCGAGCCGCTTGTCACCGTCGTCGTCTACTCCGACTACGCCTGCCCTCCGTGCGCCCGCACCTCCAGGGTGCTTGAGCACCTGCTCGAGGACTACGGCGATGACCTCCAGGTCGTGTTCCGTAGTCTGACCGCCCCAGGGTTCCTCGACGCCGAGCGGGCCGCGGAGGCCGCGCTCGCTGCCGGCGCGCAGGGCCAGTTCTGGGCCATGCACCGGCGCCTGTTCAGCGAGCCACGCTTTGACCGGGTGACCCTCAAGGCTCACGCCGAGGCGCTGGGTCTCGACGTGCCACGCTTCCTTGAGGACCTCGACCTCGGGGCCTTCAGCGGGCCGCGGGTCCAACATCGGCGGCAGGCGATCGCCCTCGGGATCTACTTTGGCCCGGTCGCTCTCGTGAATGGACGGCCGGTGGTCGGCTATCGCGATGAGGCAGCATGGCACGATCTCCTCGACGAGGAGATCCTCGCCGCGCGCAGCCATATGCAGGCCGGCACGCCCCGCGCAGGCCTCTATGCGGCCTTCCAGGAGAACGCTGACCCTGGCGCGATCGACCTCAGCCCCGAGCAGGATGAGATGCGCCGCCAGTTGGCCACGCGCTTCGCTGTCGACGTAAACCAGCTCCCCGACGACTTCGCCCGCGCCGAGCCGGGGCGTCGCTACGAGGTCGATCTCGCGGACGCCGCGGGGGTGGGGCCCGCGGACGCCCCGGTCACCATGGTCGTCTTCATCGACTATGCCTGCCCGCACTGTCGCCGCGCCGCCGAGGCCTTGCGCCTGCTGCCGGCGCGTTACCCGAAGGATCTCCGGATCTTGCTGCGTCACCTGCCCCTCCCGGCGCACCGCAGCGCCGAAGGGGCCGCACGGGCGGCGGTCGCCGCGGAGCGCCAGGGCAAGTTCTGGGCCTTCAACGACCGTCTGCTCACCCTCGAGAGGCCAACCCTCGGTCGTGACACCTTCCTCGAGATCGCCCGCGCTCTCGGCCTCGACGAGGCTCGTTTCCTCGCCGACCTCGACGGACCGGACGCCGCTGCGCGCGTCCGTGCCGACATGCTCCACGCCCGCCGGCTCGGCCTCGACGGCACGCCGGCGTTCTTCCTCAACGGTCGCTACATCAGCGGCTTTCGCGATGTCGACGCACTCGCCGCCGACATCGACGCCGAACTCGCGCTCACCAAGAAACTGCAGGCCGAGGGCATCCCCCGCGCCGAGCTCATCACCACGCTGCTGGCTCGCGAAGGTAGCCCGCTGCCAAACCCTGAAGCCTCGAATTGAAGAGAACACCAAGCATGAAAACCATCAGCCTCCCCGTATTCCTGGTCACGGCGCTCGCCCTGACCACCTCCTCCCTGACTGGGTGCACTGGTAACCGCGGCGGCAAGAAGGCCGACGACGCCCCGGTCGCCGCGGCGCCAGGCGGCGCCGGCAAGCTCATCACCATGGAAGAGGTCGACGACAAGCTGAACGCCAAGGTCACGGGCGAACGCTTCCGCGTCACCTACACCGACAAGGACCCGTACATCGGCGCCGAGGACCCGCTGGTCACGATCGTCGAGTTCTCGGACTTCCAGTGCCCGTTCTGCTCGAAGTTTAGCGACATGCTGCACGAGGTCGTCAAGGACCCCGCCTACGCCAAGGACCTGCGCATCGTCTTCAAGCAGTTCCCGCTGCCCATGCACAAGGACGCTGCCATGGGCTCCGAGGCGGCGCTGGCCGCAGGCGAGCAGGGCAAGTTCTGGGAGATGCATGACCTCCTCTTCAAGAACCAGAAGGCGATGACCCGCGCCGACGTCGAGAAGTACGCCGAGGAGCTCAAGCTCGACATGGCGAAGTTCAAGGACGCCCTGGACAAGAAGACCTTCGCCGGCAAGGTCACGGCCGACCTCGAGATGGGCAAGCAGTTCGGCGTGCGCGGCACCCCGAGCTTCTTCCTCAATGGCAAGTGGCAGCGCGGCGCGCCGCGGGCGATCGAGGGGCTCAAGAAGCTCATCGACGAGGAGAAGCTGGCCGCCGAGCAGATGATCAAGGACGGCAGCAAGCGCGAGGAGGTCTACGCGCGCATCATGAAGGCCGCCAAGGACAAGCGCGTCGAGCCGCCGCAGGAGAACAAGCCGCGCCCCGGCCAGCCCGACCCGGCCGTCAACTACGCCGTCCCGGCCGACGGCCGTCCTGCCTTCGGCCCCGCCGACGCGCTGGTCACGATCATCGAGTACTCGGACTTCCAGTGCCCGTTCTGCAGCCGCGTCAACCCGACGATGAAGCAGATCAAGGAGACCTACCCGAAGGACGTGCGCATCGTCTTCCGTCAGCTCCCGCTCAGCTTCCACGACCGCGCCCGTCCGGCCGCCAAGGCCGCCCTCGCCGCCGCGCAGCAGGGCAAGTTCTGGGAGATGCACGACGCGCTGTTCACCAACCAAAAGGCGCTCGACGACAAGTCGCTCGAGACCTACGCCTCGCAGATCCCGGGCATCAACCTCGATCAGTGGAAGAAGGACCTCGCGGACCCCAAGCTCGAGACCATGGTCAAGGAGGACGAGACCGTCGCCGGCAAGTTCGGCGCCAACGGCACCCCGGCCTTCTTCGTCAACGGCCGCTTCCTCTCGGGCGCCCAGCCCTTCGAGGAGTTCGACAAGCTGATCAAGGAGGAGAAGGTCAAGGCCGAGAAGTTCATCGCCGACAAGAAGGTCGCCAAGGACAAGGCCTACGACGAGATGATCAAGGGCTTCGAGACCGAGCTCAAGGTCCCGCCGCCGCCCCCCCCGGCCGACTTCAAGCGCCGCGACGTGATCACCAAGGGCCTCGCCGGCAAGGGCAACCTCAAGAACCCGAAGATCACGATCGTCGAGTGCTCGGACTTCGACTGCCCGTTCTGCAAGCGCGGCGCCGACACCGTCACCCAGATCGTCAAAGAGTACGGCGACAAGGTCGCGGTCTACTTCCGCAACTACCCGCTGCCGATGCACAAGATGGCCGAGCCGGCGCACCGCGCGGGCATCGCTGCGCAGAACCAGGGCAAGTTCTGGGAGATGCATGACCTCCTGTTCGCCGACAAGACCAAGCGGTCCGACGACGACTTCAAGGCCTTCGCCACCCAGATCGGCCTCGACATGGTCAAGTTTGAGCGCGACTACGCCGATGCCGCCACCGCCCAGCGCGTCAAGGACGACATGGCCGAGTGCACCAAGATGGAGGTCCGTGGCGCGCCCGGCTTCCTTATCAACGGCCGCCTCATGAGCGGCGCCCAGCCCTTCGAGCGCTTCAAGGCGGTGTTCGAGGAGGAGCTCGCGGGTGGTTTCGAGGCGACCCAAAAGGCCGCCGCCAAGGCCGCTCCTCCCGCTGGCGCCCCCGCTGGTGCCGCTGGCAAGCAGGCCCCCGGCGCTCCCGTCAAGCTCCCCGCTGGCGCCATGTAGGCCAGGTTTGAGCATGAGACGGTGAGCGTCTCCCGCATCACCGGTCGGGCCGCAGCCTCGACCGGTGATGCGACACCCCCCGGACCGCCCCAGGCGCTCCGCTTGTGCTGCGCAAGTTTCCCAGGTACGGAGGTTCACCCCGATGAGCGACGCAACACCCCAAACCTCGACTCCCAAGCGCTCCGCCGGCTCCATCGCCCTCGCGGTCCTCGGCTTCGCGGCCACTCTGGGCGTCGGCTTCTACGCGGGCCAGTGGATCAAAGATACCTGGTTTGTCCCATCCGCCTCCCTTGAGGAAGGTGTGCGCTTCAAGGCCGAGCTCCGCGGCGATGAGCCCCAGATCGGCCCGAACGACGCGCTCGTCACGATCATCGAGTGGTCCGATTTTCAATGCCCGTACTGCGCCAAGGTCTCCGGCCCGCTCAAGGACGCGATGGCCAGCTACGGCGCAGACGTGCGTGTCATCTTCAAGCACTTCCCGCTCGCCGGGCACGCTCAGGCCTCCCCGGCCGCGCGAGCCGGCTGGGCCGCCCATCAGCAGGGAAAATTCTGGGAGATGCACGACATCATGTTCGCCAACCAGCGTGCCCTGGCCGACGCGGACTTGAGCAAGTACGCCCAGCAACTCGGCCTCGACGTGGCGAAGTTCGACAAGGACCGCGCCAGCCCTGCGGCCGACGCGTCCGTCGACGCTGATCACAAGGCCGGGAGCAAGGTCGGCCTCAGCGGCACGCCCTACTTCCTCGTCAATGGCCACAACTACAACGGCGCCCTTCCGGCGAAGCAGTGGCGGGAGATCATCGACTATGAGCTCAAGGCCGCACGGGCGGTGCTCGACAAGGGGGTCGCCCGCGACGCCGTCTACGCGGAGCTGATGAAGGACGCCAAGGCCACCCGAGGCGGTGGTGGAGCCGCGGGTCCGCAGAAGCGGCGCCCGGGCGAGCCCGACCCGGCCAAGACCTACCGGGTCCCGACCGACGCCCGCCCGCAGCACGGCCCCGACGACGCCCTCGTCACGATCGTCGAGTTCTCCGACTTCCAGTGCCCGTTCTGCAGCCGGGTCAACCCGGCGCTCGACCAGCTCAAGAAGGCCTACGCTGGCGACTTGCGCCTGGTGTTCCGTCAGCGCCCACTGCCGATGCACCCGCAGGCCCGCGACGGGTCGATGGCCTCGCTCGCCGCCCACCGTCAGGGCAAGTTCTTCGAGTTTCACGACAAGCTGTTCGCCAACTCGAAGGACATGACCCGCGCGACCTTCATCGGCTATGCGCAGGAGCTCGGGCTCGACACCGCCATGTTCGAGCTCGATCTCGAATCCGTCGAGCTCGCCCAGATGATCAAGGACGACGAGGCCCTGGCCAGCAAGCTCGGCACCAACGGCACTCCGGCGTTTTTCATCAACGGCCGCTTCATCTCCGGCGCCCCGAGCTTCGAGAGCTTTGCCGCCCTGGTCGACGAGGAGAAGGCCAAGGCCCAGAAGCTGGTCGACGCCGGCACCCCGCGCGCCCAGGTCTACGAGAAGATCATGGCCGACGCCGAAGAGAAGCCCGGCGCCTGACATGCACGGACCTGCCGACATCGATGAGGCGGCCGCGCTCGAATCCGAAGCGCCTGGTGCGGTCACTCGTCTCGGTATCGTCGCCCACCTCGGCTTTATCCTGGTCGGCAGCCTCCTCGTGTTTGTGTTCGCGGCCGCGCTCCTGCCGGCCCTGCGCGCGCAGGGTGAGGCTCCGTGTCGCTCCCTCGAGCCCGAGCGGCGCGAGGGTCCCGCGCCGCAGTTTGCGGTCCAGGATCTCGCCGGCAAGCCCGTCGCGCTCGCTGATTTCGCCGGCAAGTTTGTCATCGTCAACTTCTGGGCCACGTGGTGTGAACCGTGCATCCGCGAGTGGCCGCAGCTCGACCGCCTCGGCGAGCGCTTCGCCGGGCGTGACGACGTCGTGATCCTGGCGATCTCGATGGACAGCGAGCCCGCGCTCATCGCCCCCTTCCTCGAGCGCATGAGCCTCAGCCAGACCCGCGTCCGCGTCCTGTGGGACCCCGAGCAGGCGGTACAGAAGCAGTTTGGCACCGAGAAGCTGCCCGACACCTACTTCGTCGATCGCGCAGGTCAGCTGGTCCACGCCTTCATCAATGTGCGCGACTGGGGCCGCCCCGCGGCCTACCAGTGTGTCGAGTCCATGCTCGCGCGCCGCTGACGATCAGGGCTTCTGTGCCCGGGCCTCGAGCTCGCCGATCGTCTTGCCCAGCGTCTCGCGCAGGCAGTCCCAGCAGTCCTGGGAGTCAAACGCGCCGCAGCCCTTGCGTGGCGTCTTACTCAGCGAGCGCAGCCCGACCAGGGACCGTGGGTCGCCGGCTTCGGCCATCTTCTTGATCACCGTCTTCTTGCCGTCGCAGCTGCTGGTCTTCTCGAGCCAGGCCAAATTACGAGCGTGGAGCGGCACCGCGTCCTGCGGCGTGTGGGCCAGCACGGCCTCGGCCGCGGCCTTGCGGGCCTTGCGGTCGTCGCTTGTCAGCAGCACCTGGACCTGCTCGGCGATCGCCTCGGGCACCGGCTCGGTCGGAGTCGGCTTCGCACCGGCGGCGTCGGAGCTGTCCTTTGGAGCAGGTGCATCCGGCGTGCCGACCTGTTCGGTCTTTGTCGTCGGCGCGGGTTCACCGGTGAACACGGCGATCACCGCTGCGAACAGCACCAGCCCCAACAGTCCGGCACCCGCGTAGATCAGCACGCGCGGCGAGGGCGGAGCGGGCGTGGGCGGCCTTACGGCCGCGCTGTGGCCGAGCACGAGAGTGCCGTGGGCCATCCGCCGCAGCGCATCGCGGATCTGTCGGGCCGACTCGGGCCGTCGCTTGGGATTGCGGTCGAGCATCAGGTCGACCAGCGCGCTCAGCTCCGGCGGCACATTGGCGACCACGCTGGCCAGCGGCGGCGCAGGTCCGGCCAGCTGCGCGGTGAACAGGTCCGACACCGTCGCCCCGTCCCACAGCACGCGCCCCGCCATACACTCCCAGAGGATCACCCCCAGCGCGTAGATGTCGACGCTGAAGTCGATCTTCTCGCCCATCGCCTGCTCCGGCGCCATGTATCCCGGCGTTCCGATCACCGAGCCCATACGCGTCAGCTCGGTGGTCGGTAGCCCGGCGAGGGAGGTCACCCGCGCGACCCCGAAGTCGAGCACCTTGGCCAGGAAGCCGTCGTCGCGCGGCTCGAGCAGGATGTTGTCTGGCTTCAGATCGCGGTGGACGATGCTGATCGCGTGCGCGGCCGCCAGCGCGTCGGCGATCTGCGCCCCGATCTCGCACGCCTGGCGCCACGGCATGACGCCAGCGCTGCGGTGACTCTCGAGGCTGCGCCCGCGGACCAACTGCGTGACCAGGTAGGCCCCGCCGTCGGGCAGCGTGCCGTAGTCGAGGGCGCTGGCGACGTTGGGGTGATCGAGCTGCGCCGTGGCCATCGCCTCTCGCGTGAAGCGCTCCGCGATCTCCTCGTTGCCCGCGAACTCGGCACGGATGACCTTCACCGCCACCTGCTTGCGCAGGCTCAGGTGCTCCGCCGTGTACACCGCACCCATCCCGCCTTCGCCGAGCAACTCGCGGATCTTGTAGCGGCCGTCGAGCACCTGGCCGATCCACTGCGGGCTGCTCCCTTCCGGGGTCGTGGGTGCGGAGGTCACGGGTCGGCAGTATACGCGCCCCGGCGACGCCGGCTCAATGCCCGTGCGGGCCCAAGGGCACCGCCGGAGGCCGTTTGCGCGGTCGCGGGAGCTTGCCGAAGATCGCCGCAGCCGATTTGAAGCGCACCGTCGCCGCGACTTGCTTGCGGCGCCAGCGGAGCACCCAGGGCGTCAGCGCCAGCCCGTAGATGAAGCCGCCGAGGTGCGAGAACCAGGCGAATTGGATCGCGTCAGAGAAGAAGGCCATCACGACCTGGAAGCCGATCCACACCCCGAGGTACACCCACGCCGGGATCTTCACTTGAATATAGATGAACGGGATCGTCTGCAGCAGGCGCGCCCGGGGAAAGATCCACAGATAGGCCGCTGTAACGCCTGCGATCGCACCCGACGCGCCGATCACGGGCGTCGCCGTCGCCTTCGACAGCAGCGCCTGCAAAGCGCCGCCGATCAGCGCGCCGCCGAGGTACAGCAGGAGGAAGCGTCGGCGACCGAACAGGTGCTCGACGTTGTCGCCGAACACGTAGAGGAAGTAGAGATTGCCGAGCAGGTGAAACCAGTCGGCGTGGAAGAACGCGTGGGTAAACAGGGTGTACGCGTGGACTGGCTCGGTGACGATGCGCCCGGCGACCATCGCCCACTCGCGGGCGAACACCACGCCCTCGACCGACAGGATGTACATGCCGACGAGAAGCCCACACAGCCCGTACACCGCCCAGGGGGTGCCACGCGCCGGGTTCTCGACCTCGATCGGCAGGTGCGTCAGCATCTGCGCCGCCCAGATCAGGCCGCGGCGGGCCAACTGCACCGCCTGGTCTTCCTGGCCCTCGCGGGTGGTCGAGCGCGCGAGCGCGTGGCGCTCATAGCCGTCGAGCCAGAGGCCCTTGCAACGGGGGCAACGGTCGACCGGAGAGCGCAGCAGACCCGGCAGGATGTGCTCGTGCATGAAGCCGTGCCCGCGCGGGCACATGCGGTTCGCTGACTGGCCGACCAGGGTCTTCAGGAATGCCGGGTCGATCTCCGCGTCGCCGAGCGCGTCGATCTCGCCTGCGTCGAGCCATACGCCGAAGCACACCGGGCAGGTGTCGAGTGTCATGCCCCCGGGGACCGGCTGCGGCGTCTGCCGCCAACGGTGCGGCCCCTTCGCCTCGAGGTGCACCGCGACCAGCGCGTGCAAGCTACACGCGGGGCACTGCGCCGAGACATCGGCCGTCTCCACGGGCTTCGGGGTGTTCACGCCGTCAGGGTAAACCAGAAGCGCCGTGCCGACGCAGCCACGCGAGCACCTGCGGCGCGAGCCCGGGCGGCGCATCGTTGAGGTCGACGCCGAGGTCCAGCCGCAGCCGCGACGGGAAGCCGACATGTCCCCCGCGCGCGACGAAGCGGTGGGTCACCATCGCCGGCAACTCGCGCACATGGGGCGCGATGGTGGTCGCCGGGATCATGGGATCGGCTGTGGCCGACAGCACCAGCGCTGGCACCTGGGCCTGACGCAGGCGTGGCCCGACGCTGCAGGACCCGTGATAATCGCCGACGCTGACAAAGCCGAAGCGTGGCACCACTGCCAGGCGGTCCCACGCACGGATCGTCGTCAGGCGGCGGATACTCGCCACTGGGGTGGGCACCTCTCGGCGCCGCGCCACTGCCGTGTAGATCTCCTTGAGTCCGTCGAGCACGTGCCGGCAGTAGACCGCCGCGCGGGGTTGGTCGATCGCTATGCAGCTGGCCGCCAGATCAAGCGGTGCGCACACGCTGGCCACGGCCCGCAGGCGGCGGTCGCTCGGCCGCAAGGCGTGGCACAGGGTGACGTGACCCCCGAGCGAGAAGCCCAGCATGTACAGATGCTCGTAGGCCGTGAGGGCAGGGGAGGCCAACGCGGCCTCGAGGTCGGCGGTCAGGCCCGCGTGGTAGAAGTCCTCGCCCGAGCGATCTGCTCCACGCAGGGCCAGGCGCAGGCTGTCGATTCCGGCCGCGGCTGCCGCTCGCGCGGCCTGCACGACATAGTGGCTGTCGATCGCCCCGCCGAGCCCGTGGACCAGCACCACCAGCTCGCGGCTCGCGGTCTCCCCCGCCGCCCGATGCAGGCTGCCGCGCAGTCTCACGGCCCCGATCTTCGGGTCCATCAGGGTTGTCGACCACGCCTCGGCTGGCGGCGGCGTCCACGGCCGGGCTCGGTGGCGGAGGTTCGGGACCAGGGTCCACAGATGCCCGGAGAGCGTCACGGATTGCCGGCATAACACGGCTCGCAGCAAACATGGGAGCTTCCACACGGAGACCCGAACCCGCACCGTGGCTGCGACGATCGGTCACCGCGGCATTGACCCCTTGGGCCCTGCGGGCTAGCTTCGCGGCCCGTGGCAGCGAAAAAGCCGAGCAAGGATTGGGAGGGCCCGAGCCTGCGCACCGTGTTGGTCGGCATGAGCCTCGTCGCGGTGTTCATGGGCGTGTTCGCTTATTACCGCTACGTCACCTCCGAGAAGGCGATCATGGCCGGTATGGTCGAGCTCGAGGCCAAGGGCAGCTCGCTCGACAGCGAGGGCTGCGTCAACGTGGTCCTCGACTGGCACAAGCGCTGCGAGGCCCTCAACTCCATGTGCAACGACGCAGTGAAGATAGCAATGTACCACTGCCTCGAGGCCCGCGACCGCAGCGGAGATTGCGGCAAACTCAAGCCCGACGTCGTCTCCAAGGGTCAGTGGGTGTTCGGTGTCTGCAAGGAGCGTGGCACCGAGTGTCGCCTCCGCAAACAGTGCCCCTGTGCCGACGCTTACCGCGCCATGGACAGCTTCTGCCGCACCGACCAACAGGCCGTGCAGCTCTAGGCCCCGCATGACGATCGACACCACCGCCGAGACAAGCACGCCTGGTCGCTTCCTCCGCGATCTCATGACGCTGACCAAGCCGGGCGTGACGCGCATGTGCGCCCTGACGGCTGCTGGCGCCGCCTGGCTGGCCCTGCGCAGCGGTGACAGCCCGTTCTCGCCGGAGACTCCGGCCGACGGCTGGTGCTCGCCCGGATTCGCCGTCGCTTTTGCCGGGGTGGTCGGGGCCAGCCTCGCCGTCGCTGGCGCGAGCGCCCTGAACATGTGGCTGGAGCGTGCCAAGGACCCGCTGATGGCCCGGACCCGGACGCGTCCGCTGGCGCTCCCGGAGGCCGCGCGTCGCCTGTCCCCAAGGACAGCTCTCGGCTTCGCTGTCAGTCTGTGCCTCCTGTCGCTCGTGGTGCTCTGGCACTACACCAACCCGCTCACGGCGCTCCTCGCCGCGTGGGCGATCGTCGGCTACGCGCTGGTCTATACGCCGCTCAAGTATCGGACCCCCCTCGCCCTCGTGATCGGCGCCGTCCCCGGCGCAGCGCCGCCGTTGCTCGGCTGGACGGCGGTCACTGGCGACATCGATCCCGGCGGTTTGGCCCTGTTCGCGATCCTGCTCGTCTGGCAGATGCCGCATTTCCTGGCGATCACCCTGTTTCGCCAGGCAGACTTCGCCCACGCTGGCATTCAGTGCGTACCTGTTGTCCGTGGTGAGTTTGTCACCCGAGTGCAGGCCGTCCTGTGGTCCATCGCGCTGGTGCCGATCTCCCTGCTACCGACAGTGATCGGCCTCACCGGTTGGTTGTATGGCGGGGTCGCGCTGGCGCTCAGCCTCGCCTTCCTCGGGTGTGCGTGCACCGGCTTGCGCGGGGCGTGGACGCCCGCCCAGACGACCCGCTGGGCTCGTCGTTTCTTCTTCGCCTCGCTCCTCTACCTGCCGGCCCTGATCGCGGCGCTCGTGGTCGACGTGCTGGTGCTTTGATGCGCCCCGATAGCCCCATCCCCGAGCCGCCGGAGGAGCGCGGCGGCTGGCTCCGCCGCGCCTTTGTACGTCGGCCCTGGCACATCTCGGCGTTGTTTCTCCTGCTGATGATCACGCTCAGTCGTCCGTTCACCCGGCGGGTCCCCGAGGCCCCCGAGGTGCTCCTGCAACTCCCCGACTTCGCGCTCGTCGACCAGGACGGGCAGCCGTTTAGTCTGGCGAGCATGCGCGGCAAGGTGTGGGTCGCCGGCTTCATCTTCACAACCTGTCCGAGCGTGTGCCCGAAGATCTCGCGCGCGATGCTCGAACTGCAGCAGCGCTACGCTCGCAACGGCATCGAGGTCGAGCTCGTCAGCTTCTCCGTCGATCCAGAGAACGACACCCCGGCCGTTCTCAAACGCTACGCCGAGAACCTCGGCGCCGACCTCTCACGCTGGCACTTCGTCACGGGCGACCGCGCCGCCATGGAGGCCCTCGTCGTCGGAGGCTTCAAGACCTCGATGGACCGCAAACCCCTCGGCGGCGGTGAGAAAGTCGATATGTACGATATCGCCCACGCCGAAAAACTCGCCCTCATCGACGACGTCGGTAGCGTTCGCGGCCTCTACGCCGTGCGTAAACCAAAGGGCGCTCCGGACGAGCCGCTGCCGATGGGCGTGCACGCCACCCCCGAAGCCCTCGCTCTTGGCCTCGACGTCCTCTCTCAGGACGAGCTCTACCACCGCTCGACCCACGTCCTGCGCGACCTTCATATCCGCGAGCACGGCGGCTGCAATCGCTAATGCGTCAGGTTGAATTTCATATTCAATGAAATTTCCCCTCTGAGGCCCTTGGGGCCTCATCGACTCATCCGATGAGAGTCATTTTCAAAACACTGGTGCTGCTTCTTCTGCCCTCAGGGACAGCCTGTGAGTCCGGGCCGCCGTCATTCACCGCGCCTCGCAGTCTGCGACGCGTCGGCGAGCCGGACACCGAGGTCCCGGCCGAGACCCTCAATCACGGGCAGAAGCTCTTTAACCGCTACTGTGCCTCCTGCCACGGCTACGAGGGCCGCGGTGACGGTTCGGCCGCCCGCAACCTCGACCCCAAGCCGCGCGACTTTCAGACCGCCGAGTTCCTTTATATGACGACCGGCGACCTTCCGAGTGACGCCGACCTCAAAGGAACGATCCGCAACGGCGTCGTCAGTCGCGGGATGCCTGCCTGGAAAGGCATGCTGGAGGCCGACCTCGACGCGCTGGTGAGTTACATCAAGACGTTCTCTCCGCGTTGGGACACAACGCCGCCGCCACCTTCACCCTGAAGGGCGCCGTGAAGAGATCGTACGCATTCAGGCCTGCTCGCACGTCCAGCGAAGGTCGCGGATAGCCCAAGCCGCAGCCTGCCGACGCCGACCGAGACCCGCTGTCGCGCCCGTGGTCGACCGCCCCAATCCCACGTACGGTACGCACGAAGGCCCAGGACCCGACCCCGCCGAATTTGCCGGCTCACGCCTCCAAGGTGCCGCTCACGAGTGTTGCGCACCTGGCCACAGTGCTGTTAGGGTGCGCCGCGAAACAAGGGTCCTGGACGTATTTCGCTGCTTTGCTCAAAGCCACCGAGAAACGCCATGTGCGGGGGGTCAGCGAGCCCCCGATGGACCTTTTAAACAGAGGGTGAACTTCAAGTGCCGGCCATTTTTCCCCGCTGGACCAACAAGATTCCGCTCGCCATCGGCGTGCTCGGGCCTATGGCCCTCGCCGGTGCCATCGGTGGCATCTGGTACTACTTCTCGCCGAAGTTCACCGACGTGGGCTATCGCCCACGCCAGCCGGTGGCCTTCAGCCACAAACTGCACGCCGGTGACATGGGCATGGATTGCCGCTACTGCCACAACACGGTGGAGCGGGCAGCCCACGCCGCGATTCCGCCCGCGCAGACCTGCATGAACTGTCACTCGCTGGTCAAGACCGAGAGCCCCAAGCTCAAGTTGGTCCGCGACAGCTACACAACCGATGAGCCGATCCCGTGGGTCCGCGTGCACCAGCTGCCGGACTACGCGTTCTTCGACCATCGCCCGCATGTCGCCGCTGGCGTCGGTTGTTCGAGCTGCCACGGTCGCATCGACCAGATGACCATCGTCGAGATGGCCAAGCCGCTGTCGATGGGGTGGTGCCTCGACTGTCACCGCGACCCGGAGCCCAACCTCCGCCCGCGCGACCAGGTCACGAACATGGCCTGGGATCCAGAAACTGACGGCAAGAACTACGACGCCGCGAAGGATCCGTCTCGCACGCGCCAGGTCAACCCGCCGGAGCACTGCTCGGGGTGCCACCGCTAGCCCGCAGGGTTTTTCAGCATGACCAAGCCCACCGAATCCCTGAAGAACTACTGGCGCAGCCTCGGCGACCACGACGGCACCCATGCCGCGCCGGCCGACGAGTTCCCCGGCGCCGAGATCTCCGCGAGCCTGCTGCCCGCAACCAAGCTCGCACGCCGCAAGTTCACCGGCCTGCTCGGAGCCTCCACGGCGCTCGCCGGGCTCACCACAACCGGTTGCCTGCGCAAGCCGGTCGAGCACATCCTGCCCTTCGCCAAGCGCCCGGAGGACATGATCCCCGGCCAGGCCGTCTACTACGCCACCGCGATCCAGGTCGGCCACAACGTGCTCGGCCTGCTCGTCGAGTCCCAGGACGGTCGTCCCACAAAGGTCGAGGGGAACCCGCGCCACCCCAACACCAACGGTCACGGCGATCTGTGGGCCCAAGGCTCGGTGCTCTCGCTCTACGACCCCGATCGTTGCCGCGTCCCCCACAAGCTCATCGATGGCAAGCACGCCGCGAGTGACTGGGACACCGTCAACGAGGAACTCGGGGCCGCCCTCAAGACCTTGCGCGACAGCAAGGGCGAGGGCCTCGCCCTCGTGCTGCCCACGGTGGTCTCGCCGTCGCTGCGCGACACCCTCAAGACCTTCAAGGAGAAGCTCGCCAAGGCCCGCGTCTTCACTGATGACGCCGCCGCCGCCAGCAACGCCGTCGCCGGCGCCGAATTGCTCGCTGGCGCAGGCACTCGCGCGACCTACCACCTCACCGGTGCCAAGGTCATCGTCGCCTTCGACGCCGACTTCCTCGGTACAGATCTCGATCATGTCCGCCTCTCCGGCGAATACGCCGACGGCCGCAAGCTGCAGGGTCCCGAGGACGCCGGCGACATGAGCCGTCTCTACAGCGTCGAGCCCCACTTCACCATCACCGGCGCCGCGGCGGATCACCGCCTTCGCGTACGTGCTGGCCAGGTCGGCGGCCTGCTCTCCGCACTCGCCAGCGAGTTGTTCGGCAAGCAGGGCCTACGCCTGCCCCCTGGCGGTGAAGGCCTCATCGCCGCGCTGCCCAAGGCCGAACTCAGCCCCGAACTCGAGAAATTCGTCGGCGCCGTGGCGAAGGACCTCAACGCCGCCAAGACTGCCCGCCGCCCCAGCGCAATCCTCGTCGGCGAGCGTCAGCCCGCGTGGGCCCACGCGCTCGGCATCCTGCTGAACTACGCACTCGGTAACGGCGGCAACACCGTCCGCCTGCGTAACGACGACCAGGCGATCGCCAGCGAGCCGCTCACGGCCCTTGCCGCGGGCCTCGGCGACGGCTCGATCAAGCAAGTCATCTGCCTCGAGACAAACCCCGCCTACGACGCCCCCGGCGAGCTCGCTCTGGCCGCCGCCCTCAAGGGCAAGGTGCTCGTGCACCTCGGGAGCCACGTCGACGAGACCGGGCAGCTCGCGCAGTGGTGCCTGCCTGCCTCGCACTATCTCGAGTCCTGGGGTGACCTCGAGGCCGCCGACTCCACCGTCTCCATCGTCCAGCCGCTCATCGCCCCGCTGCACGGCAGCAAGAGCTCGCTCGAGCTCCTGGCGTGGATCGCCAGCGACGCCCAGCTCGACGGTTACAGCCTCGTTCAGGGCTACTGGCGCACCGTCCTCGGCCCGATGTACTCCGACCGCGTGTGGCGTCGCTGGCTGCACGACGGCGTGGCCAACGGCATCCCGCGCGCCGGCATCAGCCCGAGCCCCCGCGAGGTCGCGGCCCTCATCACCGCGCTCGGCAAGGCCGAGACCGACGCCGGCAAGTTCGAGATCAATTTCCATCTCGATCCCAAGTTGGCCGACGGCCGCTACGCCAACAACGGGTGGCTGCAGGAAGCCCCGCACCCGATGACCAAGCTGGCGTGGGACAACGCCGCGTACATCAGCATCGACACGGCCCGCAAGCTTGGCGTCGAAAACTGTGATCTTCTCAGCATCACGGTCGGCGGTCGCAACCTGGTCGCACCTGTATGGATCGCCCCCGGTCAGGCCGACGACACCGTCTCGCTCACCCTCGGCTACGGCCGCCGCGAGCTCGGCGCTGTCGCTAACGGCGCGGGTGTCGACGCCTACAGCCTCCAGTCTGCCGCCAATCCCTGGTTTGCCAGCGGCGCCGACGTCGTCAAGTTCGGCGGCCGCCGGATGGTCTACTCCACGCAGGACCAAGGTTCGCTCGACCCCGGCATCGACCCTGCCTCGACTGCCGATGACGCGGTCGGCACCAACCCGGGTCGTGGCTACCCGGCCCGCCCCATCGTCCGCGAGACCACCGTCGAGGGGTTCAAGAAGGACCCCGACTTCTCCCAGAAGGGCGATCTGATCGCCAAGGAGAACCTCCGCTCGCTCTGGGACCACAACGTCCACCCCGACCTTGGCCCGCCCGCACTCGTGGGCGCCCAGCAGTGGGGCATGGTCATCGATCTCAACAGCTGCAGCGGTTGCACCGCCTGCACCGTCGCCTGTCAGGCCGAGAACAACATTCCAGTCGTCGGTCGCAGCCAGGTTGCCAACGGCCGCGAGATGCACTGGATCCGCCTCGACCGTTATTACAACGGCCCCAAGGAGAACCCGGTCGCCGTTGTCCAGCCGATGCTGTGCCAGCACTGTGAGACGGCCCCCTGCGAGAACGTGTGCCCGGTCCAGGCCACCTCTCACAGCCCTGAGGGCCTCAACGACATGACCTACAACCGCTGTATTGGCACCCGCTACTGCGCGAACAACTGCCCGTACAAGGTCCGACGCTTCAACTTCTTCAACTACAACCAGGACGAGGTCAACGACCACGAACTGGTCCGCATGCAGAAGAACCCGGACGTCACCATTCGCTTCCGCGGTGTCATCGAGAAGTGCTCCTACTGCGTACAGCGCATCCAGGAGGCCAAGATCCAGGCCCACAGCGCTGGCGAGGAACTGGTCAAGGACGGCGCCATCGTTGTCGCCTGCCAGCAGGTGTGCCCGAGCAACGCCATCAGCTTCGGCGACATCGCCGACCCGAACTCCAAGGTCTCGAAGGCCCGCCTCAGCAAACGCAACTACGGCGTCCTCACCGACCTTAACACCCGGCCGCGCACCACCTACCTGGCTCGCGTCCGCAACCCCAATCCGGAGCTCGTGTAAACCGCCATGGCAACCGCGTATCACGACGAGCTCGACCCCGTCACCGGCCGCAAGGATCTGGTCGAAGGCGGCGTCAGCTACCACGACATCACCGAAGCCGTCGCCACGCCGATCGAGGTGCCGAACAGCCGCTGGTGGATCGCCTTCCTCGTCTCGCTGTCCATGCTCGGCGTGCTCGGCATCGCTGTCAGCTACCTGCTGTACATGGGCATCGGCATCTGGGGCCTCAACAACCCCGTCGACTGGGGCTGGGCGATCGTCAACTTCGTGTTCTGGGTCGGCATCGGCCACGCCGGAACTCTGATCTCCGCCGTGTTGTTCCTGTTCCGCCAGAAGTGGCGAACCTCGATCAACCGCGCCTCGGAGGCCATGACGATCTTCGCGGTCATCTGCGCCCTCCTGTTCCCGACGATCCACGCCGGTCGCCCCTGGGTCCTCTACTGGGCGCTGCCGCTGCCCAACCAGATGAACATGTGGCCGAACTTCCGCAGCCCGCTGCTGTGGGACGTGTTCGCGGTCTCGACCTACTTCACGGTGTCGCTGCTGTTCTGGTACGTCGGCCTCATCCCCGACCTGGCCACGATGCGCGATCGGGCCAAGACCCCCGCGCGACGCTTCGCCTACGGCCTGTTCGCTCTCGGCTGGCGCGGCTCGACCCGCCACTGGCTGCACTACGAGAAGGCCTACATGATCCTCGCGGGCCTGGCGACGCCGCTGGTGCTCTCCGTGCACACGATCGTGTCCTTCGACTTCGCTGTGTCGCAGCTGCCAGGCTGGCACACCACCATCTTCCCACCCTACTTCGTCGCCGGCGCCATCTTCTCCGGCTTCGCCATGGTGCTCACGCTCCTGGTTCCGCTGCGCAAGTGGTTCAACCTCGAGCACTTGATCACCATCAAGCACCTCGAGAACATGGCGAAGATCATCCTGCTCACCGGCACGATGGTCGGTTACGCCTACGCGATGGAGTTCTTCATCGCGTGGTACTCGGGTAACCCCTACGAGTCCTACGCGTTCGCCAACCGCCTGTTCGGCGACTACTGGTGGGCCTACTGGACCATGGTCAGCTGCAACGTCATCACGCCGCAGTTCATCTGGGTCAAGTCCATCCGCCGCAGCCCGCTGGCGCTCTTCATCCTCTCCATCTTCGTCAACATCGGCATGTGGTTCGAGCGCTTCGTCATCACGGTGACCTCGCTCCACCACGACTTCTTGCCCTCGAGCTGGGACTACTACTCCCCGACCGCATGGGACGTGGCGACGCTGATCGGCAGCTTCGGCCTGTTCTTCACCCTGTTCTGCCTCTTCGTCCGCTTCCTGCCGATGCTCGCCATCGCCGAGGTCAAGAGCGTCACGCCCCAGGCTGATCCGCACTACCACCCGCCCGTCGCCGGCCACGGGAAGGAGCACCACTAAGCCATGAGTAAGCCGTCCAAGAAGAAGGTCTACGGCCTGCTCGCCGAGTACGACTCGGCTGCGGGGGTCTTCCACGCCTGCGAGCAGGTGCGCGACGCCGGGTACTCGGCCTGGGATTCGCATACCCCCTTTGCGGTGCACAACCTCGACAAGGCGATGGGGCTCAAGCCCTCGGTCCTGCCATGGATCGTGTTCGCCATGGGCATGACGGGTGCCATCAGCGCCATCACGCTCCAGTGGTGGACCTCGACTGTCGACTACCCGATCATCATCGCTGGGAAGCCCTACTTCAGCTGGCAGGCCTTCGTACCTGTCACCTTCGAGCTCGGCGTGCTGCTCTCCGCCTTCGGCGCGGTGTTCGGCATGCTGGGGCTGAATCGCTTGCCCATGTGGTACCACTCGCTGTTCAACTCGGAGCGCTTCCACCGCTTCAGCGATGACAAGTTCTTCATCGCCATCGAGGCTCGGGACCCCAAGTACGACACCGAGCGCACCCGCAAGCTGCTCGAGGCGTCGGGCGCCGCCCACGTCGAGGAGGTCGAGGACTAATGCCGCGCTCCACCGCAAACTCCCTCCTCGCTCCTCTGACACTCGCCGGGCTGGTTCTCACCGGCTGCCACGGCAATCGCTCGGAAGAGCCGCCCGTCCACATCATCCAGAATATGGACTTCCAGGCCCGCTACGACGCCCAGGAGGAGAACGCCTTCTTCCAGCCCGTCGACTGCGCCAACGCCCTGAACCATGGCTGCAAGGGCCGCGCGGCCCGTGCACCCGTGCCCGGCACGGTCGCCGTCGGGTTCCTCAAGGACGACGACGAGCTCTATCGCGGCCGCGGTGCCGACGGGCGGCTGTTCGACCGTCTGCCGAGCAGCGTGCCGCTCACAGCGGAACTGCTCGACCGTGGTCAGCAGCGTTACAATATCTACTGCCAGCCCTGCCACGATGAGACCGGCGGTGGCAAGGGGATCGCCACGCTACGTGGCGGTGGCTTCAAGGTCGCGCCGGCCAACCTGCAGGATCCACGCCTGCGCGCGATGCCGCTGGCCTACTTCTACGACGTGATCTCAAACGGGAAGGGCACGATGCTGTCCTACGCGGCCCAGATCCCGGTCAAGGACCGCTGGGCCATCACGGCCTGGGTGCGCACCCTGCAGGCCGCCCGCACCTCGGAGGGCAAGTAGCCATGAGCTCCCACAACGACACCGTGACGATCGATCCAGCGGCCGTGAACCTGGCCAAGGGCTCGGCCTGGCGCGCCCTCCCGATCATCGGCCTCGTGCTGGCTGCCGCCGGCCTTGGTGGAGCCTTCGCTATGCGAGGCGAGCACCACCACGAGTTCTGGTTCGCCTATCTCGTCGCCTGGTACGGCTTCCTTGCCATCGGTCTCGGCGGCCTGTTCTTCGTCATCCTCCAGCACTTGGTGCGCGCCGGCTGGTCGATCGCGGTTCGCCGTCTGGCCGAGAACGTAGCCATCACGCTCCCGGTGCTGTGCCTCGTCGGGCTCCCGATCGTGCTCTTTGGTATGCACGATCTCTACCACTGGACCGACACGGCCGCTGTCGACGCCGACTTCATGCTGTCGGCCAAGAAGGGCTACCTCAACGAGGGGTTCTTCAAGATCCGCATCGGCGTCTACTTCGCCATCTGGACCCTCCTGTCGGTTCTTTTTTACCGTTGGTCGACCACCGGTGACGACAACGCCGAGACGGCCGCACGCAACGCGGATACCGCCCGCGGCTTCGCTGCCCCGGCCTTGTTCTTGTTCGCACTGTCGCTGACCTTCGCGGCCTTCGACTTCCTGATGTCGCTCGACCCGCACTGGTTCTCGACCATGTTCGGCGTCTACTACTTCGCGGGCTGCTGCCTCTCGATCCATGCGTTCCTGACGCTGGTCTCGATCTTCCTGCGCAAGTCTGGGTACCTCAAGGGGGTCGTCACCGATGAGCACTACCACGACCTCGGCAAGTACCTGTTCGGCTTCACGGTGTTCTACTCGTACATCGCGTTCAGCCAGTACTTCCTGATCTGGTACGCCAATATCCCGGAGGAAACCATCTGGTTCGGCTATCGCATCGCCGACGATTTCCTCCCGCTGACCTACCTGCTCTGCCTCGGCCGCTTCCCGATTCCGTTCTTCTTCCTGCTCCGGCGGTCGGTCAAGCGCAGCGCTGTCACCCTCGGAATCGCCGCGACCTGGATCCTTTGCATGGAGTTTGTCGACATGTTCTGGGTCATCCAGCCCGTGCTCGCCCACCACCACGCGATGACCTCTGGCGACCACCACATGACCCTGCACGTTGGAGCGCTCGACGCCCTGACCATCGTCGGTGTGCTCGGCGTGTTCCTGGCCACGTTTGGCTGGGCCCTTGGGCGTAAGGCTCTTATCCCCGTCAAGGACCCGCGCATCGCCGAGTCCATCAAGTTCGAGAACTTCTGAGGAGGACCCCGTCATGAGCGATCACAATCACTCCGGTCACGGCGACAAGGTCACCCATGGCGCCGGCCACGAGATGGACGTCCCGCCGACCAAGGAGCTCTTCAATATCATCTGGGGCCTGGGCGCCTTGACCCTGCTCTCGCTCGCCACCTGCGTTCAGCTGTTCAACAACCAGCAGCACGACATCGCGGCCGAGCGCGGTAAGGAGGGCTCGTCGGTACTCATGCAGTATCGCCAGGGTATGGACGCCATCAGCAAGAGTGCTGGCGAGCTCAGCTTCAAAGACTCCACGGGTGCGGAGGTCAAGCAGCGCTACGTCCCCCTCGCGGTCGCACGTGAGCTCGTTCTGTCCAAGCCGGAGCGCATGCTCGCGGCTGCGCCGCCGGCGGGGTGGATGCACCCCGACGATATCGCTGCGGGCGGTCAGGCCGGGGCAGTCCCAGCCCCCGCTCCGAGTGTGCCTGCGCCTGCCGATATCGCCCCGGGCACGCCGCCCGCTGGTACCGGCACACCGCCAACGGATGCACCTGTCGGCACACCCACGGGCGCAGCCGTGCAGCCCGCGGGCACGGTCGTTGGAGCTCCAGGACCCGCTGGCGCCTCCCCCGCAACTGCGACACCACCCGCAACTGCGACACCACCCGCATCCGCTGGCGCTCCCGTCGTAGATACTGGGAAGTCGGCGCCTGCTCCGACTCCGGCGCCCACGCACTAGCCCAACAAGTAGTAACTGCCTTGTCTCGCCATTGTCGCATCGCCCTGGGCATCGCCCTCAGCCTCCTGGCCTTCGGGTCAGGTGAGCCTGCGCGTGCCAGCGACGACGACGTGAGCCTGCCAGCGCGTTCCGCGGGTGCGCAGCCGCTCGCCCCGGCGATGCACAGCATCGATGTCGACGAGCACCTCGGCAACGACCTCGACACCGAGCTGTCGTTCACGGACCACACCGGCAAGGTCGTCAAGCTCGCTGACTACTTCGATGGTAAGCGGCCAGTGCTCCTGACGATGAACTACTTTCGCTGCCCGGTGCTATGCAACGTGCAGCTCAACGAGCTCACCGAGGCGCTACGGAACTTCCCGTGGACTCCCGGCGACGAGCACTTTCGCATCGTCACCGTCAGCATCGACCCGCGTGAGCAGCCGATGTTGGCCAGCAGCAAGCGCAAGGGGCACCTCGACGCGCTTGGTCGCGGTGACGATGTCGACTGGGAGTTTCTCACGGGAGACGCCCTCAGCATCCGCCTGCTCGCAGCGCAGCTCGGCATCCAATACGCCTACGACCCGGAGCAAGACCAGTACGCGCACCCGGCGGTGGTCGTCTTCGCCTCGCCCGAGGCCAAGATCGTTCGCTACGTCTACGGCCTCAGCTACCACCCGAACGACCTCAAGTTCGGTCTCATCGAGGCCAGCGAGGGGCGGGTTGGAAGCACCCTCGATCGCATTATCCTCAGCTGTTTTCACTACGATGCGACCCTTGGTCGCTACGGCCCGTTTGCGTTCGGTCTCATGCGCGTCGCAGGCGCGTTCACTGTGTTATTGATCGGAACCGCCTTGCTCGTGCTCAGGCGTCGAGAGCGACCCAAGCACGTCCCCGCGGAGGTAAGCACGTGATCTTCCTTCCTGAAAGCAATCCTGGCACGCCCCCGATGTCCGATAGTCCGTGGAGCCTCCTCCCCGCGGCCTCGGCCAACGCGCAAGCGTTGGACAACCTGTACATCTTCTGCTGGATCCTGATCGCCATCGGCCTTGTCGCCGCCATCGGCGCCCAGATCTACTTCATGGTGAAGTACAAGAAGCCGGCGCACGGGCATAACAAGACCTCGCCGCTCACTCACAGCGGCAAGCTCGAGTTCTGGTGGAGCGCCATCCCCACCGTCGGCTTTGTGGTCCTCTTCGCCTGGGGCGAGATCGACTACATGAAGCAGGTGACTCCGCCCGCCGACGCGATCGACGTGCGCATCACCGGACAGAAGTGGTTTTGGACCGCCGAGTACCCCGATGTGCCAGGTGCCCAGCTCAACAACCAGCTGATCGTCCCGGTCGGCCGGCCCATGCGTCTGACGATGACCTCCACGGACGTCATCCACTCGTTCTTCATCCCGGTGTTCCGACTCAAGAAGGACGTGGTCCCCGGTCGCTACACGGTGATGTGGTTCGAGGCCATCAAGGAGGGCGAGTACCCGCTGTTCTGTACGGAGTACTGCGGTGACCAGCATTCCGGGATGATCGGCAAGGTCCTGGTCGTCAGCGCCGACAAGTACATGGAGATCCTCAAAGAGGCCGCCCGCCTCGAGTACGACCCGGCCAAGGGCGACAAGACCCAGGCCGACTTCGGCAAGCGTGTTTACGACGCTCGCGGTTGCGGCACCTGTCACAGCCTCGACGGCAGCGTGAAGACCGGCCCGACCTTCAAGGGCTTGTACGGCAAGACCGAGTCCATCACTGGCGGAAGCACCGTCACCGTCGAGGACAACTACATCCGCGAGTCCGTCCTCGAGCCAAACGCCAAGGTCGTTCAAGGCTACAGCCCACAGATGCCGAGCTTCGCTGGTCAGCTGGACGACAAGCAGATCACCGCCCTCATCGAGTTCATCAAGGCCCAGAAGTAGGCACCCGGAGCCTCCCATGTCCACGCAGCCTGCTAGCACCTCCATCAATCCGTTCGACGAGAATCGCGAGACGGACTACCTCCGGGCCAAAACAGGCCTGATGTCCTGGCTTGTCACCGTCGACCACAAGCGGCTCGGCGTGATGTACGGGATCGCGGTCCTGTTCTTCTTCCTGATCGCTGGTCTGCTCGCCATCTTGCTCCGGACCGAGCTTTTCACGCCGGATCAGGACTTCATGAGCGCGCAGACCTACAACCAGGTCTTCACGCTGCACGGCGCCATCATGGTGTTCCTCTTCATCATTCCGTCTGTACCGGCGGCGATGGGGAACTTTTTGCTGCCGCTGATGCTCGGCGCCAAGGATGTGGCGTTCCCGAAGCTGAACCTGCTCAGCTTCTACATCTACTCGATCGCCTCGGTGTTCTTCATCGCCGCGCTGCTCAACGGCGGCCTCGACACCGGTTGGACCTTCTACACCCCGTATTCGACCTCGACGGGAACGGCTGTTGTCACCGCGACTGCGGGCGCCTTCATCGCTGGTTTCTCGTCGATCCTCACGGGCCTCAACTTCATCGTCACCGTGCACAAGATGCGCGCGCCGGGCATGACCTGGAACCGCATGCCGCTGTTCGTGTGGGCCATCTACGCGACCGCGGTGATCCAGGTGCTGGCGACCCCGGTTCTGGCGATCACCCTGCTGCTCATCATCATCGAGCGCACCCTCGGCATCGGCATCTTTGACCCGGCCATGGGCGGCGACCCGGTGCTCTTCCAGCACTTCTTCTGGTTCTACAGCCACCCCGCCGTCTACATCATGATCTTGCCGGGCTTCGGGATCATCTCCGAGCTCATCACGGTGCACTCGCGCAAGCACATCTTCGGCTACAAGGCGATCGCCCTGTCGTCGGTAGCGATTGCGGTCATCTCGTTCCTGGTGTGGGGCCACCACCTGTTTGTCTCGGGTCAGTCCGAGCTGGTCGGCATCCTCTTCAGCTTCTTGACCTTCGCGGTCGGCGTGCCCACGGCCATCAAGGTGTTCTCGTGGATCGCCACGCTGTACCGCGGCAGCATCGTCTACAACACGTCGATGTGGTACGCGATGGCCTTCCTGTGGACCTTCTCGGTAGGCGGCCTCACTGGACTCCCGCTGTCCACCCTGGCCATCGACGTGCACCTCCACGACACCTACTTCGTGGTCGCGCACTTCCACTACGTCATGGTCGGCGGCACCGTGGTCGCCTTCATCGGCGGCATCCACCACTGGTGGAGCAAGATCACCGGCAAGGTGTTCAACGAGACCGCCGGGAAGATCGGCTGCCTCTTGGTGTTCATCGGCTTCAACGTGACCTTCATGACCCAGTTCTTCCTGGGCCATCAGGGCATGCCACGTCGTTACTACGCGTACCTGCCGGAGTATCAGACGATGCACCAGATCTCGACGATCGGCTCGTGGATCCTCGCGGCTGGCCTGTTCTGGACGCTCTTCTACTTGATCGCGTCGCTGTTCAACAAGAGCCGCGCCCCGGCCAACCCGTGGGGCGGTGTCTCCCTCGAGTGGCACACCCAGAGCCCGCCGATCGAGCACAACTTCCACGAGACGCCGCACGTGCACGGCAGCCCGTACGACTTCCCGGAGATCGACAAGTCGGCCGGCTTCCACGCCCCGCACTGATCACAGGTCCGTCCCACGCTCTCACCCACTCAAGACGGGTAGCCAACCATGAGTCAAGCACACGATCACGCGCACGGGGATGAAGACCACAACCCGCACCTCGCCCATCACTTCGACACGATGGGCCAGCAGGCGGGTGCGGCCAAGCTGGGCATGTGGCTGTTCCTCGCCACCGAGATCCTGATGTTCAGCGGTCTCTTCCTCGCCTACTTCATCACCCGGATGTTTTATCCGGAGATGGTGCTGGAGGCCCACGAGCACCTCAGCAAGGTCCACGGTGGCATCAACACCATCGTGCTGCTGACCTCGTCCTACACCATGGCGATGTGCGTCCGCTCGGCCCAGACCAGCAATACTGCTGGCATCAAGCGCTGGCTGCTGCTGACGATGGCCTGCGGCGGCATCTTCATGGCCGTCAAGTACCTCGAGTACAGCGCCAAGTTCGAGCACGGCATGCTGCCTGGCAAGTACTACTCGGCCCACTTGCACGGGTACGAGATCGAGGGCCTGCCGCACATCTTTTTCGCGGTCTACTTCATGATGACCGGCCTGCACGGCTTCCACGTGCTCATCGGCCTCGCCGTCATGACCTGGATTTACATCCGCGCCAACCGCGGGGATTTCAGCGCCAGCAACTACGCGGCGGTCGAGAATACGGGCCTCTACTGGCACCTCGTCGACTTGGTCTGGATCTTCCTGTTCCCGCTGCTCTACCTCGTGAAGTGAGCCCTACGGAGGTGATGCCATGAGCAAAGTTTATCTCAACGGCCAAGTTGTTGCGCACCCCCACGAGGTCCACGAGCACCTCTCGCCGGTTAGCCTCTACAACAAGATCATCGGAGTCTTGTTCGTGCTGACCGGGCTGACCTACGCCGTGTCCTTCATGGACCTCGGCGCCGCCAGCCTCACGGTCGCCATGTTGGTGGCCTTCGTCAAGGCGTCGCTGGTCGTCGCCTACTTCATGCACCTGAAGTACGACGACAAGTACCATCTGTTTGTATTTGCCGGCACGATCATCTTCGTCGGCATCTTCTTCGGCTTCACCATGTACGACATGCAGGTGCGTGACCGGCTCAACGACGAGCAGGAGACCTTCGTCCGGGTTCGGGACATGGAGGCCGCTGGCAACGCCCTGAAGGTCGGTGTCGACAATGTTCCCGAGCGTGCCGAGCGGATCCGCAAGGAGGTCGAGGCCCACGGCGGTCCTGAACATCATGGCGGTGAACACGGTGCCGCAGCTGAGCACGGTGGTGGTCATGCCGCCCCGGCTGCTGGTGCGGCCCCGGCCAAGCACTGACGTTGTTGGCGAGACAGGGCGGCCGCCGGTCTTCCGGGGTCGCCCTTTGTATTGGTTTCGGAGTTTCTAGAGGTCGGCCGCTGTGGGCGCGCCACAGGCGAGCCACTCGCCGAGCCGGGTGCGCTCGTCCTGCGGTGGGGCCCCATACGGGGGCATGCTCGCGTTGTGATCCGCGGCGCGCATCCAGATCCGAGGGGCCTGCGCGCGCACCTCCGCGAGGGTGTCGAAGTTCATGTCCAGGGGAGCGTCGGCGCGTTCGCCCGCGCCGAGGCTAGAGCTGTGACAGCCGTTGCAGTACGTCAGCATGAAAGGCGCGCCGAAGTTCTCCGACGTGAGGATGTTGTCCTCGGGGCACGGCCGCTCGGCGAGGCTCGCCCAGTTCCCGTCGGTGGCGGTCGTCGCACTTGTGCTGACGACCTCGCCAGTGCTCCCAGTGGTCGTGCTGGCGCTGCTTTCCTCCTGCGGGTTGCAGGCGAGCACGACGAGCACAGCGAGTAGATCAGGTGGTGATCGCATGCAGGGGCTCCGCATCGATGTATTCGCTGGCATCGACACCGGCGAGCTCGAGGACGCCAGCGGCGAAGTTCGAGTAGAGGAGTGGCTGGCCGTCCTGAGCGGGCTTACCGGTGGCAAGGTCGATGTCGGCGCCAGCGAGCGCGTCGGTGGTCGCCCCGACGACCCGCCCTCCGGCGACGCCGCTGCCGACGAGCAGGGCGCTGGTGACTGGCCAGTGGTCCTTGCCACCATCGCTGTTCTTGCGTGGCGTGCGGCCGAGCTCGGAGACGACGACGATGGCCGTTTCGTCGAGCAGCTTCGAGCCCTGGGTGCTGCCTGGACGCGTGGCGAGGGCGGTGACCAATTTTGAGAGACCGGAAAAGAAAGCGTCGTGCAGGGGACCTTGGGCGTCGTTGTCAGCGTGGGTGTCCCAGTCGCCGGTCTCGAGCTGTGCCGAGTGGCATACGCCGCGCGCGAGGGCCTCGACGGCGAGGTCGATCTGGGCCGAGAAGGAGCGCGCCAGCTCGAGCTTGCCGACCACGCCGATGTCGCGCAGGAGGTCGCCACGAGTGAGCGAGGCGATGAAGTCGTCGACGCGCTTGTTGCCGCCCGAGGCCGTCAGCTCGCGCTCGGCGCGGGCCAGTACGTGCTCGCGGATCAACATCTCCTCGGTGTCGGTCGGCACGTGCGGGAGGAGCGGCCCACCGATCGGCGGGAGGGCTACGTTGGGGTTGAGCAGGGTGACGATCTGGTTGACCGAACCAGTCCGTGCGCCGAGCGAGCCATAGGGCCCCGAATAGGCGGTGCGACCGAGGATCAGGTACGGTGCCGCGAGATCGGCGCCGTGGACCGCCGACGCGATCGCGGCGAGGTCAGGCGCGCTGTCGCTGGCGACGCCGGTGAGTATCCGGTGCGAAGCGTCCTGGTGGGCGACGGAGCTGACTTGGAGGCCACGCACGATTGAACAGGTCCCGGCAGACATCTTGAAGAATTCGCCGATGGCGGGGCGTGACGGGTCGGTGAGGAGGTCGAGGCCGCCGATCGTCTCGAGTTTTCCCGCGGGTCCATCGACGCCGCCCACGCCCGGCTTGGGGTCGAGCGCGTAGCTGCAATCCCAGCCGCCGCTGTTAAACACCAGCACGAGTCGGCGCGGGGGCGCCTGGGGGGCGGCGTGCAGGCGCCCCTGGTGGGTGAGGAGGCCGGCGGCGCCGAGGGCGAGGAAGCTGCTGCGCAGCCAGGAGCGGCGGGAGATTCGTGGCATGGGGATTGCTCCGAGGGGCTAGTAAAAGGCGATGCGCACGTCCTGCAGGAGCGCCGAGAGGGTGGTCTTCCAGGCGCGCTTGATGTCGCCAGGCTTGGCCTTGAGGGCGGCCTGGAACAGCGCCAGGCTCTCGTCGATCTCGGGGCTGTCGGGGGCGAGTTCGTCGGCGAAGAAGCGGCGGTGCAGGAGGACCAGCTGCGGGCGCAGCTTGGCGCTTCCGCTGTCGGCCGCGGAGACACCCGTGAACAGCCTCCGCTGGGTCTTGTCGGCGATCGCAAAGTCGGCCTCGACGACGACGTTGGCGGCCTGCCGGGCCAGGGCGCGCAGGGTCAGGCTGGTGGTCGCGTTGTAGGTGTAGGAGGGCTTCTGAACGAAGATCCCGTCGATGCCCCCGGCGAGTACGTGGTAGCCGATCATGCTGTCGTCCATCAGATCGATCTTGCCGACCTTGAAGCTGCTGAGGTCGGTGCGCCAACGAAACCCGGTGAGGTCGTCGAGCAAGCTGGCGAGCTGCAGCGGCCGGGCCCGGCGGCGGCCCTGAGGGCCGGTCGCGGCCGCGAATTCCGGATCGAGAATCAGGGCCCGGATCATCGCCTTGTAGTTCATCTTCCCGGCCAGGAGCGCGTCCTGGAGGCGTGCCGCAGCCGCGAAGGGGACCTCGCTGAGGTCGACCTGGTGGAAGTAGGCGTAGGCTCGCTGGGCGGCGCAGCGCGAGAAGCGAGGGTCGCTGGCGATGAGCTTGCCGAGGTCTGCGAGGCTCTGGCCCGCCGCGCCGAAGTAGTGCGGCTCGCGCATGTCGACCTTGAGGAAGTCGGTGAAGAAGCCCTCGGTGTAGTGATCGTGCGGATAGCTGACGAGGAGCGGGACGAAGTCGAGCTTGTAGCCGGAGAAGAAACTGGCGAGCGGGTCGAGCTGCTGATGGCAAGCGACGCAGGTCGGGTTCTTCAGCACGGCCTCGGCGACTTCGTTGGGGTCCGCGAGGTTGACGCTGGCGTCGATCTCGATATCTCGGTTTTGGAAGTCGAAGCAGAGGAGGGCGCGAGAGAGGGCGTTGGCGCGTCCGCGGCCCGCGTTGCTGATCGTCGAGCCGTGGCGACTGAACAGCCACGAGTCGGCGAGGATGCCGGCCTTGCGACGGTCGGCCGGCGGGTCGACGATCTGCCAGCCGCTGCCCGTGTGTGCCAGGCCCCATGCGCCGGCGACGGCCTCGTCGGCGAGGCTGTAGTCGGCGGTGACGATCTCGCCGTAGGGGCGATCCTCGGCGACGACGTGCGCGATGAGTCGCAGCGGCGCCTCCATGATCGAGCGGTTGGCGGCGTAGGGGTCCATGCCGGCGAGGGTGTCCTTCGCCAGGAAGCCGGCCGGCGGGACCCCGAAGTCGGCGAGCACCAGGAGCGCGTCGTTGTGTACGTCGCGGACGATGGCGGAAAATTCGGGCGAATCGAGGTAGCTGTCGACAATGCTCGCCAGTGCGTCGGGATCCTTGTCGATGGCGGCGAGCTCGGACTCGCTGGGCCGCACGCCCCGCAGGGCCATGGCGATCCGTACCAGGCGGGCGCGTGGTGGCAGCGGGTCCTGCTCGGGGGAGTCCCCCGTGGTCGGGGTCTCGCTCTCGCCCTGGGTCTCGCTCGTGGTGCTGGCGCTGCTCGTGGACACGCCGATGGGCTCGGCAGGGCAGGCAGCGAGTAGCAGGCTGGTGAACAGCAGTCGCGTCGCGGGCGAGTTGATCACGGGAGGCGGCACCGCAAGTCTCATTCCACTCCATTGTCCGTGTCGTGTCGTGCGCCGCGGCCGCGCTGTGGTGTGACGCTACGTGGTGTTTTGCCGCACAGGCGGGGGCAGATCGCGGGCCCGTGGTAGAGAGGCTACGCCCGCGACAGCAAAGCTGACCTTTGGTAACGTTCGCGTCCGGGACCTGTTGTTGCCGTCATGACTCTTGTTCAGCTCAGCCGCACGCGATCGAGCACGAGCGTCCCAGTGGGGGTGCCCGACGCCACCGGTGCGCTGGTCGATCCACAGGCGCGGCGGGTGAAGTACCTGCGACTGTCGTTGACGGACCGCTGCAACTACCGCTGCACCTACTGCATGCCGGAGGCTGGCATCGAGCATCGTCAACGCAGGGAGCTCTTGACCCTCGAGGAGCTGAGTGTGCTGGTGCGGGCCTTCGCTGCGTGGGGCGTTGAGCGCGTACGCCTGACGGGCGGTGAGCCGACGGTCCGGCAGGGGTTGGTCGAGCTCGTGGCTGACCTTTCGGGCATCCACGGGCTGCAGGTGGTGATGACGACCAATGGCTCGCGCTTGCAGGAGTTGGCCGGGCCGCTGCGCATCGCAGGCCTGGCGGGTCTGACGGTCAGCCTCGACAGCCTTCAGCCGGAACGCTTTGCAACCATCACGCGCCGGGGCTCGCTGTCTGGGGTGCTCGCGGGCCTCGATGCGGCGGCAGCGGCGGGCTTCACTGGCATCAAGCTTAATACAGTCGCAGTTCGTGGCTTCAATGACGATGAGCTCGGCGCGATGGCCTTGTGGGCCTGGGAGCGTGGCCATGTGCCGCGTTTTATCGAGCTCATGCCGATGTCTGGTGGGCGCCTCTTCGTGCCGGGGGAACTGCTCCCTGCCGCCGAGATCCGCGCTCGCATCGCTGCGGCCGCGGGTGCGCCGTTGGTGGCCGATGCCGGTGAGGGGGTACGGGGCCTGGGACCGGCGAGCTACTGGCGTGTCTCCGAGGGGCCGCACGCGGGGCGACGGGTGGGTGTCATCGCGGCGATGACCGAAAATTTCTGCGCGAGCTGCAACCGCCTCCGCGTCTCGGCGACCGGGGAGCTGCATAATTGTCTGGCACGCGACGACACGGGCGATCTACGCTCGGCGCTGCGGCCTCACGACCCCGACGCGCTGGCGTCGCGCGTACGGGCGATCCTCGGGCATAAACGGCCCGGGCACGAGTTTCAGGTCGATGGCCATGGCGGCCCCGACAAGGCGATGATCAGCATCGGAGGATGAAGACATGGCGCTCCCCGTGACAACCCAGGTGATCCTCGGACTCGCAATCGCCGGCTCGGCCGTCTACATGGTCAGCGCCGGCGACACGGAGGGCGTGCTCGAGTACATCTACGTCGACAAGTTCGTCGACGCGATGCCCGCCTACGCCGGCCGCACCGTCAAGGTCCACGGCACCGTCGTCCCCGGCACCGTGCGCCAGAAGGTCGGCGCCGCCGGCGACTACACCTTCGAGGTCGAGCGCGAGGGCCGGCGCCTGCCGGTGCACTTCACCAACATGGTGCCCGACACCTTCGCCGAGGGCGGCGAAGTGGTGCTCACCGGCGAGCTGCTGGACGGCCGCTTCGAGTCGGAGGAGATGGCCGCCAAGTGCCCCTCGAAGTACGAGGAGCAAGCCTCGGCCGACCCCACCAAGAAGCCCGGCAAGCGCTAACACCAGGAGGTCCCCATGTCGCTCGCACTGCTCGCACCGCTCGCCGGAACCCCCCCCGGGGGCTCGCTGTCGATCGCCACCCTCGGCACCGCCACGATCCTGCTGCTCTTCATCCTGAGCCTCGGCACCGCGGGGCTCGGCATCATCGGGGCGCAGCGCCGCTCGGAGCGGCTGATCGAGGGCGCGGTGCAGGGCACCTACGCGAGCTTCGGCCTCGCCGCCTTCGCCTCCTCGCTGATCATCTACGCGTTCCTGTCGGGCGACTACTCGATCCAGTACGTGCAGCACACCAGCGACGCGGCCATGCCGCTGTTCTACAAGATCACGGCGTTCTGGGGCGGCCTCGACGGCAGCCTGCTGTTCTGGGTGCTGCTGCACACGCTGTTCGGCTCGCTGGCCGTGCGCGCCAACCGGCTGCGCCACCGCGAGCTGATCCCGCACGTGGTCGCGGTCCTGTCGACGATCACCTGCTTCTTCGTCGGCCTGCTGCTCTTCATCAAGGACCCGTTCTCGCAGTTCCTGCTCGACATCCCGAGCCAGGGTCGCGGCCTCAATCCGCTGCTGCAGAACTTCTACATGATCATCCACCCGCCGAGCCTGTACCTCGGCTACGTCTCGCTGGCGGTGCCCTACGCCTTCGGCATGGCGGCGCTGCTGACCGGCCAGGTCGACGCCGCCTGGCAGCGCAGCGTGCGGCGCTGGGTGTTGTTCTCGTGGATGTTCCTGACCTTCGGCCTCATCCTCGGCGGGCTCTGGGCCTACGAGGAGCTCGGCTGGGGTGGTTACTGGGCCTGGGACCCGGTCGAGAACGCGGGCCTGTTGCCCTGGTTCACGGCCACGGCGTTCCTGCACTCGGTGATGATCCAGGAGCGCCGCGGCATGATGAAGGCGTGGAACCTCATCCTGATCATCGTCAGCTTCCTGCTGACGATCGTCGGCACCTTCATGACCCGCAGCGGCGTGGTCCAGAGCGTGCACGCCTTCGGCTCCGACCCGGTGCTGGCCTGGACCTTCGGCGGCTTCATGCTGGTGATCGTGGTGGTCAGCTTCGGGCTCTTGCTGTGGCGCCTGCCGCTGCTGCGCTCGCGCGGCGAGCTCGAGAGCGTGATGAGCCGCGAGTTCGCGTTCCTGGTCAACAACTGGCTGTTCCTGGTCTGCGCCCTGTTCGTGCTCGGCGCGACGATGTGGCCGACCTTCACCGAGTGGCGGATGATCCTCGCCGAGAATTATCCGAGCCTGCTCGGCTGGCAGAACCCCGGCGAGCGGGTCGTCATCGGCCCCCCGTTCTTCAACCAGTACATGCGGCCGCTCGGCCTCGCGCTGCTGCTGCTGACCGGCATCGGCCCGCTGCTGGCCTGGCGCAAGACCTCGACCCAGAGCCTCGTCCGCCAGTTCGCGGCCCCGCTCGTGGTCGGCGTCATCGTCACCGGCATCTCCCGCGGCCTCGGCCTCGACTCGCCGTGGGGCCTCGCCTGCCTCGGCCTGTGCGGCTTCACCTTCTGGACGATCGTGCAGGAGTTCTACCGGGGCGTCGCGCTGCGCCGCAAGCAGCGGCCGCAGGGCGTGCTCGAGGCGCTGATCTCCCTGGTGCTGCGCGCGCGTCGGCGCTACGGCGGCTACATCGTCCACCTCGGGGTCGTGCTGATGTTCCTCGGCTGGGCCGGCAACGCCTACAAGCTCGAGAAGAAGGTCCAGCTCAAGCCCGGCGAGTCCTACACCCTCGGCGCCTACGTGATCCGTCACGACGGCCTGCACGCGACCGAGGACTGGCAGAAGGAGATGATCACCGCCGACATCGCGGTGCTCAAGCACGACGAGGTCAAGGACGTGCTGCACCCCGCGCGCTGGTGGTACTACCAGCTGCCCGAGCAGCCGACGACCGAGGTCTCGCGCTACATGACCGCGGGCGAGGATGTATACGTGTCGATGCAGGAGGTCGACATGACCAGCGGCTGGACGCAGCTGAGCCTCTACATCAACCCGCTCATCAACTGGATCTGGATCGGCTTCGGCGTGATGCTGGCGGGCTCGCTGGTGTGCGTCGGCACCCGCAAGTCGGAAGGCGTGGGCGAGGATGTCTGACCCCGGGGTGCCCGGCATGAACGATGCGAGGCGAAGGATCTTGCTGCTCGCCGGCGCCGCCCCGGTCGCCGCGTCGCTGCACCGCCCGCCGGGCCATCACGCCGACGCCGGGCGCGCGATGGGCTTCTGCCTCTTCAACAGCGTCGCCGTCGCCGCGCGCCACGCGCTCGACGCCCACGGCCTGGAGCGCGTCCTCGTCCTCGACTGGGACGTGCACCACGGGAACGGGACGAACGACATCTTCCACGCCGATCCGCGCGTGCTCTTCGTCTCGATCCATCAGGCGCCGCTCTACCCGGGCAGCGGCCCGGCGTCCGACCGCGGCTCCGGTCCCGGCACGGGGTACACGGTCAACCTCCCGGTGCCCGCCGGAAGCGGCGACGGCGCGTATCGCGCGCTCGTGGACCACGTGGTCGTCCCGGCGGCGCGCGTGTACGCGCCGCAGCTCGTGCTGGTGTCGGCGGGCTTCGACGCCCACACCGCCGACCCGCTCGCGGGCTGCACGGTGACGGAGGCCGGGTTCGCCGCGATGGCCGCGAGCGTCC
>JBGAUO010000036.1:0-37936 GCA_044228605.1 Nannocystis sp. | reverse complement strand
ATCCTGCAGGTCTGGCTGCAACGCGTTTCCGATGCTCCGCTGCCGTTCATTGTGGCGCAGGAAAAGATCGCCGCGTTCTACTGGATGCGTGAATGGGCCGGCGTCGCCTTCCTGATCGGCCTCCGCCACGACCTCGAACGCCACGCGGAGGCCCTCCGCGCTCACCTGGCCGCGCTCCCCTGACCTGTCCCATCAGACAGCGTTCGGACATCCGCCGCAGCGCCGGCTCGCAAGCACGAGCCCCTCCCGACCGCGCACACCCCGAGCCACCGCCATGCACCGCATCCGCGCCCTCGCACCCTGGCTGCTCGCCCTCGTCGCCCTCGCCTGGGCCCTCAGACCATATGTCTCTCGCGACAGCCTCGTCGCCTTCGCCTCGCCCATCGCCCCCTACGCCGCCGTCCTCGTCGTCATCGTCATTATCGTCGCTCTCGCCCACCAGCTCCGCCGGCGCCCACGACCCGCGCCCACGCCCGACCTCCGTCCCCGCCTCGACCTCACGCCGACCCTCCGCGCCGCCCGGAGCGCGCGCCCCACCCAGCTATGGCTGTGCATCGGCCTGCGTGGTCACGGCAAAACAACCCTCCTCGCCAGCGCCGGCCCCCGGCGCAGCCTCGGCCCGCCCGACCACCAGATCGACCTCCTCGACCCCACAAACGAGCTCCTCCTCGAGCACCCGGGCACCCCCACGGCGCTCCCACTTCAGATCGCCCGCCCGCGGCAACCGCTCGACGCCATCCTCCTCGTCCTCCGCTTCCCCGACCTCCTCACCGCCGACCTCTCGAACCTCGCCAACACCCTCCGCGAGCAGCTGCAGGCCCTCCCCGCCCTCGCTGTCGAGGTCCCCCTGATCCTCGTGTGCACCCACCTCGATCGCATCGCCGGTCACAGCGAACTCGTCAGCACCGACCCCACCCCATGGTCCTTCGAGCTCGCCGCCAACACCGAGCTCGCCGACCATCTGCAGCACTGGACCCGATGGGTCGCCGCCCAGCGCCTCGCTCGCATCGCCTGCGAGCCCTCCCTCGAGCTCCGCGCCCGGCTACACACCTTCGGCAGCGAGTTCGCGTCGGCCTGTGATCGTCTGCTCGCCCTCTGCGATCTCCTGCTGCCGACGATCCCCGCCGCCCATCTCCGCGCCGTCCACTTCACCGCCCTCAAGCCCAGCGCCCAGCTCCCTGCCAACACCCTCCTCACCGACCTCGCCACCGACCTTCACCTCGGGCTCGCCCCCCACAAACTCCCGACCCTCACCTCACTCCCCACCGACACGACCCCGCTCTTCGCCGCCGTCCGCCGCCTCGCCACCAGCGCCACCCGCACCCCGGCGGTCCTGCGCGCCGCGGCCCTTCGCCGCCACCTCCTCGCCGCCGTCCTCAGCCTCGCCGCCCTCACCCTCGCCCTCACCGCACACAACGCCGCCCTGCGCAGCCACGAGCGCCTGCAAGCCCTCGCCAACCTCAGCGCCAATCTCAGCGCCCCCGACCCGTTCCCTTCGCTCCTCGCGCTCCGCCACGAGCTCGACCTTTGGCCCGCCACCGCCACCACGCGCGCGCCCTTCACCCCGCCGCTCCTCCTCGCCCTCCAGGCCACCTTCCGCCACCAGATCCACACCCGCCTCCTCGCGCCGATCCACGACGACCTCACCAACCGCCTGCCCGACCGCGCCACCCGCGACGACCTGCGCGCCTACCTACTCCTCACCTTCCAAGAATATGTCCCTGGAGACATGTCCCAAACACCCGGTCCTTTGGACCCTGTCCAAAAAGACTGGCTCCGCTCCGAACTCCCGCGCCTCGTCACAACCTCCCCTGCATCACGGATCTCCGACCTCCCGCTCATCCTCGCCACCTTCTTCACCCTCGCCACCCCCACAGACCTCCGCTTCCCCCGCGACCACACCCTCGTCGAACGCGCCCGCGCCCGCCTCCGCGCCCAGGACGACGACCACGCCGTCGTCCGGTCCGCCCTCGCCCTCGCCGACTCCACCTGCGAACCCCTCGCGCTCACCGCCCTCACCCACAGCACCCAGCTCACCGCCACCCGCACGCTGCCCTGCAGCTTCACCCGCGACGCCTGGCCCCGCGTCCACGACCAACTCCTGCGCGCCGCCGAGGACAGCGACCGCTGGGTCCTCGGCCGCCCCGCCACACCCACCACCGACCGCGAGCGCCTCGCTCGCCTCCGTGACCACCATCAGACCCTCCACATCGCCGCCTGGACCGATTTCCTCGCCGCGATCCGCGTCCGCCCCGCGGCCGACCTCGACGCCGCCGCCCGCCTCCTCGGCGAGCTCACCAGCGATGACCGCCCCCTCACCCGCATCTTCACCGCCCTCGAGCAGCACACCCGCGGCCTCGCCCGCCCGCACCAAGGCAACCTCACCCACCTCCTCCAGGGCAGCGACCACCCCGAGCGCAGCGCCGCGATCGTCCACACCTTCGCCCCGCTCCTCACCTTCTCGATCACCACCACCGACCGTCAGTCCGGCCTCGACCGCTACCACGCCCGCCTCGGCGAACTCCTGCTCGCCCTCGACGCCGCCCGCCGCGACCCCACGCAACTCCCAGCCCTCCAGACCCAGCTCGACGCCACCCTCACCGACACCCGCACCCTCCTCCACCCCCCCGAACTGCGCCGCTTCGCTCCGCTCCTGGAGGGCCTGCTGCTCCCTCCCCTCGAGGGCCTCCAGTCCGCCCTCCGCGACCACGACAAGCTCACCCTCACGCGATCGTACTGCGCCGAGATCGACCCTCCCCTGCGCAGCCTCGTCACCCGCTACCCCTTCGCCCGCGACACCCACGACGAGCTCACCCTCGCCGAGTTCACCGCCTTCTTCCACCCCAACACCGGCACCCTCCGCCGCTTCCGCGACGCCCACCTCAGCCACCTCCTCGAGATCCACGGCACCACGATCACCGGCAAGCCGACCCCACGCGCCGACACCCACCCGATCTCCCCTGCGGTCCTCGCCCTCCTCAGCCGCGCCCACGAGCTCGGCCAGCTCGCCTTCCCCACCGGCGAACTCGGCATCGACCTCGACATCGACCTCCACTGCAACGCCGACATCGGCCGCGTCAGCTTCACCCTCGACGGCGCCACCCACACGTACAGCTGCGGCCCCAACCACCACACCCGCATGCACTGGCCCGGCGACCCGAGCTCCCCTGGCGCCACCCTCGAGCTCCTCGGTCGCGACGGTCGCCGCGAATCCATCCCCGCCGCCGGCCCCTGGGGCCTGTTCCGCCTGCTCGAGAAACCCGGACTGGTCCTCCCCCCCGACAACCGCACAAGCCCCGACCTCGTCTTCCGCCTCGACCTCACCCCCAGCCGCCTCGGCAGCCTCGACCTCAGCGTCACTCCACCACGCCTCCACGGCGCCACCCTCCTCTTCGGCGACCCCGCACGCGCGCCACTCCAGCCCTTCCTCGCCCCGTTCCGTGACGCCGCCATCACCACCCCGCCCACGGCCCTGTTCACGGGCCTCCCCGCCTGCACCGACCTCGCCCGCCCATGACCCCGCAACACCCGCGTCCCCGCGGCCGACCCGTACTCACGACAACACCTCAACCTGTCCCTTCCGACCTGTGCCAACCAACCTGTCCCAAACGCCACCCCGCCCCGCCGTCGACGCCGCCATCGCCGCCATCGACCGCCGCCTCGCGCTCGTCCTCGACGCCATCCTCCACCACCCCGCCGTCCAGCGCCTCGAGTCCATGTGGCGGGCCCTCCATCGCCTCGTCCAGCCGCTCCACCCCCACGACAACATCCAGATCGACCTCGTCTCCCTGCAAAAGCCCGAGCTCGAGCAGGACCTCTGCGCCCGCGAGCTCGCACACAGCGGCCTCCACCACCTCGTCCACGACCTCGCCTACGCCAGCCACGGCGGTCGCCCCTACGGACTCCTCTGCGCCGCCTTCGACTTCGGCCCCGACCCACCCGACATCACCCTACTCGGCCGCTGCGCCACCCTCGCGGCCCTCGCCCACGTCCCCTTCATCGCCGACGCCGCCCCGGCCCTGCTCGGTCTACGCACCCACACCGAGCTCCCCCGCCTGCGTGACCTCGCCGCAGCCCAGTCTGGCCCCCGCTTCTCCGCCTGGCACCAACTCCGCGCGAGCCCCGACGCCCGCCACCTCGCTCTGTGCCTCCCGCGCTTCCTCCTCCGCCCCACCCACGACAGCACCATCACCCCTGCCGCCCTCCACCACCGCGAGACCCTCTACGACCCCGAACATCGCCTGTGGGGCCCCGCCTGCTTCCTCGTGGCCATGCGCGCCGCCGAGGCCTTCGCCGGGCAGCGCTGGTGTCTCGGCCTCGTCGGCACCCGCAGCGGCCCCGCCCTCCTGCACATCGATCACCCCGCCCCAACGACCGCCACCCTCGAACTCCTGCTCCCGCCCCGCTGTGAGCGCGCCCTCGCCAGCGCCGGCCTCATCGCCCTCACCGTCGACCGCGGCACCGGCCGGGCGATCCTCCGCGAGGCGCCCACGCTCCAGCGCAGCGACGACCTCGCCGCCCAGCTCCCCTATCTCCTGCTGATGGGCCGCCTCGCCCACTACCTCCAACGCGTCCAACGCGAGCGCGTCGGTCGCTGGGACGACCGCGCCGCCCTCCAGCATGAGCTCGAGCTGTGGCTCCGCCAGTTGGTCGCCGACATCGACGACCCCCCGCTCGAGGTCCGCTCCCGCAAGCCCCTCCGCAGCGCCACCATCACGCTCACCCCACTCCCGCACCAACCCGGCTGGCACCGTTGCCACCTCAAGGTCGTCCCCCACCTCACCCACCTCGGCCGCCCCCTCACCCTCGAGCTCGTCGGCCGCCTCGACCTCGGCCACCGCTGACACCTGTCCTTCCAGGCAGCTCCATTCATCACCTGTCCTTCCAGACAGCTCACCCAGCCACGCCTTCTTCCCTTCGAACACCGGAGCCCTCGCATGCCCGACCACGCCGCCCCACCCCGCGGCCTCCTGCCCGAGGTCCGCTACAACTTCACCATCCGCGAGCTCCACGTCGCCTGGCGAGTCCGCCGTGTAGAGCTCCGCGAGGCCCTCTCCGAGCTCTACGAGCTCCGCGTCGAGCTCCTCAGCGACGACCCCGAGCTCGACCCCGACACCCTCCTCGGCGCCGACGCGTGCCTCACCCTCGCCCGCGACGACCACCCCGCTCGTGACCACCTCGGCCTCGTCCTCCGCGTCGAGCAGCTCGCCCGCCGCGGCGACCGCCAGCACCTGCGCCTCACCGTCGGCCCTGCCCTCGCCCTCCTCGACCAGCAGACCGACACCCGCGCCTTCCAGCACCTATCGGTCCCGCAGATCGTCGAGAGAGTCCTCGAAGACCGGCTCTCCGCCCTCGGCCGCCGCCTCCGCCTGGACCTCGACCCCGCCGCCTGGCCCCCCCGCGAGTACTGCGTCCAGTACCGCGAGACCGACCTCGCCTTCGCCCGCCGCCTCCTCCACGAAGCCGGCATCGGCTTCCGCTTCGCCCACCTCGAGGACTGCGAGACCCTCGTCCTGTTCGCCGACAACGCCCGCTGCCCCGAGCGCGAACAGGTCCGCTTCCTCCCGCAAGCCACCATCATCGCCGCCGACGAGTCGATCGACCACCTCGCCCGCGCCCACAGCCTCACGATCACCGGCGTCACCCAGCGCGACTGGGTCGCCCTCCTCGCCGCCGACGCCCCCTTCACCCACACCCGCTGCGCCCGCGACGAACGCGGCCGCGAACGCATTCTCTACACCCACGACGACCACCGCAGCGACGCCGACGACGACGGCGCCGAAGCCCGCCGCAAACTCGCGGAGCACACCCTCACCCGCGACCTCTGTGATGGCAGCGGCGACCTCGTCGACTTCAGCCCCGGCCTGCGCTTCACGCTCCACGGCCACCCCGACCCCGCCCGCGACCGCAGCTACCTCCTGCTCCGCGTCGAACACCACGGCGAGGTCCCCGACGTCGACCGCCTCGCCCCGGACCCCGATCTCCCCCGCTACGCCAACCGCTTCACCTGCGTCCCCGACACAGTCCCCTACCGCCCCGCACAGCCACCCGCACGCCCCCGCGCTCACGGCCCGCACACCGCGATCGTGGTCGGCCCCGAGGGCGAGGAGATCCACACCGACGAGCACGGACGGATCTCCCTCCGCTTCCACTGGGATCGCAGCCCACAGAGCCACTCCTGCTGGGTCCGCGTCGCCCAGACCTGGGCCGGCCCAGGCTGGGGCGCCCTCTTCCTCCCCCGCGTCGGGATGGAGGTGCTCGTCCAATTCCTCGACGGCGACCCCGACCGGCCGCTCGTCGTCGGCTGCGTCTACAACTCACTCAGCACCCCGCCCGTCGCCCTCCCCGACGACAAAACCTGCAGCGTCCTAAGCTCCGAATCCAGCCCCGGCGGCGGCCTCGCCAACCAGATCCGCCTCGAGGACGCCCGTGGCCGCGAATCGCTGACGCTCCGCTCCCGCCGCAACCTCCACACCCTCGCCGGCCACGACCACGACGCCCGCATCCACAACAACCACACCGTACAGATCGGCCAGAACCACACCACCACCATCGGCGCCAACCAGGTCACCACCGTCACCGGCAACACCGACCTCACCGTCAGCGACGGCGACCTCACCACCAACGTCCTCGCCGGCACGCACACCCTCGACATCCACGGCGACCAGCGCACGCTCGTCCGCACCGGCAACCACCACATCGACGTCGAACAGGGCCGCCACCGCACCATCGCGGCTCACAACCTCGAGCTGATCTCGCGCACCGCCCACCTCGAGCTGCGCGCTCACGGCCTCCTCCACGCCCACTCCGACGCCGACGAGCTGGTCCTGAGCGCCCACAAGAACCTGCGCGCCAGCACCAACGCCGGCGCGATCGAGCTGTCCGCCGCGACGCGCATCAAGCTCCACGCCGCCCGCGAAGAGCTCACCCTCGCCGCCCACACCGACCTCGCCCTCACCACCACCCTCGGTGACCTGCGCGCCTGCGCCGGCAAGAGCCTCGCCCTGTCCGCCGAGCGCGGCGCCCAGCTGGTCGCCGACACCATCTCGATCGTCGCCCACGACACCCTCGAGCTGCGCGTCGGCGGCACCTCGATCGTCCTCAAACCCGGTTCGATCGAGCTCAACGCCCCCGTCATCACCAGCACCGCCACCGGCGAGCACACCATCTCCGGCGCCCTCATCCGCCTCAACTGACCCATGCCACGCGCCCGCCTCGCCGCCCTCCACACCCTCCTGGCCGGCCTCGTCGCACGCCCCACGCCCGGCGCTCTCGTCGTCGCGTGCGCCGACTTCGAGGTCTTCTATCTCCTCCACACCCTCGAACTGCTCGACCGCGACTCCCCCGCCGACCGCTTCTTCGCCCTCGCCGCTCCCTTCACCGACCTCCCCGCATTCCTCGCCCAGCTCCCGCCCGACGACAACACCCCTCCCGACCCAACCACCCGCCTCTCCGCCCTCTGCACCCGCCTGGTCGCCGCCCTGCCACCCGGCGACCATCGCCTCGTCTGCGCCCTCATCCCCACCGAGATCGCCGACCCGACCAGCTTCGCCGCGCTCACCAGAGCGCTCCTCACCACCCCGCAAGACCCTCGCCTGCGCCTGATCGTCCGCGACGACACCCGCGCCCCGCACAGCTTCACCTTCGCCGCCACCTGTCCTTCGGAACATGTCCTCGCGTACCACTTCTCGCTCCCACCCGAGCTGTTCATCCGCGAACTCCACATCGCCGCGAACGACCCGCAGCGCCCCCCCGATCAGCGCGCGCAAGCCCTCCTGCAGCTCGCCGGCCACGACCTCGTCCATCGTCGCCACGCCGACGCCCTGACGCGCTGCGACCTCGCCGCAAGCATCGCCGCCACCCCGACCCTGCGAACCCTGGCCCTCGCCTTCAAAGCCGACGCCCTGCGCAACACCCACCCGCGCGAGCTGCCATGTTAGTACCCGACCCCTTCCCCCGACCAGAACCCGCCGAAGTCACCCTCGGCGAGTCCCTCGAGCGCCTGAGCCTTCGCCACCAGGCCCCTTTCACCGCCCCGACAACCCCCGAGGAGGCCCGCGAGCGCGAACGTGGCGGCCTCTCCGGCTCCCTGACCCGCGTCGGCGCCGGCGTCCTCGACCTCGTCAACCTCCCCGGCAACGTCGTCGACACCGTCCTCGCAGTCGAGCTGCAAACCCTCGGTGCCGCCTGCGAGTGGCCCGCGGCCAGCGACGGCAGCGTGCACGTCGGCCTCTCCCACGTGCACCTCCGCGGCGGCGTCCCCACCCCCGCGCTCCCCAGCATCGGCCCCGTATCCCTCGGCACCTGCGTCTCAGTCCTCATCCACGGCCTCCCCGCCGCGCGAGTCGGCGACATTGGCACGGCCATCTCCTGCGGCACCTTCACGCCGCCCTTCGAGATCTCCACCGGCTCGAGCAAGGTCTTCATCGCCGGCGCCCGGGCGGCTCGTGTCCTCGACTTCACCCGCCACTGCGGCACCATCGCCCTCCCCACCAAGGCCCCGACCGTCGCCACCCTCGCCGTCGAGCTCGTCGCCGGCACCGCCCTTGATGCCGTCGGTGTCCGTGCCGAAGAGCTCGCCGCAGACACCTCCCTCGCGCGCTCCGAGCTCGCCGCGGAGGACGCCGCAACCCAACAAGACTCCGCCCGCGCCGCCACCCTCCACGCACAAGCCCGCGGCCACGCCCTGGCTGCCGCCGTGCACAGCAACCAGGCCGCCGCCAACACGACGGCGATGTTCGCACGCCTCCTCGTCGGCAAAGACCCTGGTATCCCGCAGTGTGTCGGCACCCTCACCACCGGCCACGCCGACGTGCTCGTCGGCGGCCTCCCACTCCCCGCGTCGCTCGAACTCATCAAGCTCGGCATCACCAAACCCCTCGCGCTCGTCACCCGCAACAACAAGCTCATCACCGCCTTCAACCAGCTCCTGCGCGGCATCCCCACCCACGGCCGCAACAACAACGCCCTCCCCCGGGACCTCTGTGTCCTCACCGGCCACCCCGTCGACGTCGTCACCGGCAGCCTCGTCTTCACCGCCTGCGACCTCGACCTCCCCGGCGCCCCCGCCCTCCGCCTCGAGCGTCACTACAGCTCGACGTGGAGCGAGCGCGACTCCCCACTCGGCCGCGGCTGGTCGCACAGCCTCGACGAAGCCGTCTGGCAAGAACACGACAAACTCATCTACCGCGCCGAGGACGGCCGCGAGCTCGAACTCCCGCTCGCCACCACCGCCGAGGCCCTCTTTGTCCCGCTCCATCGCCTCACGCTCCGCCGCCTCGACGACGGCCAGTGGCAGATCTGCGACGCACACGGCCTCACCCGCCGCTTCGCGCCGATCGCCGGCGACCCCACCAGGGCCCGCCTCATCACCCGCCATGACCGCCTCGGCCACACCCTCCAACTCCACTATGACGCCCAAGCCCGCCTCACCGCCGCCCGCACCAGCGACGGCCGCGAGATCCGCCTCCACTACCAGTCCCACCGCCTCACCCGCATCGACCTCCCCGACCCCGACCCCAGCAGCACTCGCTTCGTCCCCCACGTCCACTACGTCCACGATCACGACGACCTCTGCGAGATCCACGACGCCCTCGGCCAGGTCACCCGCTATCGCCATCATCACCACCGCGTCATCGAGGAGACCCTCCCCGACGGCCTGTGCTTCCACTTCGCCTACGACGGCGAGGGCAGCCAGGCCGCCTGCATACGCACCTGGGGCGACGGCGGCATCATCGACCACCGCCTCATCTTCGACCGTACCCGCCGCACGACCCTCGTCATCAACGCCTGCAACGAGACCACCACCTACCGCGCCGACGAGCGCGGCCTCGTCGTCGAGATCGTCGACCCTCTCGGCGCCGTCACCCACCACCACTACGACGAGCTCCTCCGCCTCCGACAGACCATCGACCCCCTCGGCCACCTCACCCGCCTCACCTACGACACACGCGGCAACCTCACCCGCCATGAGGCCCCCGGCGGCGCCATCACCCTCACCACCTACCACCCTACCCTCGACCTCCCACTAGAGCGCGTCGACCCCGTCGGCGGCGTCACCCGCTGGTCCTACGACCCATTCGGCCGCCTCCTGCGCCACACCGACCCGCTCGGCCGCAGCACCGTCCACCGCTACAGCCTGTCTGAAAGGACAGAGGCCATCGTCCACCCCGACGGCCGCAGCGAACAGCTCCGCCGTGACCTCGCCGGCCGCGTCGTCCACCTCCTGCGCTCCGATGGCAGCGCCATCACCCACCACTACGACCGTCGCGGCCAGCGGAGCCGCAGCACCGACGATCGCGGCCACGACGAGACCCGCGACCATGACATCCTTGGCCGTCTCACCCGCCATCAACACGACGACGAACTACGCCTCTATACCCATGACGCCCGCGGCCGCCAGCTCCGCGCCAGCGACCCCCGCGGCGAACTCCACTGCAGCTACAGCGGCCTCGGCTGGCTGACGACATGCGGCTCCGCGTCTGCCCCACCGATCACCCTCGAGCGCGACCTTGAGGGCCGACTCACCCGCGTCGCTGGGCCCGCAGGCACGCTGCTCCGCATCCAACGCGATGCCGCGGGCCGCGTGCGCGGCACCGTCGACGCCCTCGGCCATGAGCGCCGCTACACCCGCGACCTGCTCGGCCGCGTCGTGGCGATCCGCCGCCCCGACGGCCAGCACACCCGCTACACACGCGACCCCGCCGGCCGCATTGTCGTCGTCGACCACGGCGACGGCACCATCGACCGCTTCGACTACCGCCCCGACGGCGCCCTTCAGGCCGCCACGCGCCACCACCAGGACGGGCGCACCATCACCACCCGCCGTGAACTCGACGCCCTCGCCCGCGTCCTCCGCGAACACCAGGACGACCACAGCCTCGCCTGCGAGTACGACCTCCGCGACCGCCTGATCCGCGTGCGCTCCTCGCTCGGCGCCGACCTCCGCTTCTCCCACGACGATCGCGGCCTCGTCCGACTCGCAGTACCGGCCGCCGAATTCCGCCACGCTCCATGGTCCCTGCATATCGAACGCGACCGCGACGGCCGCGAATTGGCCCGCCATCTGCCCGGCGAGCTCCTGAGCTGGTGGCACCGCGACCCTCGCGGCCGCCCGCTCGAGCACGTTCTGGTCGCCAGCCGCCCGCCACAGATCCACCGTCACCGTCGCTATCACTGGACCGACCACCACCTCGATATCACCGAGACTGCCCGCCGTCGGCAATCACAACACCTGCCCCCAGAGACAGCCTCGACCTGGCGCTACGTCCACAACGCCGCCGGCGAGCTCGCCACCGCCATCACCCCGTCCGGCCCGGCCCTCCACTATCACCATGACGCCCTCGGCCGCCGCGTCGCCCGCGTCCGCGACGGCCAAATCACCCGCTGGCTGTGGCACGGCGACACCCTGCTCCACCAGTGGACTCACCCCGGCGACGTCATCACCTGGGCCTGCGAACCGGGCACACCGATCCCCCTCGCTCGCCTCACCGCCACCACCCGCCACGCCGTGGTCACCGACCACCTCGGCAGCCCCCTCGCCCTCCTCGACCCGCGCGGCCAGCTCGCCTGGGCCGCCGAGATCAACACACGTGGCCTCCCCAGCCCCGTGCGCGGCCACCCGCACCTGTGCCCCTTTCGCCACCCCGGTCAGCTCGCCGACCCCGAAACCGGGCTCACCTACAACCGCCTCCGCGACTTTGACCCCGGCACCGGCCGCTACCTCTCCCCCGATCCGCTCGGCCTGCTCGGCGGCTTGGACCTGCACGCCCACGTCGACGACCCCCACCGCGAGACCGACATCCTCGGCCTCGCGCCCGACCTCCCGCACGGCGTGCACGCCCGCGTCGCCGCCGAACTGGTCGCCGACTTCCCGCTGCACGACCTCCCGCCACACCTCGCCGAGCTGGCCCGCCGCAGCGGCCCTGCCACCGACCGCCAGCACGGCATCGCCGCCATCTACGCCACGCCACCGCGCGGTCCGTGCGAATGAAAACCGCCGGGCCTGCCACGGCCCGGCGGGTCAAGAATCAACAGCAGCGTTCAGGCCGCGTCTGAGCTGCTCCAGCTATCCACATACTCTGCCCCGCTCGGCTCGTAGATCCACTTGATCGTGTGATAGACGAGTCGCACCGTCTCGAGCGGCGGCGTCGTGGCAGCCGCCGGATCGATCGCGCTGGCCGAATGGCGCTCGATCGAGTCGACCCGTCCGTCGCTGATCTCGACCGTGAAAAACTGCTCCGTCGTGCCGTCGCCGCTCGGGCTCGGGCGATAGAAGCGGAAGCAACCCTCGATCTTCTCGTTCCTGCACAGCGCCTTGGCGAGCATCGGCGAGCTCGCGTCGATGCGCTTCACCAGCTCCAGCGGCTCGTGCACTCGCCGGCCCACCGGCGCCCTCGTCCCGAGCTCCCGGGCCGTGCGCACACGGTCCTTGAACTCGAGGCACTCGATCGTCTTCTCGCGGCCCAGATCGTGCTGCGAGCTCTCACCCACGATCACGTTGCCGTTCGCCTTCATTGTCAAATGGATGGTTTCAGCCATGCCAGCAAACTAGCAAGGCCGCGAGCCTCCGCCCACGTGCAGCCCCGGCGCCCAATCACGGCCCCAAGTTATGTAACCACCACTACACATTCTGAGACCGCCACCATCCCACCAAATGTCGTCACATATTTATTTGCACCCGCCCCTCGACACCGCGCTCGCACCGATTCAGTTTATGCACCCATGAAAAATCATGTCGGTTCGGTCGCACCTCGTGAGCGCGTCAATATCACCTATCGCCCGGCCAGCGAGGGCGCCCAGGAGGATGTCGAGCTCCCCTTCAAGATCCTCCTCCTCGGCGATTTTACCGGGCGCCCGGACGAGCGCCCTGTCGAGGAGCGCCCGCCGATCTCCGTCGACAAGGACAACTTCGACAAGGTCATGACGGCTCAACAGCTGCGCGCCGACATCTCCGTCCCCAACGCCATCATCGACGGCGGCGAACCCGGCGAGCTCGCCGTCTCCTTGCGCTTCGCCTCGCTCGCTGACTTCCGCCCCGAGGGCCTCGCCCAGCAGGTCCCCGAGCTGCGCCGCCTGCTCGAACTCCGCGCCGCACTGGTCGCCCTCAAGGGCCCGATCGCCAACGTGCCCGGCTTCGTCCGCAAGATCCGCGAGCTCCTCAAAGACCCCGAGCAGCGCGAGCGCCTCCTGCGAGAGCTCGAGCTCGAGGACTCCCACACCTGACCCGAGCAAGGCCATGACCCCCGCGACCATCTCCACCCCCACCCTCCTGTCCACCCTCCTCGCCGAGACGCGCCTCGGCCCCGCCGACGGTGACGCTTACACCCTCGTCCGTCGCGGCGCTCGCACCCTCCTCGACGAGCTCCTCCGCGACCGCGAGACCTCCCCACGTGTCGACCGCGACCGCGTCCACGCCCTCATCGCCGACCTCGACCGTCGCCTCTCCGCTCAGGTCAACCTCCTCCTCCACCACCCCGCCGTCCAACAACTCGAGTCCGCCTGGCGCGGCCTCAAGCACCTCGTCGACCAGGTCGACTTCCGAGAAAACATCCGCCTGGAGCTCGTCCAAACCACCAAACACGAGCTCCACCAGGACCTCGAGGACGCCCCCGAGCTCACCCAGTCAGGCCTCTACAAACACCTCTACAGCCGCGCCTTCGGCGTGCTCGGCGGCAAACCCTACGGGGTCGTCTGCGCCACCTTCGACGTCAGCGCTGGCGCCGAGGACCTCAGCCTCCTCCAGCGCTGCGCCGCCATCAGCGCGATGGCCCACGTCCCCTTCCTCACCAACGCCAGCCCCCGCATGTTCGGACTCGCCAGCTTCGCCGACCTCGCCCGCATCAAGGACCTCGAGGCCGCCTTCGAGAGCCCACAATATGCAAAATGGTCCAGCTTTCGCGACCACGAGGACGCGCGCTACGTCGGCCTGTGCGCCCCCCGTTTCCTCTTGCGCGCCCCCTACGGCCGCCGCGACAGCGAGCTCGCCGTCCGGGCCTTCGACTTCAGCGAGGATGTCGTCGACCACCACGACCGCTACCTCTGGGGCCCCGCATCGATCGCCCTCACCGCCCGCGTCGCCGAGTCCTTCGCCCGCTACCGCTGGTGCCCCAACATCATCGGCCCACACGGCGGCGGCTCCGTCCACGGCCTGCCGCTCCACCAGTACGAACAGGGCGGCGAGCAAAAGACCCGGCTCCCCTGCGAGACCGCGATCACCGACCACCAGGAGCTACAACTCGCCAACCTCGGCTTTATCAGCCTCGTGCTGCGCCAGGACAGCGACAACGCCGCCTTCTTCTCCGCCAGCTCCGCCCAGCGTCCGCCCAGCTTCACCCGCACCCCCGAGGGCCTCGCCGCCCAGCACAACGCCCAACTCGGCGCCCGCCTCCCCTACATGTTCGTGATCACCCGCCTCGCCCACTACCTCAAGGTCCTGCAGCGCGAGCAGATCGGCACCTGGAAGGGCCGCGCCGACCTCGAACGCGAGCTGACCCGGTGGATCCGCCAATACGTCGCCGACATGCCCGACCCCTCCCCCGAGACCCGCTCCCGCAAGCCGCTACGCCGCGCCCGGATCCTCGTCGAGGACGTCGAAGATCAGGTCGGTTGGTACCGCTGCAGCCTCCAGATCGAGCCCTTCATTCAGTTTGAGGGCGTCTCTTTCACCCTCTCCCTCGTCGGCAAGCTCGACAAACAGTGAGGAATCGATGCCCGCCACCCGCCGCCACCCCCACGACCACGAGGACGGCCCAACCCTCCTGTTCGAGCGCCAGCTCCCCGCAGCTCGCTGTCCGATCTGCCCCTACCGACATGTTCTCGAGAGCATGTCGCAAGAGACATCGGCGATCCCACGCCACGGCATCCTGCCGCTCCCATCGCAGCCGCAGCGCTCCGCGATCGCCCCCACCCTCCCACGCCCCGCCCTGCTCAGTGAGCCCCGCGGCAGCGGCACCCTGATCCTGCCCGACGCCCTCAAGCCCGGCGGCCCGAACGCAGACACCATCGCCCGCCCGCTCGCCGCCGCCGACCAAGGCCCCTCGACGCCAGCTTCCTTCGACGAGCTCGCCTCGCCCGACATCACCGTCTTGCAGATCCCCGCCGCACCCGGCGCGCGGCCGCACCACAAACGCAAAGATCGGGGCCATCGCTCCTACTTCGCCCTCAATCTCTGCCTCGGCCTGCTCATCGCTATCGGCGTACTCGCCCTCGCCGCCCGCGCCCTCCGACCCGCCGCCCACCCGGCCGCCCAGGAGACCCGTGCGACGCCGTAAGCACCCTGCCTCGCCACCACTTCACAAACCTCGCCAACCCTCCGCCCCGCCTCGCCTCGTCTCCGAGCCACACAACCCACCACTCCGCGCCACCCTGCGCCTGCTCGGCGCCCGCGAGCGCGTGCTCGTGCTCGGCCGCCCCGTGCTGCACATCGGCCGCGCCCACGACCGCTGCGGCCTCGTCCTCGATGACCCCGACATCGCACCCCAGCACTGCTGCCTGCGACTCCACCACGACCGCTGGTGGCTCCTCGACCGCGGCGCGCCAGCAGGCACCTACGTCAACAGCGAACGCTGCCGCCAACCACGCGAACTCCACGACGGCGACCGCATCTCGATCGGCCTCTGCCTGCTCGAGTTCCGCTGCACCAGCGAAGCTCAGCACGCCGCCCTCGCCTGCCTCACACCGATCCCGCTCGAACTCCCGCCCCCACCCTCACACCCACCGCCGCAGCCGTCTGCGCCCCCCCTGCGCACGCTCTGGTGCGCCGCCCTGGTCGGCCTCGCCATCACCCTCCCTGTCGCCGCCGCACTCACCCCAACGTTCGCCCTCCCTGTCCCCGCTGACATCGCCCCCCTCCCTGCCCTCTCGGACACCTCGACCCGCCCCGCACCTCCACAACCACCATCCTCCGCAGCGACCGAATTCCTCGCCGAGCCACCCGCCCTGGAGCTCCCCGCCGACGCCCTCGCCCGCGGTCGCCCCGACGCCGGTCACCTCGAACACGCCCTGCGCCTGCCGCCCTCGCCCGACTACCTGATCCGCTGCCCCGCCCACGCCCACGCCAGCTCGAGCACGACCCACGAGCTCATGCAGGCGCTGTCCGCCTTTCGCAACCACAGCGCCTACCGTGGCGAGATCGTCGTCGGCGATCTCAGTCAGGCTGCCGGCGGACGCTACGGTCCCCACCGGTCCCACCAGTCTGGCCGCGACGTCGACCTCTGGCTCCCGATCGTCGGCGGCCGCTACCGCCGCGGCTGCGTCCGCTGCGGCACCGACCTCTGCCGCCCCGATGCGAGTGAGGTCGACTGGCGCGCAACCTGGCAACTCGTGCATGCCCTCGCCACCCGCGGCAGCGCGCAGGACATCTTCCTCGCCCGCGAGCTCCAGCCGTCACTCCGCCGCGCCGCCCGCGAGCTCGGCGTCCCCGAGCCCGAGCTCGAGCAAACGATCCAGCACCCGACACGCGGCCGCCCCACCCTCATCAAACACGCCGCCGGCCACACCCACCACCTGCACGTCCGCTTCCGATGCCCGCCCGACAACCACGCCTGCATCGCCTCTCCCTGAACCAGCCGACCGCACCCTCCGGCAACATCCCCGAGTCGAGGCATGCACCGATCGACGACCCGCACCACCGGTCAGCCACGCACGCGCCTCGCCGCCACGAAGCGTGTTAGCTTGGCGCCGCGGTGTCCGCAGCGACGTCCCCAGAAACCTCCGCGACCACGCCACCGGGCCCCCTGGTCCGCGCTCGTGACCTCCAAATGCGCTATCCCGGCGGCCTCCTGGCCCTCTCCGGCGTCGACCTCGACCTGTCCGCGGGCGAGTTCGTGGCGCTCGTCGGACCCTCCGGCGCCGGCAAATCCACCCTCCTTCGCGCCATCGCCGGCCTCCTCCCCACCGCGAGCGGCGAGCTCCGTGTCGCTGGCCTCCCCCCCGAGCAGGCCCGCGCCCGCTGGGGCCGCGCCGCCTTCGTTTTTCAAGACCCGACCCTGCTCCCCTGGCGCAGCGTCCGCGGCAACATCGCCCTCCCGCTCGAGCTCGGTCGCTCGTCGCACCCGGACCACACCGCCAACATCGACCGCGTCCTCACCCTCGTCGGCCTCCGCGAATTCGCCGACACCCACCCCGCCGAACTCTCCGGCGGCATGCGCATGCGCGCCTCCCTCGCCCGCGCCCTCGTCACCCGTCCCGAGCTCCTCCTCCTCGACGAACCCTTCGGCGCCCTCGACGAACTCACCCGCGAACGCCTCGACGACGAGCTCCTGAGCCTGTGGCAGCGCGACCGCTTCGCCGCCCTCGCCGTCACCCACAACCTCGCCGAGGCCGTCCACCTCGCCGACCGAGTGCTCGTCCTCTCGCCCCGCCCCGGCCGCATCGTCCACCAGCAGACCATCGACCTCCCGCGCCCGCGCCCCGCGAACCTCCACACCACCCCCGAATTCGCCGCCCAGCTCGCCCGCCTGCGCGCCCACGTCCAGGAGGCCGCATGAGCACGCCCCTGTGGTCCCGCCTGTGGCCCCCGCTGCTGGTATTCGCCGGCGTTGTGCTCCTGTGGCAGCTGCTGTGCACCGCCCTCGCCGTCCCGCCCTACCTCATCCCGACCCCCACGCGAGTCGCCAGCGCAGCCGTCACCAACGCCGCCGCGCTGGCCACCGGCACCACCCTCACCGCCATGGCCGCCCTCCTCGGCCTGCTGATCAGCCTCGTCCTCGGCACCCTCGTGGCGATCGCCTTCTCCCAGTCCCGCATCCTCGCCCGCAGCCTCTACCCTTACGCGATCTTCCTGCAGACCGTCCCGATCGTCGCCGTCGCCCCGCTGATCGTCATCTGGTTCGGCACCGGCATCACCAGCGTCGTGCTCGTCGCCGTCATCATCAGCCTGTTCCCGGTGATCACCAACGGCACGACCGGACTCACCCGCGTCGACCCGCAATTCCTCGAGCTGTTCGCCATGCGCGACGCCTCGCGCACCCAGATCTTGCTCAAGCTCCGGCTCCCAGGCGCCGTCCCGTACCTCGTCACGGGCGCCAAGATCTCCAGCGGCCTCGCCGTCATCGGCGCGATCGTCGGCGAGTTCTTCGCCGGCTACGGCACCGCCGGCTTCGGCCTCGGCTACCTCATCGTCCAGAGCTCCGGCCAGCTCAAGACCGCGGACCTGTTCGCCGCCATCTTCGCCTGCACGCTGCTCGGCCTGCTCCTCTTCGCCGCCGTCTCGTTGCTCGGCGAGCAGGTGCTCCGCCGCTGGCGCGGCCGCGAGCTCGAGACCTGACCATGCCCGTCGACGACCGAGAGATCTCCCAGCTCCTGGGCGACCGCGACAAGCACATCGTCGGCGACCTCCGCTGGCTCCCCGACACGTCCACCGGCCACGAATTCACCGCCACCGTCCGCAGCGCCAGCGGCGAGCTCATCGTCCGCGGCCAGCGCTGCCCCGCCGCCGCCACCCTGCGCTTCTCCCTCATCCTCCGCGGCGTCGGCCGCATCGCCGCCCTCGACCTCGGCCACGCCCACGACGGCGCCGGCGAGCTCCACTTTCACCGCTGGCAACCCGGCCTCCGCGACCGCATCGCCGAGACCCCTCACCCGCTACCCGCCGACCTCGACGCCGCCTGGCGCCTGTTCTGCCACCTCGCCCGCATCACCCACGACGGCCAGCTCCACGACCCCCCCGCGGCCCAGGAGGCCCTCCTGTGAGCGTCGAATCACCGGCGCCGCCGACCTCTGGGCCGGACATTCAACCTGTCCCACAGGACATGTCACAGCGCGCGTCATCACCCGCCCCGCAAGACCTCCTCGCCGCCCTCGCCGCCCCGGTCTTTCACGCCCGCGAGCTCGGCTCCTTGCTCCGCATCGCCACCCCCTTCGCCCTGCCAGACGGCGACCTGCTCACCCTCTTCGTCCCGCGCCACAGCGACCCACCCTTGCTGCTCGACCTCGGCGAGACCCTGCGCTGGCTGCGTTCGCACCTGTTCCACGACCCGCCCGAGCGCCAGCAGCAGCGCATCGCCGAGGCCTGCGTCGACCTCGGCGTCGAGCTCCGCGACGGCGAGCTGCGCACCCACCCGCGCCCCGGCGAGCCCCTCACCCGCGCCCTCACCCGCCTCGCGCAGGCCTGCCTCCGCGTCGCCGACCTGCGCACCACCCTGCGCCCACGCAAGCCGCCGCCCTTCGCCGACGAAGTCGAGTCCCACCTGCGCGCGACCCTCACGACCCGCCCGCTGGCGATCGTCCGCGGCGATCGCATCGCCGGCATCTCGGCGACCACGTGGAGCGTCGACTTCCGCGTCCGCACCCCCGAGCGCCACCTCCTGATCTTCCTGCTGGCCAGCGAGCGCCGCGACCAGGCCCGCAAGCTCGCCGAACACGTCGTCGCCGCCTGCACCGACCTCAGCCACCTCCGCAAGCTGCGGCGCACCCCGGTCCAGTTCGTCACCATCTTCGACGACCGCGGCGCCGCCTGGAACGACGCCGACGAGCGCCTCGTCACCCCCTTCGCCACCCCCTTCCGCTGGACCGAACGCGCCACCTGGGTCCCCGCCCTCGAAGCCCCCGAGCTCAGCCCCGACGACCTCGACGACCTCGACGACCTCGACGACCTCGACCAAGACGACCCACCCCACCACGAAGCGCCCGCCGCCCTCGACACCGACGACCCGCCCCACGCCGACCCACCCCAGGACGACACCCGCTTCACCGACGACCCACCCCAGGACGACACCCGCTTCACCGACGACCCACCCCAAGACTACGAGGACGACGACGGCGACCCATCATGACCCTGCACGCCCGACCCGCGTCCCCCGACGACTTCCCGACCTTCGCCCGCCTCTTCCCGGAGCTCGGCACCAGCGACCCGCTCCCGTCCGAGGCCACGTCCGCGGCGACCTGCCCTAAGGGGCAGCCCCTCCGAGCTTCACCGAGAAGCGCGTGTGCAAGCTGCGAGCGTTCGGCCCCGCCGGGTCTGGCTCCTTGTCGAAGGCCACCTCGCCGCGCAGCCCCGTCAGACGGACCATCAAGCGCTCCACCGGCGAGTCGGCCAGCGGCAGCGGCACGTACACCGGCGCCATCGTCGAGCCCAGCAGCGGGTCGCCGGCCCCGGTCGCGTCGAGCGTGAACGCGTAGGTCCCCTGCGCGTTCACGGGCGTGAAGCCGAAGTAGTCGAGCCCGCGCGCCGCGAACAGCTTGGTGTCGCCGGCCAGCGCCGGGTCGCCGCGCAGCAACGCCTCCGCCGAGCGCCGCGCCCCCACCTGCGCCTCGTTGGCCTGGCCCTGGATCAGCCACAGCAGCGCCGTCCACAGCGGCATGCCCGGCTGCGAACTGCCCTGGATCACGAACTGCGAGCTCCCCTCCGGCCCGCTCGTCGGCAACTTGCCGTCCAGCAGCCGGTCGACCGCGCTCTTGAGCGTCTCCACGTCGAGCGCCAGCACCACCGCCGTGCCCGTCTGCACGTAGTGCAGCGCGACCGCGTCGGCGATGTCGCGGTTCGGCAGCAGCGGCGCCGTCTTGCTCATCCCCACGCGAACGATCGGCAGCTCGCGGTGCTTGCTCACCTCGCCCCAGTCGACCCAGCCCGGCGCGACCTCCCCGAGCATCCCCCGGATCGCCGTCAGCGTCGCCACCAGCATCGCCGGGTTCTTCACCTCCGCCGCCGCGTACAGCGGGAACTTCCCGATCTTGCGCCACAGGTCGATGTCGTTGAAGTCGACGTCCTGCTTCTCCGGCGGCAGCTGCACCGTCTTGTCGAACTTCGCCAGCAGCTCCACCAGCGCCGCCCGGTCCTCGAGCCCGACCAGCACCCAGTCGCCGAGCCAGCCGAGCCCGATGTCGGCCTTGTTGGTGAACGAGCGCATCAGGCCGTCGAGCTCCCCGCGCAGGCGCGCGTCCTTGCCGACCGCCCACACCGACAGGAGCCCGCGGTCATGCGCCGCGACCTGCACCCGCGTCGCGCCGACGATCGCCTCGATCTCGCTGTAATCCGTGGCCGAGATCAGCGGCAAGATCCGCACGTCGACGTCGGCCGTCGACCCGCCCGCCTCGTCCTTCACGTCGAGGCGGATCGCCACCGGATCGATGAACTGCTTCCAGTACTGCTGATACCCGCGACCGAAGTTCTCGTACGCCAGCTTCTCCGCCTCGCTCACCGTCGTCACCGGCGGCAGATCGATCAGCGGCGTCAGGGCCGACGGCTTACCCCAGCTCGAGCGCGCCGGCCCGCCCGGCGTGAACTCGATCGCCGCCCCGTCCGCGTGCTTCAATTCATCCGCGAGCAAGAGCCCGCTCTTCACCAGCGCTTGCGTGCTCGCCGGCGCCGCCCCGAACAGCCACCCGTGCAGCAGCGCCGCGTAGCCCGGCGTCAGCAGCTCCGCCAGCGCCTGCTGCCGTCGCGCCGCCAGCACCTTCTGCTGCGGCCCGATCACCGCCGCGATGAACTTGTCGCTCAGGAACGCAAACGCCTGGTGCGCCCCCGGGTCGCGCGCCAGCATGTAGCGCAGGTCCGCCTCCTCGCCGAGCCGGGGCGTGCGCCCGCCGAGCGCGTCGAGCACCCGCTCCGTCGCCCGCGGCGAGTTCGACACGATCGCCAGCTCGCCCACCTGCGCCCGCTGCTGGCGCACCGTCCCCCCGGGATCGCGGGTCTCCACGATCGCCACGCCCTGGTAGTCGCGGGTCGTCGTCGCCAGCCCCGGCAGCTCCGCCTTGTACGCCTCGATGTGCTTCGCCAGCTCGCCGTCGAAGATCGCCTGCTGCTTGACGCTGAAGATCATCGTCACGTCGCTGCCCTCGCGCAGGTACGGGTCGCTGCCGACGATCGCCACCTGCCCGACCACCGCGTGCCCGAACAACTTGGCCAGCTCCGTGCGCCGCAGCCCCAGCTGCGCCTGATAGCGGTCCGCCAGGTGCCGGTCCTCCGGGTTTCGCTGCAGCACCTGCACCACCGGAGTGATCCACGCGTCAGCCTCGTCGAGCAGGCGCAGCAGCAGGCGGATGTCGTCGACCCGCGCGTACCAAAAATCGGCCGGCACCGCCGCCGCCAGCGGCTCAGGCGCGCCCGCCCCTGGATCGGGCAGCTTGGCCTGCATCTTGTCGAACGGGTGAGCGTCGAGCGGCGGCAGCACCAGCTCGCTCACCGCGATCGTCCGCTTCTCATCCCCGCGATCGAGGCGCAGCCCGCGGTCGTGCTGCAGCGCCTCCTGCATCGACATCACGCCGGTCGTCGTGTCCATCAGCTGCGACAGATCCGTCCGCCGAGCCCCGCGCCCGACGCCGCCGTCCACCCCCACACCCGTGTCCTTGAACCCGTCCGGCAGCAGCGCCCGCACGCGCCCACCCGCGAACTGATACCACGCGTGCTGCATCCGCCAGCTGTCGCCGTACTGCGCCGCGATGGCCAAGGCCCAGCGCTGCTTCAACCCCTTGTCGGCCGGCGCCGCCTTGCGCTCGCCCGCCGTGAACGGCGACCGCACCCACAGCCGCTTGCCCGCGTCGTAGCGCTCGCCAAACAGCGCCCCCGCGACCTCCTCCGCGCCGCCCAGCTTGCGCCGCACCAGCACCCGCGCGTCGCTCCCTCCCATCCCCGTCGCCACCACCGCGATGTCCCCCCCCACGCTCCCCGTCAGCTCCACATGCGTGCGGTCGAAGTCGAGGTTCGCGTCCTCGCCCGCCAGCGGCAACGACAGCTCGAGGTACTCGTGCGTCTCGTCGGCCCCGGTCGCCACCACTTTGCCCGCCAGCAGCGAGCCCGGGACGAGCGCCCGCGTCCCCGTGCGCAGCGGCGGCAGCGGCTCGACCACCGGCGGCTTCGCGACCTCGATCGGCTTCGCCGCGTCGCCACCCGCGCCCGCCGTACCTGCGCCTGTCTGCGTGCTACAGCCCAGCAGCCCGGCGGTGAGAACAAAGGGAAGCGACCAGCAGCGACGACGAGCGGTTGGAGTCACGCGCGAGAGCTTATCAGCCCACCTCACCCATCACGGCCCCGCCGCTGCCCGCCTCTGTCGTGGTTACGTCGCCGACGCGCGTGCTCATGCACGCACCGCAGCATCGTCCACGCCAGCAAAGCCCAGGCGCGCCGCCACCAGCCCCTGCCGAGCCAGGATCTCGCCCTTCCGCGCATCGCTGAGGAAGCTGTGCCGCACCGCCGCAGCCGCCAGCGCGCACACCTGCGCCGCGTCCCATCCATACGCCGCCGCGCAGCGACGATACTCCTCCACCAGCGAGGTCGCGAACATCGGCGGGTCGTCGCTCGCCAGCGACACCGCCAGCCCGGCGCGCAGCAGCTGCGGCAGCGGATGCGCCACCAGGTCCGGGTACAGCCCGATCCCCAGGTTGCTGGTCGGGCACACCTCGAGCGGCACCTGATGCTCACGCAGGTACGCCATGAGCTCCGGATCTTCGACGGCCCGCACCCCGTGGCCGATGCGGTCAGCCCCGAGCACCCGAAGCGCCTCCCAGATGCTCCGCGGCCCCGCCATCTCGCCCGCGTGTGGCAGCGATCGCAGCCCCTCCGCGCGCGCCCGCGCGAACACCGGCGCGAACGGAGCCGTCGGCCAGTCCGCCGCCTCCGGCCCGGCGAAGCCGAGACCGATCACCCCCTGCTCGCGGCCTCGCAGCGCCAGCTCGAGCGTCGGCGCGGCCTGGTCCCCGAAGCTGCGCACGATGTCGAACACCCACGCCAGCTCGACCCCATGCAGCTCACGCGCCCGCACCCGACCCTCCGCCAGGCCGGCCAGCATCGCCGCCGGGTCGACCCCGCGAGCCACGTGGGTCATCGCCGTGAACGTCACCTCCGCATACTCCACCCGCTGCGCCGCTAGCTCGCCCGCCAGCGCCACCGCGATCTCGCAGAAATCCTCCGCGTCCACGAGACACGCCGAGATCGCGATGTACATGCGCACAAACTCGGAGAAGCTGGCGAAGCGATAGTTGGAGCGCAGCCCCGCCGCCCCCTCGGCCATGCCCGGCAAGCCGCGCCCGTGCCGGTGCGCCAGCCGCAGCGCCAGCTCCGGCGGGATGCTGCCCTCGAGGTGCAGATGCAGCTCGACCTTCGGCAGGCCCTCGATGAGCGCCCCCAGTCGCGGGTCCAGTTCACTCGCCGTGTCGTTCACGCCGCGGACCATACCCGAGGCGCGCGGCCGCTGGCCACCGCCCGCCTGCTCGCGTAAAGATCGAGCGAGCGCCATGCGACAGACCCTGCCACTCCTCGCCCTCCTGGCCGCCTGCGGCGACGCCGGCACCGCGAGCTCGGGCACCAGCGAACCACAGACCACCACCGGCGCGCTCACCAGCGGCATCGACCCCAGCACCACCACGGGCACAACCACCGGAACAACCCCCACCACCGGCACCACCGACGACACCACCGGCGAGCCCGTGACCTTCTGCAGCCAGCTCGACATCTCCCTCGTCGCCCAGCCCGCCCTCGACATCTACACCCCCAAGCACCGCGCCGCCTTCGCCGCCTACTTCGAGCAGCTGGTCGTCACCACCGGCGCCCGCGTCCGCCTCCTCGTCAACGCCGGCACCGAGCTCACCCTCCAGACCTCCTGCCTGCTCCCCCTCGGCAACGCCAAGGACGACCCCGTGCTCGTCTACGGCGAGGGCGGCGTCGTCGACCCCGACGCCCCCGCCGCCCTCGACTGCCTCCTCACCGCGCTCGACACCTACAAGAGCGACCTCGACCAGGGCAATTTCTACTTCTCCGGCCTGCTCTTCCCGGTCCTCGAGCTCGAGCAGTGGCCCGCCCCCGGCGCGAGCTCCCTGGCCATGCTCCTGGCCTACAGCGACGACGTCCAGAACAACCTCTACGCCCAGCCCGGCCTCGCCGCCGAGGCCTACCTGCGCATCGTCGGCGAGCACGACCGCCGCCGCATCGCCGCCTTCACCCACGGCGACGGCGCCAGCAGGCTCGAGATCTTCGGCCTCGCCCTCAGCGACAAGAGCCGCCACTACGAGCGCGACAAGACCGACCTCATCTCCGCCCTCATCGACTACGTCCCCACCGCCGTCCAGCTGTGCGACGACTTCGACTACGAGCCCCCCTTCCAGGAACAGCCGCCCCCCGGCTGCAAGCGCATCGACGTCCTCTTCACCGTCGACGGCTCCGGCAGCATGGACGAGGAGCAGGAGGCCCTGCGCGGCACCAACGGCATGCCACCCGTGTTCGCGCAGTTCACCGACGCCCTCCTCACCGAGCTCACCGACGTCGAGGACTTCCACGTCGGCGTCGTCTCCCCGCAAGAAGGTGTCACCCTGCTCGGCACCCACCGCGACTTCCCGACCGTCCCCGAGAGCCCCGCGACCGACTGCGGCCTGCCACCCGGTCAACGCTGGTCGGTCGGCCCCTCGCCCACCCTCGCCGCCGAGTTCGAGTGCATCGCCGCCACCAAGTCCGGCACCGTCGAGCTCACCGCCTACAACACCGCCGAGGCGCTCCACGACCCGCAAAACGCCGGCTTCCTGCGCGACGACTCGCTCCTCCTCATCGTCATGCTCACCGACGAGGAGACCCACGACAACGACCTCAGCACCATGGTCGAGATCCGCAGCCGCATGCTCAGCGCCGTCGACAACCGCCTCGATCGCCTCGTCGTCCTCGGCATCGCCGCCGGCGCCGGCGTCTTCGAGGCCCCCGAGTCGGTCTGCACCGGCCCCTACGGCAAGGCCGCCCCGGCGCGCCGCCTCGCCTCCATCGTCGCCTCGTTCCGCGAACGCGGCATCTTCCAGCCGATCTGCGACGGCGAGCTCGCCACCAGCTTCACCGATGTGCTCGACGACGTCGTCTCTGCCTGCAAAGACTACGACCCCGTGCCCTGAGCCCAAAAAGTTCGCGAGGCCGCCGTTCCGGCGACCCCGCGCAGTCGTGGAGCTCGGTCCGCGTCAGGGCGCGGCGCGACCGACTAACCCGAGTTCGGGCAGCGGTACTGAATATCGATCATGCCGGTCATCTGGAAGTCGGCGCAGGCCTGACCGCACAGCTCGATGCGCACCGGATCGTCCGGGTTCACCTTCGGCACGTACTTCCAGCCGTCCTCGGTGGCGCAGTCCATGACCTGCATCTTGCCGTACATCTCCTTCACCGTGACCTCGACGTAGTCCTCGTACACCGGCTCCGGCGACAGGTCGATCGTGCAGCTCAAGATCTGCATCGAGATCTCGTCCAGCGCCGCCTGCAGCTCGTCCTGGTTGGTCGTGTTGTAGAACTTCTCGGCGCCCGGACGCGGCACGCCACCCGCCTCCGCGACGAGGTTCAGCTTGTCGTAGGTGTTGGTGTTGTCCGGGTTGCCGTCCTTCGTCGCCCCGCTCACCTCTTGCGAGATGTCGATGCCCACCACGTAGGTCTTGATGCCCTTGGCCAGCGCGTCCGCCAGCGCGGTCGCCAGACCGTCGTCGTACACCTCGAACAGCGCGGTGTTGTCGGCGGCGTCCGCCGGGCAGTTCGCCGCGCCGTCCGTCACCAGGATCATGAACTTGGGCTGGTCGGCCGCCGCCGCGTCCAGCTCGCCCACCGCCGCGACGACACCCTTGGTCGCCGGCGTGCCGCCCTGGATCACCGTCTTGTCGGCCTTCGCCGGCGGGATCGCGGCGATGATCGCCGCCGCGTTCATCACGCCCACCGGCACCTCCGGCTTCGCGTTGACCACACAGGCCACCGCGCTGTAGTCGGCCTTCGCCGCCTTCGACGGGAACAGGATCATGCCCATGTTCATCGAGCCGTTGAAGTTGTTGGCGATCAGGTCGACCACCGACCACAAGCTCTCCCAACGCGTAATCTTCGCCGTCGCCGCCGCCATCATCATCGGATCGGCGTCCTGGATGCCGTCGTCGTTGGCGTCGTCATTGTCGTGGTCCCAGAACCCGCCCGGGGTCGCAACCATCGAGCCCGACTTGTCGAGCACCAGCATGACGCTGGGGGTCACGATCGGGATGTTCACGACCGACTCGCCGCAGTCGTTGGGATCGAAGGTCGTGTTGCCGGTCGGCGACGTCGCGGTGCCGTCCGTCGGCGTGGTGTCCACCGTCGTCGACTCCGTCGCGGTCATGCTCGCCGTGCCCTCCGTCGCGCTCGCGGTCTCGGTGCCCGTCGCCGACACGGAGATCGAGATCGACGACATCGTGGCGGAGTTCGAGTTCGAGTTCGAGTTCGAGTTCGACTCCTCGCCGCTCGCCCCGCCGTTGTCACCACACGCCGCAGCGAGGATGGACATCAAGGACAGAAAACACGCGCTGCGCTTCATAAGCTGGTAGTTCCTTCGAGGATGAGATGTGGACGCGGGCCCAGGCAGCCCAGGCGTGAGGTCACTATAACCGCGGCCCTGCGAACGTGTCAGCAGCCTTCTGCGGGCAGTTCTGCGCAGATGTCCCCCACGTCTCGCGGCCCGCTGCGGACAATTGACCGGATCTCGGCCGACCTTCCCGCACCCAGACCTCCGCGTGACCTTCGCGCGCAACCCCGTGCGCACTCGGCCGACGACCCGGCCTTGTCTCAAAATCGGAAGCCGAGGCTGAGCCCGTAACGACCTGGACCGAGCATCGGCCCGGCACGAAAGCCACGCTCCTGCATCCATTTCCGATGCCGCTGGCGCTCGATCAGGCCCCATCCCAAGAAGGTGGCCCCTGTCACCGTCATCAAGCCCCCGAACGCGGCCCCGACGATCCCGTAGATGCGCAAGCCGGCGCAGGTGTCGTCCGACACCCCGCTACCGTACACGCTGCCGCAATAACGGGGCGTCGCGGTCAGATAACTGCTGACCCCGCCGCCAGCCTGCAGCAGCCCCAGCGCGAACAGGACCGAGCCCAGCGTGACCTTCTTGTCGCCATCCGGTGGCTCGTCGTCACGTCGCAGATCCATCGCCTCGTAATACCCCCCCGGCACCTCAGACTCCGACTCCCGCGGCGGCGCCGCCGAGCTCAGCGCGAGCGCGAGCGCGGCTGTCCCCGAGGACAGGTTGGTCAACGCCAGCGTGATCACGCACCACCCGCCAGACCCGCGGCCACAACACCGGCCTGGCCCGCGAATCGCCGCACCTGCCGCTTAAAAAACGCTGATTCTGGCTCGAGCGCCGCCGCCTCGCGGATGCTGACGAGCGCCCCGGCCGCGTCGCCGAGCTGCGCCTTGAGCTCGGCCCGCAAGTAATGGAGATCGGCGCTCTTCGGATCGAGCAACACACCCGCGTCCACCGCCCTCAGACCGTCGGCTGGCCGACAACGCTCGCGGAACGAGAACCACCCGTACGCCGACTTGAGATCGACGTTCCCAGGCTCGGCCGCGACCATCGCCTCGAGGCTGGCGATCGCCTCGTCATCGCGCCCGAGCTTGTGCAACTCGCGACCGATCTGCCGATAGGCCCGCAGGCTCTCCTTGGCCTTCGGATACTTCTGCTGCAGCTCGCGATAGAGAGCGATCGCCCGCTCCGGGTCCGCGTCCTGCTTGGCGACCAGGAACCCCGCGCGGTCGGCCATGGCCTTCGCCGCCAGCCCGCGCGTGTTGTCCGGATCGCCCGCGATCACCTTCGCCAGCTCGGCCTCCGCCTCCGTCCGCCGGGCCGCCAGCGCGTACGCGTTGCCGAGGCGATAGCGCGCCTCCAGGTCGTCCGGCTTGGCCGCCACCGCCGCCACGAGCGCAGCCAGCACGTTCCCCCCCCGGGCGATCTCCTCCAACCCCGCCAGCAACTCCGGCGGGTCCATGCCGTCGACCATCCGCCCCCGCTCCAACCCCTCCGCCTCGAGCACCAGCAGCGTCGGATACGCCTGCACCTTGTAACGCACCACCACCTCGGGACCCTCGCCCTTCTCGGCGTCGATGTGCAGCGCCACATAACCCGCGGCCAACGCCGCACCCACCTCCGGCCGCACGAACACCTCCTCGTCGAGCTTGCGGCACGGCGGGCACCAGTACGCCCCGACGTCGACAAACACCCGCTTGCCCCCCGCCTTCGCCGCCGCCAGAGCCTCCTCGAGGCTGCCCTCGAACCACTGCACCGCCGAGACCACCTCGCCGTCCGCTCGCACCCCCGGCCCAACCGACACGACAGGAGAGCTGTCCTTCGAGACAGCTGCCTTCACCGGCTCGCTCACTGCCGCTGGCGGCGAAGCGGGGGCACCGCATGCGAGCTGCGAGCTGACGAGTCCCACGAAGACGGTGACGCGGCGCGTGAGGCGATACACACCCGAACACTGCCCGCTCCCGCGAAGCCCCGCAACAACGACAAAAATTGCCGGCTCACACCCACGGCCGCGGCGCTTGCCACCACGACGATCGTGCCCATTTTCCCGAGCGAACCAAAGGAGCCACCCCCATGGCCGTCTTCAACCCCGAGACCGCGACCGTCAAGACCCGTCACGCCATCGCCCACGCGCACGCCATGACCCGTGAGCTCGGCCACCCCGAGCTCACCAGCCTGCACCTGCTCATGGCCACGTTGCAGCAGGAGGGCGGACTCGCATCGCCGCTGCTCGAGCGCACCGGCGTCCACGGCTCCGCGGTCGAACGCGCCATCAAGGCCGAGCTCGCCCGTCAGCCGCGCACCCAGGGCAGCGACCCGCGCCCCTCGCGTGAGCTCAACGAACTGCTCGACCTCGCCGCCGACGAGGCCGAAGCGCTGCACGACCGCTTCGTCAGCAGCGAACACCTGATCCTCGCCGCCCTCAGCCCCAAGGCCGTCAAGCAGAAGATCCGCGCCGCCGAGGTCCTCAGCAAGCTGGGCGGCAACCGCGAGCTCCTGCTGTCCGCGCTGTCCGAGATCCGCGGCACCCAGACCGTCCAGGACGACTCCCCCGAGGACAAGTACGAGGTCCTCAGCAAGTACTGTCGCGACCTCACCCAGGCCGCCCACCAGGGCAAGCTCGACCCGGTCATCGGCCGCGACACCGAGATCCGCCGCGCCATCCAGGTCCTCTCGCGCCGCACCAAGAACAACCCCGTCCTGATCGGCGACCCCGGCGTCGGCAAGACCGCCATCGCCGAGGGCATCGCCCTGCGCATCGCCGCCGGCGACGTCCCCGAGAGCCTCAAGGACCGCAAGCTCATGCAGCTCGACCTCGCCGCCCTCGTCGCCGGCGCCAAGTACCGCGGCGAATTCGAGGAGCGCCTCAAGGCCGTGCTCAAGGAGATCGCCGCCGCCGACGGCAAGATCATCCTCTTCATCGACGAGCTCCACACCCTGGTCGGCGCCGGCAAGGCCGAGGGCGCCCAGGACGCCGCCAACATGCTCAAGCCGGCCCTCGCGCGCGGCGAGCTGCGCTGCATCGGCGCGACCACCCTCGACGAGTATCGCAAGCACATCGAGAAGGACAAGGCGCTCGAGCGCCGCTTCCAGCCGGTGATGATCGACGAGCCCAGCGTCGAGGACACGATCGCGATCCTTCGCGGCATCCGCGACAAGTTCGAGGCCCACCACGGCATCCGCATCATGGACGCCGCGATCGTCGCCGCCGCCCGCCTCAGCCACCGCTACATCCAAAACCGCTTCCTCCCCGACAAGGCGATCGACCTCGTCGACGAGGCCGCCGCCCGCCTCAAGATGGAGGTCGAGAGCGTCCCGCTGCCGATCGACGAGCGCGAGCGCCTCGTCACCCGCCTCGAGATCGAACGCCAGGCCCTGCGCCGCGAGGACGCCACGCCCGCCACCAAGGCCCGCCTCGAGCAGGTCGACGCCGAGCTCGCCTCGCTGCGCGAGGAGGTCACCGCCCTGCGCTCGCGCTGGCAGTCCGAGCGCGACCGCATCGGCGAGATCAAGCAGCTCAGCGAGCAGATCGAGAACATCAAGGGCGAGGCCACCCGCGCCCAGCAGGCCGCGAACTACGAGCGGGCCGCCGAGCTCACCTACGGCACCCTGCGCGCCCTCGAGCAGCAGCGCACGGCCGCCCGCGAGGCCCTCGCCAAGGCCCAGCAGAACCAGGACTCCTTCCTCCGCGAGGCCGTCACCGACGAGGACATCGCCGGCGTCGTCGCCCGCTGGACCGGCATCCCCGTCAGCAAGATGTTGGAGAGCGAGCAGTCGCGCCTGCTGCAGATGGAGGCCAAGATCGGCGGCCGCGTCGTCGGCCAGCGCGAGGCCGTCGCCCGCATCGCCGCCGCCGTCCGTCAGTCGCGCGCCGGCCTCGGCGACCCCGGCCGCCCGATCGGCAGCTTCCTGTTCCTCGGCCCCACCGGCGTCGGCAAGACCGAGCTCGCCAAGGCCCTCGCCGAGTACCTCTTCGACGACGAGCGCCACGTCGTCCGCGTCGACATGAGCGAGTACATGGAGAAGTTCTCCGTCTCGCGCCTCATCGGCTCCCCGCCCGGCTACATCGGCCACGACGAGGGCGGCCAGCTCACCGAAGCGATCCGCCGCCGCCCCTACAGCGTGGTCCTCCTCGACGAGATCGAGAAAGCCCACCCCGAGGTCTTCAACCTCCTGCTGCAGGTCCTCGACGACGGCCGCCTCACCGACAGCCAGGGCCACGTCGTCGACTTCAAGAACACGATCATCCTGATGACCAGCAACATCGGCAGCGAGCTGCTGGCCCAGGGCCTCAAGGGCAAGGAGCTGGAGACCGCCCGCGAGCAGGTGCTGCGCCGCCACTTCCGCCCCGAGTTCCTCAACCGCCTCGACGGCATCATCAACTTCCACGCCCTGCGCCGCGAGGACATGGCCCAGATCCTCGACATCCAGCTCGGCCGCGTCCGCCAGCGCCTCGCCAACCGCGACATGGACCTCGAGCTCACCCCCGCCGCCCGCCTCCTGCTCGCCGAACGCGGCTACGACCCCGCCTTCGGCGCCCGCCCGCTCAAGCGCCTGGTCCAGCACACCCTGCTCGACCCGCTCGCCACCGACATCCTCTCGGGCAAGCTGCGCCCCGGAAGCAAGGTCCTCGCCGACGTCACGACCGACGCCGACGGCGAACCCCAGGTGGTCCTCCGCCCCGCGCCATCGCCAACCGCAGCCGCCGCCTGAGCGACACGCGCACGGCCGCCACGCACACACGTGGCGGCCTTCGCTCGTCCACGTACAGATTGCCCGACGGCACCCCCCGCAGCTAAGGTGCCGCCGCGTGCCCCCCTCACCGCCGAGCCGCCGACACACGCCCCTGCTGTGGTCGGCCTCGCTGCTCGGCGCGGGGATCTTGTTGTGGTTGGCGTCGCAACGGGTCGCCCTCTGGCCGACCCAATTCCACCTCCCGCGCCCCGACCTGCTCGCCGCCGCGATCGCCCTCCACCTCCCCTACAGCCTCACCCGCAGCCTGCGTCTGCGCTACGCCCTCGACCCCCGCGTCCGCGCAGCCACCGGGGACCCCCACGCCCGCCTCCCGCGCGACCTCCTCCACGGCAGCGGCCTCGTGTCCTTCCTCGTGATCCTCCTGCTGCCCCTGCGCCTCGGAGAGCTGTCACGCCCGCTGATCCTCACCCGCGCCGGGGTCCCCGGCGTCGGCCTCCCCGAGTCCATCGCCGGCGTCGCCAGTGAGCGCGCCGTCGACGGCCTGTTTGTCGTCGGCCTGCTGCTCGTCGGCGTCGCCCGGGCCACCAGCGCCGGCGCCGACGGGGCCGCGCAGGTCGGCCGCGGCATGGGCCTGGTCTTCCTCGCCATGCTCGCCGGCCTCGCCCTGCTCGCCGCGCTCCCGCCGCGACTGCTCACCCGCTGGACCGCCGCCGCCCCCGAGCGCCTCGGGCAATTCATCCTCCACTTCGCCGCCACCCTGCGAGGCCTCGCCGCCCCGCGCACCGGCCTGCCGCTGCTCGCGTGGTCCACGGTCTACTGGACCCTGACCGTGCTGCAGCTGTGGCTCGTCCTCCACGCCTGCGGGCTGCCGCTCGGCCCCGCGGAGGCCGCCGCGATCGTCGGCATCGTCGGCCTCTCGATCCAGCTCCCCGGGGGTCCGGCCCAGGTCGGCAGCTACCAGGTCGGCAGCGTCCTCGCCCTCGGCCTCTTTGTCCCCGCGGCCGATCTCGCCGGACCCGGCTCGAGCTTCGTCGCCATCTCCTTCCTCCTCGGCCTCGTCGGCGCCGGCCTCCTCGCCCTCCCCGGCGCCTGGCTGCTGGCCCGCGCCGCGACCCCCGAGATCCACCCGCAGAGCCCCCAGAGTTCCGAATCCTGAGGGCTCCGCGGCGGGCAAGTGCGCTTGTCGTACGCAGCCCAGCAGAGCCCCCAGAGTTCCGAATCCTGAGGGGTCCGGTGGATTGCTGGCCGGCGCCAGGGTCGGGTATGCTCCGCCCGCGGACCGCCTGTCCGCCCCCGTCCGGAGAACTCATGTCGCTCAGCACCCGCGTCCTCGCTTTGGTCGTACTCACCCTCGCCGTGCCCGCCTGCAAGAAGGCCGGCACCACCGCCCCCGGCGGCGGCAAGGGCCTCACCGTCGAGGAGTCCGACAAGAAGCGCGCCGCCGCCCAGCAGGACGCCAAGGCCCGCACCCTCGTCGGCCTGGCCAACGAGGACCTGTCCAAGGGCCGCTGGGTGTCCGCCCGCGAGCGGGCCAAGCGGGCCCTCGAGGCCGAGCCCAACAACGCCGACGCCTTCGCCGTGCTCGGCGCCGCCAACTGGCGCGCCGGCGACTACGACGGCTCCACCAAGGCCTTCAAGGAGGCGCTCGAGCTCGACGCCAAGAACTTCGGCGCCGCCGTCGGCCTCGGCCGCAACTACCAGGCCGCAGGCGACCACAAGTCGGCCATCGCCCTGCAGGACACCATCCTCGCCTCGGACCCCAACCAGTTCGACCCGCTCGTCACCAAGCTGTGGAGCTACTACGCCATGGCCGACGCCGACAACGCGGTCAAGACGCTGGACACCCTGTTCAAGCAGGTCGAGAACGACAACCCGCTGCGCCCGCTGCTGCTCGCCCACGCCGCGTTCATGCGCCCGCTCGAGGGCAAGGGCGAGCTCATCAAGGTCGAGGGCGCCAAGGGCAGCTCGGACCTCCAGGTCGACCCCAACCAGGGCATCAAGCACGCTGGCGGCACCGTCGGCAGCGAGTTCACCCGCATCGTCTTCTTCGAGCTGCGCGAGGAGGCCCGCATCCACAAGGGCCTGGCCGACCAGCTCAAGCTCAAGCCGCTCGGCAAGATCACCCCGATCGGCGGCGCCGAGACCAACGTCGTCCTCATCCCCGAGATCAAGTTCGGCGACCTGAAGCTCACCAACGTCCCGGCGATCGTCGACGACCTCACGCCCTACACCGTCGGCGAGGTCCCCGGCGTCGTCCTCGGCCGCCAGGTCATGAACAAGATCGGCGCCATCACCTTCGACTTCCCCAACGCCTCGCTCGAGCTGCTCGCCGCGGCCCCCGCAGCCGCCCCCGCCGGCGCCTCCGAGGCCCCGCTGCTCCTCATCGACATGCACATCCTCCTGGTCCCCGTGACCACCCTGTCGATCGACGGCTCCGAGTTCAAGTTCTACGCCTGGCTCGGCGGCAGCTACGGCTCCGCCCTCGCCATCGCCCGCAAGGAGTTCCTCAAGAGCGGCCACCTCCCCCGCGAGCTCGAGCAGCTCGACGACCCCACCAACGGCCTCAAGATGGTCTTCATCGAGAAGGTCAAGGTCGGCGACACCCCCGTCAACGGCGGCCTCGGCGGCCTCGTCCTCGCCAACACCCCGCCCGACGCCGGCCTCGGCCAGATCGTCGAGGGCTCGAGCTTCGAGCTCGGCGGTTACATTAACTACCCGCTGCTGCGCACGATGAAGGTCACCTACGCCCTCGCCAAGGGCAAGGTGTACCTGGCCAGCAAGGCCAAGTAGGCGCCCGCCGCACGGCACGCCGTCATGGACGTCGGCACCTTTCAGTCGTTGCTCGAGGCCCAAGAGGACGAGCACCTCGAATTCAAGGAAGCCAATAACCGCTTCGACTTCGAGGAACTCGTTCAATACTGTTGCGCCCTCGCCAACGAAGGCGGTGGAAGGATGATTCTGGGCGTGACCGACAAGCGGCCCCGTCGTCTCGTAGGCAGCGGAGCCTTCACTGACCTTGAGCAGACCCGCACGGCCATCACTGCACGGCTTCACCTCCGCGTTCAAACCACCGCCATCGTCACGCCCGAGGGAAAGCGTGTCGTCATCTTCGAGATTCCTTCGCGTCCGCTCGGCGTCCCCCTCCACTACAAAGGCACCTACTGGATGCGCTCGGGGGACGCACTCATCGGCATGACTCCCGACAAACTCCGGGCGATCTTCGACGAGGCAAGGCCCGACTTCTCGGCCACCATCTGTGAGCAGGCCTCCCTCGTCGATCTTCTCCCCGAAGCGATCGAGAATTTTCGCCGGCGCTGGTTGAAAAAATCTGGTTCGCCCGCACTCGTAAATGTGTCGCCACACCAACTGCTCGCGGACGCTGAACTCATCGCGGACGGCAAGCCCACGTATGCCGCACTGATCCTCTTCGGCAATCGTGAGGCCCTCGGCAAGCACATGGCCCAAGCCGAGATCATCTACGAGTACCGCAACCACGAATCCGAGATCGACTTCCAGCAGCGCGAGGAGTTCAGGTCAGGCTTCATCCTGCTCCTTGACCAGCTCTGGGCTCTCGTCGATCGACGAAACGGCCTGCATCACTTCCAGGATGGCCTGCTCCGACGCGAGATCCCGACCTTCAACGACACTTCGGTCCGCGAAGCGCTGCTCAACGCTCTCTGCCACCGCGACTACCAGAACGGCGGCTCCGTATTCGTTAAGCAGTGGCCCAAGGACCTGACCATCATCAGCCCAGGCGGTTTCCCGCCAGGGATCTCCGCCGAGAACATCCTGTTTCACCAACTCCCTCGCAACCGGCGGATCGCCGAGGCCCTCGCACGCTGCGGACTCGTCGAGCGGTCAGGCCAGGGCGCCGATCGCATGCTGCGTTCAGCGCTCCTCGAGGGCAAGCCACCCCCGGACTACGCTGGGACAGATAGCCACCAGGTCTCCGTCACGCTCCACGGTAATATCCGTGACGAGCGCTTCATCCACTTCTTCGAGACACTCGCGGCCGAGAAGAACTACTTCTTTCGCACCGAGGATTTCGTGACGATCGACGCTATTCATAGCGGGCGCCCCGTCCCCAAAGCAGTCGCCAGCAGGATCCCTGAGCTCCTCGACGTCGGTGCACTCAAGCGGCTCGGTCGGGGCCGCTTTGACCTCGCCGACCGCTTCTTCTCTCTGGCCAGCGACCGGGCGATGCTCACCCGCCGACGGGGCCTCGACCACAGTGAAAACAAGGCCCTCCTACTCAAACACATCGCCGCCAACTCCGGCGACGGATGCCCCTTCGACGAGCTGACTCAAGTGCTCCCGAGCCTCAGCGCCGAACGGGTCAAGGGCCTCCTGCGCGAACTTCGAACCTCCGCCCAAATCCACCCGCGCGGAAAAACGCGTGCTGCGCGATGGTTTCCAGGCGCGGGCTCTCCGGACGGTTCCAATTGATTTCCAATCTTCCCCAATCGTCTCGGCTAAGTCACTGATTTCGTTCGACTTGATTAGAAATCCGTCGCCGGCCGATTCCTAATCGATCCCAAATCCCAAGGGCAATACCGCTCACGCCGCGCACTCGCCCCGGCCGATCGCCACGTCGAACACCTTCTCCTGCCCGAGGTCGACCAGGTCCTGCTCGCGCAGGTTGTCGAAGCTCATGCCGATGACGTGCTCGCCCAGCGCCGCCGCCACCCGCTCCTTGGTGACCCGCTTGAAGAACGCCCGCGCCGCCTCGCCCGGCTCGCGCTCGTCGCGGTAGAGGTCGAGCAACGCCAGCAGCGCCTCGCCGCTGCGCTGCGCCGGGATCTTGAGGATGTGCCGTCCGAACTCGACGCCCTCTTCATTAAACCCGCCGCCGAGGTGCAACTGGTACTCGGGGATCTGCCGCCCGTCGCCCGCGTGACGCACGGTCCCGTGAAAGCCGATCGCCGCCACGTGGTGCTGCCCGCACGAGTTGGGGCAACCGGAGATCTTGATGTCGGCGTCGCGCGCCAGCTCCACGCTGTCGGCCGACTTGCCCGGGTTCTTGAGGTAGCGCGTCAGGTGAGCCGCGAGCTGCATGCTCGAGGTGACCGCGAGGTTGCAGCTCTCCGCGCCCGGGCAGCTGACCACGTCGGCGATCGTGTTCGACCCGGTGTCGGCCAGGCCGATCTCCCGCAGCCGCGCGAACAGGTACGGCAGCGCCGAGCTACGCACCCAGCGGACCAGGATGTTCTGGTTGTTCATCGTCCGCAGCGTGCCGTCGCCGAACACCTCGACCAGCTCCGCCAGCTGCTCGAACTGCAGCGCCGTCAGATCGCCGCGGTACAGCTTGATCGTCACCGCCGAGTAGCCGGCTTGCTTCTGCGGGTCGACCGTGCGCAGCCAGGTCCGGTACTCCGGGTCGTCCTCGGCCGCGCGCGGCCCCTGCAGCGCCCGCGCGTCACTCGCCGGCGCCGTCTCGTCCGGCGGCAGCTCGAGCGGCTGCACCAGCCGACCCTCGGCCGTGATCGCCGCGACCTCCTCGTTGTACGCGGCGACGAAGCCCTCCTCGCCCAGCGTCTTCATCACGTACTTGAGCCGCGCCCGCGCCCGATTCTTGCGGTTGCCGAGGCGCCCGAACAGCCGCACCGTCGCCTCCACCCGCGCGAGAACCTCGTCCGCAGGAATGAAGGAATGCAGGCGATAGCCCGGCCGCGGGCTCGTGCTGAGACCCCCAGCGACGAACATCTCAAACCCACGAACGCCGTTCTGCACGCGCGCACGCAGGCCCACGTCGTTGATCGCCGTCTGCGCGTGGTCCGCGTGGGTGCAGCCCTCGAGCGCCATCTTGAACTTGCGCGGCAGGTCGTTGGCCCAGCCCGCGCGCAGGCACATGCGGGTGATCGCGTGGGTGTAGGGCGTGATGTCGAAGGGCTCGGTCGGGCTCACCCCGGCGTAGGGGCAGCCGGTGATGTTGCGCACCGTGTTGCCGCAAGCCTCGACCGCCGTCGACCCCACGACGTCCAGCCTGGCCAGCGCGTGCGGCATGTTGCCGAGCTCGACGAAGTGGA
>JBGAUO010000035.1:0-38004 GCA_044228605.1 Nannocystis sp. | reverse complement strand
GGGGACGGGCTCACGGGCGTGCTGGGCGGCGGCGCTGCGCAGCTCGGGGGGGAGGAGGTCGGAGCCGCGGACCCGCGGGGGCGGGGGCGGCGGGGCGGCGGGGACGGTGGTGTAGCGGAGGGTGCCGCGGGTGTGCTCGCGGAGCAGGAGGGTGGGCTCGTCGGCGGGGGTGGCGAGCAGCTCGGGGGTCTGCTCGGGGCCTGTGCGCGGGGTGAGGCGGACGCTGCGGGGGTCGACGCGGTGGCCGGTGGGGACCGGGAGGCGCATCACGCCGGCGGGGGACTCGACGACGAGGTTGACCTCGGTGCAGTCGCTGCAGTGGGTCGCGTCGGCGCCGGCGTAGGGGCCGATGCGGGTCGGGTCGGCGGCGGCGGTTTGGCCGGCCTGGTCGAAGCGCTCGAGCGTGAGGGCGGAGAAGTAGTGTCTGGCGTCGGCGGGGGTGTAGGTGAGCTCGACGGGGACGCCGCTGCCGCTGAGGACGTCGACCTGGGGGCCGCGGTAGAGGCGGCCGAGGTCGGTGTAGCGGGGCGAGAGGTCGCTGGTGGCGCCGACGGTGAGGGCGGTGTCGGGGTCGCCGGTGAGGAAGGAGAGGTCGGTGCGGAGGCGGGCGAAGACCTGGTCGCCCCACAGGCTCCACGCGATCACGACGGCCACGCTGGCCCCGGCGGCCGCGGCGAGGGCGGTGCGCAGGGCGAGGGAGTCGCGCAGGCGCATGCGCAGGGCCAGCCACAGGCGGCGCCACCAGGCGAGCGGGCGGACGGCGTCGAGTTGGCGGGCGATGAGGCGGCCGAGCTCGCGCTCGGCGAGGCGGATCAGCTTGCGCAGGGCCTTGTTCTCGCGGGCGTCGGAGCGGGACAGGAGCAGCTCCAGGGCGTCGCTCTCGAGCAGGGCCTGCGGGGCCATGCGGCCGGGGAGCTCGGCGAAGCGGACGCGGCTGTTGCCGGTGGAGCGCCCGCCGCCGGCGCTGAAGTCGGCGAGCGAGGCGGCGGCGCGGACCCGCAGGCCGCGGGAGAACAGCTCGACGCTGGCGGCGCTGCCGAGGCCGACCACGCCGCGCACCGAGCCGCGGCGAAACGCGGAGCTCGGGGCGGGCAGCTCGAAGCGGGCGTTGACGGCGCGGCCGTTGACGGTGACACGCAGGGGGAGGTCGGGGTGGTCGCGGGTGGCGAGGAAGCGGGCGTTTTGCCAGGCGGCCTCGAAGACGCGGCGCTCGAGCTCGTTGTCGGCGGCGGGTCGCTCGAGCAGGAGCTCGGTGCCGGGCTCCATGTTGGGCGTGCGGCGGGTGGCCGACTCGAGGTCGCCGGACAGGTCGAGCTCCCAGGCGCTGTCCTCGGGGACATGTCCCGAGGGGCCTGTCCCAACAGGCAGGCGCGGACGCGAACGGATGACGATGTGCCGGGGCTCGAAGCGGAGGATCGACCAGAAGCCGACGCCGAAGCGGCCGACCTGGTCGCGGCGTTGCTCCTTGCTGGAGGCGTAGAGGGCGAACAGGTAGCGGCGGGCGTGCTCGTAGCTCATGCCCTCGCCGTCGTCGCGGCAGTGCAGGCGCCACACGCCGTCCTGTGTGCCGGCGGTGAAGGTCACGTTGCGGGCGCCGGCGTCGCGGGCGTTCTGCAGCAGCTCGCGCACGAAGACCCACGGGTCGGGGCCGTAGCGGTCGGCCTCGGCGCGCGCGCGGGCCCGGAAGTCGCCGGGGGCGGCGTCAGTCACTGCGCGGCTCTCTGGCGGCTGGGCGCACGGGTCGCCCAGTGTAGCGCCTCGCGCGGGGCGTCGCGGGCTTTAGGGTTTGTCCGGGGTCGCGGCTTCGCCGGCGGGTTCGACCAGGAAGTGCGCGCTGGCGACCGCGATCGGCCGGCTGCGGTCCTCCTGCCAGGCGGTGACGCGGACGTTGGCGACGCGGCGGCCCTGGCGGGTGAGGATCCCGTGGGCGAAGGTGTCGACGGCCCGGCCCGAGCGCAGGAAGTCGACGGTGAGGGTGATGGTCTTTGGGACGATGATCGCCTCGGCCTCCCACATGAGCTGGAAGATCGCCGTCGACTCGAGCAGCGCCGAGATCACGCCGCCGTGGATCGCCGGGAGCATCGGGTTGCCGACCAGGTGGTCGCCGAAGGGCAGGTGGCCGCGCAGCTCGCCGTCGACGTGCAGGGCGGTGATGCCGAGGAAGCGGGCGTAGGGGATGGCCGCGACCAGCGGGGTGATGTCGCCGCTCTGCTTGGTGGCGCGCAGGAGTTCGACGAGCCGCGGGCTCATGCGGGCTCCTCGGGGTCGCGCTGGCGGGCGCGGGTGCCGAGCATGAAGGAGCCGGTGCCGCTGGCGATCGGGTCGGCCTCGTCGTCGTGGAAGGCGACGCCGCGGACGAAGGCGACGCTGCGGGTGACCTTGTAGCAGTGGGCGCGGAAGGTGACGTCGCGCCCGGGGGTGGCGGGCTTGAGGTAGTCGATGCGCAGGTCGAGGGTGGCGATGACCATCGGTTTGGGCAGGGCCTGGAACACCGCGGCGCCGCAGGCCGCGTCCATGGCGGCGCTGATCGCCCCGCCGTGGAGGACGCCGGTCTCGGGGTTGCCGACCAGGTGTGCGGCGTAGGGCAGGAGGTAGTGCGAGCGGGCGTGTTCGACGCCGACGAGGCGCAGGCCGAGGGCACGGTTGTGCGGCACGGCCTGTTCGAAGCGCAGGTGGAGGGCCTGCATCGCGGCGCGCTCGTCGGCGGTCATCCGGCCTCGACGACGACGATCTGCTCGGCGCGAGGGTTCAGGCCCGGGACCTCGGTCTCGGCGACCAGCGAGTAGCCGACCGAGCCGCCGGTGGCCACGAGGTCGCCGGGGATGATGAGCTCGAAGCTCAGCTCCAGGCGCTCGGACTGTTTGAGGACGCGACCGTCGAGGGCGATCGCCACCTCGGCGAGGTGGCGCCAGAACTGGCGCTCGGGTCGTCCGGGGCTCGGCCACACGACGCGCTCCTCTTCGAGCCGCACTTGCACGTCCTGCACCGGGGCGTCGTAGTCGCCGCCCTGCAGCACGACGGTGCCGCGCAGCGGGTGGCCGGGGCGCAGCGAGGCGGGCACGTTTGTGAGGGTGATCGTGGGTGCACCGACACCGATCAGGCTCTTGAGTTTGTCGAGGATCTCCATGCGGCCTCCGCTTCGGGGAGGACTATAGCCTGGACCCGGTTTGGGCGTGGATCGCTTCCGAGCCGCGCGGCTTCCTGGCGATCTGCTGCCGCCGGTGTTAGAAGGCGGCTGTCATGCGTGCCCTCACCCTCGCGTCGTTGAGCCTGTGCACCATCCTCGGGGCGAGCTGTCGGCAGGAGCCGACCAAGCTCCCGGAGCCCCAAGCCGCGCCGGGGCCTGGCAGTGATTCGTGCGCTGTTTATGTGCAGCGGGTCGCCAGCGGGGTGCGCTGTCAGGAGGTCGACGCGGCGCACTGCAGCTGTGAGCTGATCGCGGGGGATGCCGCGGTTGTGCCGCCAGCGACGGGCGAGCCCCCGTTGTTGACGGACGGCGGTGCTGGCGGGACCGTGACGCCGTCACAGCCTGCCCCGGCCGCTGGCAACGCGACTCTGGTGTTCGCGCCCGGGCCGGCCAATACGATCGTCATCTGCCGCAGCGGGCCGTGCCCGGTGGCGACGGCGGAGCTGATCTCGGCCCCGTATCCGGCGGTGCCCACGGCGCCCAGCGGCACGGCGATGCAGCTGGAGTTCCACGCCCCCGGGCACAAGCCCTTCATCGGCAACTACACGCTGTACCCGGGGACGAACCAGATCGCGTTCACGCTCGAAGCCTCGCGGCCGACCACGCCGGACAGCGCCATCGTGACCTTTCAGGGCGCCCCGGCGGGCACGACCGTGCAGTGTGTCAGCGGGCCCTGCCCGGACACCAAGGCCCATCCGGTCGAGAGCTTCCCGGCGATCCCGCTGAGCGCCGACGACCAGACGCTGCTGCTCCGCTTCAACGCGCCCGGGTACCGCACGGGCATGAGCTCCTTTCAGGTCAGCCGCGGGACCAACGTGATCCCGGTGCTGATGGAGAAGGGCACCAACGGCAAGCGTTGAGCCTCGCGCCGCCTGCGCAGGCGGTTGCCACCGCGGCCTGACTCCTCCATGGTTCGCCGCGTGTCGCAACCAATCGCAGCGCTCGCGCTCGCCGTCGCCGACCCGGGTTTCACCCCGGGGAAACATGACCTCGCGGCGGTGATCGATCTGCTGGGCGACGCCGACGAGGCGCTCGCGGAGCATGCGGAGCGCGCCTTGCTGCGAGCGGGGGGACCCGCGGGGCCGGCGTTGCAGCGCCGTTTGCCGGAGTCGACCGCGCCGCTGCGGGCCCGCATCGTGCGCGCGCTCGGGCGGCTCGCGGCCACCGAGGACGCGCTGCGGGCGACGCTGCTCGCGTGTCTCGGCGACGAGGACCCGAAGGCGCGGCGCAACGCGATCGTGGCGCTCGGCAAGCTCGAGCCGCCGGCCAGCACGGCGCTCGTGGAGCACGCGCGGGTCGAGACCAGCGTGCCGCACCTGCGCTCGCTCGCCGAGGCGCTCGGCAAGTGCGGCGACGCTGCGGCGCTGGCCTGGCTCGACGCGCTCGTGCACGACGACCCGGAGCTGCAGCGCCTGCGGGGTCGCGCCCAGCTGATGCTGCGGCGAAGCCTGGGTCGCGAGCACACGCCGGCGGCGATCGACGACGACGTGGTGGCCGCGGCGCCGCGGCTGGTGATCGCAACGTGTCGGCCTGGCCTCGAGGACATCCTGTCTGGCAGCCTCGACGCGGTCGACGCGGCGAAGGTGGCCGGGCCCGGGCGGGTCGTGCTGCGCAGCGCAGGGCCGCTGCGGCGGCTGGGGCAGGCGCGCACGCTGCTGACCCTTGGTTTTCCGCTGGGGCTGCGCTCGCTGCGTCCGGGCCCGGACGCGCTGGTGGCGGGGCTCACCGCGGCGCTGACCGGTCCCGAGGCGCAGGAGATCTTTCAGACATGGTCGAAGGGACAGGTCCGCTACCGGCTGGCGTGGGCCCGCGGGGGCCACCGCCGGGCCGTGGTGTGGCGCGTGGCGGAGGCGGTGAGCCAGCTGCGACCGGAGCTGGTCAACGACCCGACGGCCAGCCCGTGGGAGGTGGTCGTGGATGACACAAACGGAGCGCTGCAGGTCGAGCTGCGCCCTCGCTGGCACGACGAGCGCTTCGCGTACCGGGTCGGCGAGGTCCCGGCCGCGTCACACCCGACGATCGCCGCGGCGATCGCCCGGCTCGCAGGGGTTCGCGCGGATGACGTGGTGTGGGACCCGTTCACGGGCTCGGGCCTGGAGCTGGTGGAGCGCGGCCTGCTCGGACCGTACACCCGCCTGATCGGCAGCGACCTCGACCCGAAAGCGCTGGCGACCGCGGAGGCGAACCTGAAGTCGGCGGGCCTGGGGCGCTTCGAGCTGCACGCCGCGGACGCGACGACGTTCACGCCGGAAGGTGTGACGCTGATCGTCAGCAACCCGCCAATGGGCCGTCGGGTCCAGCGCGGCGACGTGGCTCCGTTGCTGGGCGGCTTCCTGGCGAGCGCGGGACGGCTGCTGCAGCCCGGCGGCCGGCTGGTGTGGATCTCCCCGTTGCCGCGTGTCACCCAGCCGGCGGCCCGCGACGCGGGCCTCGTGTGCCGACGCGCTGAGCCGCTCGATATGGGCGGCTTCACCGGGCAGCTCGAGGTGTGGGCGAAGCCGGCGCGGTAGCCAAAAAGCAGAGAGGCCAGGAGCTGATGCTGCTGGCCTCTCTTCCTCTTGTGTGCCCAGGGACGGAATCGAACCGCCGACACGCGGATTTTCAGTCCACTGCTCTACCGACTGAGCTACCTGGGCGAGGGGACGAAGTGGTACGAGATTCCGGAGAAGCCGTCAAGGGGTCGAGTAGCTGCCTGGGGCGCCGGAGATCTTCCTCACTCGGGAAGCCACTCGCCTGACCCTCCGGACATGTCCCGCAGGACTGCTTGTGGGGCCTAGCGCTTGCCGGCCCACAGCTTCGAGTTGCGCATGGCCGCCTGGACGTCGTTCATGAAGGTGGTGCGCTCGCCCTGGCGGTCGGTGAGCACCTGTGAGAGGCCGTCGATGAGCAGCGGGAAGGTGTAGGGCGAGGGGTTGCAGCACAGCAGCCACTCGCGCATCTGCTCGCGCATGAGGCCGTTGGCGTCGTCGTTGCCGCGTCCGCCGCGGACGACGTAGGTGGTGAAGACGGCCTGGACGTCGCGGAGGACCGGGCCGAGGTCGCCGGCCATGAGGCGGTCGACCTCGTCTTCGGGTTCGCTGACCACCTGGTTGGAGACGCTGCTCTCGTCGGCGCCGCCGCCAGGGTTGAGCGACTGGCGCAGGCCGCCGAGGCGAGATTGGAGGGCGTTGCGGACCAGCGGCGTCGCCGAGTCGCGCTCGAGCATGATCGTGAGGGTGGCCTCTTCACGCACCGGAACGATCATCATGCGGGCGCTGCCGAAGGTGATCAGGAGCTCCTCGATCGCGGAGCCGACGGTCGCGGAGGCGACCACCATGCGGCGCACAGTCTTGGCGATGTCAGTGGCAGTGGCGAGATCAAAGGCGCCGCGCTCGTTGGCCTGGTAGGCGCCGTCGACGGTCGCGACGAGCGAGCCACGCACGCCGGGTAGGCGGTCGAGCTCCTCCAGGAGCGAAGAAAGCGGACGGTGCTCGGAGCTCATCGGTGACTCTCGACTCCCATGATCGCGTCGCGAATGGCCTCGGGGTCGTGGCCTGGTGCCACGGAGAGGACCGCGGAGGTCGCTCCCATGCCTACCATGATCATCTGCTGGCCGTTGACGGCGCGGGCGATCACCCCATCGAACACGTTGTACCCGAGCGTACGGGCGATCCGCGCCGCGCCGCGCATGTAGAAGCCGGCGAGGGTCACGACGGTGCTGTTGTTGCGCATGTCCTCGGCGATCACCTTGCCGGTGCTGGAGATGATCGCCACGCCGTTGACGCCCTCGAACTGCCAGAACTGGCCGAGCATCAGGTCGCGTGTCTCGGGGTCGTCCAGCAGATCGACGGTGGCGGCCTTCTTGATCGGCTTGGCGTCGGCCTTCTGCGGCGGGCGCGAGCCTGGGCCGTTGCTCGGGCGCGGGACCGGGGTCGACACCGGGGTCGCGCGCACGGGGTTGGTGACCGGGGTCGGGCGCACCGGGGTCGAGCCGGTCCCACGCCCGACCGCGGGCATCGACACCGGCGTGGGTCGCCCCTGGATCGCGGGCATCGACACCGGGGTCGAACGGATCGGCCGCTCGAGCGTCTGCACCCGGCGGCGCAGCACGGGGACGCCGTCGCCGGTCTCGGCCCCCGCGCCGCCGTTGCGCTCGCGGTTGGCCTCGACCTCGTCGTCGTCGTCCGGCATCGTCAGCTCATCGAAGCGGGCGATCGCCGAGTCGGCGACGCCGGCCATGTCGATGTCACCCGGTCGGCCTGCGTCGGGCTTGCCGCCTTCGGGGCGCGAGTAGTCGGGCCTGCGGCCCGCGGCGGTCGAACTGCTCGGCTGGACGCTGGCCGGCGGCGGTTTGGCGGGCGAGCTCGGCCGGTCTGGCTTCGGCATCGGGGCGCGCGTGCGTGGCGGCTCCGGCTTCGGCTCGCTGACCTTCACGGCCGGCGGCGGCTCGGAGAGGTCCTCCATCATCGACATCGACTCGCTCGCGTCGGGCTCGGGCTGTGGCTCCGGCTCCTTGCTGGGCTTCTTGGGCTTCTTCTCGTCCGCGGCCTCGACGGCCTCAGCGGTGGTGCCGAGGATGCCCTCGTCGGCCTGGCGGGCCGCTTCCATCAACAGGTGCATGCTCGGGCGAACGATGGTTCGCTGGGGGGGCGGACGGAAGAACACCTCGCGGTAGGTGCCGCGGCCGACGGCCAGCATCTTGTAGAAGGCCTGCTCGCCGCGGAAGTCGCCGTACTGAGCGTGGACGATGTCGCCGTGCTCAAACCAGATGTAGCCGTTGCCGGCGCGAGTGGTCACGACCAGCTGCTTGTCGCGCGCCGAGACGGCAACCATCTGTACGTAGTCGAAGAACTCGAGCTCGATCTGATTGCCGAAGAAGCCCCGGTGGGGGCCGCAGTCTTGTATGATGGCGACGAGCTTGCGCAGGTCGATCGGCTTCTCGACGATGCGCACGGCGCCGCCACCTTCATACTGGCCGCGGAACTCGGGGCTCAGCGCCTCGCAGATGACCACGACCGGCGTCGACGGGTAGTAGCTGGTCATGTACTGGAGGAGTTCGCTGCCCTCGCTGCCGGAGGGATGGAGCTCGCAGAGCACGACGTCGAACGGTTCGCGGCGCAGGAGGTCGATCGCGTCTCGCACGGTCGGAGCCGATGCGGACGCATGCCCCGCCTGTTGCAGCCGCTGTTCGATGGCCGCTTGCAGCAGTTGATCGCCCACCACGACGAGGGTGTGAATCACGGTGGGCGGGCTGGGCTTCGGGTTCTGCGACACGCGGCTTCCTATCTTACCCCGCGCATGGGTGCGACGGGCCGGTTAACAACCTAGGAGTGATGCCCGTGGGCCACACGTAGGTTCTTCGAGCGAGCCTGGTCCATCCACCAGGGAGCATGTGCTCCGTCGTGGTCGGAGAGGTTAGCTTTGTTTGAATTAGCCAAGGGTAACGATGCGGCGAATGATAGACTGTACGTAGGGAAAATCCAGTCGTTGGACATACGCACAGCGCGCATGGTCGCGCGCAGCCCTTTCGTAAAACAAATCAAACAACCAAAACTAACAAATTATCACCTGTATTACAATCCAGTATTTTTGCCAAGCCGCCTTACAGTTTCGTCCTTCCATGTCTCGCGGTTTTTTTCTATCCTGCCCTCATGCGCCTCGTCCTCGAAGATTGGAACCTCAACGCTGCTGAACGACTGCTCTGCGTGGAAGCCCTTGCTACCGCGGGGAGCATCGTCGAAGCCGCTCAACTCCTCGGCATCACGCGTCACGCGCTCAAGCGTCGCATCATCAAGCACCGCATCGAGTGGCCGCGCTCGAGCGCCTCGGCCGGTGACTCGGCCACGGCCAACACCAGCGCGTCCGCATCGGTGACCGCTGAGTGAGCTTTTGGCCTCTTTGGAGGCCTGACTCACCGCAACAGCGCGCGACAGGGCAACCTCACCCTGGCGCGCGCTGCTGTTTTGGTTGATCCGCGCGCGAGGGCGCTCCGGAACGATGTACGCGCGGGCCTCCAGGTGGGGCTCCGCGCGTTTCTCGTGCCGGTTTGGAGCTGGCCCCGATGCGCGACCTGACCGAGTGCTGCAGCTGGTGGCTGAGGGATCGGAGGCCGGCGGCTGGGCGCATTCGGTTGCGGCCCAAATTCGCTCATCTTGGGTCGTGCGGGCGCTGGCGGGGCCGTAGCGGTAATTATTGCCTCGGCGCTTGGGCGCGGAAGGTACACACGACGGGGCGGGATGACCATCCGGCGTCGCGCGGAGATCTCACCTGGAGATCTCGTACTTTCGCACATGGCGCGCAAGCGCGCAGCGGTGGTGAACGATGTTTGTGCGTTTTTCCCACCGTGCACGGGTGCGTCTGTGCCCTCGCGGCATTGGCACCTCGATCGGCAGGAGATAGTTTTACTATTTTTGGTGCCGAGCGCAGCCGCGCGTCGAGGTACCATTTCCTGGACGTGCTGGGCGCCAGCGCGCAGCAGAAAAGCAGTTATTGAAGATTATATGTTTATAAATTTAACGTAAGTAAGAATACAATCTTTACTTGTTCATATATCGCTCATGAGCGGGCCAAGTGATGGACCGCTCGGGGAGGGGTTGGATGTGGAGGTTTTACGCCTACAGCATCCCTTGGCGGCTGCGCGCGAGGTCGATCCTTGCGGGCGAAGGGTCTCGGCGCTCGCGTGGGGATCTCTCCAGTGCGCTGACGGTCGTCAGGCGTCGTCGTCGTCTTCGAGGACGGTGGTCTGGGCGCGCTCAATCGCCTTCACGAGCTCGGTGAGCGCCTCCTGAACCTCGGACGAGGCGTCAGGGAGGCACAGCTCGGGGCGTCGCAACAGATCGAGCAGACTCGTCCACCCGCTCATGAAGGCGGCCAGCTGCGGGGCAGAGAGGCTCTCCGTGCGCCCGAGGAGCAGCTGCTGGACCACCAAGTGGAGGGGGATGGAAGCGGTCACGCGGGCAGGAGCTTATCGCGAGCGTGTCAGGTGGCCAAAAAACCCCGATCCTGGGCGGTCCGGGCCGCCGGCCGGATGGTGGATCGCGCGGACGATGTTCTATGGTTGGCGGGTGAACGAGCACGAGCGACGGCTGGCGCTGGTGGTCGAGGGCATCCTCGACTCGTACCGCGAGCACGGGAACATCAACCACCTCGACGGCAGCAACCTGCCGGCGCGTAGCGAGGTCTCGGAGCTGCTCGACGACCTCATTTCGGTGGTGTTTCCGGGCTACTTCAACGGTGAGCAGCTCGATGAGCTGACCTCGCGCTACTTCGTGGGGGCCCGCTGCGCGCGCATCCTCCGGCGGATGGAGCAGGTGACAAGTCGAGCGCTGGTGGTGCACTGCGCTGGCGAAAGCGGCCTGAGTGCGCATGAGCACGCGCTCGAGCTGCTGCAGGCGATCCCCGAGATCCGTGGGCAGGTGGCTTCGGATGTGCAGGCGGCGCTGGCCGGCGATCCCGCGGCGTGCAACGACGCGGAGATCATCATGAGCTACCCGGGGGTCGCAGCGATCGCGGTCCACCGCATCGCGCACCACATGTATCGCCGTCGCGTGCCGTTGCTGCCGCGCATGATGTCGGAGCTGGTTCACGGCCGGACTGGCATCGACATCCACCCGGGCGCGACGATCGGCCACAGCTTCTTCATCGACCACGGCACCGGCGTGGTCATCGGTGAGACCAGCAAGATCGGGAACCGCGTGAAGCTCTACCAGGGCGTCACCCTGGGCGCGCATTCGGTGAAGTCGCGCGACCGCCAGCGTGGACAGCGTCACCCGACCATCGAGGACGAGGTGACGGTGTACGCGGGGGCGACGATCCTCGGCGGCGACACGGTGATCGGTCGCGGCTCGACGATCGGCGGCAATGTGTGGCTCACGCGCAGCGTCCCGGCCGGGACCACCGTGGTGCTCGACACGCCGTCGCTGCGCTTCTTTAATCTCGGCGAGCGCCAGCCCTGAGCGGGCGCGGGATCAGCTGTCCTCGCGCGGCTGGCCGCGCATGCGCTGGCGGATCTTGCCGGACAGAGCCTCGCGGATGATGAGCTTGGTGTCCTCCTCGAAGTTGCCGTCGAGGATCCACCGCATGTAGGTCCGCTCGGTCGGCTCGCTCGCGGCCCAGCGCAGCGACTTGCCCTTGAGCTTGCCGAAGTTGAACACCGGCTCGTTGTCCCGCCAGGAGAAGCGGCGGCTGAGGTCGACAAAGCCGTTGTTCACCGCGTTGGAGACGTCGTGCAGGGCGTCGACCTCGAGCGCGAGCTCGCCGTAGCGGGCGAGCTGGCCGGCGAACACTTCGACGGTGGCGACGGTGTCGGCCTCGGCGCCGTGGGCGTTGTTGAATTCCTTGTCGCGATAGAAGCGCATCGCGGCGGTGAGGCTGCGCGGCTCCTTCTGGTGATAGATGACCTGGGCGTCGATGATGCGGACGCCGCTGAGATCGAAGAGCTTGCCGCAGCGCATGAATTCGGTCTGCAGGACGCGGATGTCGAAGCGGCCGATGTTGAAGCCGGCGATGTCGCAGCCGGCGAGGAAGGCGAGCAGCTCGTCGGCGGCCTGGGCGAAGTGCGGCTCGTGGGCGACATCCTTGTTGTAGATGCCGTGGATCTCGCTGGCCTCGAGCGGGATGCGGACGCCGGGGTTGATCCGCCAGGTTCGCGGGGCGCCGAGGCCATCGCTGGGCGAGATCTTGATCATCGAGATCTCGACGACACGGTCGTTGGCCGGGTCTGTGCCGGTGGTCTCGGTGTCGAAGAAGATCAGCGGACGCTTGAGTCCGGCCACGAATGCCGCGAAGCGTGGGCCGAGTTCCTCGACGGTCGGGAGGGGCATGCGTGGGCTCGACATAGAAGGCGCGTGGGTTATACCCGGCCTGGCTCGCGGAAGGTACGCCCGTGGATGATCTCGCGTGGCTTAAGCTCAGGGAGCGGAGACCAGGCCGCCGCCGCCCGTGGCCGGTTGGGCCGTGCCGGTCGCGGGCGGACGCTCTCGCAGCAGTCGTGTGGCGATCTCGGCGACCTGCGGGCTCTTGCCGTCGCGCGCGAGACGCTCCAGATCGGGCAGCTGGCGCAGGCCTGCGGGGTCGATACGCTCGAGCGCGAGCAATACTTGTAAGCGCACCTCGGGCCGCGGATCGGTCAGCATGCGCACGAGTCGGTCGCGGGCGGGGTTGTTGCGGGCGCCGCGGGGGCCGGTGAGCTGGCCGAGGGCCTGCACGGCGGCGGCTCGCATGTCCCAGTCCTCGTCGAAGGTGGCGGAGACCAGCTCGGTGAACAGGGTGGTGCCATCGCGGGTGAAGCCGGCGGTGCGGGCGGCGGCGACGCGAACCGCGAGGTCCTCGTCGGCGAGGGCGAGGCGGAGGCCGGCGAGGTTGTGCGGCGGGGCGACGTAGCGGAGCGTCTCGACGAGCTTCTTGCGCACACGTGGTGAGGCGTCGATGGCGACGAGGGCGGCGGCACCTTCTTGCCAGTCGCCGCCGGTGTTGGGGAGGGCGTCGACGACAGCGAGGCGGACGTCGACGGGGTCGTCGCCGGCGAGGAGGCGCTGGAGGAGGACCGCGGCGGCGCGTGGGTCGGCGAGGACGGGTTGGTTGAAGGAGAGCTCGTCGCCGACGCGGTGGTCGGGGCGGAGGGTCGCGAGCTGTTTGTAGAGCGCGGGCTGGCGCGCCTGGAGGTCAGCGACGGCGATCGCCACGCGAGCGGTCCAGGTGAGGGCGGGGCCGCGGTTTTTGGTGGGTTGCGTGGGGTCGTCGAGCAGGGCGATGCGACGTCCTGTGTTGGGCGGGCGCGTGACGGAGGTGGTTGTCGTGGTGGTTGTGGTCGTGGTCGGGCGGCTCTGCGGCTGCACGGGTGGCTCGCGCACGTCGCAGGCAAGCGATACGAGCAGCAGCGGCAGCAGCAGCGACACACACGGTCGAAGCATCGGGGGCACCCAGGGTGGCAGATGCGACACGAGCAACGCAACGCGCGGTGCCGGCCAGGTCGCCGCGAGCGCTCGGTTTTCGCGCGCGCGGTCTGGTCTGGGTCCCCGAGCGAGGGTCGTGACGGGTGGGCCTCGCGCGATTCACAACTGCGGCCACGGGACCCCGCGGACCCCGCGGCAGATCTTCTCTGGGTGCGGCGGGGCTGTCAGTCGCAGTCGGCGAGGAAGCTGTCGATCTCGGAATCGCGGGTCGCGTGGCTGCACATCAGGCGCGCGCGTGGGCCGAGCGGGGTGTTGAAGGGGTAGTAGCTGTGGCCGCGCGCGCGGAGCTTGGTGTCCTGCTCGAGTGTGAGATCGGCGAACACGACGTTGGCCTCGCGTGGGAAGGTCGGGGGGATGCCGCGGAGGGCGAGGCCGCGGGCGAGGTGCTCGGCCATCGTGTTGGCGTGGGCGGCGTGGCGCAGCCAGGCGTGCTCCGCGAGGGCGTGGGCGAAGGGGCCGGTGACGAAGCGATGCTTGCTGAGCAGGTGGCCGGTCGACTTGCGCAAGAAGGGCAGGCGCTGCGCGGCGCGGGCGGCCGCGCTGGAGACCTGCGGGAACAGGAGGATGGCTTCGCCGTAGGCGAGGCCGGCTTTGGTCCCGCCGAGCGAGAGGGCGTCGATGCCGGCGTCGACGGTGAGCGCGCGACAGGCAGCGGCGGCGTCGATGCCGGCGGTCGCCATGAGCTGAGCGACGGCGTTGGCGAAGCGGGCGCCGTCGACGTGGACCCGATAGTCGTGGGCGTGGGCGAGGCTTGCGAGCGCGGCGAGCTGGGCGGGGCTGTAGAGGGTGCCAAACTCGCTGCTGTTGGTGAGGGTGAGGACGCCGGGTGCGGGGTGATGCACGCCGCCGGGGCGGGAGAGGACCGGCATCAGGTCTTCGGGGGCGATGCGGGTGGGGTCCTGGCGCGGAGAGATCGGTGTGGAGCGGCACAGGGTGATGCGCTCGGGGGCGGTCGATTCATCCTCGTACCAGTGGCTCTCGCGGTGACACAGGACGCGCTGCCAGGGCTCGCTGAGCGCGGCGATGGCGAGCGTGTTTGCGGCCGTGCCGGTGGCGACGAAGAAGACCTCGGTGGCGGCGCCGAAGAGCTCGCGCAGGGCCGCCACGGCCAGCTCTGTGAGGGGGTCGTCGCCGTAGCCGATGGCGTGGCCCTCGGCGGCGGCGAGCAGGCCGGCGCGGGCCTCGGGGATCAGTCCGGCGTTGTTGTCGCTGCGAAGGTTCATGGGATCACCAGGCGACGACGTAGGCGAGCCAGATCTCCTGGTTTTGTTCGCGCTCGATCTCGACGTGGCGGGGGTCGCCGGCGTCGTCGCTGTACTCCCAGAAGATGCGAAGGCCGGTGAAGCCGGCCTCGGCGAGGCAGTCGCGCAGCTCGGGCATGGTCCATAGGCGCCAGCGGTAGGCGAAGGCCGGCTCGATGCGCGAGCCGTCGGGGAAGGCGAAGCTGATCGAGCAATTGGCGCTGTGGTCGAGCGGGTTGAAGCCCTGCTGCGACCAGATGTACGTGAAGTCGTGGCAGCGCCGCTCCTCGGAGAAGTCGATCACGGCCTCGGTGCCGCCGATGCAGTCGAGCAGGAACAGGCCGCCGGGCAGCAGGCTGCGCCGGGCGTTGCGCAGGTACGCGAGCAGCTGGTGGCGCGCGAGCAGGAGGTTGTAGCTGAAGTTCAGGGCGCAGATGATGTCGGCGCGGTGCGAGCTGTCCTCGAGGACATCTGCGTGGACCAGGGCGACGCGGCGAGCGAGGCCGAGGCGCTCGAGGTTGTGTTGCTGGCCCCAGGCGAGGGCCTCGGCGTCGAGGTCGACGCCGATGGCGCGGTTGTGCGGCGAGCGCTGGGCCCAGGTCGCGGCCATGAGGGCGGTGCCACAGAAGTCCTCCTTGAGCACGCGCGGCTCTCGTTTGCGCATGCCGCGGTAGACCTTGCGGATGAAGTCGATGTGGGCGACGGGGGCGTTGACCGCCTGCTGATAGAGCGCGTGGCGGTCGGCCTGGTCGGCGAGAGAGGTGGGCTCGGCGGCGAGGTCGACCCGGGTGGCGCTGCTGCGGCGAGCCATGCTGACGAGGGACGCTAACACAGGCGCTCGCGGGCGGGGGCGGACCTGACCTTGTGAGGGTTCTGGTGGCTTGCTAAGGTGCTGGCGGATGTTGTGGCTGGGTGCGCTGGCGATGTCGCTGACATCGACGCTGACGGTGGCGCTGCCGCTGCGCACGGGCGTGCCGCCGTCGCCAGTGCCGATCGTCGGCGGGGAGGCCGTCGAGGGCAGCGATTGGGCCAGCGTGGTCGCGGTGCTGACACCCGACCCGGACGACAAGACGATCGGCCACCTGTGCAGCGGCACTCTGGTCGCGCCGCGGATCGTGCTGACGGCGGCGCACTGCATCCCGCCGAAGTCCGACGCGAGCAAGATCGAGGTGTACTTCGGGACGCAGATGACGAGCCATCAGCGGGCCACAGGCAAGCGTTTCGGGCTGCACCCCGACGCGTGCGTGGAGGACTGCGATCCGGAGGCGATGGACTTCGCGTTTGTCGAGATCGTCGAGGAGGTGAACGGCGTGAAGTTCATCCCGCCGCTCACGGAGCAGGCGGACTGGGACTTTGCGATGGTGCGCCACCAGCCGATCACGCTGGTGGGCTTCGGGGCGGTGCGCGACGATGAAGAGGAGGGGGCGGCGCCGCTGCGGGAGGATGAGCGTGGCCGCAAGCGGATCGTCACGACGATCATCGAGGCGTTCACGGCCCACGGGGAGGAGGTCATCGCCGGGAGCAAGGGCAAGGATACTTGCGGCGGTGACTCGGGCGGGCCGGCGTTTGTGCAGATCGCGGACGGGAGCTGGCGGCAGGTGGGGGTGACCTCGCGGGGGGTCCGGCCGTGTGGCTCGGGGTACGGATATTACGGCGTGCCGTATTTTGCGCTGACGTGGCTGCGCGACGAGACGGGGGTCGACCTGCTGCCGAAAGGCTGTGCGGACGGGGATTGCCTCGATACTTTGGTGGAGGAGGAGGGCTGCGGGTGCCGCGGTGGCGAGCGGGCGGGTGGGGTGTGGTTGCTGGCGATGGTGTTGTTGTGGCGGCGGCGGCGGTAGCTGCACGCTTCGGGGCGCTGGCTTGATAGGCTGTCTCTTGGGACAGATTAAAAGGCGAAGCTGCGGCTCATGAGGGTGCGGTCGCCGGCGTGGCTGGGGATCGCCCAGGGCGGGCGGGCTTGCAGGAGCGGGGCGGCTGCGGGAGGGAGCTCGTCGCTGGCGTCGAGGACGGTGAAGCTGACGGGGTCGGGGTTGCGGAGGACGAGCTCGATCAGGACGCCGTCGGGGGGGAGCGCGACGATCGGGTGGTGACGGACGTCCTCGTACCAGGCCCTGCGGTGCTCGGGGTAGGGCGGGACGGTGTGGCCGTCGATCGCCAGCCAGCGCAGGTCGGCGGTGTCGGGGATGACGAGGGCGCCGCTGCGGGCCCCGCGGGGTGAGCTCAGGCGCAGACGAAGGTAGCGGCCCCAGGGGCCGGAGATCGTGGGGGTGTTTGGTTCGCTGCGGAGCTCGGGTGGTGGGGCGGCGATCGTGGGGGCGGGGGCGATCCAGCTGGGCTCGTCGCTCGGGGTCCAGGGGAAGGCGAGGGTCGAGGTGAATTCGCCGGCGGCGCGCAGCGTGGGCGGGAGCGGGAGCTCGCCGTCGAGGAGCCAGCGGGCGCCGTCCTCGTCTTGATGGAAGGTGAGGCTGAGGCGGCGTGGGCGGGCCTCGCTGAAGGCGGGGGTGGCGAGGGTGAGGGCGGCGCCGGTGAGCGAGGCGAGGGTGAGCGCGAGCAGGAGGAGGCGCGGGCGGGCCGGCCACAGGGGGGCGAGCAGGGCGAAGAGGAGGGCGAGTACGCCGACGGCGATCGGGCCGAGGCCGAAGATCGCCTCGACGCGGACGCCGGCTTGCAGCCACATCAGGGCGGGGAGGAGCAGGCAGAGCAGGAGGGCCGGCGTGTCTGTCCAGTGGGACATGTCCTTCGAGACATGGCGCGAGGACCAGGCGAGCAGGGCGGCGGTGAGCAGGACGGGCGGGAGCACGCCGACGGCGGCGGCGGGGGCGGCGAGCGCGAGGGCGGCGGCGAGGATGGTGAGGCTCCACCAGACGGCGAGGCTGAGGCGGACCGGGCCGAGGCGGCGGAGGAGGAAGGTGGCGACCAGACCGCTGGCGGCGAGGGTGGCGGCCCAGACGGCGAGGCGGGCGGGGCGAGCTTCGGCGTGACCGGGGACCTCGGCGGCGGTGAGGGTGGCGAGCAGCCAGGCCAGGCCGCTGCCGAGGAGGGCGGGGGCGGCGAGGAGCAGCGGGAAGGCGAGGGGGGTGAGCCAGCGCGGGGGCGTGGGTGCGGCGCTGGTGTGTGCGAGGCTGGCCTTTGAGACATGTCTTAGGCGCCATGTCGCGAGGGACAGGAGGGCGAGGGCGAGGAGGGCGAGGAGGGGGGTGAGCAGCGCGGGCCAGGCGAGGAGGGTGAGGCCGAGGGCGTCGATGAAGACCCGCTCGCCCGCGTGAGGGGCGCGCAGGTCGTCGTCGGCGAGGCGGCGGACGAGGGCCAGGGAGGTGTCGCCGAGGTGCTGGAGGCTGGCGGGGTCGAGGTTGGCGAGGTTGTCGAGGCGGGTGTGGTAGTGGGCCTTGTCCTCGCCGAAGCCGAGGTCGATGCTGGGGATCTCGGCCTTCTTGTAGACGCTGAAGTCGGTGTCGTAGGGGGTGAGGCCGTAGACGGCGCCGATGACCGAGGCGCCGTAGGGGCGCGGGACGGCGGCGGAGAAGGCGTCGATCACCCGCGCGTTGCCGGGGCTGGTGCGGGTGACGGAGGTGACGCCGCGGGTGCCTCCGGCGTCGAGGTTGACGGCGACGCCGATGTCGGCGGCGAAGGGGTGGGCGTCGACGAAGGCCTGGGCGCCGAGCAGGCCGGCCTCCTCGCCGTCGACGAGCAGGAAGACGACCGGGTTTCTCGGGGCTGGCCCGAGCGACAGGGCGCGCGCGAGCTCGAGGATGGCGGCGACGCCGGCTCCGTCGTCGCCGGCGCCGGGGCCCGCGGGGACGGAGTCGTGGTGGGCGGAGACGAGGACGGCGGGCCCGGGTTCGCGGCCGGGGAGGCGGGCGACGACGTTGCCGATGCGGCCGCAGCTGGCCCCGCGGGCGGAGCAGGCGAAGCCGTGCTGGACCTCGGCGGGGATGCCGAGGGCGGCGAAGTCGGCGAGCAGCTGGGTGCGGACCGCGTCGGCGGCGGGCGAGCCGACGGGGTGCGGGGTGTTGTTGGCGAGCAGGGCGGCGAGGCGCTCACGGGCGCGGCCGGCGGAGAACTGGTCGGGGGGAGCGTCTGTGGGGAGCGCGGGCGGGGGCTCGAGGCGGTCGCGGACGAGCGCGAGGCTGCCGGCGAGCAGGCCGAGGGCGACGAGCAGGGGGCCGGGGCCGCGCGGGGAGGCCATGCGCGGGACGCTAACACATTCGCGCGCGGGCGTGGTGTGTGGTGTTGGCTGGCCCTTGAGACAGGTGAATGCGAGCGCGGCGAGGATGTCCTTGGGGACAGGTCAGGGCTCGTCGAAGTCCTTGGGGCCCGACTGGTTGGGCTCGTCGGGGAAGTGGGGGAGGACCTCGTCGACGATCAGCCGCTCGATCGTTTGGTGCTGCATCGCGCCGGAGATGGCGGCGGAGAACAGGTCCCAGAACGCGAGCTGGCCGAAGGAGCGGCGGGTCACTTGCTCGAGGTCGAGGTCGTCGATGAGCGAGACGCGGTAGTCGCGGCGGCTCGGGCGGAGCTCGGGGACCCAGGTGCTGTGGATCGTGAAGGCGAAGTCGAGCTCGGGGTGGCCGAGGCGGCACAGCGGGCCGGCGGTGATGTCGGCGGCGTCGAAGATCCAGACCTCCTCGCCGCTGGTGCTGTGCGGGCGCGGGACGTTGTCGGCGGCGTGGGCGAGGCACAGGAGGTAGCCGTCGCGCTGGCCGCCGGTGCCGCCGCGGCGGGGGACGAAGGTGGGCGAGAGCAGGCTCCACCCGCGCGGACACAGGTAGTTGGTGACGGTGCCGGTGGCGACGTCGAAGCTGAGCAGGCGCGGGGGCTTGCCGGTCTTGATCGGCATGAGGGCCGCGTCGACGCGGTCGTGATAGGTCTTGAGGATGCGCTGGGGGACCAGCTCGGGGGCGAAGCCGCTGGTGTTGAAGAAGATGGTCTCGATGCGGCCGTTGCCGACGGGCGGCGCGTGACAGCCGAGCGCGAGGCCCCAGGTCTCGTCGCTGCGGGTGAGGCGGGAGGCGAGGTGTTCGCCGGTGCGCGGGTCGATGGTGTGGACGGCGATGGTGCCCTGGGTGAGGGCGCAGGGGATCTGCATGCCGGAGATGTCGTGGCTGGCGCGCGAGCCATCGATCATGAGCTCGCCCTCGTGGACCCACTCGGAGACGTCGAGGGTGGGGGTGTGAGGGATGATGAGCTCGAGCTTCTCGCTGTCGTCGTACTGGGCGAAGAAGTGGACCGACTCGCCGGGGATCTCGACGCGGAGGCAGCGGACCGGCGTGGGGTCGGAGGCCGGCCCGCCGCTGCGTGGGCGCAGCTGGTCGCGGGGGACCAGGTAGAGCACGGTGGTGGGGCGCTGGGCCTCGGTCTGGGCGCCAAATAGCTCGCGGACGGGCATGCCGGGCAGCAGCAGCGCGGCGGCGTCGACGGCGAGCTGGCTCATCTCGACGACAAAGGCGGAGTCCTGAAGGATGACGTGGTTGCGGGTGAAGGCGATCTGGTGGATGCACTGGGCGATGAGCACCGGGTCGCCGTTGTCGTCGATGAGCTGGAAGTGCTCGAGGTGGCCGCGGGCGTGCCAGCGGACGAGGTGGGTGAGGCCGTCGTTGCCGGCGCCGGGGTTGACGTAGTTGGCGGTGAAGAGCTCGCCGGTGCGGGGGTCCTCGGCCGGGTGGGCGGAGGTCAGGACCAGCGGGAACACCCACGGTGCGGGGATCGCCCCGCGCCACTCGCAGGTCCTGCCGATCGGGGTGACGAGCTCGAGGGTGACGGGGTCAAACTCCCACGGACGACCGGCGTCGGTGGTGATGATCATGCGGTCGTGCAGGGCGATCGGCGAGTTGCTCAGCACGCTGCGCACGCCGAGCAGCGGCGACAGGCGGGTGAGCCCGAGGTCGTGGAAGGCGAGCATGCCGTGGTTACCCTCGGCCTGGATCGTCTGGTCGAGCAGGAAGCAGGGCGGCCGGAAGACGCTCTGCTTGAGGGCCGGCTTGTCGGCGGCGAAGTCGATGCGGTAGACGGTGCCCTCGCCGGAGAAGGCGGGGCGGCCCGGGGTGGCGATCGAGCCGGCGATGAAGACGTGGCCGTCGAGGTCGGCCGGGAGGTGGCCGCCGAGCGTCTGCAGCTCGAGGGTGCGATGGGTGGCCATCAACTCCTCGCCGCCGCTGCTCATCATCGAGGTCGGCATGGCGCGCCACGGGCCGACGGGGATCGGCGTGTCCTGGGCCGGCGAGGGGTCGTCTTCGGGGTCGTTCATGCGCGAGGCATCCATCGTCTGTCATGAGCGGGGCGGAGCGCCTGGGTGGATGTCCGACGCTTCGTGCGCAAGCTCAAGGGGGCGCGAAGATGGCGGAAGCTTGTGTGTGCAAGCGAGCACGGACGACGCGTGGACGTGGGCGTGTCCGCGTGATGATGGGCAGCGAGGCGGTGGTAGGGTTCGCGCCGACGATGACGACGCTCGAGATCCCCCGCCCCGACGACTGGCACCTGCATCTGCGCGACGGCGAGGCGCTGCGGGCCGTGCTGCCGCACACGGCGCGGCAGTTCGCGCGGGCCATCGTCATGCCGAACTTGAAGACCCCGGTGACGACGACGGCGCAGGCGGTGGCGTACCGCGAGCGGATCTTGGCCGCGCTGCCGGAGGGGCTGGAGTTTGCGCCGCTGATGACGCTGTACCTGACGGATGCGACGACGCCGGAGGAGGTGCTGCGGGCGCGCGAAAGTGGGGTGGTGCACGGGATCAAGCTGTACCCGGCAGGCGCGACGACCCACTCGGCGGCGGGCGTTCGTGGGCTGGCCGGGCTGGCACCTGTCCTTGAGGCCATGCAGGCCTGCGGGCTGCCGTTGCTGGTGCACGGGGAGGTGACCGATCCGAGCGTGGATGTGTTCGATCGCGAGGCCGTGTTCCTCGAGCGCGAGCTGGGGCCGCTGCTGGGGCGCTTCCCGGGGCTGCGGGTGGTGGTCGAGCACATCACGACCCGTGAGGCGGTGGAGTTTGTGCGGGCCGCGGGGTCACGGGTGGCGGCGACCATCACGGCGCATCACCTGTTGATGAGTCGCAACGCGATGTTCGCGGGCGGGCTGCGACCGCACGCGTACTGCTTGCCGGTGCTGAAGCGCGAGCGGCATCGTGAGGCGCTGGTGGCGGCGGCGATCAGCGGCGAGGCGAAGTTCTTCCTCGGTACGGACAGCGCCCCGCACGCGCGCACGGCGAAGGAGGCGGCTTGTGGGTGCGCCGGGATCTACACGGCGCACGCGGCGATCGAGCTGTACGCGGAGGCGTTTGCGGGGGCCGGGGCGATCGATCGCCTCGAAGGTTTTGCGTGCCGCTTCGGGCCGGCGTTTTATGGGCTGCCGGTGAACGCTGCACGTGTGTGTCTGGTCGATGAGGCGTGGACGGTGCCGGCGAGCTATCCGCTGGGCGCGGAGGAGCTGATCCCGCTGCGGGCGGGGGCGGAGATCCGCTGGCGGCTGGTGTAGTGCTCGCGTGGGGTCGCGGGCTTTGTTAGGCTGCGCCCGCATGCGCATCTGTATCCTTGGCGCCACGGGTCTTGTCGGTCGCGAGCTGCTGCACCTGCTGCCGCGGGCGTGGCCGGGTTGCGAGCTGGACCTCTACGCGAGCCGTGATCAGGGGCTCGAGGTGGAGGGGCGGCGCTACACGGTGCGCGGCGCCGATGCGCTGGATGCCGTGGACGCGGCCTCGGGGCAGCTGGCCTTTGTGGCCCTGGATGACGAGCACAGCGCGCGCTACGTGCCGCGGCTGCGGGCGCTCGGCTACCGCGTGATCGACAAGAGCAACACGTATCGCCTCGACCCGGCGGTGCCGCTGGTGGTGGCGGGGGTGAACGACGGGCTGGTGGACGCTGGGGTCGATCTGGTGGCCAATCCCAATTGCACGACGATCCCGCTGGCGCTGGTGCTGGCGCCGCTGCGGCGCCGCTTCGGCCTCGAGCGGGTGACGGTCGCCTCGTACCAGGCGATCAGCGGGGCGGGGTTGTCGGTGCTCGATCAGTTCTTGCTGGAGGCGCGCATCGGCTATCAAAACTCGGATCGCCTCGGGCGGCAGCTGGCGCCGGGCGGGTACGTGGGCAACACGGTGCCGCACAGCGCCAAGACTGACGAGAGCGGGTTCTCGGCGGAGGAGCGCAAGTTGGTGGCGGAGAGCTGCAAGATCCTGGCGGCGCCGTCGCTGGGGATCTCGGCGCAGTGCTGCCGCGTGCCGGTGGCGGTCGGACACTACGAGCAGGTGTGGATCGAGTGCGAGCGCGATGTGGTGCTGGGCGATGCGGAGGCGCTGCTGGCGGACGAGCGCGGGGCGCCGTTTGTGCGGTTGTTCCCGGGCGCAGAGGGGACGGGGTTGTCGGCGCTCGCGTGCGTGGAAGACCGCGATCGGGCGCTGGTCGGGCGCATGCGCATCGATCCCAGAGTTGGGCGCGGGCAGGGGCGTGGGCTGTGCCTGACGGTCGCGGGTGACAACCTGCGGGTCGGGGCGGCGACCAATGCGGTGCGGATCGCCTCGCGCTGGTTCCCCGCGGCCGACCCGGTGCTGCAGGCGCCTGGTATGCTGCCCTGAAGGACAGGTCGATGACGCGGAAGATCCGTCGGCTGGCGATCAATACGGGCGGCGGTGACTGCCCGGGGCTCAACGCGGTGATCCGGGCGGTGGTGATGCACGCGCACGCTCGCGGGGTCGAGGTGCTCGGTGTGGAGGACGGGCTGGACGGGCTGTTGCCGAACAAGCCGGCGGTGGTGCGCGCATTGACGCCGGAGGAGTTGCGGCCGCTGCTCTCGCAGGGCGGGACGATCCTCGGGACGACCAACCGCGGCGATCCCTTTGCGTACTACAACCCGGATGATGGCCGCGTACACGACCTCTCGGCTGCTCTGCTGGCGCGAGTGCGCGAGCTGGGGATCGACCTGCTGATCACGGTCGGTGGCGATGGTTCGCAGGCGATCGGGCTCAAGCTGCAGGCGCTGGGTCTGCCGGTGATCGGGGTGCCGAAGACGATCGACAACGATCTCGACGCGACGGTCGAGACCTTCGGCTTTGGTACAGCGGTGCAGGTCGCCACCGATGCGCTCGACCGTCTGCGCACCACGGGGGAGTCGCACGACCGGGTGATGGTGCTCGAGGTGATGGGGCGCGATGCGGGGTGGATCGCGCTGCACACCGGGATGGCTGGCGGGGCTGACGTGATCCTGGTGCCGGAGCTGCCTTACGAGGCGGAGTTGGTGGCCCGCGATCTGCGGAAGATCTTCGCGCGGGGGCGACGCTCCGCGCTGATCGTGGTGGCCGAGGGGGCGCAGGCGCGGGGCGAGGGGGACGGCAGTCCGAAGGCCCGTGGTGCGAAGGTGCGGGGCGGTGCGGGGCAGCGGGCGGCCGACGGGATCGCGGCGGCGATGCCGGGGGTCGAGCTGCGAGTCACGGTGCTCGGGCACGTGCAGCGTGGGGGGACCCCGACGGCGCACGATCGCCTGCTGGCGACGCGGCTCGGGGTGGAGGCGGTGGAGGCCGCGCTGCGCGGGGAGTCGGGGGTGTTGGTGTCGTCGCAGCCGCCGGAGATCCGCACGGTGCCGCTGGCGAGCGCGGTGGAGCGGGTGCGCCGTGTCGAGCCGGGGGCGCAGATCCTCGGGCACGCGCGGGCGCTGGGGATCTGTTTTGGCGATCGTTAGTTCAGGACGGGCATGGCCTTTGGGACATGTCGTCTGATCGCCGTTCTGGGTGGTTGTCAGGCGAGGCGAGGCGGGCCATGCTGCGCGTCCGATGAGCGAGCAGTTCCAGGCAGAGATCCTCGAGCAGGCCGGGAAGGCGGGCGACCGTGGGGTCGCGATGGGGCAGATCGTCGACGCGATGGTCGGGCTCGGGCACGGCGTGGAGGCGGTGGAGCAGGCGATCTGGGAGTTGATGGCGTCGCGGCAGCTGACGCCGAGCGGCTATGTGTGCCGGATCGTGAAGCGGCGAGATCCGTTCGGCGAGACGGTGCAGGCGCGCAGCTACGAGCTGCTGTTGGCTCCGTGGTCGGCGGAGCGAGACAGGCAGCTCGAGCTGGGGTTTAGGGGCTGAGCGGTCGCTCAGCGGCGCTCGGTGGCGACGTTGACGACGATGAGGCTGCCCTTGAGCTCCGAGCCGTGGAGGGCCTCGATGGCGCGGGGGGCGTCCTTGCGGTTGCCCATGGTGACGAAGCCGAAGCCGCGGGAGATGTTGGTGCCGCGCTCGACCATGACGACGGCGTCGACCACGGGGCCGAAGGCCTCGAAGGCGGCGCGGAGGTCGGAGTCCGAGACCGCGGAGCTGAGGCTGCCGACAAACAGGCGGACGCGGATGCCGGAGGCGGAGCGCTCGACCAGGCCGGGGTTCTCGATCGCCTTCATGGCATCCTCGATGGAGGGGAGGTTGCCGTTGATGTCGTCGGCGGAGACGACGGGGAGCTCGCGCGGGCCACGTGCGCGCTTGTCAGCCCGCTCCTGTGCCTTTTCCTGCTTCTTGCGGGCCTGGACGGACTCGCGCTGGCGCTTTCCGGGAGAGTAATAGTTGCTCACAGGTCACCTCTCGGTCGGGCGTGGAGGGCAGGGTGTTGGGCAGTGGCTCGGTAGGAGTGCAATGGGGCTCGATTGGGCAGAAGGCGCGGGGTAATCCGCGAGGGGCACAGTCTACTGCATCGACCGCGCGCCCGCAGCCCGATCGACAGGCTCCGGGAGTGAGGTGGGCGGGCGCCGGACGGGCAGCCCGAGGGCCGGAGGTGAGTTCGCGGACGGGTCAGAGGTCGATGGGGTCGCCCCAGCTGGCGAGCGGGCCGAAGCCGGCGAAGCCGTCGTTGCCGCCGACCAGGACCTCGTGGAGGACGCTGCCGCCCGCGCTGGTGCCCTGCCAGGTGCCGCCGAGTTCGATGGCGGTGACGACCCATTCGGGGTCGGAGTAGACGGTGGCGGGGTCGAGGCTGCCCTCGAGGCCCGGGGGGGCGAGCTCGACGCGGAGGTCGGCACGGTCGACGGTGGTGGCGGTGAGGGTGCCCTTGCGGTGCTCGTCGAACTCTTTGGCCGCGGTGACGAAGTCGATCTCGATGTCGACCTCGAGGCGGTCGCTGCACTCGACGAAGCCGCTTTCGTTGCCGCTGTCGTCGTAGTCGGGGTTTGGGCTGGCGTCGATGAGGCGGACCTCGCCGCCGTTGTGGCGGAGCTCGACCTCGAGGGGGAGCTGCTTGTTCTTGAGGTCGTCGCTGAGCACGGTCGGCTCGCCGGCGAAGGTGAGGGTCGTGCTGCGCTTGCCGAGCTTGCCGGCGAGCAGCTCGGCGGCGGAGAAGCCGAGGGCAGAGGATTCGTCGAGGGTGAGAATGGTGGGTGTGTCGATGCAGGGCTGGTTGGCCTCGCCGGTGCCGGTGGTGCCAGTGCCTGGGTTGGAGGTGCCGGTGGGCTCGCCGGTGCTGGGGGCGTCGGTGGTGCTGGCGGAGTCGGTGGCGGAGGAGCCGTCGCTGGAGGAGCCGTCGCTGTCGCCCTTGTCGATGGTGCAGGCGGCGAGGGAGAGCGAAACTGTCAGGATGTAGAGATGTCTAAGGTGCATGGCAGGTGAACTTTCACAGCAAGTTAACGCAAGGCTTCGACGGTAGCAGCGGCGTTCAGGGCGGGCAAAGCGGAGTACCCTCGCGCGCCGGAGTTCAGGTGTCCTGTTCCATCACGACAAGCGCGGCGGACCGCCATGACATCCCGATCAGGGTGGCGCAGGGTGTCGACGAAGCGGCGGCGCGTTGGCGGATGACGTGGGCGCGGCGGGCCGAGGTCGCGAGTCGTCCGGACGCGGCCGGGTTGTACCTCGCGCTGGCGCCGATGGACGGGGTGACGGATGCGGTGTACCGCGAGCTGTTGACCGACCTGCACGGAGGTCGCAGCGGGATCAGCGTGTGTGTGTCCGAGTTTGTACGGGTGACACGCGATGCGGTGCCGGCGGCGGTGCTGCGGCGCGAGGTGCCGGAGCTGGAGCGTGGCGGGCGGACCTCGGCGGGTGTGCCGGTGTTTGTGCAGTTGCTCGGCGGAGACGCCGAACCGGTGGGGCAGACTGCGCGGACGGCGGCGCTGCTCGGGGCGCTGGGGGTCGATCTGAACTTTGGCTGTCCGGCGAAGACGGTGAACAACCACGACGGTGGGGCGACGCTGCTGAAGTATCCGCGGCGGATCGAGGCGATCGTCGGGCGGGCGCGGGCGCTGGTGCCGGCGCATGTGCCGGTGACGATGAAGATGCGGGTGGGCTGGGACTCGTGCGAGGGGATCGAGGAGGTCGCGCGGGCAGCCGAGGCGGGCGGGGCCGCGTGGATCACGGTGCACGCGCGCACGCGGGCGCAGCTGTATCAGCCGCCGGTGGTGTGGGACGCGCTGGCGCGGGCGCGGGCGGCCGTGAAGGTGCCGGTGGTGGCGAACGGCGATCTTCGGGAGGTTGGCGACCTGGCGGCATGTGCCAGCCAGAGCCAGTGCGAGGCGTTCATGATCGGTCGCGGGGCGATGGCCCGGCCGGAGTTGTTCGCGCAGATCCGCGGGCACGTGACGGAGCGGATGAGCCGCCCTGCGCTGGCCGAGCTGCTCATCCGCTATCGGGCGATGCTGGTGGCCAGCGGTGTGAGCGAGGGGCGGGCGTTGGCCCGGGTCAAGCAGTGGCTGCGCATGGCGGCCGACATGGACGCGGAGCTCGGGCCGCTGTTCGATGCGACGAAGGTGTTGCCCGCGTGGGAGCCGTTTGTGGTCGCGCTGCGGGTCAGCGCCAGCCCCACGTGAAGCCGTGGCTAAAGCCGAGGATCAGGGCGATCAGGAAGCCGATCAGGAAGACCGCGAAGAGGATGCGGGCGATGCCAGCGGCGGCGTTGGAGGTTCCGCCGAAGCCGAGCGCACCGGCGACCAGAGACACGACGAGGAAGATCAGGATCCAGGTGAGCATGACGGCACTCCTTGAGCGGTTCGCGGGCCTGCGCGCGTTGCGGCGGCCGCGAGCTGTCTATGGGAGGGGTGTGCGGGTGTGTCAAGCCGACGCGTGATCGTAGATGTCCCTTGGGACAGATCACAGCGCGGCTTGAGGGGTGCAGGGGAAGCTGCCGAGAGTGAGGTTCTCGCCCTGCAGCTCGAAGCTGGTGGCCAGGGGGGCGCTGAGCTCGGTCATGCGGGTGCGGACCTGCTTGCCCATGCCGCCGGTGGCGGGGACGGGGTGCTTGCTCGGGGTGCGCTTGATGTACGCGGGGTGGAAGGTGAGGGTCTCGAGGCAGCGCTCGGCGGTGAAGCGGGCGCGCAGGACCCCGGTGAGGCGGGGGATGTCGTTGGTGTTCTCGAACAGGAAGTTGCCGAGCGAGTAGGCGACGGCGCCGCGGCCGTGGCGTTCGATGCCCTGGAGGACGTGGGGATGGTGGCCGACGACGAGGTCGGCGCCGTGGTCGAGGAGGGCCTTGGCGGCGCGGCGTTGGTGCGGCGCGGGGTCGTCGGCGTACTCCTCGCCCCAGTGGACAAAGACGATGATGAGGTCGTGCTGGGCGCGGGCGGCGGCGATGACGGGGCTGAGGAGGGCGTCGAAGTCGTTGGTGGAGGCGAAGGGGAGCTCGGGGGTGCCTTCGAATTGGGGGGCGTTGCGGCGGGCGGTGACGGCGAGGAGTCCGACCTTCCAGCCGCTGCGTTCGATGGTCTCGACGCGGAACAGCGGCGCCTCGGTGCGGGCGGCGCCGAGCGGGACAAGGCCGAGCTCGCGGAGGATGACGGGCGAGTCGATCATGCCCTGGGCGCGGAGGTCGAAGGCGTGGTTGTTGGCGAGGCTGAGCGCTGTGAAGCCGCCGTCGACCAGGTGCGCGGCCATCTGCTTGGAGGCGCCGAAGCGGAACTGGGCGCCGATCGGGCTCTTCTGCGGGAGGTCGTAGGTCAGCGGGGTCTCGAGGTTGCCGACCAGGAGGTCGGAGCGCATCGTGTCGGCGATGTCGGCGAAGGGGTGATCGTCGGGGCCGGGGATCGGGTCGAAGGTGTTGTCGCCGCGGTAGCGGCCGAAGATGATGTCACCGACGAAGGTGAGCTCGATCGGGCCGCGCGGGGCGACGGCGGGGCTGGCCTCGGGGACAGGTTCGCTGGCCTCGGGGACAGCCGCCGCGGGGCTGGCCTTGGGGACAGGTGCCGGAGTCGCGACGGGGGCGGCGGCCGGGGGCGGAGGGGCCGGTGTGGTGGGTGTGGGGCCGCTGCTCGAGCAGGCGAGGAGCAGGGCGGGGAGCAGCCGGAGGGCGCGCGACACGGGGGCGCAGTGTGCCCAAAGCGTGGTCGCGGCGCTACCGGCAGGGCGACCGATCAGAGGCCGCAGGACCACTTGCCGAGGCCGGCGGCGCCGTCTTTGCTGAGCTGGTAGAGGCGGTCGCCGCCGGAGCCGTCGGTGGTGACGGCGTTGAGCCACAGCTCGTGGTTGCGGTCGCCGTCGAGGTCGACTGCGGCGTAGACGGTGTAGGTCTGGGTGTCGTTGTTGGTGGTCTGGATGGGGATCCAGGTGCCGGGGGCGCTGCCGCGCTGGACGAACACGCCGGCGAAGGTGTAGCGCTCGCTGTCCTTCGGGTTGATCTGGAAGACGGAGACGATCTTGTCGGGGGTGGCGTCGGCGTCGATGTCTTGCAGGGCGACCTGGCGGATCGTCAGCTCGCCGGCGACCTTGGAGAGGCCGGTGAGGGCGGCGATCTCTTCCGGGGAGAGGGCGGGCTTCTTCTCGCTCCAGCTGTCCTCGGGCAGCATGACGACGTTGCGGGCGAGGGACTTGGGGAACACGGCGTAGTCGAAGGCTGCGCCGCCGTCGACGGCGGGGACGGAGAGGCTGCTCGGGGTGCCGCCGCCGCCGACCTCGCAGAGCGAGTCCTTGGGGGCGCCGATCTTGTCGAGGTTCTCGACGCTGCGCGACTTGAGGTAGACCTCGTCGCCCTGCTTGACGAGCTTGAGGCAGTCCTTGCCGCTGGCGATCTTCTTCTTGTCGTGGAGGAAGCAGGCGAGCGGGATGAGGGCGCCGTCCTCGGCGAAGAACACGGCGCTGGTCTCAGGCGGGACGGGGCCGGCGAGGTCGATGGCCGTGGCGGCCTTGTCGAGGCTGGTGCTCGGGTCGCGCTTCTCGTCGGGGGGCGGGGTTTCGGCCTTGGCCTCGGCCTTCTTGGGTTCGGTCTTTTTGGTCTCGGTGCCCGACTGGCAGGCGACGGAGGCGAGGGCGACCAGAAGGGTGAGGGGGGCCAGGGGCGAGCGGCGTGACATGCGGGCGCCACCATAACAACGGGCGGGCTGCCGCGGCTAGGGGTGGCCCGGGGCTTTGCGCGCGGGGTCGCGCCGGGGGGGCGCATCCGGTAATGGTGGGTCATGCACGAGGCGAGACCGCAGTCCACCGAGCTTGAGATCGTGATCGGCGACATGAATCTGTCGTCGTGGAGTCTTCGACCATGGCTGGCGTTGCGGGCCACCGGGTATCCGTTTCGTGAGCGGAAGATCCGCCTCGACCGGGCCGACACGAAGGAGAAGCTGCGGGCGGCGTCGCCGACCGCGAAGGTGCCGGTGTTGGTGGATGGCGACCTGGTGATCTGGGAGTCGCTGGCGATCTGCGAGGCGTTGGCGGAGTGGTTCCCGGCGGCGCAGTTGTGGCCGGCCGAGGCGGGGGCGCGGGCCTACGCGCGCAGCGTCGCGTATGAGATGCACGGGGGCTTCGCGGACCTGCGGCGCGAGATGCCGATGAACCTGCGGGCCAGGATCTCACGCGAGGTGACGCCGGCGGTGCGGGCGGACATCGAGCGGATCGCTGGGCTTTGGCGTGGGTGTCGCGAGCGCTTCGGCGGGGCTGGCGAGTACCTGTTCGGCGGCTTCACGATCGCGGACTGCATGTACGCGCCGGTGGTGACGCGGCTGCGGACCTACGGGGTGAAGCTCGACGCGGTGGGTGAGGCGTACTGTGCGGCGATGCTGGCGCGGCCGGACATGCGGGCGTGGTACGCCGGGGCTGCGCTTGAGACCGACGCATAAAGCTGCGGTGCGTGGCCGCGCAGTTGCTCCCGGCGGGGTTCGCGGGCATCGTCGGGACATGCGGTCCATCGCCCACGGCTTCGTGTCCTCGTTGTTTCTGGCGAGCGCGCTGGTCGGCGGCGCCGGCTGTGAGCGGGTCATGGGGTTCTTCTCGGAGCCGCAGGCGCAGGTGGACGCGCCCCTGCGCTACGAGAAGGACGAGATCTCGTTCCTGTACCCGGGCAACTGGACGATCGCGGAGGAGGTCGCGCAGGAGAACGGCTTCGAGCTGCGGACGATCAACGTGGAGAGCGCCGGGAACGCGCTGTTGATGATCCAGAGCTTCCAGCCGGGGGTGGAGTTCGATCTGGGGGCGCACCTCGAGCTGACGATGGGTGCGATGCAGGAGGAGGTCGGGAAGCAAGTTGGCGGGCTGGTGGACAGCACGCGCGGGGAGGTCACGGACTTCGAGCGCGAGTTCTTGGGGGCCAAGCGGACGGGCAAGAAGGCGGCGATCACGATCACTGCGCTGGGGGACAAGGTCTCGAGCTCGGTGGCGCTGATCGGGGCTGTCCTCGAGGACAGGACGGTGCTGCTGTTCACGACGATCCCCGACGGCGATCGGGCGCGTGTCGAGGCGGGCTTCGACCAGGTGATGACGAGCTTGAAGCTCGGGAAGTGAGGGCTCAGCCGCCGGTGATGCGGGCCATGGCCTGCTTGGCGGGGGCGGGGAGGCCCTTCTCGGCGGCGGCGCGGGTGGCGAGGATCTTGGCGGTGGTGAGGTCGCCGGCGGCCTCGCTGGCGAGGGCCAGGACGACGAGGGTGTCGGCGGGTCCGCGGCTCTCGGTCTCGTCGACCGACTTGAGGGCGCGCTTGCTGAGCTCGCTGGCGCGGGCTTTGTCGCCGGCCCTGGCGGCGGTGAGGGCGTGGGCGGCGAGGGTGATCGGGTGGAGCGGGGCGATCGCGGTGGCGCGACTCAGGGCGAAGGCGAGGGTCTTGGGGTCGTCGCTGATCACGGCGAGCATCGTGAGGCGGGCGGCGGGGTCGAAGGACATGCCGTCGAGCTCGAGGCCGGCGCGCAGGTGTTGTTTTTCACCGGCGATGTCGCCGTCGCGGCGGGCGAGCTCGGCGAGGCGGATGATCGGGTCGATCGACTCGCGGTTGAAGCTGCGGGCCTTCTCGAAGTGGGGGGCGGCGGCCTTCCATTGCGGGCCCTGGAGGAGCACCTCGCCGAGCAGCATGCGCGGGCGAAAGCCGTCGCCGGGGCCCTGGATGAGCGTCTGCAGGGTCAGTGCGGCGGCGCTGTAGTCCTTCTTCTTGATCTCCTCGATGGCCTTGAACAGGGTCTTGTCGCGGGCTTCGATCTTGCCCTTGGGGCTCGGGAGCCAGCCGGAGATGGTGCGGTCGAGGCGGGTGTGCATCCAGGCGTCGAACTCGGCCTCGATGGTGGTCATGGGCTTGCCGAGGTGCTGCGTGAAGAGGGCCTCGGTGGTCGCGCCGGTGGCGTAGCCTTTGAGGACGAGCATGAGTTTGGGGAGGCCGTAGGTCTCGCCGAGGTAGCGCATGGCCCAGGCCGCGGTGCTGTAGGCGACCTCCATCATGACGGGGCTGGTGGCGCGGAGGAAGGCGAGGTCGAGCTCGCCGAGCTTGCGCAGGCGGCCCTCGCGTCGGGCCTGGGCCAGGAGCTCTGCGCTCTCGCGGGCCCAGCTGGGGTCGGCGACCTCGGACTCCCACTCGCTCAGGCCCTCGGTGAACCAGCGGGGGACGCGGCCCTTGCTGAGCTTGACGGCGTAGACGTGGGCGAGCTCGTGCCAGAGGACCTGGTGGAAGTTGTGGGTGCCGGCGTAGGGGCCGACGCTGGTGATGAGGTCGCCGAAGCACACGCCGACGGCGCCGAGGCTGGGGACGCCGATGGTTCGCACGCTGAAGTCGTCGGGGTCGGCGAAGACCTCGATCCGCAGGGGGCCGGGGTGCATGCCGTAGCGGGCGTCGAGGGCCTTGCGGGCGCGCTCGATGGCGGCGATGAGGTCGGCCTGGACGAAGGTCGCGTCTTGCTTGGGGAGGCGGAGGCGGAGGTCACCGGCGGTGACGTCGGTGTAGTTGGGGTCGATGCGCTGTTCGTAGAGGTCGAGGGTGTTGCGGGTGCGCTCGTTGAAGCGGTCGCGCTTCCAGGCGCGGGCGAGGGCGGCGCGGCCGTCGGTCTCTTTGCCGAGGCGCAGGAGGTTGAGGCCGTGGGCGGACTGCAGGTAGGGGTCGTCGGGGGCGCGCTGGACGGCCTCGCTGAGGATGCGCTCGCTCTGTTCGTAGAGATGCATCGAGACGAGGACGTCGTTGAGGGCGAGGTAGAAGGCGGTGGGGGCGTTGGCGTTGGCGAGGGCCTGGTCGCGGGCGCGCGTGAAGGCGGCTTCGTCGTCGGCGGAGAGGCCCGCGGCGGCGAGGACGGCGAGGCCGACGGGGTGGCGCGGGTGGACACGGAGGATGTGGCTCTGGGCGCGGGTGACGGCCTCGTCGCGGCGGCCCTCGATGAGGGCGATGCGGGCGAGCACGCCGTGGGCTTCGGGGTGGTGCGGGTTGGTCTGGAGGGCGGACTCGGCGGCTCCGCTGGCGGCGGCGAGGCGCAGCTCCTCGAGGTGGGCGAGGGCGAGGCCGGCGAGGGCGTCGGGTTGCCAGGCGTCGCGGGCGAGGATGACGTTGTAGGTGTCGGCGGCCTCGCTCGCGGCGTACTTCTCGCGAAACACGGCGCCGCGGAGGAGGAGGACGCGGTCCTGGACGATGAAGCCGGGCTCCGGGCCGGTGGTGGCTGCGGGGAGCTTTTCGGCCTCGGCGAGGACCATGTTGGCGTCGTGGAAGGCGCCGCTGCTGCCGCGGGCGAGGGCGGCGCGGGCGACGGCGACGAGGGCCTCGGCGGAGGTGGCCTTGCCGGCGTCGTAGGCGTCGTAGAGGCCGTCCATGAGGGCGCGGGCGGCTGGTTCGCCGCCCCGGCCGGCGCTGACCCGGAGGGCGAGGAGTTCGCCGCGGGCGGCGAGGTCGTCGGGGTCGTGGGTGATGGCTTGATTGAGGAAGGCTTCGCTGCCAGCGGTGTCGCCCCGGAGGAGGCGGAGGCGGGCGTGCATGCGGAGGCGGGGGTTGCCGGCCTTGCCCTTGCCTGGCCTTTCGGACAGGAGGGTCTCGGCCTCGTCGTAGGCGCCGGTGGTGAGGAGGGCGTGGGCGAGGGTGAGGCGGATGGACTCGTCGCCGGGGGTGCGGCGGAGGGCGTCCTTCAGGAAGGTGGCGGCGCCCTCGGGGTTGCCGTGGCCGATGGCATCGACGGCGGCGGGGAGGGTGGTGACGACGGCGGGCGGCGGGCGCTTCGCGGGTTCCTTGGACGTGGCGGCGTCGTCGAGCTCCGGGACGTCGACCGAGAGCTCGTCGTCGGTGAGGGGATCGTCGACGGTGGTTGTGTCGGAGATCTCCGGGCCTGCGGCGGGCACGACGGTGGCAGGCCGCTTGTTGCAGGCCGCGCTGGCGACCAGGCCGAGCAGCAGAGGACCCGCGAGCAAGCGCACGGGAGCGTGGCCCACGAACAAACCCACGATGAGGTGCGGCAGTCGGGAACGACGCATCGGTGGCGAATTCTGCGGGTCTGCACGCGCTCTGTCAAACTGACGATCGGCTGCTATGCTGGCGAACATGGCAGCGTCCTCCAGCACCCACACGGCCTACCCGGCCGAGGTCTACGAGAGCTTCGACAGCTTCATGCAGCAGGTCATCAAGGATACCTACGATCGCGGGGCCAAGCGCCCGGAGTTCGTGGCGCTGGTGCTGGCGTCGGGTGAGTTGATCCCGATGGCGTGGGGGCGCATGCGCAAGAGTGGCCTGCGCGAGTTGGCGGTCGGGGTGGGTGGGGTGGTGGCGCTGCGTTATGGCCTGGCCTACATCGTCAGCGGTCCGGTCGGTTTGGCGCTGACGGGCTTCACGATGGCGACGATGATCTCGTTCTTCTGGTCGAACCAGAAGGCGGTGCTGGCCCGTCGCAAGCCGTACAAGCAGCTGATCAACGACACCCGCGAGAAGTTCGAGGACATCCAGGCGCGTTACCACGACGGGGTCTACGACGCGGGCGAGCGGGCGCTCATGGTCGAGGGGCTGATCCGCCGCATGCTCGGGCAGATCGAGGCGCCGGTCGCCGAGGCGTCCTGAGGCTCTAAAAGGCGCGATCGTCCTGCTGTCCGTGGCGCGGGTGTTGCGGCAAGATCGCGGCGCGTGGCCCAGGTCGCAAAGATCCAGCTCTCCCCCGCGGCTCCCTCGATCGTCGCTGGCGTCGGCATGGCGCTGCGAGGGCTGAAGGTGGCGCTGGCGAGCCCTGAGGTGCGGCGTGTGTACCTGCAGCTGGCCGGAGCGTTGGTGCTGACCTCGCTGGGGCTGGCGGCGGCGCTAACGTGGCTGGTGTGGACGTACTTTCCTGTCCCCGAGGACATGTCCTCGTTGCGTGAGCTGCTGACCTGGGGGTTGCGGATCGCGGGGCTGATGTTGGCGACCCTGGCAGCGCCGTTGCTGGCGCTGTTTGTGGTCAACATTGTGTTTCCCTTCCTCGGCGAGCGGGTGTTCATGGCCGGCCTGCGGGTGGTCGATCCGGCGCGGGCCGACGAGCTCATGGCGGCGGAGGGGCTCGGGTTCTCGACGTCCGTGCTCGGGAGCGTGCGACGCCTGGTCTACTTCGTGGGTGTGACCTTGCTGGTGTTCGCGTTGACGCTGGTGCCGGTGCTGGGCACGCTGCTCGGGCCGGTCGCGCAGCTGTGGTTCACGGCGCGGATGCTGAGCTGGGAGCTGCTCGATCCGTACTTCGAGCGGCGTGGCCTCGTGTACGCGGACCAGCGAGCGCTGCTCAAGCAGCAGCGCGGGACGATGTTCGGCTTCGGGGCGCCGTACACGATGTTGCTGGCGCTGCCGATCGTCGGGCCGCTCGGTTTTGGGCTGGCACAGGCGGCGGCGGCGTTGCTGGTGAGTGAGTCGCTCGAGCCGCGCGGCGCGAACGGGGACGCGCGCTGATTCAAGTGCCTGTGTACGTCGCTGCTGTCCGGCGGCTTGGGCTTCGGACGGGCGTCCGGGCAGGCGTCCGGGGTGGCCCCGGGGTGCTTGCGCGGTGAACTGTGTTCACTGGGCTGTCGCTGCTGGCGGCTCGCGCAAGTCCTCGGATTCGATGGTGCGGTCGGCTGCGTGGGGGTCGGCGGCGAGACGCACGAGTGCTGCGGCGAGGGTGGTGTTGTCGGTCGAACGGTAACGGTCGCGCAGGCGCTTGGCACCGAAGAGGCCGAGTGTGCCGAGCATCGTGTCGGTGACCATGGCGCCGACGCGCTCGAGCGGGCGCGACTCATCACGGTCAGGACCGGTGATGAACGATGGTCGGGCGACTGTGAAGGGCAGGCCGCAGGTCTGAAGCACGGCTTCGACCTGACCCCGTGCACGCATGTACGCGTTGCCCGAGTCGCCGCGGACACCCGCCGCGGACAGATACACGAGGCGCGGTCGCTTGCCCGCGGCGACCGCCGCGGCGATCAACATGCAGGTGAGGCCGACGTCGACCTGCGCGTAGTCTGCCGGTGCTGCGCCCGCGCGCTGAGCGGCGCGAGCTCTGGCCTTGGTCGTTCCGAGGAGCGCGTAGACCTGGTTCGCAGCGCAGCGCCCAAGCGCCTCGCGCAGCTCGTCCGGTTGCCACGGGGTGGTCTCAACGATGGCGCCCAGGGCAGAGAACTGCGTACGCCAGCGATCGAGCTGCGGCGAGTCGGGCCGGACATGGGCGTGGACCTCGGCCCCTTGCGCTCGTAGACACGCGACCACGGCGCGGCCGGTAAAGCCGGTCGCACCCGCGACCCACGCGACAACAGGCTCAGGCATGGCCGCACGCTATCGCACTACAAGCGGTCCCAGTGGGCCTTCAGTGCTGGCCTGGATCTTGCTGAAGCAGTGCAGTCCGATGTCCATCAAGTCCGAAGTTCCGTGGGTCTATCTGTGCTTGAAGGTGCAATACGCTTGGCCTCAGGCTGGAGCGCGGTTGGCTCTCGGGCTCCCGCACGCCTGGCCGGCCAACGGTCAGAGCGCGCCGCGCCGGCCGGTGGACGGCGCGAACGGGCTGGCGCTGGCGCAGCCGTGACGCGCAAGAAGGTCTGAGTGCGGCGTCAGGTCGGTGGGGCGAGGGCGTAGGGTTGCGGCCGCCCTGATGGGCGGGAGAAACCCATGGAATACCGACAGCTGGGCCGGAGCGGCCTGCGAGTGTCGAAGCTGTGTCTCGGCACGATGACCTTCGGCGAGGCGGACTCGACCTCGTTCATGCACAACGTTGGCTGCGACGAGACGACGGCCGGACGCATCATGGACGAGGCGCTGGAGGCCGGCGTCAACTTCTTCGACACCGCGGACGTGTACGGCAATGACGGGCTCACCGAGCAGGTGATCGGTCGTTGGTTTGCGGCCCGCAAGCGGCGCGACGACGTGGTGCTGGCCACGAAGTTCCGCTTTCGCACGCACAAGGGGGTCAACGGCAACGGGGCCGCGAGGATCCTGATCGTTCGCGCGGTCGAGGACAGCCTGCGCAGGCTGCAGACGGACCGCATCGATCTGTATCAGGTGCACATGCAGGACATCGACACGCCGGAGGACGAGACCCTGCGGGCGCTCGATGATCTGGTGCGGCAGGGCAAGGTGCTGTACCTCGGGGCCAGCAACTACGCGGCGTACCGATTGATGGAGAGCCTGTGGGTCGCGGAGCGCGAGCGGCTCGAGCGCTTCGTCGCGTTTCAGGCCCAGTACAGCCTGGTGGTCCGCGACATCGAGCGTGAGCACGTTCCGCTGTGCCAAAAGTATGGGCTGGGGATCTTGCCGTGGTCGCCGCTGGCGGGGGGCTTCCTGTCGGGCAAGATGACCCGTGACCAGCCGCCGCCGGCCGGCTCGCGGCTAGACGCGTGGAAGGAGCGGCGCGCGGCCTTCGACAATGACCGCAACTGGAAGATCGTCGACGAGCTGCGGGCGGTCGCCGGGGCGGTGGAGGCGACGCCATCGCAGGTGGCGCTGGCGTGGGCGCTGCAGCGGCCGGGGGTGACGTCGGTGATCTTCGGGGCGCGCTCGCCCGAGCAGCTGCACGACAACCTGAAGTCGGCGACCCTTGTGTTGCCGGCGGAGATGGTCGCGCGGCTCGACGCGGCGTCGGCGTTCCCGCTCGGCTACCCCTACGAGTTCATGCGCAACGTGCAGGGGCGTTGGTAGTCAGAGGGCGACCGGCTCGAGCATGTAGAGCGCGGCATTGTCGGCGTCGAGGCGGACCCGGCTGCCAAACGGCAGCGCCGCGTTGCGCGTGAGCAGGTGGCCGAATGGGAAGCCGGTGACGACCGGGACTCCGAGCAGGCCGAGGCGTTCGAGCACGACGGCCTCGGCGCTCGGGCTGTCGGGGTTGCCGGTGGGTGGCTCCTCGCAGGCGTGGAGCTGGCCGAGGGCGACGCCGCGGATGCCACGCAGGGCCCCGCTGGTCAGCAACTGGGTGAGGGCGCGGTCGATGCGGTAGGGGCGTTCGCCGACCTCTTCGAGGGCGAGGATGCAACCGGCGAGGTCGGGCATGAAGCGGGTGCCGACGAGGCTGCGGAGGACCTCGAGGTTGGCGGAGATGAGCGGGCCCTCGACGCAGCCGCCGCGCAGGACCGCGCCGCTGTCGGCGACG
>JBGAUO010000034.1:0-38192 GCA_044228605.1 Nannocystis sp. | reverse complement strand
GACGTTGCGGTGGACGTGCTCCTCGCAGCGCGGGTCGACCAGGTAGGAGGTCTCGCCGCGGACCATCTTCACCATGCCGGTGCGGAGGTCGCGGACGTAGATGCCGGATTTTTGGTCGATGCCGATCGCGCTGAGGACGACGTTGTCGTGGTCGTTGCCGACGTGGGGCTCGCGCGTGAGGGGATTGAGGACCTCGGCCTCGATGAACGGGACGAACACGCTGGGGAGGCCGCGGACCAGGAACTCGTAGCCGGCCTCGAACTGCTCGCGGGCCTCGACGGCGGTGCCGGCGGGCAGGCGGGTGAGCAGCTGGGCGCGCGAGACCGGGGAGATGAGGCGGAGGTAGAGGGCCTGGTGCTCGCCGAGCTCGTAGGCGTCGTACACGCGGCGCCGCGAGCCGCGGATCATGAAGGTGTCGTGCGGGCCGGGGAACACGCGGGCGGGGCCGCGGACGATCCGCGGCTTGCCGTCGGCGTCGAACAGGTAGCAGAAGTTCTTGGGGCCGAGGATGACGGCGCGGCGCGAGTAGGGGTCGCTGGCGGCGCGGGAGGAGCCGTCGCTGGCCTTGCCGCCCTTCTTCTGGGCGCGGTCGTTCCACGCCTCGTCGAGGGCGCTGAGCATCACGGCGCGCTCGCCGGTGCTGAGGTCCTGGCGGTGGCGCAGCTCGTTCTTGAGGACGCTGAACTGGCGCACGGACAGGCCCTCACTGACCTGGGCGAGCAGGCGGGCGAGCTCCTCGACGGCGCCCGGCGGGAGGGTGGCGACGCCGTCGTCCTCGCGGCTGCGGCCGTCGTCCTCGAGGGCGGGGACGACCTCGATGCCGGAGGGCGGGATGAAGAATTGGGTGTGGCGGCCCTGGATGACGATGCGCTGACCGACGCGCAGGGGGGCGGCCTTGCCGGCGTTCTCGGGCTTGCTGGCGCCGCCGCTGCCGGGCTGGGCCTCGTCGTCGGCGTCGATGAAGACGCTCGAGAGCTTGGCGGAGTCGATGACGAGCTTGAAGTAATGGGCCGACTCGTCGACGGCGCCGACGACCTCGACGAGCAGGTACTGGTTGGCGCCGAGCTTGTGGGCGGGGCGGACCTCGGCGGACTGGCCGGGCCACAGCGGGAAGGCGCAGGGTCCGGGGATGATCTTCTTGGTGCCGAGGCGGAGCTCCTTCTCCTTGTTGCCGCCGGGGATGAAGCCCGCGTTGGCGCCGCTGTCGGCCTGCTCGACGAGGATCGGGTTCTCGAGCAGGACGTACTCGCCGTCGCGGGCGATGACGAAGGGCCGGGCCTCCATCGGCGCCGGCTCGTAGCCGCCGCGGCCGTTGGAGCGGACGATGCGGTCGTTGGCGCTGGGCGTGAACTCGGTGGGGCCGATGTGCGTGAGGATCTCGCCCGAGGTCTCGTTGAGGGACCACAGGAAGGAGCGACGCGGGACGGGGATCTTCTGGCGGTTTTCCATGGCCATGACAGCCTCCTCCGGCCGGGTGGCCGTGTGGGGGCCGCAGCATGGCACTGCTGCGGGGGTCGGGGGAACTGGCGTGATCGCGCGTGTCGGTCGCGGTCGCTCGCGGGCGGTCGCGGGCGCTTTGCGGTCGCGGGCGGTCGCGGGCTTCGCGAGTGGGAGCGCGGGGCGAGGCGGCATGGGTCCGGCGGGGGAGGGGCCGCCGGCTGCGGGTCCCTCACGACGGCGGCACCTCCCGTCGAGCCAGGTGCTCGGCGCTCGTCGGCTTCGAGCTCACCCTGTCATGCGCTCATGCTGGCGGTGTCTCGATGTTGACGCGCCTGCGCGCCTGACTCGCCGGGGCCCTCCGCCTGTGTCCCCCGCGACGGCCCCTCTTCCGCCGGAGCGGACATCGTCAGCGCCCCGCTACGAGCCCCTGTGCGCACATGCGCACGTGCGCGCGAACATACATTCGTACGCCCAGGCAATCTCTCCCGTGGTGATCGGGCGGCGACAATGTCCGCCCGTGCATGCGTACGCACTGGCAACAACTCCCGCGCGGACACAAGCGGGGCGCCGACGATGTCCGCCCGGCGGGTGAGGGGCCGACAGCGTGGGACGCCGGCTGGGCGGAGGCCGACGCTCGCGCGCAGGCGCACAGTCACCGCAGCGCGCCACCCTGTCCGAAGAGACAGGTGCCACAGCGAAGCCCATGCGCCGAGCACGTGCGTCGGAGGGCACCAGCCGGCGGAGGGACCCAGAGCGTCGGCCCCTCCCCCCGCCGGACCCATGAAGCCTCGCCCCGCGCTTCCACCCGCGAAGCCCGCGCTGCCACGCGAAGCCCACGCTGCCACCCGCGATGCCCGCGCTGCCACGCGATGCCCGCGATGCCCGCGATGCCCGCGATGCCCACGATGCCCGCGATGCCCGCGATGCCCGCGATGCCCGCCACGCACCCGAAGCCCGCCACGCCCGAAGAGCACGAAGCCCCTCAGTGCGTCCCGTGCCCCCCGCACACCGCATGCGCCGGCGGCTTCCCGCCCGTCGTGCGCCCCTCGGCGAAGTAGAACGGCGCCGGCACCCGCTTCGCCCCGCCGATCTCCGCCATCGTCCCGGCATCAAACAGCTGCCCCCCGAGCATCACCATCGCCACCTGCCGCGTCGCCCGGATGTCGGTCCGTGGATCGCGATCGAGGATCGCCAGGTCCGCCAACTTGCCCACCTCGAGCGAGCCGATGTCCCGGTCCAGGCCGAGGTAGCGCGCCCCTGCGAGCGTGCTCGCGCGTAACGCCTCGAGCGCCGTCATCCCCCCCTGCGCGAACATCCACAGCTCCCAGTGCGCCGCCAGCCCCTCGCGCTGGCCGTGCGCCCCGAGCTGCACCGACACGCCCGCGTCGAGCAGCTGCTTCGCCAGCGTCGCCGCGCGCACGTGGTTCCAGTCGTTGTCGGCCGCCTGCTGCGGACGCCGGGCCCGCGGCTCGAACGCGAAGGCCGGGACGAAGCGGCGCAGCCGGCTGTCCTCCCACACCTGCGTCTTCGCGTACCAGTAGTTCTCGCCGCCGAGGCCCCCGTAGGCTACGCCCAGCGTCGGCGTGTAGCCGACCTTGCTCGCGCCCCAGAACTGCTTCACGTCGGCGTACACGTTGGCGATCGGCAGCGCGTGCTCGACCCCCGTGTGCCCGTCCGCGACCATCGTCATGTTGTGGTGGAACAGCGCGCCGCCCTCCGGCACCACCATCATCCCGAGCTCGCGCGCCGCCGCCACCACCTGCTGCCGCTGCTCGCGGCGCGGCTGGTTGTAGCTCTTCACCGAGAACGCCCCGATCGCCTTGAGCCGGCGCAGGTGCCCGCGCGCGTCCTCGAGGTTCGCCACCTCGGCCTTGAACGGCGCCTGCGCCCCGTAGAGGATCGTCCCGGTCGAGAAGATCCGCGGCCCGACCACCGCCCCGGCCCGCTGCATCTCGCTGGCCGCGAAGATCGCCGAGGTGTCGTTGCTCGGGTCGTGCACCGTCGTCACCCCGAAGGCCAGCTGCGCGTAGTGCAGCCAGTTCTGCTCCGGCGTGATGCCGTCCTCGCCCTGGCTCCCGTGCGCGTGCACGTCGATGAGCCCCGGGATGATCGTCTTCCCCTCGGCCTTGATCACCTCGGCCCCCGCCGGCACCGCCACCTGTGCCATCGGCCCGATCGCGGTGATGCGGTCGCCCGTGATCACGATCGTCGCCGCCTCGATCACCTCGTCGCCGCGCATCGTGATCACCCGCGCGCCGACGATCGCCCGCGTCCCCGTCGGCGCCGCCGCGGGCGCCTTGAAGCCGATCGGCGCGCCCTTCTCCGCCGGCTTCGGCAGCTCCGCCGGCGCCCCGGCCACAAACGCGAACGCGTCCTTGAGCTCGCGTGTGTACAGCTCCGGCCCGAGCGACCAGTGCAGGCGCGCGCTGTCACCCGACCACTGCACGTGCTCCCCCGCGTCGCGGCTCACCCGCGCGATCGGCAGCCCGTCCGCCTTCGGCCCCAGCTCGACCGTCCGCCCCGTCGGCGGCAGCGGGGTGATCAGCGCGGCAAAACCCTCCGTCCACGCCAGCCAGCGCCCGTCCGGCGACACCCGCAGGCGCATCGCCCCCTCGGTCTTCACGTGCGTGCGCTCGTCGCTGCCGTCCAGCTCCACGCTGCGCAGCTCCACCTTGTCGTCGCCGTAGCTGGCGAAGAACATCCGCTCGCCGTCCGCCCCGAAGTGCGGCTCGGCCCCGTCCCGGATCACCAGGCGCGCCTTCGCGGTCTTCACGTCGATCGCGTAGATCCCCTGCTCCTGCGACCAGGTCGGCGAGCGCGTCCAGCCGCCGCCGATCCGCGAGACCACCACCTGCTTGCCGTCCGGGCTCCACTGCGGCGTCACGTAGTGGCCCGGGCGATCGCTGATCACCCGCTCCTTGCCGCCCGCCGCCGCGATCGTGCGCACGCTGCCGAGCGCCTGGTCGTCCCAGGTCGTGAACACGATCTGCTTGCCGTCGCGCGAGAACGCCGGGTCCTGCTCGAAGTGATCGCTCTGCTTCGTCAGCCGCTTCGCCTGTCCTTCGGGCAAGGTCCGAACGTACAGGTGGCCGAGCGCCTGATACACCACCCGCTTGCCGTCGGGGCTCACCGCCACCCCGCGCAGCGCCTTCACGTCGACCTCGCGCGGCGCCACCTCGACCGGGAAGCGCAGCGCCGGCGCCTGCTTGCGCGTCGCGCTCACGTGGAAGGGAATCTCGCCCGGCGCCGCCTGGCTGCCGTCCGCGCGCGTGCGCCACAGCTTGCCCGCCGCCCAGAACACCAGCTCGCGGCTGTCCGGGGTCCACGCGATCGCCGGGTACACCCCGTGGATCGCCCAGGTCTCCTGCAGGTCGCGGTCGAGCCCCGCGAACACCGGCCGCTCCGCCCCGGACTCGAGCTCGCGCACCATCAGCGTCGTCTTGTCCGGCGCGCCCCCGGTGCCGCCGATCCGGCGGATGAACGCCAGCGACTTGCCGTCCGGCGACGGCGTCGGCCGGGCCGCCCCGCCGGGTCCCCCGACCAGCTTCTCGATGCGCCCGCTGGCCCGCTCGAGCCGCTTGATCGCGTAGATCTCCCCGTACGGGTCCTTGTTGTACTCGAAGCTCGCGCCCGGCGTGTTGTCGAGGCTGTAGTAGACAAACGCCCCGTCGGGCGAGAACGCCGGCTCGCCGACATCCTTCTGATCGTTGACCTTCTCGGTCATCGGCACGCCCTTGCCGCCGCTCACGTGATACAGCCAGATCTCACCGGTGCCGAGGCTGCGGTGCTTGGTGAAGTGTTTGCGCACCGCGATGTAGTTCCCGTCGGGCGACCACACCGGGCTGTTCACCAGGCGAAAGTCCTCCTTGGTGACCTGCTTCGCCTCGCCGCCGGCCCGCGGCAGCACCCACACGTTGTCGCCGCCGCCACGATCGCTGGTGAACGCGATCCACTGCCCATCCGGACTAAACCGCGGCTGCATGTCCCACGCCAGCCCCTGCGTCAGCGCCCGCGCCTCACCGCCCGCGATCGGCAGCAGGTACAGGTCCCCGAGCAGGTCGAACACCAGCTCGCGCCCGTCCGGGCTCACGTCGAGCGCCATCCACGTGCCCTCGCGGACGTCCAACTTGACCTCCAACTCCTCCCCCGGCGGGTCGTTCACGTCCCACTTCGGCGCCTCGGGCTCGGCCTTCGCGCTGCTGTCCTTCGAGACAGGTGTCGGCTTGGCCGCCGGAGCCCCCGGCGCGTGAGCCACCGCGGGCGGGCTGCTTGGCGCCTTCGGAGCGCAGGCCAACAGGCCCAGGAGTGCGACGGAGGAGCATGAGAGGGTGAGGCGGCGCATGCGGCCGCGGATGATACCCCCGTGCTGCGGTTTCAAGGCACATCTCGCGCCAGCTCACAGGCGACAGACGTGGCGCCACTCGTGGTAGACAGCAGCGCCATGGTCGGGCCAGAACAGGGCGAGGACGGGCTGATGCTCCCGCCGCAGGACGATCGCCGCTGGCTGCAAGACCAGCTGCGGGCGCTGATCGTCGCGCTCGGCCCCGGCCCGCTCGCCACCAGCCTGCTCGTCGAGCCGAGCGCCCGCTACTTCCCCGACCCCTGGGGCGGCGGTGAGGGCAGCGTGCGCCGCCTGATCACCCGTCTGTGCGGCTACGCCGGCCTCTCCGAGCTGCGCATCGGCGTACGCATCTACGACGCCGAACCCTCCCTTCGCGGCGAGGTCCTCGGCAAGCCCGTCACCCCGCGTGGCGCCCAGGAGCTGGTCGTCTGGCTCGCCAGCTACAAGGGCCAGGGCCCCGCCGGCGAGCTCGAGGTCGGCGTCGAGGCCAGCGCCATGGCCGACCCCGTCAGCCTCGTCGCCGCCTGCGCCCGCGTCGTCGCCCACGTCCATCGCCTCGCCCACAACCTCCCCGTCAGCGACGCCTACGACCCGCGCATCGACGTCGGCGCCGTCTACCTCGGCTTTGGCCTCCTCACCGCCGACGCCGCCCTCCGCTTCACCACCCGCAGCACCACCGGCGCCGTCCAAAACCGCCGCGTCCCCCTGCGCCTCGGCAGCCTCCCGCCGCAGGCCGTCTGCTTCCTCCTCGCCGTCCAGGTCCACGTGCGCGGCGAGGGCCGGGCCGAGCGTCAACGCCTCGCCCGCGCCCTCCAGGCCAACCAGGCCGCCTTTTTCCGCCACAGCTTCGCCGCCATCGAGCGCATGGACCCACCGATCGGCACCCAGCTCGGCGTCGCCGCGAAGGACCACTGGCCCGCGCCCCCCTCGCTCGCCGCCCTCACCGCCCCCCTCCCGCGCGAACCCGAGGCCGAGCCCGAGACCCGCCGCGACGAGGACCGCGGCGTCGCCGGCATGAACCTCGGCAAGCCCGTCTTCCTGGTCGACCGCAGCATGGCCCCCCGCCTCGGCCGCGTGCTCTTCATGGGCGCCCTCATGCTCGGCGGCGTGCTCTCGCGGATGTCCCCCGACCAGGGTGTCGGCATGAGCAACATCGCCGTCATCGCCGCCGGCCTCGGCCTCGCCGGCCTCGGCCTCGGCCGCCTGTTCCGCGACCGCCGCTGCAGCGAGCCCAAGTGCGGCGGCCCGCTCACCCTCACCAGCAAGGTCTGCCCCCGCTGCGGCGGCGACGTCGTCGGCACCATCGCCAAACCCGGCGAGCGCCTCGCCGCCGAGGAGGCCCACCTCAAGGCCCTGCACGCCGTGCCCTTGCCCGCCGCCGACGCCGCCCCGCCGACCGAGCCCGCGCCGCCGACCTGACCTTTCAGACAGCTCGCAACCCGACCTGTCCCAAGCGCCAGCCTCAGGCCTCGACCCGCCGCGCCAGCTCGACGATCGCCGCCCGGATCGCCATGCGATCGCCGTGCAGCCGCGCCAGCACGTTGCGCCGCGTCACGAACAGCAAGAGCCCGCGGGCCGCCGCCCCGACCGTCGCAAAGCGCTCGCGAAACCACAACGCCGCCGCCGCGCTGATCGGCGCCAGCAGCCCCGCCAGCGCCCCCGCCGGCCAGCCCCACAGGAGCCCCGCCGCCACCGCGAAGCCGATCCACCCCAGCGGATACAACAGCATCGCCGCCAGCAGCTTGATCGTCGCCGGCATGTCCATGTCCTCCCGCGCGATGCGCCGCGCGATCAGGTCGATCAAGAAGTAGATCGGCAGGTGCAGCGTCGTCCCCAGCAGCGCCAGCGGCAGCAGCAGGCCCAGGCTCGCCGCGCTCCGCAGCGCGTAGCGCACGCTCCCCAGCACCGTGAAGTCCGCCGGCTTGTAGTGGTCCGCCGACATCCCCAGCGCCGCCAGGTCGTTCTCATAACGCTCCACCCGCGCACGCACCTCCGCCACCGCCGCCGGGTCCTCTTCTCGCAGTCGCGTGTACCCGGCCATCACCCGCCGCCGCAGCTCGAAGCCCTCGGCCAGGGTCCACGGCGCCTCGCTGCTCGCCGCGACGATCCGGCTCACCCGGTCGACCAGCGCCAGCGCCTCGGCCTGGTCCGCCTGCAAGATCACCGCCCCGAGCGCCGCCTCGATGCGGGCCGTCAACGCCTGCACCGCCGCCGCCGGTGGCTCGCCCGCCTCCGACGCCGCCGGCGTCACCGCAAACGGCTCCCCGTAGACCACCAGCGCGTCGCTGCGAAACTTCGCCTTGTTGACGTAGTAGAGCCCCGCCGGCACGATCGTCAGGTCCGCCAGCCCGGTCGCCAGGGCGATGCGGGCCGCCCCCGTCTTGATCGGCTTCATGCGCGGGTCGCTGTGCGAGGTCCCCTCCGGGAAGATCGCCACCGTCTGCCCCCGCTGCAGCAGCTCGCGCGCCCGCCGGAAGGTCGCCTGGTTGTCGACCGACCCGCCCTCGTCCTGCTTGCGGTAGACCGGGATCGAGTCGAAGGCCCGCACCAGAAACCCCAGCACCGGCATCTTGAACAGCGGCGCCTTGGCCAGGAACGACACCGGCCGCGGCGCCCGGCACAGCAGGAACACCGGGTCGATCAGCGCGTTCGGGTGATTGAGCACGAAGATCACCGGCCCCGTCGCCGGCACCCGCTCCGCCCCGACGATCTCGATCCGGCGGAAGAACACCCGCAAAGCCAGCCCGAAGGTGTTACGGACGACCGTGCGCAGCATCGCCGGCAGTATACTCGCCGGCATGCGGCCGACGGCGGACGATCTCCGCGCTCACTGGACCCTCGACCCCGCGGTCGTCTTCCTCAACCACGGCTCCTTCGGCGCCTGTCCGCGCGAGATCCTCGGCGAACAGGATCGCCTGCGGGCCCTCATCGAGCGCGAGCCGGTCCACTTCTTCATCCACACCCTCGGCCCCCTGCTCGACCGCGCCCGCGAGGAAGTCGCCGCGTTTGTCGGCGCCCGCCCCGACGACCTCGTGTTTGTCCGCAACGCCACCGCCGGCGTCAACGCCGTGCTCGGCTCCCTGCGCTTCCAACCCGGCGACGAGCTGCTCACCACCGACCACGTCTACGGCGCCTGCCGCAACGCCCTGCAGCACCTGTGCAGCCGCAGCGGCGCCCGCCTGGTGATCGTCCCCGTCCCCTTCCCGATCGACCACCCCGATCAGGTCGTCGCCGCCCTCCTGGCCGGCGTCAGCGATCGCACCCGCCTCGCCCTCGTCGATCACATCACCAGCCCCACCGGCCTCGTCTTCCCGATCGCAGACATCGTCCGCGCCCTCAGCGAACGTGGCGTCGACACCCTCGTCGACGGCGCCCACGCCCCCGGCATGCTCCCCCTCGCCCTCGACGAGCTCGGCGCCGCCTACTACACCGGCAACTTCCACAAGTGGGTCTGCGCGCCCAAGGGCGCCGCCATGCTGCACGTCCGCCGCGATCGCCAGCACCACCTCCACCCCGGCGTCATCAGCCACGGCTACACCTCCACCCGCGCCCGCCCGGCCCTGTGGGAGGAGTTCGACTGGACCGGCACCGACGACCCGAGCCCCTGGCTGTGTGTCGCCCCCGCGATCCGCTGGCTCGGCGAGCTGCTGCCCGGCGGCTGGCCCGAAGTCCGCGCCAGAAACCACGCCCAGCTGCTGCGCGGCCGCGACCGCCTCGCCGCCGCCCTCGGCGTCCGCCCGCCCGCCCCCGACAGCATGCTCGGCAACCTCGCCGCCCTCCCGATCCCCGACAGCGCCGTCGCCATCGCCTCCGCCTTCCACGCCGACCCGCTGCAGCTGCGCCTCTACGAGCGCCACCACATCGAGGTCCCGATCCCCACCTGGCCCGCCCCGCCCCGCCGACTCATCCGCATCTCCGCCCAGCTCTACAACCACGACCGCGACTACGACGCCCTCGCCCACGCCCTCGCGCTCGAGCTCGGGCTCACTGCCTGATCGCGGCTACGGCATCGCCACGATCCGCGGCCGCAACCACAGGCCGTGGCTCGACGGCGCGTCGGACTTCGACTCCAGCGTCACCACGATGGCGAAAGGCGTGCCGTCGTTGATCGGCGACAGGTCGACCTCGAACTGCAGCTCCTCCCCCGTCGACAGCACCGCATCCTGGTACGCGCCCACGACGTTGACGCCGTCGACCTCCGCGTAGACCGCCGCCGCGATCTCGCAGGGCCCCGGCGCCGGACACACCAGCACCGCCCGCATCACCGGCGAGTTCTTGCCCTCCAACACCAGCGCGCTGTACTTGCCGATCACCACATTGCCGATGCCGGGATAGGGCACCTCGGCCAGCACCTTCATCTCCAGCATGTATGGCACCGGCAGATGCCCCGCCCAGGGCGACGGCGGCGGCGGTCCGACCGTACACGGCAGCTCCTTGTTCTTGAAGCCCTCCGCGTTCCACACCGCCTGCGGGCACATCTCCCACAGATCGTAGAGCAGCTCCTCCTCGGGCGGCCCACCGCTGGTGCCGGTGCTCCCCGTACTCCCCGTGCTCGAGGACCCGTCGCTCGTGCTCGTCGACTCCCCGATGCTCGTGCCTGTGTCCGCCGTCTCGCTCCCGCTCGAAGCGACGACCCCGGTCTCGCTCCCGCTCGACACGACGCTCGTCGCTCCGGCGCTCGTGCTGCTCGTACCCTGACCCGTCTCGCTCGTCCCCTCGCTCGTGTCGCTGGTCGACCCGTCGCTCAGCAGCACAAACCACGGGTTCGGTTGGCTGCAGCCAACCAAGACCATCCCCAAGAAGACCCCACCCCACCGCACGCTCCGAGGCTAACGCCCCGCGCCCCGCATTGCAGCGGCCGTTAGTGCGCCCGGCCCCGTACCCCTCCGCGGACCTTCGTCGCACGAGCACGCGTGGCAGCGCCAAACTTGCGCACGAGCGGCGCACCACGAGACCACGATCGTGATGACCACGATCGCCGCCGTCCGCAGCCGACGGCGCCTCATGCCAGTCGGCGTCGGTGTCAGTGTCAGTGTCAGTGTCAGTGTCAGTGTCCCTGTCTTCTCTCGGTCTGCAGACACCACGCTGTGGCTGCTTCCCCCCCGAAAAGATTTCTCGCTCCATGGCCTCGCTCTGGCGTATGGTGCGAAGTGCGGCGCCTCGCGCCGCTGGCAGATGGAGGTGGGTGATGCGTGCGAAGCTAGGTGGGTGGAGCTGTTTGTCTCTGGTGTTCTGTTTCGCCGTCGCGGGCTGCGATTCGCAGCCCGATGCTGGCGCACCCGCGGCCCTCGAACGTGAGGGCGAGCCGGTGCCGGGCGGGCCATGCTTCTCCAGCAAGGAGTGTGTCGTCGAGGAGTACTGCGCCACCGGCGAGGGCATGTGCGGCCGCGAGGGCGTGTGCACCCCCGTGCCCGCGGCCTGTGACGAGGTCCGCGCGCCCGTGTGCAGCTGCGACGGCCTCGACTTCAGCAACAGCTGCGAGGCCGCAGCGGTCAAGCAGAACGTCGACTTCTCCGGCACCTGCCCGCCCCCGAGTTGCACGAGCAACGCCGAGTGCGCGGGCAGCGAGTACTGCGCCAAGGCGACCGGCGGTTGCGCCCTGACGGGCGCCTGTGAGGCCCGGCCAGTGGTCTGTTCGGGCGCCTGGAAGCCCGTCTGCGGCTGCAACAACAAGACCTACGCCAACGCCTGCAAGGCCGCCCAGCTCGGCATCACCTTGAAGAAGACCGGCCCCTGCTGACGCCGCGGCCGACCACGATCGCCCCCCCGACGATCGCCCCCACCACGATCGGCCCCCCACGATCGCCCGCGACCCGGTCGTCGCACGCCTCGCCGCACCCGCCCCCGTCCCTTACAATCGCCGCGCCATGCCGCTGCGAGTCTGCGCCGTCTCCTTCCTCAACTCCTGGCCGCTCGTCCACCCGCTGACGGGCGAACACCTGCCCGGCGCCCCCAAGTTCCTCGACGAGCACGGCCAGCCGCTCTTCGAGGTCGTCACCGCCCTGCCCTCCGAATGCGCCCGCCAGCTCGAAGCCGGCGAGTGCGACGTGGCCCTCGTCCCGGTCGGCGCCTACGCAGCCCACCCCGAGTGGGAGGTCGTCCCCGAGGTCGGCATCGGCTGCCGCGGCCCCGTCCTCTCCGTCGTCCTCGTCGCCGAGGTCCCGCTCGAGCAGATCGCCCGCGTCCACCTCGACAGCGCCTCCCGTAGCTCCGCCCTGCTCGTCCAGATCTTGCTCGCCGCCCGCGGCGTCCACCCCGAGTTCGTCACGGCCCCCCACCGCGAAGGCCTCGCCCGCGTCCGCGGCCGCGACGCCGCCCTCATCATCGGCGACGCCGCCCTCGGGCTCTCCGGCCCCCATGTCCACGACCTCGGCAACCTCTGGCAGGCCACCACCGGCCTCCCCTTCGTGTTCGCCTTCTGGGCCGCTCGCCCCGGCCTCCTCACCCCCGCCCACGTCACCGCCCTGCAAAAAGCCCGCGAGTACGGCCTCAAACACGCCGAGGACCTCGCCCGCGCCTATCGCCAGTCGCGCATCACCGCCGACCCGGACGCCGTCCTCCTCTCCGAGAACGCCTACGCCAACTACCTCCGGCGCTCGATCCGCTACAGCCTCAGCACCAAGGAGCGCGAGGGCCTGGTCGAATTCCTCACCCGCATCCGTGACACCGGCCTGGTCCAGATCCCCGGCCTCGCCGACGGCGACACCATCCACGTTCGCTTTGCCGGCGGCGGCCCCCCCGAGGCCCTCCAGCTCGCCCGTCGGCCGCGACCGGCCATGCAGGTCGACGAGCTGCTCACCCGCGCCGCCGCCGGCGGCCGCCTCGATCTCGCCGAGGGGATCTTCCTCTACGAAAACGCCGACCTCAACGCCCTCGGCGCCGCCGCCGACCAGCGCCGCAAAACCCTCCACCCGGACGGCGTCGTCACCTACATCGTCGACCGCAACGTCAACTACACCAATGTGTGCGTAACCCGCTGCAAGTTCTGCAATTTCTACACACCACCCGGGGCCCCTGACGGCTACGTGCTCAGCCGCGAAACCCTGACCGAGAAGTTCCGCGAGACCGAGTCCCTCGGCGGCGTCCAGATCCTCCTGCAAGGCGGCCTCAACCCCGCCCTCGGCCTCGCCTACTACGAGGACCTGTTCCGCTGGACCAAACAAAACTTCAAGCTCGCCCTCCACGCCCTCTCCCCCACCGAGATCATCCACATCGCCGAGCTCGAGGACCTCCCGATCCGCGAGGTCCTGATCCGCCTGCGCGCGGCCGGCATGGACTCCCTCCCCGGCGGCGGCGCCGAGATCCTCGACGACGAGATCCGCACCCGCATCTCCCCCTTCAAAAACACCGCCGACGAATGGCTCGCCGTCATGCGCGAAGCCCACGAGCTCGGCATGAAGACCACCGCCACCATGGTCTTCGGCTTCCAGGAGAGCTCCGAACAGCTGCTCCACCACATGGACCGCCTCCGCCGCCTCCAGGACGACACCCACGGCTTCACCGCCTTCATCACCTGGCCGTTCCAGGCCGAAGGCACCCGGCTCAAGCTGCGCGACGACACGAGCCCGCTGCGATACCTGCGAATCCAGGCACTTGCCCGCCTCTACCTCGACAACATCCCGAACCTTCAGGTGTCCTGGCCAACCCTCGGCCCGGAGATCGGCGAGGTCGCCCTGCGCTTCGGCGCCAACGACTTCGGCTCGATCATGATCGAGGAGAACGTGGTCTCGACCGCAGGCGCCCACTTCATGATGACCAGCGACCAGGTCGAGACCCACATCCGCCTGGCCGGCTTCGCACCTGCGCGCCGCAACATGCGCTACGACCGCTTGCCATCCGCGGCACAAACCCCCGCGGCGGAGGCGTGATGACCCGCACGCGCACGGCCGCTATCCCGCGCGCCGCAAACCGGCGAGAACATAGTATTTGCACGCCTCAAAGCGTGGTACCGGCGTGGTCTTTGCTGCGGCAAAGCGGCCGTTCACCGCCTCGATGAGGCACTGAGGACACTGGTCTCCATGGCAGCACACCGCATCACGAAGGGGCTCGACCTGCCCATCGCTGGCGACCCACAGCAGACCATCGCTTCGGGGCCCAAGCTCCGCCGCGTCGCCCTGCTCGGCGCCGACTACGTCGGCATGAAGCCCAAGATGGAGGCCAAGGTCGGCGACCGCGTCCAGCGGGGCCAACTCCTGTTCGAGGACCGCAAGGCCCCCGGCGTGCGCTTCACCGCCCCCGTCGCCGGCCAGGTCGTGGCGATCCACCGCGGCGAGAAGCGGGCCTTCCAGGCCCTCGTCATCGAGCCCGACGGCTCCGACGACCAGGTCACCTTCGCCAGCTACAGCGCCAGCGCCGACGCCAGCGCCGACTCGGTCAAGGCCCTCCTGCTCGAGTCGGGCCTGTGGACCGCCCTGCGCATGCGCCCCTTCTCGCGCGTGCCCAGCCCCGACGGCAGCCCCCGCGCCCTGTTTGTCACCGCCGTCGACACCAACCCCCACGCCCCCGACGTGGCCACCGTGCTCAAGGGCAAGGAGGCCGACTTCAAGCGCGGCCTCGCGGTCCTCAGCAAGCTCGCCCCCAAGACCTACCTCTGCAAGTCCAGCAAGCTGCAGATCGACGCCCCCGCCGGGGTCCAGGTCGAGGACTTCGACGGCCTCCACCCGGCCGGCAACGTCGGCACCCACATCCACATGCTCGCGCCGGTCGACCGTGAGCGCGTCGTCTGGCACATCGGCTACCAGGACGTCGTCGCCGTCGGCGTCCTCTTCTCCACCGGCAAGCTCGACCCCCGCCGCGTCATCAGCCTCGCCGGCCCGGTCGTCCAGCGCCCACGCCTGCTCGAGACCCAGCTCGGCGCCAGCATCGACGAGCTCACCGCCGGCGAGCTCGCACCCGGCGAGAACCGCGTCATCTCCGGCTCGGTCCTCTCGGGACGCACCGCCAGCGGCGAGACCCTCGGCTACCTCGGCCGCTACCACAATCAGGTCTCCGCCCTGCTCGAGGGCCGCCAGCGCGAGCTGCTCGGCTGGCTCGCCCCCGGCGCCGGCAAGTTCTCCATCATCCCGGTCTACTTCGGCTTCCTCGGCAAACTCTTCGGCAAGAAGTTCGCCATGACCACGACCACCAACGGCTCCCCGCGGGCCATGGTGCCGATCGGCATGTACGAGCGGGTCATGCCGCTCGACATCCACCCGACCTTCCTGCTGCGCTCCCTCCTCGTCGGCGACACCGACCGCGCGATCCAGCTCGGCGCGCTCGAGCTCGACGAAGAGGACCTGGCGCTCTGCACCTTCGTCGATCCCGGCAAGGCCGACTTCGGGGTCGTCCTCCGCAAGAACCTCAGCGAGATCGAGAAAGAGGGCTGACACCCATGCAGTTCCTGCGAAACCTGCTCGACAAGGCCGAGAAGCCGTTCCACAAGGGCGGCAAGCTCGAGAAGCTCTACCCGCTCTACGAGGCGACCGACACCTTCCTCTACACCCCGAAGGACGTCACCCAGGCGTCCTCGCACGTGCGCGACGCGATCGACCTCAAGCGCATGATGATCACCGTCGTGATCGCCCTGCTGCCGTGTGTGTTGTTCGCCATGTACAACACCGGCTTCCAGGCCAACAACGCGATCGCCCACGGCGCCAGCGCGCTGGCCAACTGGCAGACCTGGCTCTACACCGCGCTCGGCTTCGCCTTCGATCCAGGCAGCATCCTCGCCTGCATGATCCACGGCGCGATCTACTTCCTGCCGGTCTACGCCGTCACGATGCTGATCGGCGGCCACGCCGAGGTCCTCTTCGCGATCGTCCGCAAGCACGAGATCAACGAGGGCTTCCTCGTCACCGGCCTGCTGTTCCCGCTGACACTGCCGCCCACGATCCCGCTGTGGCAGGTCGCGCTGGGCATCATCTTCGGCGTCGTCATCGGCAAGGAGGTCTTCGGCGGCACCGGCATGAACGTGCTCAACCCCGCCCTGGTCGCCCGCGCCTTCCTGTTCTTCGCCTACCCGGGCCAGATCTCGGGCGACGGGCCCTGGATCGCCGCCGACCTCGCCAAGGCCGACGGCCTCTCCGGCGCCACCGCGCTCGCGCAGGCGGCCGCCGACACCCCGGCGATGATGGGCCACTGGGACTGGTGGTCGGCCTTCGTCGGCCTGGTCCCGGGCTCGATGGGCGAGACCTCGACCCTCGCCTGCCTGATCGGCGCAGCCATCCTGATCCTGACGGGGGTCGGCTCGTGGCGGACCATGTTCGGCGTCACCCTCGGTACGCTCGGCATGGCCGCGCTGCTCAACGCCATCGGCTCGGAGACCAACAGCATGTTCGGCCTCCCGCCGCTGTGGCACTTCGTGCTCGGCGGCTGGGCCTTCGGCATGGTCTTCATGGCCACCGACCCGGTCTCCTCGGCCTTCACCGCGTGGGGCAAGGTCTTCTACGGCTTCGGCATCGGCGTCATGGTCGTCCTGGTCCGGGTCATCAACCCGGCCTACCCCGAGGGCATGATGCTGGCGATCCTGTTCATGAACATGTTCGCCCCGCTCATCGACTACTTCATCGTCCAGGCCAACATCAAGCGGAGGATGGCTCTCTATGGCACGCGATAGTACTGGCTACACGATCGGCTTCGCCGTCGCCGTGTGCGTCCTCTGCGGCATCGGCGTCGCCGGGGCCGCCGTGGCCCTCGCGCCAAGGCAGGCCGAGAACAAGGTCCTGGACCAGCAAAAGCAGGTCCTCCTGGTCGCCGGCCTGATGAAGCCCGGCCAGCAGGTCAGCCCCGACGAGGTCACCGGCCTGTTCACCAAGAACATCCGCCGCGAGGTCATCAACCTCAAGACCGGCGCCGAGGACAAGGCCATCAAGGCCGAGACCTTCGACCAGCGCCGCGCACAAAAAGACCCGGCCACCAGCACCGCCGCCCCCGAGAACGCCGCCAAGGTGTTCCGGCTGCCCAACAACGCCCTCGTCTACCACGTCCTCAAGGACGGCAAGACCGACATGCTGATCCTGCCGATCGAGGGCTACGGCCTGTGGTCGGTGCTCTACGGCTACCTCGCCGTCGACAAGGACGCCAACACCATCAAGGGCATCACCTTTTACGCCCACGCCGAGACCCCCGGCCTAGGCGGCGAGGTCGACAACCCCAAGTGGAAGGCCCTGTGGCCGGGCCGCAAGATCTACGACGACAAGGGCCAGCCCGCCCTCACCGTCATCAAGGGCCGCGCCGGCGACCCGAAGACCGACCCTCATCACGTCGACGGTCTCTCGGGCGCCACCATCACCAGCAACGGCGTCACCAACCTGATGAAGTTCTGGTTCGGCAAGGACGGCTTCGGCCCCTACATGGCCAAGTTCAAGGCGTCCCAGGGGAGGAGCTGACACCATGGACAAGCAGACCAAGGGCGTCCTCTTCGACCCCCTCTTCAACAACAACCCCATCGCCCTGCAGGTGCTCGGCATCTGCTCGGCCCTGGCGGTGACCACCAAGCTCGAGACGGCGCTCGTCATGTCGATCGGCCTCACGGTCGTGACCGCCTTCTCCAACCTGGCGATCAGCCTGATCCGCAACTACATCCCCAACAGCATCCGCATCATCGTCCAGCTGACGGTGATCGCCTCGCTGGTGATCGTCACCGACCAGATCCTCAAGGCCTTCGTCTTCGAGATCAGCAAGCAGCTGTCGGTCTTCGTCGGCCTCATCATCACCAACTGCATCGTCATGGGCCGCGCCGAGGCCTACGCGATGGCCAACAAGCCCGGCATCTCGTTCCTCGACGGCATCGGCAACGGCCTCGGCTACAGCATGGTGCTGATGGGCATCGGCTTTGTCCGCGAGCTGTTCGGCTCCGGCAAGCTGTTCGGCATCGAGATCTTCCAGACCACCAACGACGGCGGCTGGTACTACACCAATGGCATGATGCTCATGCCGCCCTCGGCCTTCTTCCTGATCGGCGTCATGATCTGGGTCCTGCGCACCGCCAAGCCCGCCCAGATGGAGAAGGAGTAACCCCATGTTCGAGCATCTCCTCAACATCGCGGTCAAGTCGATCTTCGTCGAGAACATGGCCCTGGCCTTCTTCCTGGGCATGTGCTCCTTCCTCGCCGTGTCGAAGAAGGTCGAGACCGCCATCGGCCTCGGCGCCGCCGTCATCTTCGTGCTCGCGGTCTGCGTCCCGCTCAACCAGCTGATCCTCGCCTCGCTGCTGCGCGAGGGCGCCCTGGCCTGGATCTCCCCAGACCTCGCCACCGTCGACCTCAGCTTCCTCTCCTTCCTGGTCCAGATCGGCACCATCGCCGCCGTCGTCCAGGTCGTCGAGATGGCGGTCGACCGCTTCGCGCCGAAGCTCTACGCGGCGCTCGGCGTGTTCCTCCCGCTCATCGCCGTCAACTGCGCCATCCTCGGCGCCTCGCTCTTCATGGAGCAGCGCGAGTACAACTTCGGCGAGGCAGCGGTCTACGGCATCGGCTCCGGCATCGGCTGGGCCATGGCCATCGTCGCGCTCGCGGCCATCCGCGAGAAGATGCGCTACAGCAACGTCCCGCACGGCCTGCGCGGCCTCGGCATCGCCTTCATCCTCGCTGGCCTCATGGCCATCGGCTTCCTCGCCTTCTCCGGCATCCAGCTCTAGGGGATCACCGCCATGTCCACCATCATCATCCTCGGCGTGGCGATGTTCACGTTCGTGATCCTGGCCCTGGTGTTTGTCCTCCTGGCCGCGAAGGCCAAGCTGGTCAACAGCGAGGCCGTCACGATCGGCATCAACCACGACCCCGCCCACTCGCTGCGGGTGCCCGCCGGCAATACGCTGCTCAACACCCTGGCGAGCAACAAGATCTTCATCCCCTCCGCTTGCGGCGGCAAGGGCTCGTGCGGCGTCTGCAAGGTCGTCGTCAAGAGCGGCGGCGGCAGCATCAACCCGACCGAGCTCGGCTACATCTCCAAGGGCGAGGCCCGCGAGGGCTGCCGCCTGTCCTGCCAGGTCAAGGTCAAGCAGGACATGGAGATCGAGGTCCACGCCGAGGTCTTCGGCGTGCGCAAGTGGAAGTGCCACGTCAAGTCCAACAACGGCGTCGCCACCTTCATCAAGGAGTTCGTCCTGTCCCTCCCCGAGGGCGAGGTCGTCCCCTTCCGTGCCGGCGGCTACATCCAGATCGAGTGCCCGCCGCACGTGGCGAAGTACTCGGACATGATCATCGAGGACCAGTACCGCGACGAGTGGGACAAGTACAACCTCTGGCGCTACGTCTCCACGGTCACCGAGACCGTCACGCGCGCCTACTCGATGGCGAACTACCCGGAGGAGTACGGCATCATCATGCTGAACGTCCGCATCGCCACGCCGCCTCCGAAGCTCCCCGACGCCCCTCCCGGCATCATGTCCTCGTTCATCTACAGCCGGAAGCCCGGCGACGAGGTCACCATCTCGGGCCCCTTCGGCGAGTTCTTCGCCCGGGACACCAAGAACGAGATGGTGTTCATCGGCGGCGGCGCCGGCATGGCGCCGATGCGCTCGCACATCTTCGACCAGTTCAAGCGCGTCAAGACCGACCGCAAGGTCAGCTTCTGGTACGGCGCCCGCTCGATGCGCGAGGCCTTCTACGTCGAGGAGTTCGACGCCATCGCCAAGGAGTTCCCGAACTTCAAGTGGCACCTCGCCCTCTCGGAGCCCAAGCCCGAGGACAACTGGACCGGCTACAAGGGCTTCATCCACCAGGTGCTGTTCGAGAACTACCTCAAGAACCACCCGGCCCCCGAGGACTGCGAGTTCTACATCTGCGGCCCGCCGATGATGAACGTCGCCGTCACCAAGATGCTCATCGATCTCGGCGTCGAGCCCGAGAACATCATGATGGACGACTTCGGTGGTTGACCTCGGATCCCCCGCGGGAGGTCGATGTCGGATCCCTTGAGGGAGAAGTACGGGAGCAGGGCGAAGGTCCTGCTCCCGCTCTTGCTCGTCGGCTTCGTGGCCCTCAGCGCCTGGCCGCGCCCTCCCGGCCTCGAGCAGGCTGACCCCACACAAACGCCATCGCTCACCTTCAGCGGCCCGACCATGGGCACGACCTACAAGGTCACCGTGGTCGCGCCTCTGAGCGAGGCCGAGCAGCGCAGCATCGAGGCCGCCATCGCCGAGGAGCTCGCCGAGGTCGACCGTCAGATGTCGACCTGGCGCAGCGACTCGGAGATATCGCGCTTCAACGCCCACGCGCAGACCACCCCCTTCCCGGCCTCCCGCGGCTTCCTCGAGGTCGTCCAGGCCGCCAACCAGATCAGCGCGGCCAGCGACGGCGCCTTCGACATCACCGTCAGTCCCCTCATCGCCGCGTGGGGCTTCGGTCCCAAGGGCCGCGAGCTCAACGCCCCCGAGCCCACCCAGGCCGAGCTCGACGCCCTCGCCCCCTCGGTCGGCTGGCAGCACCTCACGGTCGATCTCACCAACAACACCTTGCAGAAAGACACGCCGCTCCTGCGCATCGAGCTCTCCGCGATCGCCCCCGGCCACGCCGCCGACCGCATCGCCGCGCGCCTCAAGGACCTCGGCTTCACCCGCACCCTCGTCGACGTCGGCGGGGAGATCCTGGCCAGCGGGCATGCGGCTCACGGCGGCCCCTGGCGCCTCGGCGTCGAGCGCCCCGACACCCAGGGTGGCGTCGTCCAGCGCATGCTGCCCGTCACCGACCAGGCCCTCGCCACCTCGGGCGACTACCGCAACTACTACGAGGTCGACGGCGTCCGCCGCTCGCACACGATCGACCCTCGCAGCAAGCGGCCCATCGCCCACCGCCTCGCCTCCGTGAGCGTCCTCCAACCCAGCGCCATGCTGGCCGACGGCTGGGCCACCGCCCTCAACGTCCTCGGCCCCGACGCCGGCCTCGAGCTCGCCACGAAGCGGTCCATCCCCGCCCTCTTCCTCGTCCGCCAGACCGACGGCACGCTGCGCGAGCAGGACAGCCCGGCCCTCGCCGGCTTGCATCCCCTGGGCGTTGCGGCCAACCTGGACCCGCCATGACCACGATCCTGCTCACCATCGGTGTCCTCGGCGCGGTCATGCTCGGCATGGCGGTTGGGGCCATCTTCGCCGGCAAGACCCTGCGCGGCTCCTGCGGCGGCATCGGCGGCAAGTCCTGCGAGTGCGGCCCGGAGAAGAAGGCCGAGTGCGCCGACGCCAAGACGTAGCGCCTCGCTGAACGAGGCGAGCCCCGCCGAAAAGGTCCGACGGGGCTCGCGTTGTTGCGTCTAGCGCAGCGAGGCCTACTTGATCTGCGTGTAGACGAAGTCGTGGCCGGGGTGGTCGGCGTCGATACCGGCCGCCATATGACAGCCGACGCAGATATCCTTGGCCGGACCCGAATCGCCGAGGCCGTCAGCGACGATGCCGTTCGCGTCGTGAGGCGCCATCGAGTCCGCGGGCACGACCTCGTACCAGTACCAGGTGTCGCCCGTGGTCCCGGCCTTGATGTGGCGGTAAACGGCGTAGCCGACGATGTTGGCACCGTTGGCGTCGTAGAGCTCCTTCACCGCAGACGAGTCGACCGGATACTCGTCCGGCGTGTCGTGGCTGCTGAGGATGTCGTTCGTGCAGATGCGCTGCATGCCGTGCGGGGAGATCGGGATGGCGGCGTGCGCGGCCGTCTCGCAGTTCCACATCTTGTAGTGGCCGGCGTTCAACCATGCCGTCATGTCGGCCATGCCGGTGATCGGGGGCACCACAGCCGGGTCGTCGCCGTTGCCACCGGTGGTCGGCTCGCTCGTCGTGCCGGTCGCGCTGTCACCGGTCGACCCCGTGCTGCCGTCCGTGTCGCCCTTGTCATCTCCGCAGCCCGGCAGCAGCGCCAGGGCAACGATCCAGTTCCGAATGTTCATGAGAAATCCTCTGAGTTTGAGAGCTACCCGGCGCGAGGCGCCAGTCGGCACAACGTGACACCGCAGCGGGATGTTACCGTTCCACGCCACCAACGCCGCGTTTCCTCCGATCTCACGAGGATCAGCGTCGCGTGAGTTGCGCAATCTGGCCACGATCGGGTCTAGCTCGAAGCCGACGAGTACCCACGCAGTGCCCTCGTCCATAGCAGCCGCGCGACGGCCATCAGCCCCAAACTCGTCACCAGCGCAGCCGCCACCGTCGCCGCGTCAAGCTTACCGAGCAGCGCCTGCGCGGGGTACGTCGTCATCACCGCCAGCGGCACGACGTAGGTGAACACCACCCGCAGCGCGCCGCGAAACACCTGCGCCGGCCAGCGCCCGAAGTCCAGCACGGCCTCCATCAGGAAGGTCAGGTTCTGCAACTGCAGCGCCCGGAAACTCGCGCACAGCACCAAAACTCCGAGCGCGTACAGGGCCAACAGCCCCGCGAGCCCGAGCCCGAACGCCGCCAACAATTCGCCGGCTCCGGGCGCACGTCCCAGCTGGATCAGCGCCCCGGTGCACAGCAGCACGCCGCCGAGCGTCTCGACCAGCGACCACGGCGCAAACTCGGTGATCAGGCACAACACCAGCGCGTCCGCCGGGCGCAGCAACACATAGTCGAGGGTCCCGCGGCGGATGTGATTCATGCTCGCGGTCAACGCCGGCCCGAGCAGCGCGCTCCACAGCCCCATGATCGTCATGAAGCAGCCGGTCAGCAGCAACAGCTCGGCCGGCGCCCATCCAGCCACCGAATCCAGGCGCGAGGCCGCCACCAGCAGCGGCGCCATGCCGAGCGCGCTCCACAAGATCCCGAGCACCCCCTGCGTCCAGAACCCGAGCCGATACTGCAGCGCCGCCAACACGCTCATGCGCAGTTGCCCGCCGACCAGCCGCAGGTAGTACCCGAACCTCAAGCCCCCACCGCCCCGTAGCTGCGCAAACCACGGCGCCACAGCCACAACGCCAGCCCGCCGAACACGATCAGCCACACGGCCTGGACCGCGAATCCTGCGGCGATCTCCGGCCCCGACAGCCGCCCGATCGTCAGCTCCACGGGAAAACCCAGCGTCGCGTGGAACGGCAGGTATCGCACCAGCGCAGCGAGACCCGTCGGGAACAGGCTTGTCGGCACGGCGTAGCCCGACAGCACCATGTAGAGCCCGAGCCACACCTCGAACAGCGCCGTCGACGAGGTCACCCAGAACGCCAGGCACGCGACACAGGTCTGCACCGCGAGGTTGAGCAGCCACGCCAGCGTCACCGCCACCGGCACCAGCCACAGACCCGGCCCGGCCTCCACCGCAAGCCCACCCGCGAGCACCAGCACCACCACCCCGAGCGGCACCGCCAGCAGCATCCGCACCGGCAACGCGGCGACGTTCTGCATCACGTGATGCAGCAGCGGGTGCACCGGCCGCATCAGCAAGACGCTCAGGTCCCCGCTGGCGATCTGCGCCGAGAGATCCCAGACCACCCAGCTCGCAGTCAGCTGCCGGATCAGAAACGCCGCCACGAAGTAGGCGACAAAGTCGGCCCGCCCATAGTCGCCGACAGGCCCCTGCGCCGCCAGGCTGTGCCACAGCGCCAGCGACACCAGCGGGAAGGTGGTCGTCAAGATCCACACCAGCATCGCCGCCCGGTACGCCACCGCCTCCGCCAGCCCGATCCGCCACAGCGCCCCCAGCACCCGCACGCCGCGGCGAAGCGTCGCTGCCATGCCTGTCCTTCGCGACATGTCCCGTTCGACCTGGCTCATGCGCCAGGCTCCGCCGCGGTCCCACGGAACAGCTCGCGCATCACCTCCTCGAGCGGCGCATCTTGAACCGACAGGTCCTGCGCCGCCGGCAACGCGAGCAGCGCCAGGACCACCTCCGCGACCCGCCCCGGCTCGACGTCCAGGCTCACGCGATCGCCCTCGAGCTCGGCCACGCTGCCGAGCTCGGCCAGCTGCTCTCGCGCCGGCAACTGCGCCCGCACGCTGAGCCGCCGCAGCGGACGGATCCGCCGCGTCAGCGCCTCGATGCTCCCGTCAAAGCGCAGCTGTCCCCCATCGATCACCAAGATCCGGGGACACAAGGCCGCCACGTCCTCCATGTAGTGGCTCGTCAAGATCACGGTCGCCCCGTGTTCCGTGTTGTAAGCGCGGATAAACTCGCGGACCGCCAACTGCATCGCCACGTCCATCCCGATCGTCGGCTCATCGAGGAACAAGATCTGCGGCGCGTGCAGCAGCGCCGCCACCAGCTCACACTTCATCCGCTCGCCGAGGCTCAGCTGCCGCACCGGTCGGCGCATCACCTCGGTCACCGCCAGCAGGGTCACGAGCTCATCAAGCCGCCGCCGGTAGTCGCGCGCGTCGATGTCGAACACCACCCGGTTAAACTCGAAGCTGTCGACGGCCGGCAGATCCCAGCTCAGCTGCCGCTTCTGACCCATCACCAGGCTGATCGAACGCAAGAACTCCGGCTGCCGCTCCGCCGGCACTTGCCCCACCACGCGCAGCTCGCCCGCGCTCGGATAAAGCAGCCCCGACAACATCTTCAGCGTCGTCGTCTTGCCAGCCCCGTTGGGCCCGAGGAAGCCGACCCGCTCCCCCGGCGCCAGCGTGAAGGACAGATCCGTCACCGCCTTCACATGTGTGTACTCGCGGCGAAACAGCGCCCGCAGCGCGGCCCGCAGCCCCGCCTCGCGCCGGGGCACCGCGAACTGCTTGCACAGCCCGCGCACCGACACCGCCACGTCGCTCAGACGCCCGCCCCCGACGCCGCGCGCAGGCGTCCGACGGGCACGAAGCTGCCCGTGCCGATGCAGTGGTGGAGCCCAAAGCTGCGGCACACGTCCGGCCGGAAGCTGTGCACCGAACACCCGCGGTCGAAGTACGGGCACGGGCTCGCGCCCTTCGACAGATAGCCCGCCAGATCGTCCTGCTCGTCCTCCAGTCCGTCTTTTCCCAGCAGCGGCAGGCGAGCCACGGTGGTCTTCAGGTTCGCGGCCAGCCGCTTCGCGTCGCTCTTCGTGATCGGGATGCGCAGGGTGCTACAGCACGGCCCCTCGCACTGCCCACACAGCGCCATCATGCGCGTGACGACCCCCGTGTGCGCATCCACCGTCACCGTCTCGTCGAGGGCCGTCAGCGGAACCTTCCCGGCCTTCATCGCATTGGCCAGCCGTTGCAACTTGGTCAGCGGGTGACGCCCGACGTTCAAGTCCATCAACGGCCCGATCGGATCGCGCTTTTTCGCCATCGGCACCGTACCTACCGCCCCCACGCCGCCCTGTAAACGCCGCTCTCGATCTTGCCCCCCGCCCTCCGGGACGCTAATTTGGCCGTCGCGGGCGCCTCGCGCCCTGGAGGACTCCGTGAGCATCAACCAGCAACAGCAGTCTTACTACCCCAACCAGGCCGGCACCGGCGCCGCCGTGGATGCTTCGGCCGAGCGCGCCAAGTTCATCGAGCGCACCTACCTGCACCTCGCCGGGGCGATCGCCGCGTTCGTGGGCCTGGAGTACGTGTTCCTCCAGAGCACCGCCATGCAGCAGATGGCCATCGGCATGCTGCAGACCTGGTGGCTGGTGCTCCTCATGTTCGTCGGCGTCAGCTGGATCGCCGACTACTGGGCCCGCCACGCCACCAGCAGGCCGATGCAGTACCTCGGACTCGGGCTCTACGTGGTCGCCGAGGCCGTCGTCTTCATGCCGCTGCTGCTCATCGCCCAGTACTACGGCGGCCCGGACGTCATCATGACCGCCGGCGTCAGCACCCTCGCGATCTTCGCGGCCCTCACCGGCATCGTCATGGTGACCAAGAAGGACTTCTCGTGGATGCGCGGCGCCCTGGCGATCCTCAGCCTCGGTGCCCTGGGCCTCATCATCTTCAGCATGCTGTTCGGCTTCCAGCTCGGCATCCTGTTTGTCGTCTTCATGATCGCGCTGTCGGCCTGCTACATCCTGTACGACACCTCGAACATCATGCGGCACTACCACCCGCAGGCCTATGTGGCCGCCGCGCTGACCCTGTTCGCCTCGGTCGCCCTGATGTTCTGGTACATCCTGCAGTTCGTCATGTCGCTGAGCAGCCGCGATTAAGCGCCCCCGGGCCCTCCCAAACGCCACTGCGGGGCCGGACGCGACAAGCGCCCGGCCCCTTGGCAATTTCCTCGTCCAGCGGCAGGTCCACCACAACCAGGTCGAGCCTCGCAGCGCCGCTCGCGGACCTTCGTTAGCGGGCGCGCGCCCGCCGTCTACGCCAGCACAGACCCACGACGACGATCATCAGCGGCGCCCCCCGCTCCCCGCGATCGACGCTGCACCCCTGCTCCTCACCGTAGCCCGGCGGCAGCGCCGGACCGCTGTCCCATGCTCCGCCGGCATCCGGCCCGCTCGCCTCGCCGTTGCTCCCAGCCTCGGACCCGGCCCACCCCTCGGTTGGCGCGCTCCCTCCCTCGCTGCCACCGCCCGACCCACTCGTGCTCCCGTCGCTCCCACCGCTCGGGTCCGGCGCCGGACACTGTGGATCGTTCTCGTCGCCGCCGACCGGGCACTGCGGATCGTCGAGCAAATACACCGCCGGCCCCGGCCCGGAGACCAGGAACGGCTCGGGCCGCACCGGCGTGCCCTCCGGCACCATCATCAGGTCCTCGAGCGCCCACACCACGGCCGTGTTGAGGTCGAGTCGCCACGCCGCCGCCACCTCCGGGCTCGGGATGTGCCGGCGAAACCCGCTGTCGGACAACCACACCGCCGGATCGCCCTCGACACGCATCAGCAGCGGCGACAGCGGCACCGGCTTCCACTCCGCGATCGCGTTCAGCGTCGGATCATCGACCCGCGCCATCTGCCAGAACGGATCGAACAGCCACCCGGCGATCACCTCCGGGCTGGTCAGCCGGCGGACGCCGCCCGGCAGCGCGGGCGGGGGACAATTCAGAGGCTTCGCGCTGCCCGCCAGCTCGACAGCCTCGGCCTGCGGATCGATCGCGTACGCGTGCACCGGGTGCGGCTGGCTGTCGAGCAGCGAGCGTGGCACCGGGACCTGCGTAAACCCGTGCGTGCAGCTGCCCAGCACGTCGCACAGGTCATCACGCTGCTCGTTCGCCGGGCGTGTGATCGTCACCGCCGCCGGATCGCCGAGCGGCGCTCCGAAGCTGATCTTGGCGTCGATCGCCGCCGCGCCGCTGTCCGCGTCGAAAGCCCACCCGCGCACCTGCGTGCAGCTCACCTCGTCGAGCGACCCGGTCGCGGCCTGATTCGGCGGCACGACGCATGCCCCCTCCGCCTGCAAGATCTGGATGTCCGCGCCGAAGTAGAACTTGAGAATATCGGTGCTGTTCTTCCCGAGCTTGTTCTCCTGACAGCGCGCCCCCCATTGCGACATGCACCCGCGGTTCTGCCCGTACCCTGGCGAATTGAGGTCTTCCGGGAATTTGAACCCCAGCGCCGTCTGGTCGACGTCGTAGCCGGTCTTGCCGTTGTTAAAGGTCACCCACTTCTCGGTCGCCGACACGCTCGCATTGTCCGTATCGACACAGCTCGGCGCCGCCGTGTTGGGGTCACCGGCCACGTAGAAGGCGTAGGTGAGCCAGCCGTTGAACGAAAGGTACTGGCCCGCCGTGGCCTCGGCGGCGTCGAGCTGCGCCTGGGTCGGCTGGGCGTCACACGAGTAGACCTGGCAGCCCTGCCCGTCGCAGATCTTCCCGTCGTTGGCCATCGCGTAATACGCCACCGAGCGCGCCGCGATCGCCTGGGCCTTGAGCGCCTCGAAGTTGGCGCCACCGTTCTCGCACTGGACCACATGCGGGACGTAGTCCGTCTCGGTGTCGTGCAGGACCCCGTTGACGTTGATCTGACAGTACGCCCCCGGCAGCGGCGCCTTGATCGCCGCGAGCGGCCCGGGTGTCGGCGTCGTCCACCCGCCCGGCCCCTCCAACATCATCCCTCGCGGCGCACCACGGTCCTCCGCGACCTCCTCGGAGGCGTTCGACCTGTCTTCCGGGACAGCTCCGCCCGGATCACAACCGACGAGCGCAACGGGCAAGAAGAGTCGGCGGGGATCCATGATCCCCAACCATAACCGCCCATGCGCGTAAACGCCACACGCTCACAACGGGCGAAGGGTCAGCCCTGGGCCTTGCCCGGCCCACCCGGCGCCGCCGCGAGAGGCTGGCCGAACTTCTTGGTGCACGTGGCCAGCAGGCTCTCCGCACGGTCGCGCCCGATGTCGGCCTTGGCCTCCGCGAACGCGTTCGTCTGACACGCCGCGACCTTCGGCTGGTTGTTGCTAAGGCAGGCCTCGACCGCCTTGTCGAGGTCGTAGCCGCCCATCACCTTCCACTTCTCGAGCTCGTCCTTGTTGCTGGCCAGGCGCTTCTGCACAAACTGGTCGTAGGCCCCGCGCATCGCGGCACAGGCCCCCTTGATGTCAGTGGGCACATCAACAGCCGGTACCGTGACCTTGTCGATCTGAGCCAGCACCGCCGCCTCCTCGTCCGCCGCGACCTTCTCCTTCAGCTTGCGCATCGCCTCACCGGCCTCCTTGGCGTCGCCCTTGGGGTCGACCTGGTGCTCAAAGGCAGCGGCGATCTTGCTCGGCTTGGATTTGCCATCACCGCAGGCGCCGAGCAGCGCCGTCGCGGCGAGGAGGATGGAACACAGAGACACGTGATGCATGGTGATCCTCGGGGTGCGCGATCGCGGCCAGAATGCCACGATCGCGCCACCGCGCAAGACCGCCGAACAGCGTCAAGTCAGCATCAACGATACCCACCGAGCAGCCGCAGCGCCGCCAGCAGCAGGTTCACGAAGTCGAGGTACAGCTTCAGCGCCCCCACCACCGCCAGATTATCCCGCGGCCCATGAGCGCGGTACATCTGCTTGATCTTCTGGGTATCGTGCGCGACAAACCCCGCGAAGACCCCGCACAGCAGCCCCTGGAGCCCGGTGTCGAGCCCGATCGTCGCGGTCTCTTGCAGCACGCCGAGGTCGAGGACCACCGCGATGATGCTGCCCAGCAGCGCCGCCATCAGCACCGGGCCCCAACTGCTGAGATCCCGCCGGGTCCGGCTGCCGAACACGGCAAGCACCACGAACGCCCCGCAAGCGACCGCCAGAGCCACTCCGAGCCGACCCGGCGTCAACGCCGTGACCGCCCCGATCCACGCCAGCGCGGCCCCAAACAGCGCCGAAAAGCCCAGGAAGGCCACCCGCGCCAGCCGCGGCTGAAGTTGGTGCAGCCGCGTCCCGCAGGCCAGCGCCAGCACAGCCAGCACCGGCCACAACAGGCTCGCCCCCGGCGCCTCCCGCAGCGCCGCCACCGACTCCGGCGAGCGCCCGAGCAGCCCCGCCGTCGCGGCGGTCAGCGCCAGACCAGCCAGCGTCCAGCCGTACACCGCCTTCATGAACCGGCCCACACCACTGTGCAGCTCGATCCCAAGAGGATCTCCATGCAAGTCCGCCATACGCACGCAGCGAAACACATGCGCGCGAGCCGGTCAACCGCATCTCCGGGCTTTCGGGCACACTGACCGCGATGCGCCGCCTACTCCGACGGTCGCCCGGCTCGATCGCCGGCCGGCTCGCCGCCCTCGCCGCCCTCCTCGCGCTCGGACCCGCCTGCACCGGCGCGCGCGCCAACAGCCACTACCGCTTCCCCCGCGAGATCGCGTACGGCACCCCGTCCACCTGCCCCAACAGCCGCCTCCCGCCCCTGCGTGACGGCAACGTCTCGCCCGACGCCGCCCGCTGCTCCTACGCCGACGCCAACGGCGCCCGCGTCACCCACCTCGCCGGCAAAGTGCTCGCGGAGGGCGGACCCGGCGACCCTGGCACCGGCCTCGCCGCCGTCGCTGTCACCGTTCACGCCGTCGCGGGCCCGGTCTTCGACCCTGCCGCCCCCGGCCCGGTGATCGCCCACGCCACCACCGATGCCCAGGGCAACTACAGCCTCCGCGGCGTCTTCACACCCGGTGACTACGCCGTCGTCGTCCGCGAGACCGCCGGCGAGCGCATCGCCGAACGCATCGTCCGCGTCGAGCCCGAGGCCATCGGCTCGCTCAAGAACCAGCACGTCACCGTGCCCCTCGATCCCCGCCTCAAGGCCGCCGCCGTCCCCCCTCCCGAACCGCCGCAGGACCCCCGCCTGCACCACAGCGGGCCCATCGCCGGCACACCAGGCCTCCCACCCGCGCCCCACGCCCCGACCAAGCCCCCCAGCGAGGCCGGCAAGCCGCCCGCCGCCCCGCTCCTGCACATGCGCCCGCCCACACCTACGCCGCCGCCCCCCTGAGCTCCGCTCTTCGAGCATGTCCCGCAGGACATGTCCCGCAGGACATGCCCCACAGGTCAGGCCCGACGACCTCAGCCCCCGCCCATGAACTGCAGCGCGAAGTTGCGCAGCCGCAGCACCGAGGGCACGCCCTCGCGGCTCTGGAAGGTCAGGGTCGACGCGAAGCTCACGTTCTCCGCGGTCTTCCAGGCCACATAGGCCCGACCGGCCGGGCTCCCGAGCAGCGCGTTGATCTTCGTCTCGTAGTCGCCGCGCACCGCCGCGACATCGGCCTCGCCCTCCGCCTTCAGGCGCCCCGAGATGCCGTCCGCCGAGGCCGTGACCCGCTGCTTGTACTCGAGCGTCTCGGCCTGGATGTTCTGGATCCCCAGCAGATACGCGTCGGTGATCTTTTCGACGTCGGCGATGTCGAGCACCTTGCCGGCCTCGACGCGCAACTTCTCCCGCTCCTCGTCCGTGAGCGCCGCCAGCTGCCTGCGCGCCGCCCCGACCGTTCGGTCGCCGTTTGGATCGACGACAAAGCCGACCTGGTACGCCCGCTCGAGGTCCGCCTGCTGCTTGATCCACTCCTGCTGGCGCGCGTTGGCCAGCGCCGTGGTCTTCAGCTCGAAGTTGTCGAGCTCCTGCTGCTGCTGCGCCACCTTCTGGCGCGCCCCGTCGAGCAGCTTGTTCTGCTCGTTGAGCTGGATCGCCTGCAGCTGCACCTCGTACTCCGGCCGGAAGGTCACCGCCCGCACCAGCACCCCCGACGCCTCGAGGTGCAGCGGCGCCAGCTCCTCGTTGAGCACCCGCAGCGTGTCGGCCGCGACCTCGAGCCGCTTGTCCGTGTTGTAGAAGTCCGACGAGGTCAGGTTGGCCAGGTCCTCGCGCAGCACCGACACCGTCGTCTCCGCCGCCAGCCGCTGGAAGCGATACGTGTCGTTGTTGGTCCGCACGTGGTTACCCGCCTTCATGATCAGGTGCGCCTCGCCCGGCTTGATGCGGTACGGCACCGTCACGTCGACAAACACGTTGTTGTTGTCGCGCGTACGGATCTGCAGGCTCTGGTTGTCCTCCGTCCCGTAGTCGAGGAACAGGTAGCGGCTCGGCAGCAGCGTCAGGTTGTGGATCGACGCCACGCTCAGGTGCCAGCCCGGCTCGAGGTCCGCCTCGAGCACGCCCGAGAAGCTGCTGCTGCGCACGCCGATGTTCCCCAGCGGCACGGTGCTGATGAAGCAGGTCGGCGCGACCAGCAACGTGACCGCCGTCAGGCAGATGATCTGAGACATCCTCGTGATCGCGCTCAATTGCCACCTCCAGCCGCCACTTGCTCGATCTCCACCCGTGACGGCGAAGCGTCGCTCGCCCACGGCTCGATGGCGATCGTCACGCCCTTGAGCCGCTCGCCCAGCCGCTCCATCACCCGCTCGACCGGCTGCGTCTTGAACGCGTCGATCTCCGCCTTGCGGCTGCGGTAGTCGGCGTCGAGCTGCCCGCGCAGCTCCTGCGCCTGCTGCGTCGCCGCGCTGCGCAGCGCCTGGCCCTGCCCGATCGCCGAGATCTTGTAGGTGTCGGCCTCGCGGGTGTTGTTGGCCTGCTCGGCCAGCGCGCTCGCCAGCGCCGACTCGAGCTCCGTGCGCTTCTCCTGGATCAGCCGGTTCTGGTCGCGGTTGACCTCGGCCAGCTTGCGGTCGCGGGTCGTCTGCGCCGCCGCCAGGTTGCTCTTGATCACCTCGAGCTGGTTGCCGGCCCCGTTGCGCTCCTCGATCAGCTTCTCGTAGTCCTCCGTGAACTGCGGCCGCGGCGTCACGATCTGCGTCACCTGCAGCCCGTGCACCCCGATCAGCTCGTTGAGCCGGCCCTTGGCCCGCTCGGTCGCCTCGCCGAATTTCGCCGGGTTGCTGACCGAGATCGTCGACTCCTTGCCGAACTCGTCGCGGAGGATCGCCCGCGCGTAGGGCCGCATCCACCGCACGTAGCCGCGGTCGATCCCGCCGTCGCGGATCACCTTGGCCGCCTCGTCGCCGATCATCTGGAAGATGATCGTCGTGTCCTGGAAGTGGAAGTTCGACCCGTCGCTCGCGCGCACCGTCAGCTCGCCCACGTTCAGGTCGTCGGTCTGCTTCTGCCCGTGCATCGAGAAGGTCTGCGGGCTCGCGTCGAGCACATAGACCGAGTGGATCCCGAAGGGCAGGCGCGTGATCAGGCCCGGCTGCGTCACCGTCAGCTGCCCACCCGTCACGTTGTTGACCCGCACCGCCACCTGGCCCGGCTCGATCGACGTGAACGACCCGAACATCACCGCCAGCACCGCGATCGAGGCCCCGCCGATCCACACCCAGTCCATCCACCCGCCGCCGCGGCCCCCGAGCTTCGCCTTCAGGTCGCCGATCATCTCCGCCGCGCCGTTACCCTTGCCGCTTGTTCGCCTTGTCGTCGTCGCCAAGTGCTACCTCCACCGCGTGCATGTGCACACGCCGGGCGCATCGTACACCAGCCCCGAGGAATCTCCGCGATGGGCGACAAAGCCCAGAAGAACGGCGTCCGCGCGGCCTCAAGAGGATTCGCGCGAAGTCGTGGGCGCGCGCACCGGTGGAACCACCGCCGGGGTCGCCGGGGTCGCCACCGCCGGGGTCGCCACCGCCGGGGTCACCACCGCCGGGGTCACCCCATGCGCAGGCGCGACGAACACCGGCCGCGCGCTGCTGCCCTCGCCCACCGCCGCCCGCAGCGGGCCGCTCGTCGTCGCCAGCGACGAGCTCACCCCGCGGACCACGGGCCGTGCGGCCCCGCTCTCGGCGCTCCCGAGCGGACCGCTCTCCTCGCGCGTCCCCGTATGCGCCACCAGGTTCAGCTGCTCCGCCGAGCTCAGGTCGGGCCCGAACGGGAACACACCGCTCGCCTCGCGCGGCACCGGGTGCGCCCCGCTGAGGTCCGGCGCGACCGGGAACAGCCCGCTCGCCTCGCGCGGGATCGTCGTCACGCCGGAGGGCTCGGACATCTGCCGCGGATCGACAAAACTCGCCAGCCAGCCAGCGATCTGGTTGTCTCCCGACGCGAGCGCCCGGATCTGGACCACGCGCCGCCCGTCGCTCGCCTTGATGTCGACCGCCAGCTCCTCCGCCTTCACGAAGCGGCGCGTCATCAGCACCTTCGCCGCGACCCGCACCCGCGGCGTCAAGCGGTGCAGCTCGGCCTCGTCCTCCGGCGTCAGCGTCGTCGCCACCAGCTCACCATCGATGCCGATCATGCCCGCAGGCGTCGGCCACTGGTGCATCAACCCGACCAAGATCCGCCGCTGTTCGAGCAGGCGCCCCTGCATCTGTGACTCGAGCTCGTGCTGGCGATCGAGCGCCGCGTTCAGCTGTCGCGCGACCAGCCCGAGCTCGTCCTGATAGAAGTCGCGGACCCGCCGGCGCCGGTCGCCGGCCGCGATCGCCTCGGTCACGTGGCCCACCTCGGTCAGACGGCCGAGCACGTCCCGCTGCAGGCTGCGCGACAGGAAGCCGAGCGAAAGCAGCGCCACCGTCACCATCACGCCCAGCAGCACCGCCCCCTCGACCGCCGAGCGCGACGCCTCATCGTTGGCCTGCTGCAGGGCCTCCGTCTTGCGCGTCACGTACGCGTCGAGCTCGCCCTTGAGCACCAGCAGCGCGGTCTGCGTCGCCCCACGATAGTCCTCGGCCGCCGACACCGAGTCGTCAAACGCCCGCGACAGCAGCTCGGCGCGGGCCTTGCGGTACATGTCGTAGTGCTCGCGCAGCGCGGCCAGGGCCGGCCCGTCGAGCTCGTCGCCGCCCACCCTGCTCAGGTCCTCCGCGGCCAGCAGCGCCGCCTCGAAGCCCTTCTCCGCGACGTCGAGCCCGGTGCCCGTGGTCGGGTGCAGCAGCGCATACAAGGTCTCCGAGTCCTGGCGCTCGAGCTGCTCGAGCATCGTGATCGCCGGCGTCAGGCTGCGGATGTTCCGCTCGATGATCTGCTTGGCGCTGCCGGCCACCCGCTGCGAGTTGATCGCCGCCACCGACACGCTGAGCAACAGCAGGCCGATGAGGTATCCGTAGCCGAGCAAGATCCGCGTACGCAGTGTCATCGGGCCCCCTGCGTCACGCCAGGCTGGCGATCCTTCGCACCGATGCCGGCGGCCCGACCACGATCAGGCGATCGCCGCGCTCGAGCCGGTCCCCCGGGGCCATCGCCGGCAGCACCTGGCCCGCGCGCCGCACCGCCACCACCGCGATGCCGTAGCGCCGGCGCAGGTCGAGCTCCTCCATACTCTTGCCGATGAACTGCTCGGGGTTCGCCAGCTCGACCAGGTTGGTGTTCTCGTCGAGCGCGATCTGCTCGAGGATCGTCGGATGGGCCAGGTTACGCGCCAGCCGCTGCCCCATCTGCAGCTCCGGGTTGATGATCTCGTGCGCCCCGACGGCCAGCAGCACCCGCCCGTGCAGCTCGTTGGCCGCGCGGCTGATGATGCGCGGGATCCCGCGCTGACGCAGCAGCGCCGTCGTCAAGATCGACGTCTCCCGCGCCCGCGCCCCCATCGCCACCACCACGCAGCTCATGCGCTCGAGCCCCAGCTCCTCCAGCGCCAGCTCGTTGGTCGCGTCGGCGCAGGCCACCGCGTCGACCTCCGCTTCGACCATCTGCGCCCGCTCCTGCAGCTGGTCGATCGCCAGCACCGCCGCGCCCTCGCGCACCAGCGACAGCGCCACTGCGCGACCAAACTGCCCGAGACCGATGACCGCAAAATCTCCGCTCATGACTACCTCCGGCGGGCCGTCAGCCCACCATGACCTTCGCCTCGGGGTATGTGATCTGGCTGCCGTTGGGCGAACCCAGGGCCAGGGCGAGCGAGATCGGTCCGACTCGTCCGATGAACATCGTCAAGATGATCACCCACTTGCCGGTCGCGTTCAACTCGCCCGTCGCGCCGATGCTGAGCCCCACCGTGGCCAGCGCGCTGACCACCTCAAACGCCGCCTTCTCGAAGCTCATCTCCTTGTGTGTCGCCAGCAGCAGGAAGGTCCCGACCACCGCCACCATCGTCGCCACGGTCATGATCGTCGCGGCCCGGTAGACGATGTCGTGAGGGATGGTCCGGCGCATCAGCATCGCCCGCGGCTGATTGCGGATCAGCGCCGGGATCGCCGCCAACATCACCGCGAGGGTCGTCGTCTTGATCCCGCCGCCGGTGCTGCCCGGCGACGCGCCGACGAACATCCACACCACCATCATCAGGATCGTCGCCCCCTCGAGGCCCGCGTAGTCCACCGAGTTGAAGCCGGCCGTGCGCAGCGAGACGCTCTGGAACAGCGCGTTCAGCAGCTTGTCGCTCGCGGCGAAGCCGCCCAGCGAGGCCTCCCACTCCGTCATCGCGTACAGCGCCCATCCGCCGACGATCAGCCCCAGCGACATGATCAGCACGATCCGCGTCTGCAACGACCAGCGCCGCGGGACCCCGCGCGCCGACATCCACAGCGCCGCCAGCACCGAGAAGCCGAGCCCCCCGAGCATGATGAGCGCCATGTGCACCCCCTGCACAAACGCGTCGCGCTGGAACTGGATCAGCGAGTCGCTCCACAGCGAGAAGCCCGCGTTGCAGAACGCCGACACCGAGTGAAAGCCGCCGCGCCACAGCGCCTCGAGCGGCTCGTAGCCGTAGTGGTAGTGGTACGACAGCGCCAGCAGCACCGCCCCCAGCGCCTCGATCGCCAGCGTCGAGATCACGATGAAGCGCGTCAGCTCGTAGGCCGAGCCCGGGCTCGCCAGGTCCAGCACCTCCTCGAGCGCCTGCTCCCCGCGCAGCGCCAGGCGCCCGCCGAGCAGCACGGTGGCGAAGGTCGACAGCACCATGATCCCGAGCCCGCCGAGCTGGATCAGCAGCAAGATCACCACGTGCCCGAAGCTCGAGAACGCCACCGGCGTGTCGAGCACGATCAGCCCCGTCACGCAGGTCGCGCTCATCGCCGTGAACAGCGCGTCGAGGAAGGGCACCGCGGTCGACCCCGCCGACGCCGCCGGGAAGGTCAAGAGCAGCGCCCCCGCGCCCGCGAGCATGCCGAAGGTCGACAAGATCAGCAGCGCCGGCCGGTTGTAGAAGCTCTGCAGCAGGTCCGCGAACACCTGGCTGCGCCCCAACATCAGCGCCAGCACCACGCCCGCGTACACCCCCAGCAACGCCAGCAGCGCCAGCGGGCTGCCCAGCGCCGGCGGCAACATCACCGCCAGCAGCAGCGCCAGCCCGATCGCATAACGCCGCCGCTGCCGCAGCACAGCGAACATGAACGGCGCCGTCCCGGCCACGACCACCGCGTCGAGCCCCAGGCACAGATAGAGCGCCGCCGACGACTGTGTCAGGCGAAACCCGCCGACCGCCATCGTCGCCAGCACCGACACCATCAACAGGTGCCGGGCCGCGTCGCCGTAGCGGGCCGTCCACGTCGCCGCGGCCGTGTGCGCCTCGGCCCGCCGCGCCCGCGGGTTGCGCACGCTCAGCGAGAACAGGTAGTCGCCGATCAGCAGCAGGTTCCACAGGATCACCGCCGCCGCCACCGGCGCGTCCTGGGCCAGCACCGGCACAAACACGCCGATGTTGATCGACAACAGCAGCGGGAAGGCCAGGCTCGCCACGCGCCGCCCGGTCAAGATCCCGAGCGAGCAGAGCACCGCCAGCACCGCCATCGTCAGGCTGTACAGCGCCCCCGCCGTGAGACCCGGCGTCAGCGAGACCGCCAGGTAGCTGCCCGCCGCCGCCGACGCGACCCGCTCGGCAAGGATGCCGATGATCGTCGCCCCGAGGAGCCGCGAAGCCTGCAGTCGTCGCGCCGGGCGAGGGATCGGTGCTGCGCTCATGGGCCGACCACGAGGTGGATCGTCGGCGCCTCCGCGCGCCCATACGCCCCATATCACCGCCAACAACCAAGGTCCATGCCCCCCACCCCCACGTCGGCGCGGTCATGCGCCCCCTGCGCCCCCCGGGAAGCCAGACCAGGCCGCTATACTGCCGCTCCATGGCTCGCACGCCCGCCCGCGACGGCACACCCGAGGCCGGCCTCGCCGCCCGGATCCTCCGCGCCCGCACCTGGAACCCGCTCAAGCTCATCGACGGCGGCGACCATATCGAGCTGCGCCGCTTCGCCGGCCCGGCCCGCCACACCGAGCTCCTCACCCGCCCGATCCGCGTCGCCCACGTCACCGACATCCACGTCGGCCGCATCACCCCGATGGCCGTCCAGCACGCCGCCGTCGATCTCGTCAACGCGCAGAGCCCCGACCTCGTCGCCATCACCGGCGACTTCGTCTGCCACAGCCAGCTCTACCTCGACGCCCTCGGCGAGCTCATCGCCCGCTACCACGCCCCCGTCCTCTGCGTCCTCGGCAACCACGACCACTGGTCCGGCGCCACCGAGGTCCGCCGCACCCTCGAGCACGCCGGCGCCCAGATCCTGGGCAACGCCCACACCACCCTCCGCATCCACAACCAGCAGCTCCAGGTCGTCGGCCTCGACGACGCCTACACCGGCCACGCCGACTGGCAAGCCGCCGTCCGCGGCCTGCGTGACGACCTCCCGACCCTCGGCCTCTCCCACATCGCCGAGGAGGCCGACCGCCTGTGGACCGCCGGCGTCTCCCTGGTCCTCTCCGGCCACACCCACGCCGGCCAGGTCACCCTCGCCCGGCTCAACGAGCTCGCCCTCGGCCGCGTCATCGGCCACCGCTACATCCACGGCATCTACGGCACCCGCGCCGCACCGCCGCCACGCGGCGCCGTCTACGTCGGCGCCGGCATCGGCGCCGCCGTCATCCCCCTGCGCATCGGCGAGCGAGCCCGCCGCGAGGTCGCCATCTTCGAGCTCGGGGCCGCCCCCGGCAGCTTCCCCGAGCACCACGACGAGCAGGCCCCCCTCCCCGGCCGCGCCCCCAGCGAGCGCCTCCAGGCCAAGCGGATCCAGGCCGTCGAGGACAAGCAGGCCAAGCGCGACCGCAAGGCCGCCCGCAGGTCCGGCCGCAGCGACGAGTGACCCGTGCCTCGACCTGTCCCCGCACACATGTCCCAAACGACCTGTCCCCCGGACCCTGTCCCGAAGGCCAGCCGCGAACGACCTGTCCCGAAGGCCATCTTCCTGCTCGCCCTGCTGGTCGCCTGCGCCCCGCCCCCCCCCGCGCCGCCGCGCTCGCTCCCGCCGCCCACCGCCGAGCCGAGCTCGCCGCCCGCCCAGCCGAGCTCGCCGCCCGCGCCCGCGCCCGCGCCCCCCA
>JBGAUO010000033.1:0-40215 GCA_044228605.1 Nannocystis sp. | reverse complement strand
GAGCGCCGATTCTCCTTGTGGTCGCCAACCTTCCACAGGGTGCCGGGTACGAGTTCTGACGAGTCTTGTCGCGCGGCAATGCCGAACGCTTGGCGTAGCCGCGCGAGTAGCTCTTGAGCTGGTCGTAGAAGCCGAACACGATCTCGGCGAGCGGCAGCTCGTAGGTCAGCTGGACCCGCTTGCTGGTCTGATACTTGAGGTCCAGCTGGACGCCGCGGCGGTCCTGGCACAGCTTGATGATCGGCCCGAGGTGCTCCTCCGGGAGCTGGATCCGGGCCAGGATCATCGGCTCGTCGATCGACTCGAACTGACCGACGTCCGGCATCTTCGCCGGGTTGTCGATCACGATCATCGTGCCGTCCTTGAGGTGGACCTGATACTTCACGCTCGGCGCGGTCGTGATGATGTCGAGGTCGTACTCCCGCTCGAGCCGCTCCTGGATGATCTCCATGTGCAGCAGGCCGAGGAAGCCGAGGCGGAAGCCGAAGCCCAGCGCGACCGAGCTCTCCGGCTCCCAGGTGACGCTGGCGTCGCTGAGGGTCAGCTTGGTCAGGGCGTCGCGCAGCTCGGGGTACTCGGCGTTGTCGGTCGGGAACACCCCGGCGAACACCATCGGCAGGACCTCCTGGAAGCCGTCGAGGGCGACCGCGTCTGGGTCGTCGGCGGCGGCGACGGTGTCACCCACCTTGGAGTCGGCGACCTCCTTGATGTTGGCGATCAGGTAGCCTACCTCGCCGGCGCCGAGATCGGGGTAGCTCTTGATATCGGGGGCGAAGGCTCCGACGTCGATGACATCGAGGTGCTTCCCGGTCGCCATCATCCTGATCTTATCGCCAGCGCGCAGGACACCCGAGAACACGCGGACGATCGAGACGACGCCTTTGTAGCTGTCCCACCAGGAGTCGATGATGAGTGCCCTGACCTTCGCGTTGCGGTCGCCGCGGGGCGGCGGGATGCGCAGGATGATGGCCTCAACCAGCTCGGCGATACCGACACCAGTCTTGGCAGAGACCAGCAGAGCCTCGGAGGTGTCGAGTCCAACGGCCTCCTCGATCTGCGCCTTGACGCCGGGGATGTCGGCGGATGGCAGGTCGATCTTGTTGATGACCGGGATGATCTCGAGATTGGCGTCGAGGGCGAGGTAGACGTTCGCCAGAGTCTGTGCCTCGACGCCCTGCGCTGCATCAACCACGAGCAGGACGCCCTCGCAGGCGGCCAGGCTGCGCGAGACTTCGTAGCCGAAGTCGACATGCCCGGGGGTGTCGATCAGGTTGAGCGCGTACTCGACGCCCTCGTAGGTGTACTTCATGCGTACAGCCTGAGCTTTGATCGTGATGCCCCGCTCCTTCTCGATTTCCATGCGATCGAGGTACTGGGTGGCCTTGTCCCGTGCAGTGAGGAGGCCCGTGAACTCCATCAGGCGATCGGCGAGCGTGCTCTTGCCATGATCGATGTGGGCGATGATACAGAAGCTGCGGATCGTGGGCTGTTCGGGGGCCGCAGGGTCCGTCAGACGAGAGGACGAGTGAATCATGCGCGATCCAGGAGAGCCCCGAAAAAGGGGTCCGCACACGTAGCACAAGACCGACCGCCTCGGCGCTCGAGAGCCAGGAGCACGGTCACATTCGGCGGCCTGGCTCATGGGCGCCGGCACGAAGCTTGCCGCCGGCGGGGTGCTTCGCCTAAAGTGATGTGGTCTTGACCTCCCCTACCCGCTCCTGGCCGCTGACAGCGCTTCTGCTCGCGGCGGCCTGCGCGGGCAAGACGAACGCGGGGACGAAAGACAGCGAACCCGGCGGGGTCGAGGGAGCTGAGGCGGCGGCCGCGACGATGAAGGCGGCGACCCAGGTCGAGCCTGTGGTGCCACTTCGCAAGGTTGCGCAGATCCCGCTGCGAATCGACAGCGAACACTGTGACACAGCCGGCAAGCGTGTGGTGCAGCAGGATCTCGACCGCGATGGCCGGGCCGATCTGGTCACGCTCACCTCCGGCGGCGCTCAGGACGGCAAGATCCGCTGCCAGCAGGCTGACCTCGACCGTGATGGGCGACTCGACGCCTTTCTCCACTACGACGAGCGCGGCGACCTGGTGCGCGAGCAGTACGATCAAGACTACGACGGGCGAATCGATCTCGGTCGGACCTACAAGGACGGGAAGATCGAGCTCGACGAGCAGGATCTCGATCACGACGGATTTGTCGACGCCTGGCGCCGCTACGACAAGGGCAAACTCGTACGCATCGATCATGATCGCGACCGCGACGGTCGAGCCGACACCTTCACCTTCTTTGTGCGTGGGCAGATCGACCGCGTCGGCTACGACACCAACGGCGACGGGAACGTCGACAACTGGGATCAGGATGTGGCACGGCGGGCCCAGGCAGCACTCGCACGGCGCCTGCAGGCACGGACAACCGTGGGCGACGAATTCGTTGAGGCGCCAAGCGCCGAGCCTCCCCCTGAGGGTGAGGCCGCGAAGGTCAAAAACAGCAAGCCGGACGATGCCGTGAAGGCCAAAGACGGCAAGGGCAAGATCGCCAAGGGCGAGCCGGCCCCCGGCAAGCGCAGGGACAACGCTGCCGCGAAACCCGAGGCCTCAAGGGCGGCAAAGCCCGAGGCCTCGAAACCCGACAGCCCGTGAACTCTCCCCGATCGAGCGACGGCGAGGAGTTCGGCGCACCATTCGCGGCCAGGCCGCGATATCCTTCGGGATATGGAGCACAAGGACCAACCCGATGAGGATGAGCTGGTCGAGGCTGTCGAGAGTGAGGCGCCGGCAGACGACGACTATGCCGCCCCCTTCGAGGCGCGGAGCTTTGGCGGCGAATTCGTGTGGGCTCAGGCCGTCGGGTACACAGCGAAGGTGCTGCGGGTGCGGGCAGGTGAGCAGGTTGCCATCTCCACCAAGGGTCGTCGGGACATGTTCGTGATGCTGACCGGGGGGCGTGCACTGCTGGAGACACGCAGCGAGGCCAACATCGATCGGAGCGAGTTGCTCCCTGCGACCTCCATACCGATCCTTGAGGGAGAGCAAGCCTACCGCCTGGTGGCCATGACGGACGTCGAACTGTTCACGATCTATTCGCCCAAGTGAGCGCCCACGTCATCCCCCAGGGCTGCGGGTCTCGAATGGGTTCTTCAGGCCCATCGAGCCGACGGGCTTGGGGTCGCCGGGTTTCGGGTCGCCGAGTTTTGGCGTGGCGGGCGTAGGGTCGTCTGGCTTGGGCGACTTGGTCTCGCCGGGCTTGGGCTTCCCTGATTTGACGGCGATGCTCGGCTTCTTCGGTTTCAGCTCGGCATCAAAGCGGCGCTCGGGTGTGGGCTCCAGGTCGAGCGACAGGTCCTCGTAGCCGTTGGCGCGGAGTATCACATGGCGCGGCCCGCCCGCCCGCGGGAGTAAGAAGCCCGCTTCGCCACTGCTCCCGATGGTGCTGCCATCGCTGGCATCGATCACAGCAGCGGCAACGTTGCTGATGACGTAGATGCGGGGCTCGGCGGCCGGTGGCACCGGTGGCGGGTCCGGTGTCGGAGCGAGCGCCGCATCCGGTCGAGCCGATCCCACAGGTGGTTGTGTTGGCGGCGCGACCACTGCGACTGGGCCCGCCACAGCCGCGGGCGGATCCTCTTGGCTGAGTGCGAGAAGTGTGACCACGCTGCCAGCGACCACTGCGATGCCTGCGGCCAATGCCACCATCAGACCCCGGCGCTGTCCTGGGGAACGCTGAGGGTCGGCCAGGGTCACCTCACCGGCGGCCCGTGCTCGCGGCGACGCGTCGCCGTGGGTCAAGAAGGCCGTGGGACGTCCTTCGCTGATCGGCCGGGTACGGGCTTCTGGCGTCACCGTGACCGGGCGCGCACCGGTGCCGACGGTGAGGATCGCCGTCGACAGTTCTTCCATGCTTTGAAAGCGGAAGGCGCGGTCCTTCTGCAAGCACTTGAGCACGATAGCCTCCACCTCGAGGCTGATATCGGCGTGCGGCGCTGCGACACTGGGTGCCACTGGCTCGTCAAACATGTGCTTGGTCAAGATCCCCATGAAGTTATCGGCGGAGAACGGGACCTTGCCGGTGAGCAGTTCGTAGAGGATGACACCGAGGGCGTAGATGTCAGAGCGGTGGTCGACGCGCTGACCTTGAGCCTGCTCAGGGCTCATGTAGGTCGGCGTCCCAAAGATCATTCCGGTGCTGGTGAGGCGGCCGCCCGCTCCGTCGGGATCTTCGCTCGTAACCTTGGCGATGCCAAAGTCGAGCACTTTGATGAAATCGGCGTTGCCGTGTCGCTCCACACGGAAGCAATTCTCGGGCTTCATGTCGCGATGGACGATGCCCTTGTTGTGTGCGGCTGCCAGGGCGCGACAAATCTGCATAGCGATCGGAGCGACTCGCGACCACGGGAGCGGAGCTTCACGTTTGATCGTCTCGGCGAGGTCCTCACCGATCAACATCTCCATGACGAAGAACACCGATCCATTTGGTGCGGCGCCGAAATCTGTGATCTCGACGACGTTCTCATGGGCGATCATCGAGGCCGCGCGTGCCTCCTGAAGGAAGCGCTCGACCAGATCGTGCTTGTGCGCGAATTCAGGGTTGAGCAGCTTGATCGCGCAGCGCTTCTTGATCGTGACGTGCTCCGCCAAATAGACGGTGCCCATGCCGCCCTCGCCGAGCTTCTTGAGCAAGCGGTAGCGGTCGAGCAGGAGCGTGCCCGAGATGTCGCGCTCTTGCGCAGGAACCGCGGCTAGCAGGACCGACGAGTCGTAGGGTTTGGGGCTGTCCGAAAGGACAGGAGCATCCGCCCCGGGAGCGGTGGTGGGCACCAACGTTGGAGTTTCGCCGGGGGCCAGTCCGAGCGATGCAGATGCAGGCTCTGAGCCTCGCAGCATCGTCACAGCAGCAGATCTGGTTTGCGGACTTTCGACCATGGCTTCGTTCTCGTTGCAGCTGCTACGCTAGCCTACTTCTTGCGAAACGGGTTCTTGAGCTCACCCATGTCGAGCTCTCCGCTGTCGGGCGGCGTCGCTGGCACTGGCGTCACGTCCGGTGCCGGTCCCGTGGTCTTGGACGCGCCGTCGGGCTTTGTCTTCGCCGGTTTGGTCGATGAAGTTGTCTTGGGCGCCGCCTTCGTGGGGGACGAAGCGGCTTCGCTCGACAGTGGGTTCTCAGCGCTCGCGGTGCCGAGCCCGTTCGCCGCCGACAGCCCCGGCGGCGCTGGAGCCACTGCAGGAGCAGGTACGTCGAGTCGCGGCCGCAGGAGGACCTTGTGACGGGTACTTTCGCTGGCGGTGACAGCCAGTCGGACGTCGTCATGGCCTGCGAGTTTGAAGACGACGCGCAGATCGGGGCTGGTTGCTGCGAGTTCGTGGGTGAACGGTGTCACCCCCCAACGCTCGCCGGCCTCCGTGTAAACGGTGGCGCCGGCGGGTTCTGAGTCGAAGCTGAGGCGGGTCATCGCCATTGCAGGCGGCTCGACGACCTGTTCCGCGGTGATCGGCACCTGGTTTCGCCGCCACACCTTGTAGAGCGTCACGGTGATCGCGGCGCCGATGCTGGCAGCGGCGGCGATGACGAGGAGCATCGGCGGACCGGAGCTGCGTATCGTTCGATTGCTCCCCGTGGGAAAGTGCCGTACCTCCTGTTCGCCTGTGAGCGGCGATCTTGGAGGCGGGGCCGCGATACGTTCGACTGGGGTGCCGCTCGGCACGATCACGCTTGGGCGCCGCTGGATCCGACCCGATGCGGAGACCTTGCGCGGGGCGAGGAGATCGGCGTCAGGCTTGGGCGTGCTTCGAGCCTCCCCCGCGACCGGTGGGGCAGTATTGTCCACGCGTTGGAGGCCGGATGGGTTCTCAGCCACCGACCATGAGCCGATCGTCACGGTGGGCCGTCGCTTGGCGGCGCCGCTGCTCGCGGCCCCGGCTGTCGCGGCCGGTGCGAGGTCGATCTCTGCTGCGGTCTTGATCAGGTGGATGACCTCGGTGGCATCACGGGGTCGCTCATCGCGGTTTTTTGCCAGAAGCGTGTGGATGACATGCTCGAGGTTGGGGAGATCTGGGACGCTGGCGTCGACTTCATGCAGCGTGGGCGGAGCGTCGAAGATCTGGGCGCTGAGGATCATCGCCACCGTCGCTGCCTTGAAGGGGACACGGCCGGCGAACATCTCGAACATGATCACGCCGAGCGCGTAAAGGTCGCTTCGCTCGTCGACATCGGCGCCCTGAGCCTGCTCAGGGGACATGTACGCAGGCGTGCCGATCAACGCGCCCATGGCGGTGAGGCGGGTCTTCTTGTCGCGGATGCGGGCGATGCCAAAGTCGAGGATCTTGGCCTGAACACCGCCGTCGGGGCGCTCGCACAGGAAGATGTTCTCGGACTTGAGGTCGCGGTGGATGATCTTGCCGGCGTGTGCGGCCTGCAATGCTTGAGCGGTTTGGATGGCGATGTCGACGGCCAGCGCGGGCTCGATGCGGCCGGCGGTGTCGATGCGATGGGCGAGGGTTTCGCCGACCAGGTACTCCATCACATAGTAGGCGGTCTGACCGGCGATCTGGCCGTAGTCGCTGATGTCGACGACGTTTGGGTGCTTCACTCGTGACGCGAGCTGGGCCTCGAGCAGGAAGCGCTTGATGACGTCGGGCTGATTGGCGACCTCGGCCCGCAACATTTTGATGGCCAGGGGCTTGTCAATGATGACGTGGGTCGCCTTGTAGACGACACCCATGCCGCCAGCGCCGATGCAGCTTTCGATGCGGTACCGCTGGTCGAGCACGCGGCCGAGCAGCGACTCTTCCCACGAGCTCGGGGCGGAGCCATCGGTACGTGGGCGGGCGAGGCCACCTGCAGGAAAAAAAGCCCCGTCGACCTGGGAAGTACGGTCCACCACGGCGGCGACGCTGGGCACGGAGGCAAGACCGACCCCGCTGCCGGCGGGCGCGGGGTGAAGCGGCCCTTCAATAGGGGCGGCTCTCGGAGGGAGCGAGTCTCGGGCGCTCGGCGGCACGAACGCCATCACTGTGCGCGCGGGCCCTGGGGTGCCTGGCGAGGGTCGGACAGCGCCAGGTGCCGCCAGTGGAGGGATAAACGCGGTTCCCGTCTCCGCAGGACCGGTGTTCTCAACCGTGACCTCGGGCCCTGTGGGTGCGGGGCGAGCTTGCGGAGGCACGGCGAAACCACCGGCCGTGGTCCCGGGGCCAGACACCGGTGAGAAGGCAATTCGCGTCGCGGGGCCGGACGCACGCGGCGGATCCCAGACCACGGCACTATCAACCGAGCCTGCTGGCCCGGTGACCGGCGTCAGCCCGGCGTCTTCGGCGAGGGCGGCCCCATCCATTGGACAGAAGCCCTGGGTCACGGAGTACACCGTGCCGCACGCTGGGCAGCGCTTCATAACTGCGCCAGCGTAGACGGTGGCCAGTGCGGGGTCAACGCTCGCCCGGTGCGGCTTTGGGAGGTGTACTCTCCGGCGCCGATGCAGCCTCTTGCACCTGTCGTGATCGGTCGCACGCTCGAGTTGGCCGACGTACACTGGGTCGCTCGTCACCACGCCACCACAGTCCTTGCGCCCTCGGCCCGTGATGAGCTTCGTCGTACGAGGAATCACCTCGAGGATGCACTTGCCCGTGGCGAGGTCATCTACGGCGTGAACACTGGTTTCGGGGCACTCAGCGAGACCCGTATCGCGGCCGACGAGCTCGGGGCCCTTCAGCAGAATTTGCTTCGCAGCCACGCCGTCGGTGTCGGTCCTGCACTTTCTGGGGAGATCGTCCGCGCGCTGTTGCTCTTGCGGGCGCACACCCTGGCGCTCGGGGCATCGGCGGCATCGCCTGAGCTCGCGGAATTCCTGCTGGCCATGCTCACCCGCGATGTACGACCGGTCGTGCCGAGTCAGGGCAGCGTCGGTGCCAGCGGTGATCTCGCCCCCCTCGCCCACCTCGCCCTCGCGGTGATCGGTGAAGGCGACGCCTGGTTTGCGGGACAAGTCCTTCCAGCCCGCGAGGCCCTCATACGCGCGGGGCTGGTGCCGCGGGTGCTCGGACCCAAGGAAGGCCTCAGCCTGATCAATGGCACACAAGTGATGACGGCGATCGGGGCGCTCGCGGTTGTCGATGCGGGCGAGCTGGTGGCGTCCGCGGACATTCTCGGGGCGCTCAGCCTTGATGCGTTGCTCGGCACCCTCGCGGCCAGTGACCCACGAATCCACGCGGGCAAGCCTCACGCAGGTCAGAAGCGTAGTGCGGAGATCCTCCGCTTTCTCGTCGCCGGTTCACCGCTCAACGACTCCCACCGAGACTGTGGTCAGGTCCAGGATGCGTACTCGCTTCGCTGTATCCCGCAAGTGCACGGTGCCGTCCGGGGAGCGCTCAACTACGTCGCCTCCGCGCTGCGCACGGAGGTCAACAGCTTCACGGACAACCCGCTGGTGCTCGCCCGCGACGATGGTGGTTTCGATGTGATCAGCGGCGGCAACTTCCACGGGGCGACGGTGGCTGTTCCGATCGATCATCTGACCGCAGCGCTGACAACCCTCGCCACGATCAGCGAGCGGCGCATCGATCGCATGATGACGCCAGCGAGCTCCCGTGGGTTGACCGCGTTCCTCGCGGACCACCCAGGTCTCGAGAGCGGCTACATGATGGCCCACGTGACGGCGTCGGCGCTGGCCAGCGAGTGCAAGACGCTCAGCTTCCCGGCGAGCGTGGACAGCATCCCGACCTCGGCCGGAAAGGAGGACCATGTGAGCATGGGACCGATCGCGGCACGCAAGCTTCGCGGGGTGGTCGACAATCTGGCTCGGGTGCTCGCTATTGAGGCGATCTGCGCCGCGCGGGCGATCGATCTCCGCGGCGTAGCGAGCAGCCCACGTCTCATGCGGGTACATGCGGCGATCCGCGCTCACGTGGACCCCTTCACGGGGGATCGCAGTATGTCCGCGGACGTCGAGCGGCTGGCGGCTGCTATCGCCGCTGGCGAGCTGCGTGCGGCGGCGCAGCTGCCAGCCGAGCTCTAGCCTAAAACGTCACAACGCTGCGGATCGACTCGCCGTGGTGCATGAGGTCGAAGGCCGTGTTGATCTGCGCGGCCGGCAGCGTATGAGTGATGAGGTCGTCGATGTTGATCTTGCCGTCCATGTACCAGTCAACGATCTTGGGCACGTCGCGGCGGCCCTTGGCTCCGCCGAAGGCACTGCCCTTCCAAACTCGCCCAGTGACCAGCTGAAACGGACGCGTGCTGATCTCCTGGCCCGCCCCGGCAACCCCGATGATCACCGATGTGCCCCAACCCTTGTGGCAACACTCAAGCGCCTGACGCATGACGGTGACGTTGCCTACGCACTCGAAGGAGTAGTCAGCGCCGCCATCGGTGAGGTTGACGAGGTACGGCACCAGATCGCCGGCGAGCTCCTTCGGGTTGACGAAGTGAGTCATGCCGAATTTCTCTGCGATGCCGCCAAGGCCGAACACCACGACCTTGTCTCCGGCCTGGACCTTCGCCGTGTTGATCACTGCGCCGACGCCCGTCGTTACGCCGCAGCCGATGTAGCAGACCTTGTCAAAGGGCGCGTCCTCGCGGATCTTGGCGACTGCGATCTCGGGTACGACGGTGAAGTTGGCGAAGGTCGACGTGCCCATGTAGTGGAACAAGCGCTGGCCGTCGACCGAGAAGCGGCTGGTCCCGTCGGGCATCAGACCCTGGCCCTGCGTGGCGCGGATCGCCTGGCAGAGGTTGGTCTTCTCCGACAGGCAGAACTTGCACTGGCGGCACTCGGGCGTGTAGAGCGGGATGACGTGGTCGCCTGGGCGAAGGGAGGTGACGCCCGCCCCGACTTCAACCACCACGCCTGCGCCCTCGTGCCCGAGGATCGCGGGGAACAGGCCCTCGGGATCCGCCCCGGACAACGTGAACGCGTCCGTATGGCAAACTCCGGTGGCCTTAATTTCGATCAGCACCTCGCCTACACGTGGACCCTCGAGATCAACGGTCTCGAGAGTTAGATGGGCGCCGGCGCTACGCGCGACTGCAGCTTGTACCTTCACGCGAACATCTGAGCATCACGCATCGGGGCAGGTCAAGCCAGTGAGTGCCTCGCAGCCTTCAACCCACATCTCGGGGTCAAGGCAGTCTGGGTCGAAGCTCTTCATGCAACCCGCGAAGAACTCGGCGCTGCGAAGCTCGCACCGCTCGACGGGGTTCTGCCACAAGCCGAGGCCGTCGGAGCGGCCGTGGGCCTGGCGTAATACCTGGCCCTGGCCGACGATCACGTGGTCGAGGTAAGACTCGGCGTCGGTGAACACTGCGATGGTCTGGATAAGGCCGTCACCACCCTCGGCGAGGGCGGCAAGGGCGCACAAGTCACTCTTCGCATAGCCGTTGCTATCGCCAGCCCGGACCAATTCGACGGGATACTCGCACGCGACCGAGATGTCGCAGGCCAGCAGCAACTCGGGCGGCGGTGTCGCCTCGCTGCCAGTGTCGGGCGGATCTGTGTCCTCGACGAGCGGCTCGCCGCTGTCCGCCTGCACGCCGGTCTCGCCGTCGAGGTCACGCTCTGCGCTGCAAGCCGGGAGGGCGAACAGGACGGCGAGCAGCAAGCGGGAAGTGCAGGTGAACATGGTGTCCTCTGCCCTCCCCCATGCACAGGCCAGGCGAGCTGCCTGGTTGGGAGGATTTGTAAATAATCTCAGTTATATGATGGTTTCCCGCGGCTCCGCTCCAGGGCGTTCGTGGCGTACGATCGGACATCGATGTCACGGCGCGACGTTTGCCGGAGCAGGGCGAAGACGGATCTTGATCGCCACCAGGCAACGTGCTCCACCCGCGCCGAGCTTGTAGCTGGGTACGATCTGCAGAGACTTACCGGCCCGCATGGCCTCGAACAAGTAGCGTACCTGTTCGTCGCTGGGGACGATGCCTGAGCAGACGGATCCGCCCCAACGGTACTCGCGGCGGGCTGAGCTGACGGTGTCGCCCTCCAGCAGAGACACGGCGCCTTGGTACTGCATGAACACCTCGCTCTTGCTGCTGTTGAGCACGATGTCCTGGACGTAGCCCGGATTGCCGGGGCTGTCGGCGGCGACCGCCACCTGCGGCAGCAGCGTGCAAACAGAGGCCAGGAGGAGCGAGCGAAGGGAGAGCTTGAGTGACGACATGGGACGGAGGTGAGTGTCGCTCAGCACAAGGACAGATCACGGCGAAGTTGCGAAAGCCCTGCACAGAAACCTCCTGGTCTGGCGCAACAGCTTGAGATCACTGTCCGAACTGGGGCTATGTCGAAACCTCATCGATTGGTCCCAGCGACACTCCTCGGTCTCTCGGGGCGTGTTGCGTGGCAGCTTCTTGGTAGTTTGCCGCCCTCACCGCGGCTAGCCGTGGTCGGGAGCCGCGCCGCGCATCGGCATCCGAGGGCATGCATCCCGGCGATCGTCGAGGCTGCCACCCACTGTGGGTATGCGCTCGTCTCTGGCGGTGCCCGCGGTATCGACGCTGCCGTGCATCATGCCGCTCTCGCCAGCGGCGCCCCACAACTAGCCATCGTCCCGTGCCGACCCGAGACCCCCTACCCGCCCGAGCACACCGAGCTTTTTGCGGCGATCGCCACGGCACCCGGATCCGGTGTCCTATTTGCGCTGCCTCCGGGTGCCCGAGCGTGTCGCGGGATCTTTGCCAGTCGCAATGCGCTGGTGGTCGCGGCCGCGACCTCCCTGCTGGTCGCTGAAGCGGCCCCACGTTCCGGCTCTTGGGGCACGGGTGGTCTCGCGTTACGTCGGCGAGTGGCGACGGCAGCGCTGCTGGGTTCTGCTGGCTGTGCGGACCTCGTGGTGCGGGGCGCCCACTCGTTACAGCCAGACCCCGCGACCGTGAAGACCGCGGTCATTGACTGGCTTGAAGGCGCCGGCACTCGAACGCCTCCAGCGAGATGGCCCGAAGAGCTTGCCTGGTTAGCGGCAACCCTTACGCGGGCGGGCGCACGCGGGGTTGGGATCGACGACCTCGGTGACCCATCCTTGGGCTGTGCAGCGTTGGTTTCGGCCGAGATCCTTGGTCTGGTCTTCGAGTCACCGCCGGGTCGGTACCACATCCGAGTGTAGGTACCTGGGTTCCTTAAATGCATCACGCCCCGGCCGACAGGCGGTCGGGGCGTGCGGACTCCCGGACTAGAGGTTCGGGCAGTCGAGGGCGCGGTTGTCGGAGAGCTCGCAGTTCGCCGAGATGGTCGTGCCGGCAGCAGCAGGGGCCGAGCGCACCAGGACAAACTCGAGGTTGAAGCCCTCCATGTTGCAGTAGTCGGAGATGTTGTCGATCTTGCTCAACGTCTCCTTGCCCGTCTTGTCGATCAGCGTAGCGAAGCAGGCGGTCGCACCGTTGCCAGCGGTCCAGGCTCCCTGGACCTCGGTGCAACGCGGGATCTCGTTCTGAACGCCCTTGATGTCGGTCTCGATCAGCTTGCAGTTTGGATCGAGGATCGGCGTGGAGCGGTCCTTGTCACGCACGCAGCTTGGCATGCACGCTGGGACGATCTGGTCGCGGATCTTGGTAGCGATCGACTCGAGCGCGCCCTTGTAGGAGTCCTGGCAGATGGAGTACAGGTTGCGCTCGGTCTTCGGATCGTCCAGGAAGGCCTCGGCGAACTCGCGCTCACGCACCGGGGGCACCGCGGTCGCCTCGGGCATGTTCGGGTCACCCAGGAGGCAACCCGGCCCGATACCGAAGTTGAGCTGATAGTCATCGTCGGCGGGGAGATCCTCGTACGGAATCTCCTTCTCGAAGGTCTCGTAGCCGATCGGGACGCCTGCGATCAGCGAGATTAGGACACGCTGGTTCTCGTCGATGTCCTTCTTTGCGTCCTCAATGGTCTTCACAAAGTCGATGTACTTGGAGACCGGTTGGAGGACTGCCGCCTTCGGATCGGTGGTCTTTGCGCCCGTGCTGTCATAGTCCTGGGAATGACACTCAGAGTACACCGGTGCCTGGCCGGTGCATTCGACACCGGCCTTGAAGCACATGGCGGAGGTCGGTGCAGTGTCAACAGCGGGATCGTTCCAGAAGACCTTGTTGCTGGTGAAGATCTCCTTGGTCGCCGGATTGTAGGAGCAGTCGGCCTCATCGGTGATGAACACGATCGAGAGGATCGCTGCGTCGCGTAGGAAGCCGTAGTTGTTCTTCGACTTCGAGCTCTGCGCACCCGCGAGGGCCAAGTACATGCTCTCAAGGTGAGACTCGAAGCCGCAACCCGCGACGCCCTGTGGGCCGTAACACTGGAAGGCCTCGGTATTGTCGGCGACGCCCTGGATGTTCGAGGTCTTCTCGATGCGCTCGATCCACTTGCGTGGGACTTCATTGCTGTCGACCGCGGTGGCGGTGCCACGGACCGTGAGGTCGGCGTTTCGCTTCTTGCAGAAGTCAGTGCACGTTGTTGAGAAGTCGTCGCTGTTAAACGTGAACTCGCCCTGGTCGACGCGATCGAGGCAGCTGGAGAGGACCAGGTTGCCACCTTCGGGCGTGTACTGGGCGCTCGGGCAGCGAGGGTTGCCCGAGTCCGTCGTCGTGATGCCGATACGGTAGTTCGCCAGCACGTCCTCGGCCTCGAGCACGCCGATGAACGCGGCGAAGTTCTTCGAGAGCAAGGCCTGCTCTTCGGCCATCGAGCCCGAATTGTCGATCACGAAGAGGATGTCGACATCCTTATTGATAGCGATCGCAACGGTCGTCTCGTCCTCGGTCGTCTTGTCGTAGACGACAGGCTTGAGGGGGTGATCGAGGCAGGCACCGAGCAACAACGCCGTACCAGCGCAGAGGGACAGACGATTGGCGAAGCGGGAGCTAGAAAAAGCACGCGACATGTGGATTCTCCGCGGGGCGAGCCCTACGCCAGCCACCATCGCAAAGGATGGCGGCCGTGTAAAGGACTACGACGGGTGCGGAGGCGCGCGTGGAGCGAAAGGAGAAGCGGCCGTAGGCCGCTATTTCCCCGTTCGCTGACTGTCTCCAGCAGCGCTCCAGGCTCGGTGTGGGCCAAGCGCCTCGCAGGGAGGCGCACGGGGGCCTGCTCACGATGAGCGGCCGCTAGGGGCGCTCGTGATTGCCCTTGCCACGGCCACGTACAACAAGGCGTACGGGCACTCCGCGGAGGTTCCAGCGTGTCCGGAAGCGGCGCAAGAGGTAGCGTTCGTAGGCAGGGCTCAGGCAACGGCCGTGGTTCGCCGAGATGACGATTAGCGGGGGATCACTCTCCGCCTGGGTTGCGAACAGGAGCTTGACCGGCTTGGGCCCGAACATGGGCGGCGAGTGCTCAGCGACGGCGGCCGCCAACTCGGCGTTGAGGTCGGCGGTCGAGATCCGCTTGCCCAGTGCCCGAGCCGTGTGCAAGCAGGCCTCGAGGAGTTCATCCAGTCCACGTGCATGGCCCTGCCCGAGATCGCGGCCAGCGCCCACGACGGACGTCTTGATCAGAAAGGGCCGCTCGAGGAAGGCCAGCTCGTCCTGGGCCTGGGTCCAGACGGCATGCGCGGCCTTCTTGTCGCGCGCGACCAGATCCCACTTGTTGAGTACAGCAACCACGCCTTTGCCGCGCTCGTGGGCCATACGGGCGATCCGCTGATCTTGATCGGTCACGCCCGCGCTTGCGTCGAGCACCAGGACGACCACCTGGGTGCGCTCCATCGTGCGCACCGCCTTGATCGCGGCCAGTTTTTCCATGGCCTTGTCGATCTGCTTACGTCGCCGAAGGCCGGCGGTATCGATCAACACGATCGGGTGGTTGTTGTAGACGAAGGGCAGATCGATCGGATCACGCGTCGTACCGGCTTCGGCGTCGACGATCACCCGAGGTTCAGCCAACAAGGCGTTGATCAGCGTCGACTTTCCTGCGTTCGGTCTGCCCATGAAGGCGATGCGTGTCCCCTCGGGGACGGCCACGAGGCTGCCCGCGGGCACCGTATTCGCCAGGCGAGCCAGGATCGCCTCGTGTAGCTCGGCTGTGTTGCGGCCGTGCGCGGCCGAGACCGGGAACACCTCGCCGAGTCCGAGCTCGTGCATCATCTGTGCGTCGACCTCCCGGGCTGGGTTGTCGCACTTGTTGGCGACCACCAGGAGTGGACGATGCGAGCGGCGTAGGAGCCCAGCGATCTCTCGATCGTCGCTCGACAGACCCTCGGCAACGTCGACGACGAAGAGAATGAGGTCTGCCTCTTCAATCGCTATCTCGGCCTGCGTGCGAATGTGTCGCATGAGGCCCGCGTTGTCGTCGAGGTCGAGGCCACCGGTGTCGACCAGGAGGTAGCTGCGGCCCTCGTGGCTGACGGCGCCGTACAGGCGATCGCGCGTGACGCCTGGCCGGTCTTCGACGATCGCCTTGCGAGCTCCAAGGAGACGGTTGAAGAGCGTCGACTTGCCGACGTTTGGCCGGCCCACGATGGCCACCAGGCTGGTCGCACTCGGGGTCCCTGCCTCGGCCAGATCGGCGGCGAGGTCGGCTTCGTTGATGGTCTCGTCGTTCGCTATGTTGTCGTCTTCGCCGCTCATGATTCACCTCCCACGGCCTCGTGGAGACCGAGGCGCTGCATCAGCGCGGGATCGCGGGTCCAGTTGGCCGTGACCGTGACGTTGAGAAAGAGATCGCAGGCGCGGCCCGTGAGCCCCGAGATCGCCTTACGGGCGTCGATCGAGATGCCCTTGATCGTCTGGCCGCCCTTGCCGATGAGCATCGGCTTCTGGCTCTCGCGCTCGACGTGAATCGTGGCTCGGATGATGTCCTTCGCTGGACGCTTCTGTTCCTTGAAGGCCTCGATGGTCACCGCGCACGAATAGGGAAGTTCATCGCCCAGGTGACGAAACAGGGCCGCCCTTACACGCTCACCGGCGTGCCAGCGCATGCTGCGGTCGCTGAGTTGGTCCTCGTCGTACTTGGGAGCCCCAAGGGGGAGACCGGGGATGATGTGCTGGCGGAGCGCCTCAAGCCCGGTTCCGGTGTGGGCGCTGACCGGAAGGACCGCCGCGAACGCGTGCAATCCGGTCCATCGGGCGATGACCGGCAAAAGTAGTTCCGGGGGGTGCAGACGATCCACCTTCGTGAGGACCAGGGTGATCGGCTTGCCGAGTTCTTTGAGGGCGTCAAGCGCAGCCATGGCGCCTTCTCCCGGCTCCCACGCCTCGGCTGCGGAAGGATCCGGCAGCAGGGGGACCTCGGCGAGCAACAACAGCACATCGACCGAGCGGGCACCGCGGAGCGCCTCGTCAACCATAAAGCGGTTGAGGGCCGACTTGGCGCGGTGGATCCCCGGCGTATCGATGAGGACCGCCTGGTGCGCGTTCCCGGTCCAGACCCCCAACTGACGCTCACGGGTGGTCTGTGGGAAGCGGGTCGCTACGGCAAGCTCGGCGCCCACGAGCGCGTTGAGCAGGGTCGATTTGCCCACGTTTGGCCGGCCGCACAGGCCCACCCTCCCCGCACGGTAATTCTCCGGCACAGGGTTGGCGTGCGGCTCGGACGGGATCGCTGGAAGATCGCGGGGCATCGAACGAGCGCGGGTTATTGGCCAAATCGGGGGCACAGGCAAGCCGCCAGCGGCGGCGCGACCATGACCCCCCGCACGCGGGCTCCGTTTCGGCGCGCACCGTGTCGCACATGTAGGATATTTGATTCCATACCCCGACAAGGCGATGCTGCGGCCATGACCGTTGCCCTGGAACGCCGAGCCACTGCCCGGATCGACAAGCTCTTCCGTGTCCTCGTGTTCTCGGAAGAGTTCGGTGAACAGTGGTTTTGCGCGCGCAACATCTCTGAGAGCGGCATGTTCGTAGAGATGCCCGAGCCCTTGCCGCTGCGTAGCAAGGTCATCGTGCGCTTCCAGGTCGCTGGTGACGACGCAGCGATCTGCGCGATCGCCCGTGTGCAGAACCACTATTACCTGCAATACGCCGGAACGACTGGTCTCCAGGCACTGTCCGGGGTTGGCCTCCGTTTTCTCCGATTCGTACCGGAGATCGGCGGGCCCGTCGCTGAAGACCGCCTGCACTGACCGTGACGAATTGACGATGGCCCCGGGGACGTCCTCGGGGCCATCTTCGTTTGGGTCGGCGAACGACTACTTCGGCGGTGGCGGCAAGGTGTCGAGCCGCGGCTTGCCACTCGGCTTGATGCTCTTGGGCTCCGGTTTGGGCTCTGGCTTGGGTGTCGGTTTGGGCTTGGGCTTGGGCTTGGGCGCTGGCGCTGGTGTTGGCGTTGGCGCTGGGGCTGGAGGCGTCGTCGCTGGGGTTGGAGGCGCTGGGGCTGGAGCTGGAGGCGTTGGCGCTGGGGTCGTTGGGGTCGCCGGGGCGGGAGGCGTACCCACAGGAGGTGTACCCACAGGATCCACCGCAGCGGTCGGCGCTGGCGACGCGGCAGCGGGCGCCACGACAGGCTCGACCGGTGCGACCACGGGCTCAGGCTCCGTAACATGGGACGGGGCAAGCACTGCATAGGCGACCCCCCCGCCCACCGCACCGAGTCCGAGCAACAGGATCAGCCAGGTGGGAACACCGCGGCTCAGATTGCTCGCGCCCCGATCGGCTCTCCCCGTGGGCGTATCTGGCATCGACGAGATGTTGCCAATGAATGTGCCCTTGCTGGCGGTCTCAGGCGCGTGAACACCCGTGAATTCAAATACGGTACGCGCCCCACCCGTGTTGAGCTCGTCGTGGCGGTTCGGTGGCTGCTGCTGCGGGTACTGCTGCTGCGGGTACTGCTGCTGCTGCGGGTACTGCTGCTGCGGGTACTGCTGCTGCTGCGGGTACTGCTGCTGCTGCGGGTACGGCTGCTGCTGCGGGTACTGCTGCTGCTGCGGGTACGGCTGCTGCTGCGGGTACGGCTGCTGCTGCGGGTACTGCTGCTGCTGCTGCGGGTACGGCTGCTGCTGTGCGGACCCTGGCAGTTGGACCGCGACCCCGATCTGCGCCGGTATGTACTGCGGCCCGGCGGGTACGGGTGTTCCTCGCGTGGGGTCGCTGCTGCTGCCGATCGGCAACGTGGACGAGGGCGGCGTCGGGGCGTGGTTCACGAGCGTCTCCTGGGGCCCGGCGAGTCCGGGGCGTCGGCGAGTGTGCCATGGTGCGGTCCGTGGAGCGAGCAATCCACGTGCCGACGATATTCGACTCGGGGCCGGTTCTGATACGCTCCGCCCCACATGGCCGACCAGCCACTGGGACGCTTCATCGCCATCGAGGGCATCGACGGGAGCGGCACGACGCTGCAAACGCGCCAGCTCGCGGACTGGCTTGGCGGGCGGGGACACCATGTGCTCGAGACGCGTGAGCCCAGCCGCGGGGCGATCGGCACCCTCGTCCGCGAGCGGCTTCGCATCCAGGCCGTAGCGATCGATCCAGCGGCTCTCGCCCTTCTCTTTGCTGCCGATCGCCTCGACCACGTCGCCCGTGAGGTCATCCCGGCCACTGCCGCTGGCAGCGTTGTTCTCAGCGATCGCTATCTCCTGTCCTCGCTGGCATACCAGTCGCTCGAGTGCGAAGTCGCGTGGATCCGCGAGATCAACGCCCACGCTCCGCAGCCTGATCTCACTCTCGTACTCGAGGTCCCCGCCGAGGTCGCCTTCGCCCGGGTCCAGCGGCGTACGGCCGAGGGCGGTGCGGTGGAGGAGCGCTTCGACGCCCTCGCCCTCCAGCAGCGGATCGCCGCCAACTACCGGCGTCTCCGCGAGGACCCCGGACTTGGCCGTGTCCGTGTCATCGACGGCGATCAGCCGCCGGAGCAGGTCACCGCAGCGCTCTGTAAGGCCCTGATCGAGCTTGGCCTTTAGAGCCCCCGGGGTTGCGCAGACAAAGCCCGGCAGACTACGATGCCCCCGCCATGATCGACTACGCTGTCCTTTGCACCGCCATCGAGAACTGGAAAGCCGGTCAGAAGCCGAGCTCTGCGCCACCGGCGCCTCGCCGCCCCGCCCCGCGCCCAGTGGCAGTGCAAGAGGAGGAGGCCGTGGAGTACTCCGCCGTGTACGAGACCGCAGATCTGGCTGAGGGCCGCCCCGAGGAGCCGGTCGATTCGACGGTGATCTACCAGCTCCCCGACGAGTACAACGAGGGCGAGGTCCTCGAAGACTAGCGCTGGACCTCGCGCGAGATCATACGAAGCCGCTGGAGTCCGTGGGTGCGTTGCGATATTTTCGCCCGCGAGTCCCCACCCAGCCCCGGGGATCCCACCGGTCCCCGGAGTTCGTATGCCTCGCCTCTCATGGTTCATGCTCCTTGCGCTCGCGGCGTGCAGTGATTCGTCAGCCAATTTGACCGCTGGCAGCGGCTCCACCAGCAGCTCGTCGACCGAAACCGGCAGCGCTCCGGGGCCCACGACGGGCGAGAGCGAAACCGGGGGGGCAGGTTCGAGCACGGGCACGGGGTCCACAACCACCACCGGGCAACCCACCGGCGACGAAACGACCACGAACGACCCAAGCACAGGCGGCATGCCCACGCTCGAGCACTTTCTGCTCGGGATGGATGTCGCGGACGTCTCGCCCAACCCGACCTTCATCGCCGGCAAAGGTGTCTACATGGGGGCCTACGGGGCGCCCTACACCCGTGGCCCGGCCCAAGGCGTGCATGATGCGATCTACGCCCGCTCCTTCGCCGTCGAAGGCAACGGCGGCGGTCTTGTCATGAGCATCGTCGACTTGCCAGGCATGGGTAATCAGATCACGCGGGAGATCCGCCAGCAGGTCGCCGCCAAGACCGGGCTCAGCGATGCTCAGATCCTGGTCAGCACCACCCACAGTCACTCGGCGCCAGACTTCATGGGCCTTTGGGGTGGAGTCCCAGGTGGCTACCGCGAGTTCCTCGTCACCACCGTCACCAATTCCATGACCGCCGCCTGGGCCGAGCGGACGCCAGGGACGCTTCGTGTTGCCACCGACAAGGCGCCAGCCGGCAACCGTCGCGGCTGGGGCTTCACCGACGACGACATGACCGTGCTCGACGCATTCGACCTCGAGCAACAGCGAATCGGGACTGTGGTTGTGTTCGCCGCCCACCCTGTCGTGCTCGGCGAGGGCAACAAACTCATCTCCTGCGACTACCCCGGTTACTTCGTCAAAGACCTCGAGGCGAGCCTTGGAGCCCCGGTCGCGCTGTTTAACGGCACGCTCGGCGACGCCTCGCCCAAGGTTCCCGATGGCGACTACGCCGATGACTTTGCGCGCGCCGAGGCATACGGCCAACTGCTCGCGGGTGTCGCTGCCGAGCTCACCACCCTTGCAACCGAGGTCGAGCCCGAGGTCGAGCTCACGCACGTCGAATGGGTCCAGACCGTCGACAACGTGCTCTTCAAGGCCGCCGCGCTGCTTGGGATCCTCCTCTTCGACTTCGAGATGGACGGCCTCGAGCAAAAGGTCACCACCCAGGCGACCTACTTTCGCCTCGGCCGGGTGATCCAGGGCGTCGCCTTCCCGGGCGAGCCGCTCACCCGCCTGGGCCTCGCCATCAAGGAGCACATGCAGGCGCCCCACAAGTTAATCCTCGGCAACACCGGCGACGCCCTTGGCTACTTCGTGCCGAGCGACGAGTGGCAGACCGGCAAGAACGACAACTACGAGGAGACCGTCTCGATGGGCAAGACCGCTGGCGATAACGCCCGCGAGAGGGTCACGCCGCTGATCGACGCTGGCAACGCCAATCTCTGACTACCTCACGGCGACGAGACCGGAAAGTCGGCGATCGGTAGCTCGCGCCCATCTTTCAGCGTGAAGGCGATCGCCACCGTGCCCTCGCGGCCGAGCTGACGCAGCTCGGAGAGCACCGCGCGCAGATCGTCGATCGACTGCACCCGCATGCCCGCGAGCTGGCCGATACGCGCCCCGAGCAATTGCTCCCGGCCCCTCCAGTGGCTGATCGGTGACAGCGGACGCAGCTCGTGGACCGTCGGCTGCGGGTTCTTCTCGTCCAGCAGCACGCCGAGGAGCTCCTCGGCGTCGATGAACACCTGGCGATCCGCAGGCGCCGCCGCGACGACCAGCGTCACCGGCACCCGGGTTTGATCGCGCAGCACCGTCAACGCGAGGGTCTCGCCTGGGATAAGACCCCGAACCATCTGTACGAATTCCCGGGCCAGGCGGGCTCTGGCGAGCTCACCGGCGCCATAGGCGTCAAAGCGCTGGCCCCGGGCCTCGACGATGATGTCCCCGGCCTGCAGGCCAGCTTGCGCCGCCGGCTGGCCCGGAAATACCTGCTGGAGCACCAGCCCGTTGCGGTAACCGAGGGCCGCCGCGGCCTCGCTGACCGCGATCCGAGAGTCCACCTCGACCCCGATCTGCCCGGAGCGTGTCAACTCCCCCTGCTTGAGCGCCCGCAGCAGCGCGTAGATGTGGTCGACCGGGATCGCAAATGCGATCCCTTGGGCGCGCTCCACTGTCGCGGTGGTGATGCCAACCAGATCGCCGCGCAAGTTAAACAGCGGGCCTCCCGAGTTGCCGACGTTGATCGACGCGTCGAGCTGGATCAGCGGCGTCTGCTTGTTGCGCAAGATGTGGGTCCGCCCCAGTGCAGCGACGATGCCCTGTGACACCGAATGTTCGAGCCCCAGCGGCGTGCCCACGGAGAACACCGACTCGCCGACCCGCAGCGCGCTCGAGCGACCGATCCTGGCCGCCGCGAAGCGCTCCGCCGAGTCGGCCGGGCGCAGGTGCAGCAGCGCGATGTCCTGGTCGCGATCCGCCACGAGCAGCACCGCCGGCAACTCTCGCCCGTCAGCGAAGCGGGCCTTCAGGGCCCCGACATCGGGCGTCCCCGACGCGCTCAGCACCCGCCGCGAGCCTTCGCGGATCTCCCCCGCGATCACGTGGAAGTTGGTCAGGACTAGCCCCGTCTCGTCGACCACCACCCCGGCACCGATCGTATCCTTGCTGCGCAGCGTCACCACCATGTCGCGCGTCAGCGCGACCGCGTCGGCCAGCGAGCCCGGCGGTGCGTCGACGCATCCGGCGATGCAACGCTCCTCGGCTGGCGCCTGCTCGGGCAGCTCCGGCAGCGTCGGCGTCGACACGGGCACAGCCTTTTGCGCTGTCGGTCGCTCCTGCACGCCGAGGAACACCGCGAGACCGCCGAGCAGTACGCCGAACACCGCCGCTCCTGCAGCCAGCCACATCGGCTCGCCACGCGCGGGAGCCGGTCGATCATCACGCGCCATGGCTCCGCCAACCTATCGTGCCGTCCCGGCATTCCCAAGCCCGATCGCCGACGGCCAGGTTGACATCCCTTCCTGGCCCGCGTAGACCTGCCTGGATTTCATTTCAATTTGAACTGAATCGAGCCATGACCGCGCTTGCTCCCCCCGAAGATCCCGTTGCGCAACCGCTCCCGCCGCTGATCCTTCGGGCCCAGGACGAGCTCGCCGAGGTTTGCGCCTCCATCGCTGAGTTCTGGGGTTTTACTCGCACGCAGGGCCGCATCTTTGGCCTGTTATTGATGTCCCCGGAGCCGCTCGATCAGCCGACGATCCGTGGGCGCCTGGAGATCTCCGTTGGCTCGGCGAGCATGACCCTCGCAACGCTCCTCGACTGGGGCGTGCTGCACCGCGACGGCCGCAAGTACCGGGCCGAGACCGACTTTTGGAAGCTCATCACCCACGTTCTCGAGCGCCGTGAACTGGCCCGCGTTGAGGACGCGCTGGTGCGGGTCTCCACGCTCCTCGCGGAGCTCCGGGCAGAGGCCCACAGCGACCCCCGCGTCGCGTTCCTGCGCGATCGCCTGGCCTACATTCACGATTTCTTCTTGCTCGGACGATCGCTGCTCGGCGCCCTGCTCAGCCGCGGGCCCGTCCGTGGCATTCTCGGCAGCCTCGCCCGCCGGGCCGCTCGCGCTGCCGCCCCGCGTTGATCGCAGAGCACACCACCATGAACCGTCCGGCCACCACTCTCGCGTCTGCCTCCACAGCCACCACCGGGCGCGCCGTCGACTTGCCCCGCACCATCACCATGGATGCGGCCAGCGCCCTCGTCACTGGCGAGCTGCAGGAGGTCGAGCAGCGCCTCACTGATCTCTTGCAGTCGTCGATCGCCGTGATTCCCGAACTCAGCGGCCAGCTCGCGTTCGCTGGCGGCAAACGCTTCCGCCCGCTCGTCGCGCTGCTGGCGGCTCGCGCGGCCGGCTTCATCGATCCTGTGCGGATCACAGTCGCCGCTGTTGGCGAGCTCTTGCACACCGCCACCTTGTTGCACGATGACGTGATCGACAGCGGTGAGTATCGCCGCGGCCGGCCGACCGCGCGCCTGCAGTTCGGCAACGGAATGGCCGTCCTCACCGGCGATTTTTGCCTTGCACGTGGCCTCCAGGCGATCGCGTACACGGGCCGGCTCGGAGCGGTGCAGAGCCTCGCCGACGCCGTGATACGCATGGCGGAGGGCGAGGTGGCCCAACTCCAGGTCGCCGGCGACGCCACACTCGATCGCGAGCGCTACTATCTCGTCATCGATCGGAAGACCGCCGCCTTGATCGCCTGGTGTGCCAACCTGGGTGGCCTCGTCGAACCCACGATCGCCGCTGCATTGCACCGCTACGGCCTCGAGATTGGCTATGCCTTCCAGATCGCGGACGACGTGCTCGACTACACCAGCGACGTCGACCAGACCGGCAAGGCCCGCGGTCAGGACCTGCGGGACGGCAAGCTCACCCTCCCGCTGATCCTCGCATGTCAGCACGATCCGGCGTTGCGCTTGCACCTCCTTCGCCTGCTCGGTGACGGTCCGCCGCAGGACCCAGACGCTGCCAGCCAGCTGGTCGCCCGGGTCGCAGCTTCGTCCGCTGTCGAGCAGGCCGCCGAGGTCGCGGAGGCGCACGCCGAGGCCGCCATCGCACAGCTCGTTCACTTGCCCGACTCCGCCGCGCGCGACGCCCTCGCCGCGCTCGCTCGCTACGTCGCCCGCCGCCGGACCTGAGCCGCCGCGAGCCCTGTCCCTCACTCCTATTCCTTTCGGCCATGTCAAACCAGCTCGCCCCCCAAGAGACCGTCACCACCGTCGATGCCCACGGCGCGCAGGTGCAGAGCATGTTCACCGGCATCGCCCACGGCTACGACCGGGCCAACCGCTGGATGAGCTTCGGCACCGACATCCGCTGGCGACGTCGGGCGGTGGCTGACATGTTGCCGCCCGGCCAGACCAGGGCGGGCCTCCAGTTGCTCGACCTCTGCGCTGGCACCCTCGACAGCACCCTCGAGATCCACCGCCAGCATCCCGAGGCCGACATCATCGCCGGCGACTTCTCGTCCGGTATGCTCGCCCACGGCGCGCGCAAGCTCGCTGGCGCGGCCCTCCGTCGGATCACCCCGGTGCAGATGGACGCGCACAGCCTCCCGCTCGCCGACGCCAGCCACGACGCGATTTTTTGTGCCTTCGGCATCCGCAACCTCAGCGATCTCGAGGCCGCTACCCGCGAGCAGTTCCGTGTCCTGCGACCGGGCGGACGCCTCACGATCCTCGAGTTTTTTCGCCCCACCGCGCTCGCCACTCGGGCTGTGCACGCCCTGCACAACCGCACCCTCCTGCCGCTGCTCGGCTGGGCCGCCACCGGCAAGATCGGCGCATACCTCTACCTCCCACGCAGCATCGGCCGCTTCGCCACGGTCGATGCCTACACCGCACTGCTGCGCGAGGTCGGCTTTGTTGATGTCACCATCGAACGCTTGACCCTCGGCATCGCTTGGGTCGTCCGCGCCACCCGGCCGGGGGCCCGATGAAGCTCGTCCTCGGTGTGACCGGCGCCAGCGGGGCGATCTACGCCCGTCGCGCCCTCGAGCTGCTCGCCGCCCGCAGCGTCGAGGATCCGTCGCTACAGGTCGCCTGGGTCGCCTCCAACACGGCCCCGCAAGTGTGGCGCCATGAACTTGGCATCGACATGCCAGGCCAGACCCCGGGCGCTCGTCGCTGGGATCGGCACGACTTCTCGGCGCCCTTTGCCTCCGGGTCCAACGCCCCGGACGCCGTGGTCCTCATGCCATGTTCGATGAGCGCCCTGGCCCGTGTCGCCCACGGCGGTGGCGACGATCTCATGGCTCGCGCCTGCGAGGTCGCGCTCAAGGAGCGTCGCCGATTGATCCTCGTCGTTCGTGAGACGCCGCTCAGCCTCGTTCATCTTCGCAACATGGTCAGCGCCACCGAAGCCGGCGCCATCATTCTTCCCGCGATCCCTTCCTTTTACGGAGACGTTCGCACCCTTGAGGACGCCGTTGACACGGTCGTTGTCCGTGCCCTGGACCGAGCCGGCCTCGAGCTCCCCCTCGTGCGTCGCTGGGGTACCTCCGCATGAACTGCACCGCCATCGAGCTTGAGGCGCTCTTCTCGGACCCCGCCGCGGCGGCGCGCCGGGCCTGTGCGGTCCGCACGGGGGCCTTCGAGCGCCAGATCTGGGTCCGTGCCGCGCTGCCCGACGTCCTCCGCGACGCGGCCACGAGCGATGGCGGTCAGCCCGACGACATGTCGCCCGCGCAAGCCTGGCCGGACCCTGCTGGCTTGCGTCCGGGTGACCGCATCGTCCTTCGCGTCGAGCACAACCAACTCGCTGCCTACTGTGCGTGGCTCGTGCGTGCCGCCGCCACCCCGGCCGCCTGGAGCATCGCGCCCTGGTGCCCCACCGCCGGCGGTCTGTTCCGCTTGCATCTGATCGCTGCCGCGCGCATCGCCCTCCCGCCGCCGGTGCGCGTCGAGGCACGCCACGACCTGCACGGTGTCCGCCTCGCCCAGGTCGCCCTGGGATTCGGCGCCGACACCCTCTCCGGGCCGATCGACCTCGCCCGACATCTCCCCCTCGCCGGTGTGCCCCGCCCCAGCGAGACCTCCCAGGCCGCACTGTTCGAGCTGGTCCGTCAGGCCGGACTCGAGGCCACGATCCACCCCGCCGAGAGGACCACACCATGATCCGCGACCACCGCTTCGCAACCATCGCCGACAAGGTTCGCCACGACGTCCCGCTCGACCAGGACGACGGCGTGTTCCTCTACCGCTACCCCGACCTGCTCGCCGTCGGCGCCCTCGCCAACGAGCGACGCGAACGCCTGCACGCCGACAACACCTTCTTCAACGTCAACTTTCACATCAACCCCACCAACGTCTGCGAGGCCGACTGCAAGTTCTGCTCATTCGCTCGCCTGACGCCCGAGTCGCCTGCCGCGTACACGATGAGCCTCGACCAGATCCGGCAGAAATTGGTCGACCGCCTCGAGCAGCCAGTCACCGAGATCCACATCGTCAACGGTCTCCATGGCGGCCTGTCCTTCGACTACTACAAAGACTGTCTGCGCGTGCTCAAGCAACTGCGCCCCGACGTCCACCTCAAGGCCTATACCGCCGTCGAGATCCATTACTTCGCCGAAAAATACGGCATGAGCTACGAGCAGGTCCTGCGCGAGCTGATGGAGGCTGGACTCGGGAGTCTGCCCGGCGGCGGCGCCGAGATCTTCGCCGAGCGCGTGCGCCACAAGATCTGCAAGGACAAGGCGAACGCCGAGCAATGGCTCGAGGTCCACCGCACCGCGCATCGACTCGGCCTGCGCAGCAACTGCACGATGCTCTACGGCACCATCGAGACCCTCGAGGAGCGCGTCGATCACATGCTGCAGCTGCGCGCCCTGCAATCCGAGACAGGTGGCTTTCAGACCTTCATCCCGCTCGCCTTCCACCACGAGGGCAATGACTTCGCGCGCCTGCCCGAGCCCACCGGCGTTGACAACCTACGCACCTACGCCGTCGGGCGCCTGATGCTGCACAACATCCCGCACATCAAGGCCTACTGGATCATGATCGGCGTGAAGATCGCTCAGGTCTCGCTCAGCTTCGGCGTCGACGACCTCGACGGCACGGTGCAGGAAGAAAAGATCTATCACATGGCCGGCGCCGAGACGCCGCAGGCCATGACCCGTGCGGACCTCGTGCGGCTCATCCGCGAGGCCGGTCGCACCGCCGTCGAGCGCGACACCCTCTACAACACCCGCTGGACCGACGACGGCGCCGCCCTCGATGGCATCCGTCTCGACGCCAGCGTGCCCTTCTCCGGCCACCAGGGTCGCGTGCAGCTGCGCGTGGTCTCGTGAGTGGTCCGCACGATCGCCCCGGATAGTGTGAAGCGTCTCATCGTCGGCGCTCGCCCGCGGCCGTGGCTGTCGACTTCGGCGCAACCGAAGCTCATGCGCGCCTTTCACGGACCTCCCTCGCGCACTATCCTTGCGGCCCGCAGGGAGCCCATGACCAGCGCCGACACCAAGCAGTTCAAGGTGACCTACACCTCCGCCTCCAGCGACCTGGGAGAATTTCACCGTCATTTCGACGCGGGTCTCACATGGGCGCGTGAGCACATGGGCCGCGAGCACACGCTCCACATCAACGGCGAGGCGCTGAGCTCCGAGTTGCCACCGATCGTCGACACCAGTCCGATCGACACCCGTCAGGTCCTGGGCCGCTTCGCCTCCGCCACCCCGGCCCACGTAGACCTCGCGGTGCAGGCTGCGAAGGCCGCCTACAAGCCCTGGGCCGCGCTCCCCTGGCAGCATCGCCTGGCGATCCTCCGCGCCGCCGCGACCGAGATCCGCCGACGCAAGTGGCAGATCGGCGCGGTCATGAGCCTCGAGGTCGGCAAGTCGCGGATGGAGGCGATGGGCGACGCCGAGGAGTCCGCCGATCTCATCGACTACTACGCCGACATCGTCGAACAACACCAAGGTTTCTCGCGCCCACTCGGTCGCCTCTCGCCGAACGAGAACACCCGCGATGTGCTGCGCCCCTACGGCGTCTTCGCGTGCATCGCCCCATTCAACTTCCCGATGGCCCTCTCGGCCGGCATGTCCAGCGCCGCCTTGATGACCGGCAACACCGTCGTCTACAAGCCCGCCCAGGACGCCCCGTGGACGGGCCTCCTTCTCCACGAGTGCTACATGGCCGCTGGCGTGCCCGCCGGCGTCTTCCACTACGTCTCCGGCACCGGGGGCCAGATCGGCGATGCCATGTGGCGCCATCCGCAGGTCGACGGCGTCGTGTTCACCGGCTCCAAGGAGGTCGGCATGCGGATGCTCCGCGAGTTCTCGACCGCCTTCCCCAAGCCAACGCTGATGGAGCTCGGCGGCAAGAACCCCACCTACGTCGCCGACACCGCCGACCTCGACATGGCCGCCGAGGGTGTCGCCCGCTCCGCCTTCGGTCTGCAGGGCCAGAAGTGTTCGGCCTGCTCGCGAGTCTATGTGCACCGCGCCGTCGCCGAGGCCTTCACCGCCAAGCTCCTCGAGAAGACCCGCGCTCTCGTCATCGGCGACCCGAGCGCACAGGACGTCTACTTCGGACCGGTGATCAACGCCCGCGCCCTCGTGACCTTCACGGGCGCCGTCGCCTCGGCCCGCAACGGCGGCGAGATCCTCATCGGCGGCCAGCGCCTTGCTGAAGGCCCGCTCGCACACGGCCACTATGTCGCCCCGACAGTCGCCCGCCTCCCGCTCGAGCACGAGCTCTTCGCGCGCGAGCTGTTTGTGCCGCTGCTCGCCCTCGGCGTCGTCGATGGCCTCGAACAGGCCCTGCACGAGAGCAACAAGGTCGAGTACGGCCTGACCAGCGGGATCTTCTCCGGCTCGCGCGCCGAGGTCGAACACTGGTTCGACAACATCGAGTCAGGTGTCTGCTACGCCAACCGCCGGAGCGGCGCCACCACTGGCGCCTGGCCGGGTGTGCAGTCGTTCACCGGCTGGAAGGGCTCCGGATCGTCCGGCAAGGGCGGTTGCGGCCCGTACTACGTGCAGCAGTTCATGCGCGAACAGAGCCGCACCGTGATGGAGTGATGGAGGGATGGATATGCGTGAGCACTCTCGAGATTATCCCCGCGTCGTGACGGCGCTCCCCCCCCCGCGGCGAGGCGATCATCGCTCGTGACCGGGCCTGGTCGTCGCCGTCGTACATCAAGGAGTACCCGCTCGTCGCCGCAACCGGCCAAGGGGCGATGGTCGAGGATGTGGACGGGAATCGCTTCATCGACTGGATGGCCGGCATCGCCGTGTCCGCCACCGGCTACAACCATCCGAAGGTCGTCGCCGCCGTGCAGGAGGCCGCAGGGAAGTTCCTTCACATCTGTGGCACCGACTTCTACTACGCCTCGATGGCTGACCTCTGCGAACGCCTCGGGCGCTCGTTCCCCGGCAGCGAGAAGGCCCGCGTCTTCCTCACCAACTCAGGCACCGAGGCGATCGAGGGCGCGGTCAAGCTGGCTCGCCACCACACCCGCAAGCAGTACGTCCTCAGCTTCCGCAACGCATTCCACGGTCGCAGCTACGCCGCGATGTCGCTGGGCGCGAGCAAGGTCAAGTACCGGGCGCACTTCGGCCCGCTGCTTCCTGGCGTCTATCACCTCCCCTTCGACGACCCGTACCGCGGCCCCTTCGACACCAGCGCCGCCGAGGAGTTGTTCCGCACAACCGTCGCGCCTGGCGAGATCGCGGCTGTCGTGGTCGAGCCGATCCAGGGTGAAGGCGGCTACGTCTTCCCACGGCCCGAGTTCCACGCGTACTGGCGGAAGTTCTGCGACGAGCACGGTGCGCTGCTCGTCTACGACGAGGTCCAGTCGGGCGTGGGCCGGACCGGAAAGATGTGGGCTTGTGAACAGTATGGCGTCACTCCCGACGTCATCTGCACAGCCAAGGGGCTCGGCTCCGGCATGCCGATCGGGGCGATCCTCGCCCGTGAATCGACCATGACCTGGGGCAGCGGCACCCACGGCAGCACCTTCGGGGGCAACCCGGTCGCGTGCGCCGCGGCCCTCGCTACGCTCGACGCGGTCGAGGGCGGGCTCATGGCCAACGCAACGGCGATGGGTGAGCGTCTGCTCGCCGGGCTGCGCGCGATGCAGCAGCGACACCGGTCGATCGGCGATGTCCGCGGCCTGGGCCTCATGATCGGCGTTGAGTTTGTCCTCGACCGCGAGACCAAGAAGCCCGCCTCGGCGCTGGTCGCTGCGCTCGAGCAACACGCGTTTCGCAAGGGCTTGCTGCTCCTGTCCTGCGGCCAGTCAACGATCCGGGTCGCCCCCCCACTGGTGCTCGACAGCTATGACGTCGACCGTGGCCTCGAGATCTTCGAGGCCGCGCTCAGCGACGTCGAGGCCCTGCACGACGGCCTGGGTTCACTTGAGGAACGCCCGCACGCTGTCCTCGAGTAAGTCGGCGACGGTGTGCATCTCCGCCGCGCTCAGGCACAAGGGCGGGCACAAGAACGCGGTGTTGTCGCGGAACGGTAGGTAGGCGCCGCGCTGCAGCAAGATCGCGTGTAGCGGCGCGACCGGGCGGTCAAACTCCACCGCCCGCATCAGGCCCAAGCCTCGGACGTCACGGATCGCCCCATTCACCGTCGGTGTGCGCGCGAACGCCTGGATCCGCTCGTGCAGCCCTGCGCCGATGCGCTCGGCGTTTTCGACCAGGTGTTCGCGCTCCATCACCTCGATCACTGCTGCTGCCGCCGCGCAGCTGACGGGATGCGCGTACTGAGTCAAGCCGCACCACAGCTTGTGTTCGTCGAAATGCGCCGCGATCGCCGAGGACACCATCACCGCTGACAGCGGGGCATAACCCGAAGTGAGACCCTTGCCGAGCACCATCAGGTCGGCGCGAACGCCCCAGTGTTCGCGCGCGAACCACCGCCCGGTGCGGCCAAAGCCGCTAAAGACCTCATCGTCGATAAGCAAGATTCCGTGCTGGTCGCACAAGCTCCGCACGCTCGGCCAAAAGTCGGGCGGCGGATGCTGCATGCCGTTGGTGCCGGTGAAGCCCTCAAGCAAGATCGCCGCGACAGTGCGGGGGTCCTCGCGTCGCAGCAATGCCTCGAGGCTGTCCACCCACTGCGACGGCGTTTCCGAGGGACAGGGGTACGGATCGTCGATGTGGTAGGCGGGCGCCAGATCGGCCGCGAAGGGCAGCTTGCGGGCATCGCCGGCGATCCCCAGCACGGCCAAGGTCGCCCCGTGGTACGAGTTGCGCCGCGTCACAATCTTGCCGCGCCCGGTCACCAACCTGGCGATCTTGATCGCGTTCTCCACCGCCTCGGACCCACCGGTGGCGAGGAACGCCTTTTCGAGCCCAGTGATGCGGTGAAGCGCAGAACCCAACTCGACGCGGATCGGCAGGGCCACGTTCGGCGCCGCGGTCGCCTGACTGCGGATCTGTTCGATCATCCGCTCCTGCACGTGCGGGTGCCCGTGGCCGATGTTGACGTTGTAGACTTGGCTCTCGAGGTCCCACAGCCACCCGTGCTCGACGGTGTGGAAGCGGGCCCCGCGGGCCTGATCGATCGTCAACGGTTGCACCGAGTGCTGGGTGCTCCAGGTAAAAAAGAGGTGCGCCCCCTGGGCGCGGGCAAGCTCGCTGGGTTTCATCGGACAGCCTCCATCGCGCCGCGCCAGCGCGAGATTTCGAGCCGGCGTGGCGAGTTTTCCTGGGCGCAGCCAGCCGCCACGAGCGTCTCGCCACCGACGAGGCGCATCACCATGGCACCACAGGTCCGCGACGCGTTTGTGTCGCCGCTCGCTTCGCCGACATGCGAGCACAGGCTGCCCGGGTAACCTTCGTGGCTGGCCAGCAGCGCCCACAGGCCGACCGCGTCCCGCGGCCGCTTCTGCACGTAGAGCGTGCTCGCTAGCTCCATCCGACGAAAGCTCGTGCTGCTCCTCGGCACTCGTTCCCGGCGACGAAGCACCGGATCAAAGCAGTGGTTGGTGTGCAGATGCGCCGCCCCTGCCCCGACCTGTGTGAGCACCTGCAACTGCGCTGAGCACTCAATGCCGAAGAATTCGTGGCCGTCGGCCAGCATGAGATTACGTCCGCCGCCGAGGCGTATGCGCGCCAGGCGAGCCCTTGCCGCCGCAGCGGAGGGCTCGCCGAGCAGGAGCCGGACGACCGCGGGCCACAACACGCCGATCTGCCCGTCGGTGGTGAACAGGTTGTTCATCGTCAGCGCGACGCCGGTCGCCGAGCTTCCCATCATCCCCAGGCAGCCGGTCAGCGTGAAACACAACATCTCTTCGTCGCCGCCGCGCGGGCGGATCCGCAGCATTCGCACGAAGGGCCGCGCCGTCCCGTGCATGTCCCACGTCTGCCCGAGCACCGGCCCCTGGCCGGCCCCTGGCAGGTACACGGAGGTACAGCCGCCCGGGTCAGGGTCTTCTCTGGACACGGCCTCGCCGCGCAGAGCGTCGGGAAAGCCGCGCAGGTCGGTGTAGTGGTTGAGCACGATCAGCTGCGCCAACGTTACGCCGGCCCCGCGAGCGATGCCTCGAAGCTCGGCCGCCAGCGCCGGTGACTCGGCCGCGAGGACGGGCATGTGCCGCACTGCCAGAGCGTCGAGCTGGGCCCTGTCAGCAAAACCACCTTGAGCGACCACGAGCTCCCCGCGAAGCTCGACCAACTCCCGGATCGAATCCCGCCACAGTTCACCGTGTGCCTCTCCGCGAGCGCCCGGATCGTCCTGGTCGAACTCGGCAAGCTCGATCTCCGATGCTGTCGCGGCGGTCACGGCAGCCGAGCATGTCGCGCGGCGCCCCGGCCAGCAAGCGCCTTGGCGGCGTTGCCCTGACTCACACGACCGATAGACCCATGGATCTACGACGGGACGCGCGTTACTCTCGGCCGTCATGTCGCGGCTCGACCTGCACGGCGCCTATTTGGGCGGTCGCGGCTTCACGCTCTATCACGCGTGGGGTTCGCACGGTGCACGTCCGCTGACGCCACATTTCCACGACGAGTATCTGATCTGCGCCCAGCTCGCGGGTCACGAGGAATGCCAAGTCGCGGGGAAGCTCCACACCTTCAGTGCTGGCGACCTTGTGCTCATCAATCCTCAGCAGGTCCACACTGGCAACGCCCGCGGCAGCAGCGACCTGGCCTACATCACACTCTACGTCGATCGTGGCGTGGTGAACGGCCTCGCCGCGGACCTGGCCGAGGAGCCAGGCTCCGAGCGTGGTCTCCAGCGCAGTCCCGAGTTCACGCAGGTGCGAGCGGCCGATCGCCACGACCTCGCGGCAGAGCTGCGGGGCCTGCTTGCCCTCGCCCACCGAGCACAGGTACCCGAGGGGCAGGCCGACGGTGGCCGGGCGCTCGAGCTCGAGGTCGCCTTGCATCGTGTCGTCGTCAGCGCGTTCGCGGAGTTCTCCAACCTGCGGAGGCCCTTGCTACGGTCGACGAACCGCGTCTCTCACCGCAAGATCGCCCGGGTGCTCGACTACATCCGCGCCCTCGACCCGCTGCAAAATCCCACCGCGGTCACGCTCGATCAGCTCGCTGGTGTCGCGGAGCTCTCCAAGTTCCACTTCCTCCGCCAGTTCGCCCAGGTCGTCGGCATCACGCCCGGCGCCTACCTCCGGACGCTGCGTCTTTGCCACGCCGCGCGAAAGCTCCGTCAGGGTCGCGGCAGCATCCTGGAGATCGCGCTGAGTGTCGGATTTGCCGATCACCCGAGCTTCTCCCGCGCCTTCGCCCGCCACATGGGCATGACACCTTCGCAGTACCAGGCGCTCGGCCCGCTGTAGCGGCCCGCAGGTTAAAAAAGCCGGCGCGCGACTCAGGTCTAAGGGCCCTGTGTCGCGCGCCGTGAAGCACCCCCCGTGCTTCGGACGCACCATCTCAACCAACTTCAAGTAAGTCCGAGACTCGACGGCTCCCGCGCATGCTCCGGGGCATAACGACGACGATGCCTGCCCTGGACGGGTTCTGCGGCGCTCTGACCCCCCATACAACGACCGCAGATCCCGCGCGCACAGGCACGAGGCCCGTCGAGCTCGGACTGGTGCGCATCACACGACGAACGACCGCCCGAAAGCGAGACGTTTCGCTGCGAGGTCGCGGGATCGGACAAGCCGTCGTTCCGGCAAAAACCGGAGCTATCCCCGCGCCGCTCGCGTCGTGAGCTGTGCACGGTCGGTCTATGTCGCTAGGCCCTGATATCCTTCACGCCAAGGACGCCTCAAGACGTTTTTTAATTGGCCCCTGGCCGCACGTTCAGCGGATCATGGGTGTCGCTGACCCCCGTTGGGGATGGCGCAAGACCAGCGGACGTCATCCAGCAGCACTGCGCTGTCGACGGAGGCGTCGCCGCCATCAAAGATCGCAACGACCAGGGTGATGGTTTCGCCTGGTGTGATGTCGGCGGCGAGCGTGGTCCAATCGAGTGCGACATGGTCCGCGAAGGCGAAGCCTGCGAGCGCCGCGTCCCATTTGTGGTCCCAGGCGAGGCCCGAGCTTGCGGCGAGCGGCAACCCTTGCTCCGCATGGACCGCGATGTTGCCGGTCCAAAGCTCGGACTCGAGCCAGACCACGACGAGGTCGTTAAATGTTCCGGCGGCGCCGCGCGCAGGCTGCTCGGCAGTGAAGAAGGCTGCCTGAAGCGAGACCCCAGTCGCGCTCAGCGGCGCCTTGGCGGTGAGGCGTAGTTCGCTGTAGTCGTGGGCGACCGAGGGGTTCCACTGCTTGTCGAGGGTCTTTGAGCAGTCGCCGGGGCCTGGTGGGACCTGTCCCGCAGGGCAGATGATCGGCGCCGGGTTCATCGGCGCCGGCAGTTCATTCAGATTGTAGGCGTCGTCCTTGGGGTACGCGGTGCTCGGGCATGGCAGGCCGATCTGCGAGCAGTTCGTCTGGGCCTCTAACTCGCCGGGATTGAGAAAAATGTGGTCCGCGACACCAGTGCTGAGCAGGACAGCGCGACTGCCCAAGCGTGGCGCAAAGGTCTCATCGCTGCCGAGTGGGCCCTGAACCACCTTCATGGAGGTCGGTGTACCTGCGATCGCTACGTCGAAGCTCGTCACGCCCCCCGCGCAGTTGACCCCGAGCGCATGGTCGAGCGCATCGCTGTCAGCATCGCACTCGGCCGGCGGGGGGGCACAAACATCCTGGTCATCGGGCACGCCAAGATCGAGCAGCGGACCGTCACTCGACGATGAGCTCGTGTCAGGAGGCACCACGGCAGTGGTTGAGCCATATCCGCTGGAGCCGTCACTGGGCCCGTCGGTGGTGGGAGTTGGGGAGGAGTCGTCCCCGGGCTGACCTGTGCTCGTCCCACTGGTCTCCTCCAGGGGATTCTCCACGTAAAAAGGCACGGTGCATGAGCACAGGCACAACGACCCGACAGTGAGCCAGGTGATGGCGGGGGGCAGCTTCACCGTGGGCGAGCATGGCACGGGAGCCAACTCACTGCATCATTTCCACGCGGGCGAAAATGTGAGAAGCCTGGCAAGTTCGCGCCCTCGATCACCACGATGCAGCTCGGGAAGCGGCTGACCTACCAGCGTTTACTCGCTTGAAATCTCGCAACTATTCTGACGTTGCGCGCTTCAGAGGGCGAAGCTGTCGAAGCGCGAATATGCGGTCGGCTCACGAGAGATCAGCGCGCCCATGCACCTGCCCTTTCGGACATGCTCTGCGCATGTCCGAGCAGCACAGATGTTCAGCGCGCGTTCTGTCGCGCAGCGCGGATTCGCGGCGCGTACGTGCCGTTCGGATATCGCTCCAAGAACTCGTCGCCGCGTGTGCGTGCTTCGTCGGCACGACCGAGTTCGAACAACGCAAGCACTGCGACTCCCTCCCACTCCTGGACAAACGCACCCGCGGCGAAGGTCGCCCTGCCCGCGTCCGCGAGTGCGAGTGCTTGTGAAGGATCGCTGCCGAGGAAAGCGCGCGCGGCGTTGAGCTCACGAGCTTCTCGAAGGTAGTCCGCGGCGACCGTAACGCCGCCGTGATTGCCGCGAATACGCCGGCTCTGCGAAGCCTTTTCGACGGGCGCCAGCTCCGCGAGGCCGTCGTCTGCCAGGGCAGGATCCGGCGGGCTTGCAGCGGGTGCGAGCGCAGGTACACGCACAGACGTCGGAGTGACACTCACCTCGGGATCGAGCGTGGTGCGGTGCGCCAGAACAGCCGGGGAAGGTGCGGGCTCCACGGCGCCGGCGAGCTGCCAACCCAGCGCGGCCGCGAGACCACCGGCAAGCAACAGAGCACCGACGGCGAGGCCGCCTGAACTCGCGCTGGCGCCTGTCCCTCGGGCCAGATCTGCCGCGAGTGTCGATTCGAAGCGAGTCAGGCCGGCCGCGACGTCGAAACCAACCCCATGCCCGCTGGCGACGCCAAGGTCGCTACGGAGGACGGCGGCGATCGCCGGGTCGTTGATCAGCCGATTCGGAGCTCCGGTCATTGGGTCACCATCACAGAATTCGCCTTGCGGCCCTCGGGGCCAGTGGAAGGTTTGGGGCCCGCGCCGAGCAAACGGCCGTGGACTTCCATGAACAGCTTTCGGGCCTTGTGTAGCCGCGAGTAGACGGTACCGACGGGGATACCGAGGCCGGCGGCGATCGACTCGCAGCTCTCGCCCTCAAGTTCGAAAAGGATGAACACAGCGCGCTTGGCCTCATCGAGTTCATCGAGTGCCTGTTGCACCCGTCGCAGCGCTTCGGCGGTCTCGGCCTGCTCGCCCGGACTGCGACCCGGGGCCACGGCCCCGGCGACCATCTGCACGTCGGGGTCCTCGCGTGAACGACGCTGTCGTCGCCGCGCCGCCGAGCTCACCCGAATGGCGATCTCGGCCAGCCAAGTCGTGGGGCGGGCGGCCCCCGGAATGAAGCCCCCCCGCCGGTGGGCCACGAGAAACACTTCTTGAACGATGTCGTCGACCTCCTCCCGGCGTGTGCCGAGACGCACAACGAAATTGGCTACGAATTGCGCGTGGTCCCGGTACAGCCTGGCCGCATCGAGATGCGGGGCTGGGCCGGCGGCCGTGCCTTCTGGTGCTGTATGTCGCGGATCGGCCAAGACCTTCACGGGCTCTCTCACCGAATCGTGAACGCACCGCCGATGGCAAGAACGGCGCCCAGGGGGGCAGAGTTCACGGAGTCGACGATCATTTTGGCATCGATCGGGTCGCGAACGGCGACGCTGGGCCTAAAGAACGGCACCACACCGTCGAGCGAGACGTCGACGGCGAAGACGCGGGTCGTGATGACCCGCAGTTCCAGCGCCAGGGCGGCGCTCAACCACGGGCTGACCAGAGCCTGACCCGGCACCAGGCCGCGGGTCAGGGCCTGCGAGGCGCCCGCGGCCCCGCCGATACACAGGCGTGGCCGCAGGCGCTTGCGCTGGACACCAAAGCACACATCCAGCCGACCCGCCGCGAGCCCGAACTCGACGGTCCCGGTCCCGAGCGGTCGCCTCTGCCCGTAGCCGCCAAGCACCCCCACCCGCAGCTCAAACCACGGTCGCCAGCCGAGCTCAGCATGCATCTGCCCCCCACCCGCGAGCCCTGGCACCAGACCGACCCATAATCCGCCGCGAAATGCCGCCACCGCGCGAAGGCGCGCCAGGCGTGTGGGCGGGTCGGGTGGACGTCGGCGCGCTTGCAGGGGCGGGCGTTCGCTGTCGGTCGCGGGGGCGGGTGCCGGGCTTGGTGCCGGCGGCGGCGGATCGACGACCTCATATCCGAGCGTGCTGAGCACGGACGCGTCGATCGCCATGGCGATCGCCAGGCCGAGGACCGCGTGGAGATCACTGCAACCGGGCGGACCATCATCGAAGGCCCGCTCGATCAACCCAGCTGGGGTCGTCACCGTGATCGCAGCCGCGTTGGCCACAAAGGGATCACCACGCACCTCAATCTCGATCTTGGCCTCGATCTCGTCGCGCCCCAGCCACGCCGGCACGTGCTCCGCCAATGTCTCCGCGGAGAGGCAAGTCGCGCCCGGCATCACGTGCAGCGCCGCGGCGAGCGGGCGCAACGACGTCGTCGGCAATCGTCCTGGCGAAGCGTCGGGGACCGGCAGCGGTGGCCTGGGGGTCGCCGCCGCCGGCTCCCACGTGCCCCAGAAACCAGGCGCAGCGGTGACCGGGCGGGTCCACAGCAGCAGCGTCACGCCGGCGAGGACGCGACCCGCGGGGCGACGGGGGGTCACGAGCGCAGTGTGGCACGCCCTCCCCTCCCGATGCGCGCGCACATGCACAGCTCTGCGCTCGCCTGTGCGGCTGCTCCCACGCATGCGGCAGATCGGGCATCCTGACCCAGCGGTCGGCCCTGTAACAAGCCTCCCCGACCGCCGTTGTGAGCCCGCCATGCGCATCGCCCTCCTCAGCCTCTCCTCCTTTCTCCTCGCCTGCGGCGGTGAACCTGTCAAGTTGGCCGAGCAGGCAGAAAAGCTGACCATCGAGGCCCCGAAGTCGCAGGGCGCTCGACGCTTTGTGGTCGATACCAAGGGCGGCGAGTTGGGCTTCGACATGGACGCCCCGGTTGAGAAGATCCGCGGCCGTGTCCCTGCCTCGGCGCTATCGGGCGAGCTCTTCGTCGATCCCGCCGATCTGAGCAAGGCCACCGGCCTCGTGCACGTCGATCTCCGCGAGCTCGAGCTCTTTCAGCGCAAGGCCGACGAGGAGGGCAAACCTTTTGGCGAGGAGACCAAGAACGAGACGCAGAACCAGCACGCCCGTGAATGGCTCGAGATCGGCCCCGACGCCCCCGCCGAGGCGCTGAAGAAGAACGCCCTGATCGAGTTCTCGCTGCGTGAGCTCAAGGACCTCTCGGCCACCGACCTCGGCCAGCTCAAGGGCACCGATCGCAAGGTCACCTTCACCGCGATCGGCGAGTTTCTCCTGCACCAGCGCAAAGCCAGCAAGTCCGTGAAGCTCGAGGCCACCTTCACTTACGTCGGAGATGTGCCCACCTCGTTACACGTCAAGAGCCTGGAGCCCCTCGAGGTCGGCCTTGACGAGTACGATGTCCACCCCCGCGAGGCGTTTGGCAAGCTGGCTGCCAAGACCCTCCAGACGCTCTCGCCGAAGGTCGCCAAGGCGGCCGCTGTGCACCTCGAGTTCACCGCAACGTTGGCACCCGACGCCAAGGCAACCATGCAGTCCGCCGCCGCTGGCGCGACCCCGGCGGTCGCGGGTCAGCCACCCAGCGGCACCCCGCACCCCGACACAACCGCAGCCAAGGCGCCCGCCAAAGCCGGCTGATCCGTTCATCCACCCCTCGCGTAACGCCGCAACAGGAACACCCTCATGGACATTCGCACCATTTCCGCAACTCTCGCCATCCTCGGGACTGGCCTCTCCCTCGCCGCTTGCAAGAAGGGCACGGACGCCACCGAGGTCCCCGCAGCGCAGCCTGCCGCAGCGGACGCCAGCTGCGGCGCCGACAAGGGCCATGGCCACGCCAGCTGCAGCGCTGACAAGGCCGCCGCGGGCGAGAAGTCCTGCAGTGGTGACAAGGCCGAGAAGTCCTGCGGCGCCAAGGGCGACGGTTCTTGCGGCGGCGACAAGGGGGAGAAGTCCTGCGGCGGCGACAAGGCGGCACCACCAAGCACTGCCGCTGCCGAGCCCACGCCCACGCCGACCACGAGCGCTCCTGCGGTTGCAGCGGACACCACGACCCCGGCGGCGACCACCAAGACCAAGACCAAGACCAAGAAGACCAAGGCCAAGGGCGAGGCCGCCTGCGGTGAGGGCACCTGCGCCTGAACCCGAGCTCCCGGCCCGTTGGCGTCGGCCTCGGGCTGCGCTGGGCGTTCCTCGAAGACGTGCTCGCCGGTCCGATCGACCCGGCGATCGCGTTCTTTGAGCTCTCGCCCGAGAACTACATGCGCCGCGGCGGCTACTTTCCCGCTGCGCTGCATCGTGTGGCCGAGCAGCGGCCGCTCCTGACCCATGGCCTCATGCTCGGGGTCGGCGGCGCCGACCTTGCCAGCGACTACCTCGCCCGCCTGCGCGTCTTCCTCGACGAGCTCGGCGTCGATCGCCACAGCGATCATCTGTGCTGGGTCGGTGGCGCCGGTGCATGCCTGCACGAGCTGCTCCCGTTGCCATTTCGCTCCGCGACCGCGCGGCACGTCGCCGATCAACTGCGTCGCGCCCAGGACGTCCTCGCCCGACCGATCGCGCTCGAGAACATCAGCGACTACGCCGCCCTGTCCCACGGTCAGTCGCGCGGCGCCGCCGAGCTCGACTTCCTCTGCGAGGTGATCGAGCGCTCCGGCTGCGGCCTCCTGCTCGACCTCAACAACGTCGCCGTCAACGCCCACAACCACGGCCACGACGCGCGGGCCTTCGTCGCCGCCCTGCCGCTCGAGCGGGTGGTCCAGATCCACGTCGCCGGCGGCGAGCCGCGGCCCGAGCTCGATCTCCTGCTCGCCAGCGACGCCGCCCGCTTGCAGCCGGTGCTCGACCGCGAGGGCCGCCGCGTCGTCCTCGCCGCCTGGCCAGACGGCTGCAT
>JBGAUO010000032.1:0-42810 GCA_044228605.1 Nannocystis sp. | reverse complement strand
GCTCTCACAGGTGCCCACCAGGACGAGCACGTCGAACTCCTCGGGCGGAGCGCGGCCTGCCTCGGCGATCGCAAGGCGAGCGCGATCGCGGAGCAGAACGGCTGCCCGGGCCGCACCGCTCGATTCACTAAGAAACTGCAGTCGACCGAGCTCTGGGTCGCGTCGAACCTGACCACGCAGCCAGGCCATGACCTCGGCGAAGCTGGTGATCATCGCTGGGGCTTCCACCCCGTCAGCCTAGCGGCCGCCGCGAGCGCTTGCACGCGCTTTTGCGGCGGCCCAGGGCTTAGACCGGGCCTCGGCGCTTGCCGCGAGAGCGCAAGCCTCCCTTGCGCCCGCGTGAGCCATCGTCAGCAAAGGGCGGCGGGAGCAGCGGGTCGTGGTAGCCAGTGGTGCTGCTCTGCTGCAGCTCGAGCTCCGTCAGCAAGATCGGCGGGGCGATGCCACTGACTGGGATCGAGCCGCTCTCGGCGTAGCAAAAGCCCTGGTCGGTCTCGCGGTCGCGGCCAAAGGCCACGATGCGCTGAAGCGCCGCCAGCGGCGTGCCGATGAGCTCCACGTCGCGGATCCGGCGACTGGCGCCGGACGTGGCGTCGACCAGGTGAACCTCGGCCAACACGCCCTTGAACACCTGGAAGTCGTAATCCGCGGTGCTGGTCTCGCCGGCGAGGATCCGGCGGATGATGACGCCGTAGCGCCGGCCCTGGAAGCGAGCCAACTCGGAGAGGCGCACCTTGAGGGCTTCCCAGGTCTCACCCTTGCCCTCGACGCCCTCGACCACGAAGTTACCCATGCGGGCCATGGGCCGCTCAATGCCGTCGTGGCGACCGTGACCGTTGCTGTGGTCGCTGCCCGGCACAGGAGTGCGGCTCTGCAGGAAGCCGCGCAGGATGCCGTCCTCGACCAGGAGGGTCCGGCGGGACGCGACCCCCTCGTCGTCAACGCGGTAGCTTCCCCACAGGGGCTCATTGCCGCAGTGGGTCATGGTCGGGTCGTCGAGCACGTTGAGGCCCGGCGGGAGGATCCGCTCCCCTCGCTTGCGGGCGAAGGTCTTGCTCTCGCCGCGGGCGACCAGGCGCTCACCCTCGAGCCGGTGGCCGAGCGCCTCGTGGAACAGCGTGCTCGCGGCCTGACCGGACAGCAGAGCCGGACCGATGAACGCGCCTGGGCTCTCGGCCAGACGCAGTTGGGCCAGCTCAGCAATGACCTCGTCGAGCACTCGCTCGAGCGAGGCACGGTCCGGGACCTCCTCAATGGCCCGCAGATACAGCTGGCGCGAGCCCTCGACGTAGACACCGTCGTCGGTCAAAACCCAGCCTTCGATGCCGATCTGGATGAACACGTCCTCGGTGAGGACCTGGGTTCCCTCGCTGGTGACCAGCCAGCGATGAATCCGCTCGGCCGAGAGGCTGATCCCGGGGTCGTAGATCTCTGGGTGCTGCAGGAAGCGGCGAGACAGGTCGACCAGGACCCGCTCCCAGGCGGCGCGGGGGAAGTCGTCGTGGTGGAGGGCCTCCTTGTGGACCACCGGACGCTCGCGAGTCATCGCGCTGACCTCGTCGCGCAGGAACTCGCTGAGCATGGCCTTCTTGTGGTCGTAATAGTCCTCGAGGGCCTCGTCGAACTTGAGCTGGGTCAGCTTCCAAAGGGCAATCTGGAGGGCCTGAAGGTTCAGGTCGTCCGGAGCATCGATCCAGTCGCTGCTCTCCCGCTCCTCGGCGCCCTCCCCGAGGCCGCCGTCGATCACGTTGTCGAACTTGTGGCTGCCGACCCGGACGTCGGCGTAGATGTTCGCGTGGGTCTGCTCCCGTGAGCGCAGCAGGGCCCCATGGGCGGCCCGTAAACGCAGCGCATGCACACGCCGAAGGGCGTAGAGCATGAAGTAGGGTCGTGGAGATCCAGGGACCACCATGCCGTCCAACGAACGCCGCAGCTCGCGCTGCATGACGTCGAGGATTTCTTGCGGTTCGGGCAGCCCAGGGGGGTTATACGGGGGAATCAGGCGCGAAACGGCTGTCATCTCGACCTCGGGCCCTCACGCATAGCCGCGCACCGATCACCACGCAAGCGGCTGGTCTGTACGGCACCGCCGGGGGTGCTGGGGGCCCGCCGGGCGAAAGGCGCGGCGGTACTCCTGCCCCTGTCGGGCCCCGCGGCCTGTGCGCGGGCGCGCATAACGCGAACTTCGATGGGACAAACCGCGCCCAACTCACTCGTCGATGACGGCCGTAAACAGGTCCTTCACGAGGTCGTGACCATCGGGGGTTGGGTGGATGCAGGTCAGGTCAAAGAGGGTCTTGTTGTCTGGGCCGCGATAACAGGGCGAGGTCGGGTCACCTGCTTTGAAGCCGTGGCCGCAGAAATTCTCGAGCAAGAAGATCATGTCGGTCTGGGTGTCGACAGCGACACTCATGTACTGCTCGTTGATCCACAGGACCAGGTCTTTGAGCTGTTGCGGGTCCTGCCACGGCTTGTCGAAGCCGCCAAGGCCAGCGGCCGGGCAGGACATGAGGTCACCGGTGCCGTCGGTGAACTCGTAAATGTTGGCGAACACCACAAAAACACCATTCGGGAACTTGTTCGGGTCATCGACGAACCACTGCACGGCTTCGCGCTGCAGTTGGATGAACTTCTCGGCGTCGGCCATGACCTGGTCGATCGGCTTGCCGTTGGCCCCGTCCTTGGCGATCGACGCGAGGTCGTTGCCGCCCATGGTGGTGATGACGAGGGTGCGTTTCTCCATCAGGTCGGGCGGGAAACAGTCCTCGGTCTGGCCGACGAAGTCATCGGTCCGCGCCCCCCACTTTGAGCAGCTGCTGAAGTCGCCGGAGTCCTTGATGAGGGAGACACCGTCGATCGGGTTGGCCTGCTTCCACAGGTCGTTCGGGGGCATGAGGCCGAAGCGCTCGACAAGCACGTCGGCCATCTCGGAGCGGTAGAAGTCCTTGCCCTGGGTCGGGGGCGTGCCGACCGTGACCGAGTCGCCGAGAAAGACCACACGTTCGATGTCGGTGATCTCCTGATGGTTGGTTCCCTTACAGTGACTGCCGATGATCGGGTCGAACTGCGCGTAGTCGATCACCAGCTGGCCCTGGTTGACGAAGGGCTCGAACAGGCAGTCGACGGGCCCGACCGGACCAGTGGTGGTTTCGTCCGTGGTGCTGCTGTCCGTGGTGTCGACTGGACCCGTCGTGCTTGTGCCTGGATCCGTGCTGGTGGTGCTCGTGGTCGCGGCGCCGGAGCTGGAGCTGCCCGTGGCACTCTCGCTGACGCTCCCGCCAGACTCGCTGCCCGTTGGGCCATTGGCGGCCCCGGTGGTCGGGTCAACCGCTCCGCTGCTCCCAGTCTCCCCGCCAGCGCTGTCGGTGGTCCCGCCGCTATCGTCCGTACAGGCGACCAGGGGGGCAATGAAGAGCGAAAGGAGCGAACTTGCCAGAAGGCGCATTCTCGCAACTTATCGCGGGGCGCGGACGCTTTGCAACAAAAACCGCCGCTCGTCAGTGGCCACCGACCTCAGTCTTGCTGTGGGCGTGCCCAGGCTCCGCTGCGGGTCCCAGCTCATCGGGCTCGGTCTCCGGTTCATGACCGCTGCCGTTGCTTCCATGGCCGGGGCCAGCCGAGTCGTCGACCAGCTCATGGCGGCGCGTCGGCGGCTGGCTTCGGCGGCGTTGGTCGTCGCGATCGTAGGCGAGGATGATGCGCTGGACCAGTTGGTGGCGCATGACATCGGCCGCGCTGAACGGACAAAATCCCACGCCATCGACGCCGCGCAGCACCTTGAGGGCGTGCGAGAGGCCGGAGCGCCTGCCGGAGGGCAGGTCGTTTTGACTGGGATCGCCGGTGACCACCGCCCGGGTGCCAGTGCCGATGCGGGTCAAGAACATCTTCATCTGCTCGGGAGTGGTATTTTGGGCCTCGTCCAAGATCAGGAAGGTCTCGCTGAGGGTCCGCCCGCGCATGTAGGCCAGCGGGGCGATCTCGATGATGCCCTGCTCCATCATCCGCAGCACCTTCTGCACGTCCAGCATGTCGTGCAGGGCGTCGTAGAGCGGACGCATGTAGGGGCTGATCTTCTCCTCGAAGGTCCCAGGCAAGAAACCCAGGTTCTCGCCGGCCTCGATGGCCGGGCGGGCCAGGATGATGCGACGCACCCGCTTGTCCATCAGCATGCGTACGCCCATGGCCACGGCGAGGTACGTCTTGCCAGTACCGGCGGGTCCAACCCCGAAATTGAGATCGTAGCGCCGCAGGCAATCGACGTAGTACTTCTGGGCGAGGCTGCGCGGGGCGATCGGACGGCCGCTCCCGGTGCGCCCGACGATCGTATCGTCAAAAAGGCTGCGCAGGTCGATGCGGGGCTCGCGGCGCATGACCTCGAGAGCGCGTGTGAGGTCGCCAGCGTGGATCGGAGTGCCGGCACGGGCCATGCCGACCATCTGCCGCAGCAAGCGTTCGACGAGCCCAGCGGCAGCGTCTTCGCCGTCGATCGTCACCTCCCCCCCGCGTACGTGCAGCGTGACTCCCGTCGAACGCTGCAGATCCTCCATCGCTTGCCCGCCCACCGAACCCAATACGAGTTGCAGTGGCACTTGATCTTCGAAGCTTAGTTTGATGGTCACGGTTGATTCGTTGTGCGTGCCTGCTCGACGAACTCTGCGGGGCAACCTGCTGCGCCCCTGTGGTATGGCGCAGGTTGTGACCTTACCACGCGACCCCGGTCAGGCAAAGGAGAGCAGTGGCGCGCCCTCCCACGATCGTACTCATGATGACGCCCAAGCGCCCCACCGTCGCCTCGGACTGCGCGACGGGATCGAGGGCCTGCGCGATCTGATGGATCGGCTGCTCGCACCCGATGGCTGTGCGTGGGACCGGGAGCAGACCCTCGACAGTTTACGTCCCTACCTGATCGAGGAGGCCTACGAGGTCCTCGAGGCGATGGACGATCCCGAGGCGCATCAGCGCGAGCTCGGTGACTTGTTGTTGCAGATCGTCTTTCAGTCGGCGCTTCGCGAGCGTGAGGGCGCATTTGATCTCGACGGCGTGATCGCATCGATCCGCGACAAGATGATCCGCCGCCACCCACACGTTTTCGCCGGGCGCGGGGAGGCACGTCTGAGTGCAGATGCCGTGAGCCGACAGTGGGCGCAGATTAAAGAGATGGAGCGCGCGAGCGAGGCGAAGGAGGCTGGACCGCAGCGACCGCTGGCCGGGGTGCCGCGAGCGCTGCCCGCGTTGCAGCGGGCCTGGCGGCTGCAAGACAAGGCGGCCAGCGTGGGCTTCGACTGGCCGAGCATCACAGGGGCATCGGCGAAGGTCCGGGAGGAGTGGGAGGAGCTCGAGCAGGCCCGCGCGTCCGGTGACGTTGACCACGCGCGAGAAGAGTTCGGTGACCTGCTGTTCGTGATGGTGCGCTACGGGCAGAAGCTAGGCCTTGCCGCCGAGGACGCACTGCGGGCCGCTTGTGCGAAGTTCGAGGCTCGATTCGCGTACGTGATGCAGGCCTGTCACGACCACGGCATCGACCCCAACAACGCCGGGCTGGCCAGGCTCGACGAGTTCTGGGACGAGGCCAAGCGGCGCGGGATCGGGCGAGTCACCTGAGCTGACCTTCAGGACAGGTGTGCACGCGTCATCACGGGCTCGATCGTGCGCCGCGGCGTGCCTGGCTCGGAGCCGCGATCACGGTGGCCTCACCATGGTCGTGATGCATGTGGTTCGATCGCCACCTGCAGATCCAGATGGGCGACGGAACACTCAGTCGTCGAAGAGCGGCACCGGAACGAGGATTGTCCCCTTGAGGCGTCCCTGTAGTTCCTCGATATCGGCTGGCTTCACACCGTAGGTCCCGACCATGATCATGTGCCCCTTGAAGCTGTGGCGCTCGTGGAACGCGACGAGGGCGTCGAGCGCAGCGACCATGGGGGACTTCTGCGCGTGTTTGTTCGGCACGAGTGCGAGGTAGAGGTCCATGTCGGACGGGGCGATCTCAGTGAGCTCGGTGAAGATCCGGATGACGTTGCCCTCGATGCCCTCGGGGCGGATCGAGTCGCGCGTAACCCGATAGACGAACTCACTGCGCACGCCCTTGGTCATGTGGAAGACGACGACCTGGCGATATGGAATTCCGGTGGCACGGCTCTGCTGACGAGCCAGATCGATGGCCTTGGCGAGCAGACGGCCAACCCGGACGCCTCCAACCGCCACAACGATGGTGCGCTGCTGCGGATCGATGACGGTGGACTCGACCGTCTCGAGCACGCGGCGGAAGTACCGGTATCCGGCGCGGATCAACGGGCGGTGGTTGTGGACCAGGACCACGGTCCCGACCAGGACGACGACGGTGGTGAACAAGGTGCGCAGCTCGCCCATCGGCGCAGGCGTGTTGGTCCACATCGTCAGCAACGCGTAGCTGAGGGCCAGACCACCGATGAGGGCGCCGATCGGCAAGCGCGTCCGAAACAGAGTGATGTTCCACGGGGCGATATACACCCGGCGATCGTCGGCCTTGAAGCGGCGCAGCAGCACAAAGCCGACCATGCCTGAGAGCAGTACCAGGCCGAACATGGCCCAGTACCAGCGCTCGAGGGTGACGAGGTGCCAATCCGCCTGCATGGCGAGCAGACCGCAGGCGAGCAGCATCAGGGCGTGCAGCCGCGAGAAGGCACCGCGCTCATTGGCGACCAGGAGCGTGCGTGGGAGCAGATCATCGCGCGCCATCGCCAGCCACAGACCACGAGCGCCGACAAACGCCGTGTTGGTCGCGGCGATGAGCATCAACGCGGCGTTGGCGAGCATGATCGTACGCCAGGTGTCGGCGACGACCAGCGAGCCACTGAGACCAAAGCCGACGTGGCGGCCGAGCTGGCCGAGGAGGTCACCCGAGTGAGCGAGCAGGATCTCAGGGGGTAGCAACAGAAACACCAGCAGCGCGAGCGAGCCGCCAACGACCAGCAGCGTGAGCAGCATCGCCCAGTAGATTTTGGGTACGTCGCGCTGGGGGTTCTCGAGCTCCTCGGGGATGTTCATCACCGACTCGACTCCCGAGGCGCCGAGGATGACGTTGCCGACTCCGGCGAGCAGGAGCGGCGCGCCGATCAGCGCCAGGCCGGGGAGAAAACCGCCGCGGTGCCAGACGCCGGGATCGCCAGCGATCGGGGCGCCAGCGCCATAAAGCACAGGGTCCGTGTCGACGCCCTGAAGGGCGAGACAGATCCAGCCGCCGATGATCGTGACGGCCATGATCCCGAGGTTGAGCAACATGACGACACGGCTGACCCTGACGCTCTGCTTGAGCCCGAGGTTGTTCAGGTGGGTCAGCAACGCGAGCGGGGGAAACAAGGCCGCGACCGGCGGAGAGAGGGCCGGCGCGAGCACGATGCCCAGGAGGCCAGCGAGCAGCACAGACCACAGCACACTGCGCCACGCCTGCGGCGTGACCCACACACCAAAGACCAGCGCCGGTACGGCCGAGATGCCAACCATGGCGAGTGCGCCAGCCTTGCTGAACATGTGGGCGAGGACGGCGACGTACTCGCCATAGGCGAGCAAGCTGACGACCGCGGTCGCTACGTAGGAGATCGAGATGATGACACCGACCAGCGCCGCTGCGAGCAACGCGAGGCGGCCCAGATGACTCAGGCCGTAGCGCGTCATCATGTAGGTGCCGCCGTTGGACAACGTCAGCAGCACGGCCTCGATGTAGAGCGGTGCCAGCAGCAGGAGCAGCAGGTAGAGCCCGATCTGACCCAGCGGGGTGGCGTAGCCCCCACCCGCCACGAGGAGCATGTCGGACGCGTAGTACGGCGTCGTCAGCGGGTGCGGGCCGACCAGATACAGGCCCTCACGCCAAGTGAGCCGGGGCCTCGGAGCTTCGCCTTCCTCGCTGCTCATGCGCTGCCTTGCGACTTATGCCCGGCGCTTGCGATCCTGACAACCATTCGCCCGTTGGCGCGATACCGAACGACGCAATTAAACGCGTGGGCGAGGATCGTGCGGATGCACGAACCTCGCCCATGTGCCTTGCGGCTCAGGGTGTCGGTGCGGCGGGCTTCTTCGCCGGCGCCGGCTTCAGGGGCTTGCCCGGTGGTGTTCCGGGGACCGGGGCGATCGGGCCGCTGTCCGGGCTTGCGTCCTTGAAGAACTCGGCCTTGTCCTTGTGGATCTGCTTGAAGCTCGCGTCAGAGATTACGTAGAACCACTTGTCGAAGCGGGCCTGAAGCTGCTTGGCACGCTTCGCGCCCTCGGGCTCCTCCGGCGGCGGACCGGCGGGGTTCACCGTGAGGTCACTGCTCGGATCGTAGGCAACATCGACGAACATGAACCGATTGGCGTCCTTCTTCTCCTCGCCCTCCTTGGTCTCGGCGGGTTTGTTTGCACCCTCAGCGCCAGCGGTGAGTGCCAGGCCGGAGTCGAGTGTGATTTCGCCGAAGTAGAGGGTGTAGACGACACCGTCATCGCTGATGGCCTTGACCTCGCCCTCATTGCCGAACAAACGGCGCCCATCGGGGGTGACGAAGAAGCCCTTGTTCTGAAGGGCCTGGAGCGTCAGCTGCTCAGGACGCGGGCGAACACCGACGATCTGCAGCCGGTCGACAGCGCTGAGGACCTGACGGATCTTGGATGCGTCGAGCTCCTTGCCGTCGATGCCGACGCTGCCCTCGCCGAGTACCCACTTGCCCTGCTTGTCCTCGGGGTTTGCCGGATCGATCTCGCGGTCCATGAGCACTGGATCGCGGTTGGTAACCTTGCCCTGCGCCTCGTCGACCTTGTAGGGGTCGCTGAGGAACTTGGCGATCTGGTCCGACTCGATCTTGAGGAGGTCTTTCTCGATCCAGTCGGTGAAATTGGTCGAGATGTCGACCTCGATCTTCGAGGCGTAGACGCGCTTTTGATCGGGGAGGCGGACGTAGCTAAAGCCCTCCTTTTCCTCGACTTTCTTGCCGACGATCACGTCGACCAAGAGCGTACCGGCGGCGTCCTTGATGGTGATCCGCTGGCCGCGCCCCTTGGCGTTGGGATCCGAGGGGTCCTCCACGCCAAAGAGCGCATGATCCTCGACTCGCTCGCTGCGCAGCACGTCCTTCTTCACGTCGATGAAGGACGCAGCCGCCTTGCCCATGCGCTCGGTGCCGTCGGCCGGGTAGTCGTTATGGCTGGGGATGACCCAACGACCGGCCTTCTGCTCCACCTTGAAATTTGTGACGCGGGCGGCAGCCTCGTCCCAGCCGGTGACCTCGAGGCTGCTGGCCTGGGCGGGGTCGTTGAAGCTGGCGAACAGCGGCGTACCGGTGTCCTCGAAGGCGACCGTGGGAAGCTCAACAGGTCGCATCCAGATCGCCAGGCCGAGGCTGCCCAGGGCGATGACAACAGAGATCAGCGTGGTGCGATTCATCGGGAACCTCGCTTGCGGGAGCTGGGGATGGCGTCTTGTTCGCGCTGACGCTTGCGCAGGAAGATGAAAAAGCCGAGCAGGATGGCCGGGACGGGTGGGACGAGGACAGCGATCACGCGGATCCAGTCTTCAACCTTGCGGACCTCGGCGAGGTGTTCGGACTCGGTGCGCTCCATGGCGCGGACCTTGTCGCGCATGATGAGCTCACGTTTGGCGCCCAGGCGGCGATTCTCGGCCTCCTCGGCGCTCTTGAGCAGTACGGCCTTGGTGGTCTCGTCGAGGCTGGTGTCGTCGTTGATCTTCTTGACGGCCGCGTCGAGGGCGTCTTGCGCCGCCTTGATATCGGCCTCGGCCTTGGCGCTGGCGCTGGCGACCTCCTCGTTGCGCTTGTCGCTGGCGGCCTTGGTCAGGTCATCGACCTTGCTGAGGCGGCGGTACTTGGACTTGCGGCCGCGCAACTCGACGAGGCCGGCGTCGCCCGAGAGGGCGTCGATGGCGTTGAGCAGAAAGGTGACGTTGTCGAAGCGGATGTCGTCGACACCGTCGCCATCGAGATCGCCGCCGCGCTCGTTGAGGACGAAGAACTGGTCGCCGACGAGATCGAGGTCGGCGACGACGACGAGGTTCTTGCCCTTGCTGGCGTTCTCGCCAGAGGTTTGGCCGGCGCTGATGTGGGCAGCGATGACCTGGCTCTCGGCGTTCATGGTTCGGGCGCGCGGGAGAACGGGTCCCTGCAGGCCGAAGAGCATGTGGCGCTCGACCATCTCGTCGAACTTGTTGAAGCCACCGCGGGTCCCGGTGCGCAGTAGCGGGACAAACTCGGCCTCATGACCGGCGGCCGGCTTGAGCTCGCCGCCGAACAGGACGACGACCTCGTTGAGGCCAGCGGCGATCGAGTCCTCGATGGCGAAGGGGTTGGTGCCGTCGGGGCGCTTGCCGACGAAGACGACGTGCGGCGGGGTGCCAGCGAAGCTGGGGTGTGGGTTGTCGGTGTCGAAGACGATCTTCTCGGGATCCCAGTCGACGCCGAGTTTGGTGAGGAAACCACGGAAGTCGCCCTTGGGCTCGCCCTGCGGAGGCGGCCCGAACATGTTCTGTTGCTGCCCGGGCGGCGGCTTCATCGGCTCGCTCGGTGACAGGCTCATGTCGAACAGCGGCATGGGGTCGACGGTAAGCAGCGCAGGGCGGCCGGCGTCGATGTACTTCTGGATAAACTCGAGCTGTGGCGTCGTGGTGCTGCTCAGCTGCGGGACCAACAGGACGTCGATATCGGCCGGGATCTCCGCGCCAGGGTTCAGGCTGCGGACCTCGTACTGCTTCTTGAGCTCGGCGATGACCCGCCACGCGGGCTGCTGGCGCCGGGCCTGAAGGTCGAAGTTGCCCATGATGGTCGCGTCGGTGCGCAGCACGCCGACGACCTTCTTCTTCTCCTGGGTCACGGTCCGCAGGGCCCGGACGATCTCGTACTCGGGTGAGAGCCCGCGATCGAGGAATGGAACGACCTCCTCATGGGGGCCGCTGACGAAGGCGACGCCGAGGAAAACCTGCATCTGCTGGACGCGACCAGCCTCGCGGGACGTGACCGGAGCCGGGCTGATGCCGTAGTTGTCGACGGCCTCCTGAGCTTCGGGAGAGTAGGGCTCCGGCTCGACGATGCGGACCGTGAGTCCGGCGCCGCCCCGGGCCTCCATCTCGCGGAGGATCGAGAGGAGCTGCGAGCGGACGGCCACGTACTCGCGCGGCACTTCCTTCGAGACGAAGGCGTGGATGACCACCGGACGCTCGGGGCTGATGCTGGCGATCAGCTCCTGCGTGGGTTTGGTGATCTGGGACAGGCCCTCCTCGGTGATGTCGGCGCGCAGGTTGCTGCGCTGAGCGGCGTAGCCGAGCGAGACCGCGGTGACGAACAGGGCGGCGAAACGGATCAGACGATGGATGCGCGGGTGCATGGCTACCAGTGCCTCCGGGAGATGAGGATCGAGCAGATGTAGAGCGCGACGGCGGTGCCGCCGGCAAAGAAGGTGATGTCGCCGAGACGCAGCACGCCTTCGCCAAAACTGGCGAAGTGGCCGGGGGCACCGAGGCGAGCGAAGATGTCGGAGAACCAGGGGAAGAAGCCGCCGAGCCACAACACGAGGCCGATGACCACGCCGAGGGTGGCGCCGAGGGAGGCTCCGCGACCAAACATCACGGCCCACTTGAGGGCGCCGGCGACCCCAAGCAAAACGACACCGACGATGGCGCTGGCCCATGGGGCCGTGCCGGCGAACACCAGGCTCGCGCAGCCGAGGGCGCCGAGGATGAAGGCGACGGTGGTATTGGCGGTGAACATCGAGCCCATCATGCCGACCGCGACGAACAGGGCGCCCATCAGCCAGTAGCCGAGGTAGGTGGCGAACATCAGGCCCGAGTCGGGATCGCCGAGGTAGGCGAGCACGGCGACGTTGACCAGGCTGAAGAGCAGGCCGACGGTGTAGACCCCGAGGGCGCCGAGGAACTTGCCCATCACGACCTCGCCGTCGCGGACCGGGAGGGTGAGCAACAGTTCATCGGTGCCGGAGCGGCGCTCATCGGCCCACAGGCCCATGGTGATGGCTGGCACGAAGAACATCAGGATGGCGGGCATCCAGCGGTTGAGGGTGGCCAGGTCGGCGAGGTTGCGGCTAAAGAAGCTGTCTGTCAGGAAGGCCGCCGCCGCGGAGGCGACGATGAACAGCGTCAGGAAGACGTAGCCGGTGGGATTGCCGAGGAAGCTGCGCAGCTCCTTGCGGAACAGCGCGCTGATGACAGCACTGGTGGACATCAGGCCGCCTCCTTTTTCTTCTTGTCCATGAGCTCGTAGAAGCGCTGCTCGACCGTGGAGTTGGCGCGCAGCTCGTCGAGGGTTCCGGCAAAGGCGAGTCGGCCCTCGCCGACGACGATGACCTCGCTGGCGACGGCCTCGACCTCGCCGAGGATGTGGGTGGAGAGCAGGATCGTCTTGCTGCGGCCGAGCTCGCGGATCAGCGAGCGGACCTCGCGGATCTGCAGCGGATCGAGGCCGGAGGTCGGCTCATCAAGGATCAAGACCTCGGGGTCGTGCAGCAGCGCCTGGGCCATGCCGACGCGCTGGCGGTAGCCCTTCGAGAGCTTGGCGACCGGCTTGCTCAGGACATCGCCGATGGCGCACTGCTCGGTGACACGCTTGATTGCGGCGGAGGTATTGCCGCCGAGACCGCGGATCTGAGCCACGAACTCGAGGGTCTCACGCGGGGTCATGTCGCCGTAGAGCGGGCCGTTCTCGGGCAGGTAGCCGAGGCGGCGGGCGAGCTGGATGCGCTGCTCTGGGTCGCCGGGGTCGAAGCCCAGCACCTCGGCGCGCCCGCTGGTGGCGGCGAGGTAGCCGGTCAAGATCTTCATCGTGGTGGATTTGCCGGCGCCGTTGGGGCCGAGGAAGGCGGCCACCGTGCCTTGCCGGACCGAGAAGCTCACCGAGTGTAGGGCGGCGAAGTCGCCGTAGACCTTGGAGAGGCTCTCGGCGCGGATCGTGACGCTTCGGCTGGAGAGGTCCTGCTTGGTCATCGTGGGATCCCGTCGGGAATTGGATAGATAGGAGGATCGCGGCGGCGGACTCCAGGGCCCGAACACCGCGGCGCGTGCCAAACCTCGCGCGTCGCATGTGTATTCCTTCCCCCCCGCCATGACAAGCCCGATGGCGGGCGCTCGCGGCGGTTTACGGGGCCTTCGCAGGGAATTTATGGAGTCCGGGCCTGAAGATGGCGAATTCTCAACATGGCGACACTTGTGGCATAGGCTCCGGCCGATGTCGGTCCGCCGCCCTCCCCTGCCCCATGCCGCTCGTTCGCTCGCGCTCTGCCTGCTGATCCCCGCCTGTGGCGCGCACCCTCCCGCGTCGGGGCCCGAGAAGCAGGCCCCGCAGGCGCTGTCGGCCGGGACCAGCCCCGCGCCGGTGGCGGTGGCACCTGTCCCGGAAGCCAGCCCGTCGGCGACGCCCCCGGTCGCAGCGGGGGCCCCGGTGGCTCCGGTCGCAGCCCCGGTCGCGGAGGCTGCGCCCAAGGACAGCGGCGAGCTGACGCCGCTGAGCGCAGGACAGCGGGCGACGCTGCTGGCCGGCGCTGAGGACACGTTGACGCCAACACCGATCCACTACGTGAAGAGCAACGAGGTGCGCCACGACGTGTGGTTCCCGTACGTCCGCGGCAAGGGCGGCGCGTACCTGGGGGTCGGCTCGGACCAGAACTACACGGTGGCCGGGGCGGCACGCAGCGAGTTGATGTTCCTGTCGGACATCGATCGCAGCGTGGTTGACCTGCATCGCGTGTACGAGGTGCTGATCGAGGCCTCCGAGACGCCGGAGTTACTCCTGGGGCGCTTTGAAGAGGGCCAGGCGGCGACCAGCCGTGAGCTGCTCGAGACCGCCTTCGCGGGGCTCCCGGAGCCGGAGCGGCGGCGGCTCCTTCGCCTCTACGGGGCGGCGCGCGAGACTGTGCTGATCCACCTGCGCCACGTGATCAAGCGGAAGCAGGGCGAGACACCGACGACATGGCTGGCAGACCCGGCGATGTACGCCCATATCCGGGGCCTGTTCATGGCCGATCGGGTGCGAGCGATGGGCGGCGACCTGACGGGCAGCAACTCGCTGCAGACCGCGGCCGCGGCCGCGCGCGAGCTCGGGGTTGCGTTCGCCGTGATCTACTTCAGCAACGCCGAGGAGTACTTCGACTACAGCGCCTCGTTCGTGGCCAACATCGAGGCGTTCCCGCTCGCCGACGGCGCGGTGCTGCTGCGCACGATCTACAACAAGCAGTGGGTCCATGCGGATCAACTGTGGGCGTATCAGGTGCAGCCGCTGGCGGACTTCAAGGCCAGGCTCGCTAACCGCAAGAACCGCTCGCGTAACCCGATGCTGCGCTACGCGGAGATCGAGGGGGCGCTCAACAAGGAGACCGGGACACGCGGGCTAAGCCTCGTGTCCTTGCCAGTCGCTGCGCCCTGACGTGTGTGCTCTCACGGTACGTAACGGCGCCGCTTGGGCTATCTTGCCCCGCCATGAGCCTGGTGGACCAGAGCCCCGAAGCCTTCATCTCGCAGCTGCGCTCGCTCGGTCAACACCGGGCCTACCTCATCCACGACCCGCACAGCGGGCAGATCCGGCGCTCACACCCCGGCCTCGGCGAGCTCGCTGATTTCCTGATCTCGGGCAATCGCGACTACCAGCAGCACGAAGGTGTGTTCCTGGCGATCGGTCCGCGCACCGGGGCGCTGTTCGGCGCCTTCGTACACAAGACCCACCGCGGTCAGGGCCAGGGTGGGCTGCGCCACTGGCCCTACGCGAGCATGGCGGCGTTCCTGCGCGACGGCCTGCGCCTGGCGATGGGGATGACCCGCAAGAACGCTCTGGCCGGCCTTTGGTGGGGCGGCGGCAAGGGCCTCATCGCTCGCGCTCCGGGTGAGGCGTTCCGCGATCCGGCCTACCGCGCCATGCTCTACAGCGAGTACGCGACCTTCGTGACCAGCCTGCGCGGCTGCTACATCACCGCAGAGGACGCCGGCACCGGCCCCGACGACATGGCGGTGGTGCACCAGGGGACGCGGTTTGCGACGTGCATTCCCCCGGCCATCGGCGGCTCGGGCAACCCCTCTCCGGCGACCGCCCGTGGGGTTGTCTGCGCGATGGAGGGAGCGCTCGATCACCTCGGCCTCGGCACGCTCGCTGGCAAGACGATCGCCATGCAGGGCACCGGCAACGTCGGCGCGGCCATGATCGGCGAGCTGCTACAGCGCGGCGTGGCGGGGATCGTGGCGAGCGAGCTGTCGGCCGATCGCCGGGCCCAACTGCTGCAGCAGTTCGCCGGGGCGCCGCTGACGATGGTGGCGGCGGAGCCGGGCGACGACAGCGTTCTGGCGACGCCGTGCGACATCCTCGCGCCGAACGCTCTCGGTGGGATCTTGAACCCTGGGACGATCCCGAAGATCAGGGCCCGCATCGTCTGCGGTGCGGCCAACAACCAGCTGCTGGACGATGAGCGCGATGCCCGGGCGCTGGCGGAACGGGGCATCGTCTATGTGCCCGACTATCTGTGCAACCGGATGGGCATCGTCAACTGCGCCAACGAACAATACGGTCACGTCCCGCACGACCCCGCGATCGAGCGTCACTTCGGCCGCGATTGGGACAACAGCGTGTACGTGATCACCCGCCGGGCGCTCGAGCTGGCGACGGCCCAGGGCATCACCACGGCCGCCGCCGCGAACAAGCTGGCCGACGAGCTCGCCCTGCAGCCGCACCCGGTGTGGGGACACCGCACCCGGGCGATCATCGACGGGCTGATCGCTGACGAGTGGCACCGCCAGGGCTGAGGGCCAACCCGGGGTTTCACGGCCCCGCACCGCGGGGCGCGTGAACTTCCTCGCCTCCCCGTGCGAGCGCAGGCACGCGCGGAGGCGGGCCGCTGTGGCACCCTCGCGCGCAATGATCGTGCGCCGCCTCGCCCTCGTCCCGCTCCTGCTGTCCGTTGCGTGCGATCGTCCCGCGAGCACGCAGGCGCCCGCGACTGCTGCCCCGGTGGTGACCGCTGCCCCGGCGCCTGCACCCGTGCAGCGCGAGAGCCTCGTGGCACGCGACCCGATCGGCGCGGGCGTGATCGCAGCGCTGGACACGACGGTCGACCCTTGCACCGATTTTTACCGCTACGCCTGCGGCGGCTGGCTCAAGAAGACCGTGCGCCCGCCCGACAAGTCGCGCTATGGCCGCGGCTTTGGCGAGCTCGCGGACCGCAACAATGCGGTGCTGCGCGGCATCCTCGAGGCAGCCGCGAAGGGCAAGGGGCCGATCGACGCCAAGCTCGGCGCGTTCTGGGTCGCATGCAACGACGAGGCTGCCCAGGATGCCGCGGGTATCGCCCCGCTCGCGCCGGTGCTCTCGCAGATCACAGCGGTCAAGGACGAGGCCAGCCTGATGCGAGTGGTCGGCAAGCTCCACAGCTCGTTTTTTGCTGGCGGCGGCCCCCTCTTCAACTTCTTCGTCGAACCCGACGCCAAGCGGCCGGACGTGTATGTGGCCCAGGTGGCCCAGGGCGGCACCGGCCTGCCTGATCGCGACTTCTATCTCAAGCCCGAGAACAAGGGCCTGCTGACGGCGTACCAGGAGCACGTCGGGCGCATGCTCGGCTTCCTTGGCGAGACGCCCGAAAGCGCGGGCGCGCAGGCGGCCAAGATCGTCGCGTTCGAGACGGAGCTTGCGACCATCGCCCTGCCGCGCGCCGAGCTGCGTGACCCGGACAAGACCTACAACCTGCTCGGCGTGCCCGGCCTGCAGGGCCTCGACAAGGCGACGCCGTGGACGGGCTACTTCAGCGCCCTGGGCTACGACAAGATCGGCGCCGACCTGAACATCGCCACGCTCTCCTACTTCGAGAAGCTGGGGCCGATCGTGCGCAAGACCGACGCTGCGACGCTGCAAGCGTACCTGCGCTGGCACGTGCTGCGAGCCGCGGCGCCGCTGCTCAGCGGGCCGATCGTCGCGGCCGACTTCAAGTTCACCAGCGCGTTGACGGGCGCGAAGGAGCTGTCGCCCCGGTGGGAGCGCTGCGTCGGACTGGCCAACGCCGGGCTGGGCGAGCTGGTCGGCCAGGCCTTCGTGAAGGAGCGCTTCGCCGGCGCGAGCAAAGAGACCGCGCTGACGATGATCGGGCACATCGAGTCAGCCTTCGAGGCCGGCCTCCCGGCGCTTGGGTGGATGGACCCGACCACGCGCGCACGCGCGGTCGAGAAGATGAAGGCGTTGATCAACAAGATCGGATACCCGGAGGAGTGGCGCGACTACAGCAAGCTGAAGCTGTCGCGCAAGGACCACCTCGCCAACGTGATCGCCGGGCGCCGCTTCTTGTTTGCCCGCGACGCGGATCGCATCAGCAAGCCGGTCGACAAGCGCGAGTGGCAGATGCCGCCGGCGATCGTCAACGCCTACTACAACTCGTCGGTCAACGAGATGGTGTTTCCCGCGGGCATCCTGCAGCCGCCCTACTTCAGCGCCGATTTCCCGATGGCGATGAATTTCGGCGGCATCGGTATGGTCATGGGCCACGAGTTGACCCACGGCTTCGACGACCAGGGCCGCAAGTTCGACGCCAAGGGCGTGTTGCGCGAGTGGTGGGAGCCGAGCGCGAGCAGCAAGTTCAACGAGCGGGCGCAGTGCGTCGAGACGCTCTACGGCAACATCGAGGTCTTGCCGGGCGTCAAGCTCAACGGCAAGCTGACGCTCGGTGAGAACATCGCCGACTTCGGGGGAATCAAGGCGGCGTACAGCGGCTACAAAGAGTGGCAGGCCAACAAGCGCGAGATGCCGCTGATCCAGGGCCTCAGCAACGACCAGTTGTTCTTCCTCGGCTTCGCCCAGGGCTGGTGCACGCTGTCCACCGACGAATCGCAGAAGCTGCTCGCCACCATCGACTCGCACAGCCCGCCGCGCGAGCGCGTCAACGTGCCACTGGCCCACTTCCCGGGGTTTTGGGACGCGTGGCAGTGCAAGCCCGGCACGCCGATGAACGCCGGAGCTGAAGCCTGCGAGGTCTGGTGAGCCACGCGCGGTGTTGAACGACGCCGTGAGGACGCGGTAGCTCGCTCCAGGCCCCCAGACCCACAACCTGGGCAGTCGGGTCCAGGTCGATCCAGCCGAAAGGTTTGACAGCCCCGTGGCCGATGGTGGACGCTCCCGGGCATATGCGTCGCGCCTCTGTCCTCGCGCTCTCGGGCCTTTGCCTCGCGCTGCCCCGGGCGGCCACCGCTGCCGAGCCGCCCCCTCTGCCCGCGGAGTCCGAGCCGAGCCTTCCCCCAGCCGACCCCGCGACTCCGCCCGCCGCTGATGGCCCGCCCGCGCTGCCGGATGCAGGTGCGGGCGCTGCGACGCCTGCGGAGCTCCCACCCACGACCGACGCGGCGCCGGCCGATCCAGCACCCAGCGTCGAGGGTGCCGCGAACGCCGAGGCGACCCCGACGAGCGTCGACATCAGCATCGCCGGTGCCACCGACGCGGCGAAGCCAGCCGAGCCCGGCATGGTCCGCGGGCGCCGCGAGCCGGTGATGAACAGCCTGCGCGGCGGCGTCGGCCTCTACAACAGCACGCTGGCCGACGTGGGCGCGCGCCACAGCGTCCGCTTCCGCCTGCACACGGACTTCTTCCGCAAGTCCGGGTTCATCTACAACAGCAGCGACCCGGAGCTCGGATCCGATGAGCACGCGCGTGTGCGTGGCACGATCAACCTCGGCTACAGCCCATTCAAGTGGGGCGAGTTGTTCGTGGCGATCCACAGCCAGGCCAACCGCAACACCCGCAAGCAGCCCGGTCGCCAGGACCCGCCGCAGCAGTTCGCGCTCGGTGACCTCGACTTCGGGATCAAGGGCGCCCACCGGATGGTCAAGGGCGGCGCCATCGGCATCGGCGGGCAGATCGGCGTCGGCCTGCTCTCGGGCCCGGGCCGCCTGCGCGCCGACAAGGTGAACTTCAACATCGACGCGCTGTTCACCCTCGACATCCGCTACCTGACGAAGAAGCAGGTGCCGTTTCGCTTCACCACGAACATCGGCTGGATCCTCGACAATTCGGCCAAGCTCTACGACTTCGCGGCGATCAGCGATGCCACCAGCCGGGAGGTCTCCCGCTTCGCCCTCGGCATCAACCCGAGCCGGGTCCGCATGCGCTACGGCTTCGACTTCCCGATCCGCCTCGGCAAGGAGAAGCAGTTCGGCCTCGACCCGATCGCCGAGCTCAGCTGGGACATCGCCACCCAGGAGATGTCGGCGTTCAAGCAGGCCGGCGCGACGCCGTCGCCGCTGCCCAAGTCGAGCATGTGGGCGACGATCGGCCTGCGCGCCAACGTCGTCTCGGGCCTGCATCTCGATCTCGCCGCCGACATCGGCATGGTCTCGCCGAACTTCGAGTACGGCCCGCCGGTGGCACCGTGGTCGCTCATCCTCGGCCTCGGCTGGGCGATCGATCCCAACCCGGTGGTCAAGGAGGTCCCCGCGCCGGTGGTCGAGACCCCGCCGCCAGCGGTCATCGACGGACGTGTCGTCGGTCAGGTGCTGGACCCGTCCGGCGCCCCGATCGCCGGCGCCCTGGTGCGTTTCCCGGGCGCCGCCGGCAACGCGATCGTCACCGACGAGGCTGGCAACTTCACGAGCTTCCGCTTCCCGGAGGGGGCGGTGACCGTGCTCGTCGAGCTGCAGAACAAGGCGACGAAGGAGGTCAGCGCCGAGGTCAAGGCCGGCGAGGACACGCAGCTGACGATCGCCATGGACGTCGCCAACACGCCGCCGGCTGGCTTCGTCGACGGAGCCTTTGTCGACGAGGCGGGCGCGGCCGTGGCGGTCACGCTCGCCGTGACCGGCATGGGCATCGACGAGCCCTTCCAGTCCAATGAGGCCGGGCTCATCCGCCTCGAGCTGCCCGCCGGCGAGTACGGGGCGATCGCCCGCGCCGTGGGCTTCGAGGACAAGGCGCTGCGCTTCACGGTCGCGGCGGGCGAGCAGGCCGTGGTGGTCAAGGAGACGCTCACGCGCTCCGTGCCGCCGAGCACCCCGAACGTGATCGGCAAGGGCAAGTCCCTGCGGCTCAAGAAGTCGATCAAGTACGACGGCAACAACCCGAACGAGAAGACCCTGCCCCTCCTCGACGAGCTGGCGGCATACCTGCGAGTGCATCCGGAGTACGAGACGATCGAGATCGGGGTCCACTCCGACGATCGCGGGAACCCGAAGACGAAGACCACAGAGCGCGCCGACAACGTCCGCAACTACCTGCTCAGCAAGGGTGTGAGCCCGGATCGCGTAACGGCCGTCGGCTTCGGGGCCTCGCGTCCCGTCGCGGTGAACATGACGGCCTCGGGGCGGGCCAAGAACAATCGGACCGTGCTGCGGGTCACGAAGTACACCAAGCCCGCGGCCCCAGCCGCAGCCCCGGCCCCGAGCCCCGGGAAGTGATCCTCAGGGCCTCGGTACACCGGGGCCAGCGCATACGCAAAAAGACCTGCCCCTTGGGGCAGGTCTCTTTGTGTCCCGAAGGACAGGTCACTTGCTGGTGAGCAAGATGATCGCGATCACCACCGCAACGACCACGACCACGCCGATCACGATGAGCTTGGTATTGCCTCCGCCACCGGCGTCGACGTCCTGCTCGAGCGCATCCGGCTGGGCCTCCGGGGCGACCGGCGCCGCTTGTTTCACGGCAACAAAGCCGAGGTTGCTGCCGGCGAAGCTTGGGATCTCAGCCGAGGCCGACGGCGCGCTCACGGGTGAGAGCGAGGCTGCTGCGGGCGCGGCCTCCTCGGCCTCGCCGCGCAGGCGGGCGCCGAACGAGGTCATCGGCTCCTGCGATCCGAGGTCGGGAGTCTCTGCGGCGGGCCGCGAACGAGCCAGCGACGCGTTGGGCTCGGCTGCCGTCGGGGCGAAGGCGACGGTCGTCCCGGTCTCGGTCTGGACCGGGCCGTCGTAGAATTCGGGATCACCCTCGGGCGCCGGCTCCTCGGGCTTGCTCCCGCCCTGCAGCTCGGCCTCCATGAACATGGTCCAGCCACGAGTGCGGGGTTTGGCCGAGGTGGCACTGGCTGCCGCTGCAGCACTCGGCGCGGCGATCGTCGGAAGGCCGACAGAAGGCGCGGCCACGACGGGCGCTGCGGAGGGCGGCGTCAGAACCGGCGCGCCGAGGGTCGGCACCGCCGGCTTTCCAAGGGTCGGGGCACCGAGGGTCGGCACCGAGGGTTTGCCGAGGTTGGGCAGCGAGCCCAGCGACGGCGCGTTGGGCAGGCCGCCCAGAGATGGCGGCGGCGCCAGTGTCGGCGGCGGCTTGACCCCGGTCGACGGCGGAGCGCCGAGGGTGCCAGGACCCGTAATGATGGCAGGCCGTGGCGGGGTCGTGGCAGGCCGTTCGGGGGTGGAAGCAGGAACGCCAGCAGTGGCCGTTGGACCGGCCTTCTCGTCGCTGGACGGCAACTTGGGCGCGTCAGGGTCGGTCATCAGCGCCGCGAGGGTATCACTGCTCTCGCGCTCTTCGCCACCCTCGGACGACATCGCCGGAGGGTCCGGATCGCGCGCGGCTGGGGGGCTGTTGGCCTCGTCTTGTGGGAAATCTCGGACGATAACGTCGAGATCGGCCACGAAGCGCTGCAGCAGGTTCGGCCGCGACTTCGGGTCCTTGGCGAGCGCGGCAAACAACGGCGCGGGCATCGATTCGGGCGGCGGAAGACTGGCCGCGGCCTGCAACAGCTGGGTCCCGCTGTCGCCGCCCGTGAACAGGGAGGCGCCGCGTAAGAAGCGGTAGGTCAGCGCGGCCAGGTTGTACACCAGCGTGCGTTCATCGATGTTCCGGCCCTCGACCTGCTCCGGGGCGATGCAATCGAGGGCGCCGAAGCTGACGCCTCCCTGTGGATCGCCCACCGCGAAGCCGGTGAGCTTGATGCCCCGCTCGCCGCGCAGCACCGCCTCGGCGCCGAGGTTGCGATGGAGCACCCCGACCTTCTGGGCCGCCTGCAGCGCCGCGACGATCTCGGGGATCAGCCGGCTCACCTCGGCCGGCCGTAGCGAGCCGATCTCGGCCAGCGAGGTCGAGTCGAAACGCTCGTGCACCTCATAGATCCCCCCCTGCGCCAACTTGCCGGCGTCGATGACCCGCAGCACCTGCGGCGCGTGGACCTTCTCGAGCTGCCTCAACTCCCGCAAGCTGCGCTCCATGGCCACCGGCGAGACGAAGCAGGCAGCGGCATAGATCGTGACGTCGACACGGGTGCCGGACAGATCGGTCGCAGCGTAGGTCACCGACCCGAGCCGGCTACGCACCACGGCGCCGGTCGTGTAGGTCCCATCGATCACTGTACCCGGAGGCAGCTGGGGCGCCGCGGTGGTCACATTGTTCATCGGGGTCTCCAAGGGGCAGTCGCGCACCGAGACTATGCGCTGGAGCATGGTTGATCAAGCGCACGCCGGAGCCGCGGGAAGGCACGGATCTCCGCACGAGAGGTCTCGCGCGCAGACCTTCGCACAGTTCGCCTCTGATCCGAAACTAGGCGCCGATGCGCCCGCATGACTGCGACATCGCCGCGCCCAAAAAAACAAGGGGCCTGCCGTATACGGCAAGCCCCTCGTCAAGATCCTTGGGGTTGGATCGCCGCTGCTGCCGGGCGATAACCTCGGCCGGAGGCCGTGGCTTTACGCCTTGCTCGCGGGCGCGGAGGCGACGGCCTTGGGGGCCGGCTTGCCGGGCTCACCGAGGGCCGCGAACAGCTCCTGGTTGGTCGGCGTGCTCTTGCGGCTGAGCTTGATCTTGCGGGCGTGGCCAGCGTTCTTCTTACGGCGGGAGCGCTTGCGCTTGGTACGTTGGGCGAAGGAAGCCATTGTGGTGAGACCTGGTTAGCGGGGGGGCTCAAATAACCGGATGAGGCGCGCTTGTCAACCACCCGGCAGCCACCCGGCGATTTCTCAATCGCCGCTCGCAGCGATGTTGCGTGAGAACACCCGCTCGACGCCGAGCACCCCCGGAATGCCCCGCAGGGTGCGCATCAGCGAACTCAGCTGGGCCAGCGTCTTGACCGAGGTGTGGAAGGTGTTGATGGCGCGCTGGCCGTTGTCGTAGGTGCGGCAGTTGGCCTGCTTGATGTTGATGCCGTGGTGCGAGAAGGCCCGGCTCATCTCGGCCAACAGACCGACCGCGTTGGCCGTGCGCACCTCGACGATCTGCGCCCCGTCGATCTCGAGCTCGGGTTGCCAGGCCAGGTAGACCCGACGCTCCTCGACCCGCTCGAGCGCCTGCGGACAGGTCTCGACGTGGGCGATGATCCCTTTCCCGGGCGCGAAGTAGCCGATCAGCGGATCGCCCGGGACGGGCGAGCAGCAAGGGGCCAGCTGGATCATCGGCGCACCCGAGCCGCTCTCGCTGCGCTCGCGGGTGATCAGCATTGGCGAGCCCGGAGCGCCCTCACCGGGCTCGGGCCGCTCGCCGCGGCCGCCCGCCTTGCCGCGGCCGAAGCCGCCGGCCAGGCCGTTGCCGAGACCACCACCGAGAGAGCCGCCGATCTTGCCGATCTTGCTGCCCGACATGCGGCGAAACATGCGGCGAAGGAGGTTGTCGTCGTCGCCACCGTCGCGACCGAGCTCGCGCGGCGGCGCGAGTGCGTCGGCGACCCTCACCGAAGCGAGCTGACCGCTGCCGACCGCTTCGTAGAGCCCGTCCGCACCGGGGACGTCACGGAGGTCCTTGCCGAGGTCGAACTCGGCGGCCCGGCGGGCCACCAGCCCGAGCTCCTCGAACTCGGTGAGCGTGCGCCCGCGGCCGGCGAGCTCCTGCTCGACGAGGCTGCGTCCGAGCGCCCGCAGGCGCAGGCGCTCCTCCTGCCGCAGCCACTGCTTGATCCGCGTCTGGGCGCGCGAGGTGTGGCACATCTTGAGCCACTCCTTGCGCACGCATGGCGCCGGGTTGGTGAGGATCTCGATCGTGTCACCCTGCCGCAGCTGGTAGCGCAGCGGGACCAGGTGGCCATTGACCCGTGCGCCCGAGCAGTGCACGCCGATGTTGGTGTGGATCGCGAAGGCGAAGTCGATCGGCGTGGCGCCCCGCGGGAAGGTGTGGATGTCGCCCTCCGGGGTGAACACGTAGACCTCGGTCGGCGAACAGGTCGGCCTTCACGGCCTCGATGAACTCGTGCGGGTCCTGGACCTCGCCGAGCCAGTCCATCAGGCCCTGCAACCAGGTGAGGCGCTGCCAGCCGCCGTCCTTGCCGCCGCCGCGCTGCCACTCGGCGACGATGCCCCGCTCGGCCACCGCGTCCATCACCTGCGAGCGGATCTGCAGCTCGAGCCGGACACCGCGGACCACCGCGGTGTGCAGGGCCTGGTAGCGGTTCGGGCGCGGCAGGGCGATGTAGTCGCGGAAGCGGCCGGGCACCGGCGTGAAGCTGCCGTGCAGCACGCCGAGCGCGGTGTAACAGCTGGCGCGATCGCGGGTGATGATCTGAAAGGAGACCAGACTCGAGACCTTGTCGACCTCGAGGTCGGCGTCCTCGGCCAGCTTGTAGGCCTGATACGGCGTGCGCAGGGTGGCCCGGAGCTCGACCTGGCCGAAGCGCTCGTCGCTCCACTGGACCTGTTCGCCGTCCGGAGCGAGTGAGGGCTCGGGGTGTTGCGGGCCCGGGGCGAACGCGGCGCGCAGCTGGCCGAGGCCGCGCTCGACGTAGTCGGGGTCGGCGGCGTGCAGGGTTTCGATCCGGGTGGCGACGTCGCGGTAGATCGCGGGCTCGAGATAGCGAAAGCTGAGATCCTGCAGCTCGGCATGCAGCCACTGGATGCCGAGTCGGTTGGCCAACGGCGCGTAGATCTCCATCGTCTCGCGAGCGATGCGCAGCTGCTTGTCGAGCGGCATATGCTCGAGCGTCCGCATGTTGTCGAGCCGGTCGGCGAGCTTGACGAGCAACACGCGGATGTCCTGGCTCATCGCCAACAACATCTTGCGGAAGCTCTCGGCCTGCTGCTCCTGGCGCGACAGATACGGGACCTTGCCGAGTTTGGTGACGCCGTCGACGAGACTGGCGACCTCGCTGCCAAAGCCCTCGGTGAGGTCGAAGATCGAGAGGTCGGAGTCTTCGACGGCATCGTGCAGGAGGCCGGCGACGACGCTGTTCACATCGAGCCCGATGCGGGTGATCGTCTCGGCGACCCGCAGCGGGTGCATCAGGTAGGGCTCGCCACTCTTGCGGGCCTGGCCCGCGTGGCAGCGGCGCGCGAGCTCGAAGGCGCGCTCGACCGGGGCCGTGTCGACGCCGGGGCGGCGCGCGAGCTCGGCGAGGATGCCGGCGACGCTCGGACCGGCGTCCGCGGGCGCCGTCGGCGAACCCGCGTCGCTGGACGCGGGCGCTGCCGGTGTGGGCCGAGCCGCGATCGGTTCAGGTTCGGCGAGCGTCGGCCCGCGGATCTCTGGCTCAAGACTCATGTGCCCTCCGGTCCGGTCACCGCGCGGCCGCCGATGTTGAGCACCTGCTGGCCCGAGAGCACCGCCTCGGCGGCGGCCCGCTGGCGCACGCAGCGGAAGGTCTCGGAGACGTAGACCGAGCGCAGGACGTCGTAGGCGCGGTCGAGGTCGTCGTTGACGATGATGTAGTCGTACTCTTGGTAGTGGCGCAGCTCGTCGCGGGCGACGCGGAGGCGGCGGTCGATGACCTCGGGCGCGTCCGTGTTGCGCGAGCGCAGGCGGCGTTCGAGCTCGCTGAGCGAGGGCGGGAGGATGAACACGAGGACGACGTCGCCCGGGAATTTGGCCTTGAGCTGGCGACCGCCCTGGAAGTCGATGTCGAACAGGAGGTCGACCCCGGAGCCGAGGGCATCGTTCACCAGCGGAGCCGAGGTCCCGTAGTTGTTGCCGTGGACCAGCGCGTACTCGGCGAACTCGTCGCGGGCGACCATCTCGGTGAAGTCAGCCGGATCGACGAAGAAGTACTCGCGCCCGTGAGACTCGCCGGGCCGCGGCGGCCGCGTGGTGTAGGAGACGCTGAAGCGCAGCTGGGGGAACTCCTGCCGCAGGCGGGTACACAAGGTCGTCTTGCCAGCGCCTGAGGGCGACGACACGACGAGCAGCAGTCCGCGGTACTTATTCGACATTTTGAACCTGCTCACGCATGCGTTCGATCGTCGCCTTGGCGGCGATCACCGCGGCGCTGCCCGCGTGGCTGGTGATCTTACTGCCGATGGTGGTGATCTCGCGAAAAAGCTCCTGGGACAGAAAGTCGAGGGTCTTGCCCTGGCCCACCTGGGCTGGCGCCGTCAAAACCCCCCAAACCTGGGCCAGGTGGCTGGCGAGACGTGCCAACTCCTCCTCAATGTCCCCGCGCTGGACCAACACAGCAACCTCCTGGGCGACCCGCTCCGGCGACGGCGGGCTCACACCGGCGCGGACGCACAACGCGGCGATCTTCTCGGCGAGCCGGTCCTGCAGCCGCTCGGCCTCCCCGCTCAGGCTGGCGCGCAGGGCCTCACCGTGCTGCGCGAGGTCCTTGGCGAGTGTGCCGAGGACCTCCACCAGCGCGGCGCCCTCACGCTCACGCATCCCAGCCAGCGCAACGAGCGCCTCGTCCATCACTACCCAGAGCTCCGGCGGCGCCTCCAGAGGAGCCTCCATCGTGGCCGTCGAGGCGGCGCGCAGACCGGTTACAAAACGCAAGATTTCCAGCGGGTTGGGCGGGACGATCTCAAGCCCGGTTGCTCGCGCAAGGGCGGTCAGCTCGCGCAGTTGCGTCAGCACCGGCGCGAAGCGTGAGATGTCGACCTCGGCGCCGGTGCCACCTTGCGGCTGGAGGTGGACCAGCAGATCGACGCGGCCACGGCCGAGGCGGGCCTCGATGCGTCGGCGCATCTCCTGTTCGGTGGCGAGGCCGAAGGGCTGCCGGGCCTTGATCTCGAGGAAGCGTTGATTGACCGAGCGCAGCTCGACCCCGAGGACCTGCGGCGCCCCGTCGAGCACGATGACCCGGGTCGCAGCGCCGAAACCAGTCATACTCCGCAGCGTCACCACGACTTGCTAGCCGCTTTGGGGTCCCGGCCGCAAGGCTCTACACCGGCGATCGGGACTATCAGTGCGGTAGGCCCCGGCCGTATGCTCCAACGTCCGTGCTCTGCCTCGTTCGTGCGGCCCTCGCCGCTTCTTTCGCCGCGACCATCGGCTTTGCCAACCCGGCACAGGCGACCGAGCGGCCGCCCTCAAGCCCGCGGGAGCGCCGATTCCTGGTCGGGATCGAAGGTGTAGGGATCATGGTCCCGGCGTTGCGACCGCGGATCACCTCGATCGACACGCGCTACCTCGGGAGCAGCGTCACGCTCGGGGGCGTCGGGGTGTTCGCCCGCCTGCAGGCGGCGCCGCGTTTTGGCCTCGAGCTGGGCGTGCGCTCGGGCTCGCTGCGCTACCGCAGCCAGGCAGACGTGATCTCGCAGGACATGGTGTTGGCGGAACTCGGGGTGCTGCTGTACCTGCTGCGCGGCAAAGTGGGTCACTTCGCCATCGACACCGGGGGTGGCGGGCTCGTGCACGCGATCCGCTACGAGTTGAAGGGACGGCCTGGCGGCACGCAGGTTGTCGGCGGAGGGCTCCTGCACGTCGGCGCGGATCTCGAGCTCAGGCTGCGGCGGATCGCCTTTACAGCCTCGCTGCGGGCTCTCGGGGTGGTCACCGATGTGGCCCACACGCGGGCGCGTGGGGAGCTGTTCACGGGGGTCGTCGAGGCGTTACGACGGGCGCCAGTCCCGGTGTTCCAGACCCATGTGTTGGGCTCCGTCGGGATCGCGTATCGCTTCTAGCCTGTCCGTACGGACAGGTCACTCGACGATCTCGATGCCCTCGGCCTCGGACTCGAAGCGGGCAAACATCTGCTCGAGGCCCCGGTAGCGGACGATCTCGACGGCCGCGCTCGCCTCAGGCTCGGCGGTGGTGACGGGAGACGGGAGGGTGCTGCTGAGCGGGAAAACCAGATGAAGGATGAAGATCCAGGTCGCCATCGTGAACTCCTCAAGCGGGGTGCGGGTCCACTTGTAGCAACTGCACCTACATGTTCCCAAGAAACTGGATCATCGGCAGGCGGTATGCCGACCGCGAAAACTGGATCAGCTGCCACCCGTGTGCAGGAGCACTGGCGGGGCGACACCCAGCCCCAGCGTGTCGAGGCGCGGAAGGTCGTCGACGAACTCGAGGCCGAGGAGAGCCCGTGAGGCCAACAGGACGGCCACCGGGGCGTGCAGGACGCTGACGGGGTGGAGCGCCGCGAGCCTGGCCGCGACGGCACGCTTGGCCGCGTCGCGCGAGGACCGTGTGCCCGCCTGACGATAGTCCTCGAGCGCGGCGTCGAGTTCGGCGTCGGCGACTCCGCTGAGGTTATGGGCGCCCCGACTATGGAACCATGGGCTCAAGTCCATGTCACTGGCCCCGGCGAGGCGCACGAGGGCGAGGCTGAACTTGCCGGCCCGGAGCAGGCTCAGCACGTAGGCCCAGCCTGCCGTGACGCTCGGAGCCTGGATCCCGAGCAGCTTCCAGGCCCCACGCAGGGCCCGCGCCGTGCCTGTGGCGACGCCCGGACTGCCGTCCCAGCTGAGAGGAAGGCGCAGCGCCGCTGTACCCCGGCGACGTTGGCCGCGCTGGTCGATCCAGCCGAGCTCGGTGAGGATCAGATCGGCCGCGCCGCGTCCCGCGGCCTCGGAGTCGCTGCCGGGAACCTCCGCGTAGGGGCCGAGGCCCGCCTCGGCAAGGCGTCCATCCGCGATCGCTTCCAGGTCGATCGGGCTCGGAACCTGGAGGTCGATCGGGGCGATCGCAGCCAGCCCGGGTTCACCGTGGAGGCCGGCGATCTCCGTCCGTGGGACCGATTGATCGAGCGCGCTGCGCAGGCGTGGACCCGCCTGTGGACCTTCGCGTAAGTTATAAAGGATCAGATCATAACGTGGCGGACTCAATAGGAATGCGGTGAAACGAGGCGCCATCCCCGGCTTGCCGAGTTCGCGGGGCACGTGGATCGAGGCGAGCTCGGCGAGGAGGTGGATCTCGCCGCGGCGGAGGGCGGTGAGACTGGCCGCGCCGTCGCTCTGCTCGCGCAATTCGAGGCGCTCCGCCCGGCCCGGGATCGCCTCTTTGCGGGCAAACAGCAGGTGCGTCTCGCTGCCAGCCAGCCAACGCATGGGTCCGGTGCCGATCGGTTGTTGAGCGAACCGTGGGGCCAGGTGGCGAGCACGGGGTACGATCTTCATCGCGGCGATGCGCTCGAGCACCAGAGGGTCCGGATGAGCGAAGCCCAGGCGCACCCAACCCTCGCCGGTGGCGCCCGGTGGCGGCCCCGCTTCGACCGATCGGAGATCATCAAGACCATAGCGCTGACGCATATTTGCGCCGCGTGGGCCGATCCAGAGGTTGAGGCTGTAGAGGAGGTCCTCGATACGCACGGGCTCGTCATCGTGGAAGCGGGCACCCGGACGCAGCTGGCAGGCAACACTGCGCCCCTCCTGGGCAACCAGGCAGCGCTCCGCCAGGGCGGGGACGCCCCACGGGGCCTCCGAACTGCGCCGCGTCAGACCCTCAAACAGGAGATCATCGATGATGCGCTGCCCCCAGGGGTCGAGCTCGGCGCTCGGATCGAGGGTGGTTGGGAGGCGACGGACGGCGATGATGACCGTGTCGCCCAGCACCGCCGGGGGATCGGCCACGGGCGCCGTGGCCGAGACCTCAGCGCGAACGGGGGAAAGCCCGGGCTCGGACACGGCCTCGCCCCCACCACAGCCGGCGCCGAGGAACACAGCAAACACCCCGCAGAGGGCGTGCAGACGCGCAGGTTGGCTCCCATGCCGCCAGGAGCGAGGCAGCGAGCACGCCCCTGGACGCCACGAGTCGAGGCAGGAACCGCGCCCAGTCGCCGGGGATGGCCGCATGGCAATCCTCTATCGCGTTTCCCCGGCACTTGAAAACCCGCTTGCGCGCGTGTTACAGGCTCCATGCGAACGGCTCTCCGCCTCGGAGAGCTTGGAGGTCAAGCCCGGCGATGACGCGCACTTCTTCCATCTCTCTGCTCACCGCGTTTTTTTGTCTCAGCCTCGCGGGCTGCGGCAAGGAAGCGCCCAAGGTCAAAAAGACGGGCGAGGAAGACGCGCCCAACGCCGCTGACAACGTGAAGGTGGAGCTCCCGCCTCCGCCCGACTTCGACGAGGGCAAGGTCCCGGAGAAGGCCGACGACGGCGCCTGGTCGGTCTACGGCCTGCGCAAGGCCCTCGACGAGAACGTCAAGCAGGGTGAGGCCGGCACCGAAATTGAGGTCCGCGGCTTCGTGCAGGACATCTACGAGCCGCCGGTGTGCCCCGAAGGCGAGCAGTGCCCGCCCGGCAAGCAGCCGCACGTGTGGATCACCGACAAGCCTGACGACAAGGGCAAGAAGCGGGCGATGATGGTGGTTAACTACGCCTTCACGATCCCCGAGTACGACGTGAAGCGCTGGGAGAAGGTCCCGAGCGTGATGCTCGCCAAGGGCCAGCAGTACACGTTTAAGGGCAAGTTCAAGCGCTTCTCGGACAGCGGCTTCGCCGATGCCCGCGGCCTCCTCGACTTCGTGGCCTACAAGGCCGCCGACCCCGTCACTGGGGTTGAGGGTTGGGTGGCGCCGCCTGGCGCAGCCTGGCACCCGCTCGAGATCCTGCGCCAAGAGGAGGAGCAGAAGGCACTGATCGAGAAGGTCAACAAAGACGCGGCCAAGAATCGCGGAAAATGACCGAGTGATCTCCTGGCCTCTCCACACCTCGAGTGTGGCCTCGAAACCGCGGCGACATCGCTGCGGTTTTTTGTTCGCCCGCTTCGCAACAAAGCCCCCAGCGCGCTCCTGAGCGCCGTTCCGCAGGGTCCAGACCTGCTTCGCTCTGGCGGCGGCAACGGCAAAGGTGTAGGACCGAGAGGCCCATGAAGCCCCTCTACCTCGTCGCGTTCGTCGTCTCGACCCTCGTGAGCGCCCTGGGCTGCAAGCCGCCCGAGGAGGAGGCTTGCGAGGATTATGTGCACGCGGCCCAGACCTGCGCCCTGATGAGCGGAGACCCAAAAGACGAGCTCGACAGCCTCTGTGAGGACGTCGCAGTCGAGTGCAAGGAGTACTTCAGCTGCGCCGCCAAGGCGTCCTGCAAGGAGTCGGGCGGCGTGTTCCGACTCGACTCACAAGCTTGCACGATGCCCGAGGGCAAAGAGTGCGTGCCCTCGTCCTGACACCGATCAGACCCAAAGTCGAGAGGGCTAGCGGAGCCGCGGGCAAAGATGCTACCAAGAGTGCATCCCGGTTCCCCGAGAAAGCGAGACGCCCCGTGAAGAAGCTGTTGTTCCTTGTCGCGTTCGTTGGCTCGGCCACTGTCGGCAGTGCCTGCAACCAGGCCCTCACGCAAGCGTGTGAAGACTTCGTGAAGGCCCGCAACTCGTGCGAGGACCTCAACGGCGACGACCCGCCGCTCTATGGCTTCAACCTCTGCGACAACATCGACCCTGACTGCGAGGAGTACTACACCTGCGCCGCCACGGCCGAGTGCGCCGAGAACAAGAGCGATGGCAAGTTCCGCCTGCAGGTCGGCAAGGTCGAGGGCTGCGAGCAGCCCGAGAACAAAGAGTGCACGGACGCCGATCTGCGCGAGTGAACGCGGACTGGCGCCATGAAGTCGAGGGGCCCACCGGCCCCTCTTCTCGTCGGTGTGGTCAGGTTGCGGGCGCGGCGTTGTGCCGGCCCACGCGAAGCAGATAGCCGAGGCCAAGCAGGGTCGCCAGCCCGAAGCCCACCGCAAGGAAGAGCAGCCCGACGCGGCGCCGCAGTCCTGCCTCCTCGGCGGTGGCGGGACGCTCGGCGACCCGAGCCATGGCGGCCTGCACGGACGGGTCGTCCGGCCCGAGGCTCTCGGCCGTGGCGAGCAGCATCGCCCTGCCCTGCGCTGGCAACCCATCGATCTCGGCCTCGACGAGGAGCGCGCGCAGGCGCAGTCGGGTGCTGCGCTCGCTGTCCACATCCTTGAGCAGCGCGGCCGACTTGCGCAGGAGGCCAGCGGCCCGCTGGCGGTCGCCCGCGGCCTCGGCCTCGTCAGCGGCAGCCTCGTAACTCGGCACCAGCTGGGCCCGCATCTCGAGCTCCGGGTTGTCGGCCAGCAAGGCGTCGAGCATCGCCACCGTGGCCGCGCGCTCGGGCTCTGCCAGGGCGTTGTCCACCTGGGCCTGCTCGCGTGTGCGACGGGCCGCCTCCATACGCGCAAAGTAGGCGACGGCGAGGCGCTCGGCCTGGGCCTCGCATTCGCTGTCACGCTGGCCCTCTGGCGTGATCAACTTGCACTCCGGTTCTTGCAGGTCGGGGGCCTCGACGGCGACACGTTCACGGATCGCCAGGCGAGCGAAGTCTCGGTAGGTCAGGCGTGCTGGCGCTTCGGTCGTGTGACCACCAAGGAGGCGCAAGGTCTTGCGCTCGGCCCGCGGTGCGGGGCCTCGTACATAGGCCAGGAAGGCCTCACGGGCGGCTGCGCGGACGCGAGGGATCGCCGCGTCGACGTGCTCGAGCAGCGGAGCCGCGGCTTCCTCGGTGCGGACCACGGCGTACGCGGCGAGCAGATCGGCGAGCAGACGCGGATCGTCGCGGACGGCGGCGATCGCCTTGGGCGGGTGCAACCGGTCCATACGATCGAGCTGCACCCGGGCGTACTCGGCCTTGCGGTAGGCCTCACTCGCCTTCACCTCGGCGGCCTCCTTCTCGTCGGCCGGCACCGGCGGCGCGAGCGAGCGACGCAGGAGACCCGGGATGGCGGGCTCGCCGAGCAGACGCACGGCACGCCCCACCTCATCGCGGAAGGTGCCCTCGTGCATGTACGCAGCAGCGAGCAGTGCGTCGACCACGGACTCGGTGCGCGCCGGCTCGCGCCCGATCGCAGCAGCGGCACGCAGAAGCGCGGTCGTCACCACACAGTCGCGGTAGATGCTTCGCAACGACTTGCCGACGCGCCCCGAAGCCATCGCCAGGAGGTCGCTGTACCAGTCATCAGAGAGCTTGACCGTGTAGCCGTGGGCCCGCTTCCACGACAGCTCGAAGTGACCATAACGGTTCGGCACGTCGCCGCCGATACCAGCGAGCAGCGCCTTGTAGTCGGCCTTGCGCCCCTTGCGGTCGGCGAGCAAGCGGGCCGAGAGCTCGGGCCACAACGAGGCGGGCGTGCGCGAGAGGGCGTCGGCGATCGCCGGGAGCTCGGCGAGTGGCGCCTTGTCGGCCGCACTTAGCAGCGCGGCGAGGGCGTCCGGATCGCCGGCGCTGGCATACTCCGCGACCTGGTCCCTGGAACCTGGCTCTGAGGACATGCTCCGAAGGCCCGCCATCACCTGGGCGAGCGGATCCTTCACAGGCTGGGAGTCCGGAGCCTCCGCCCGCGGGATCCGCCCCGGACCTCGAGTCGGGGTGTCGTCGGCCGGGACCTCGCCGAGCAAGGCCTCCAGCGCGGGGTCAGCCACCTCCCGTTCGCGATCGGCACGCAGCAAGAGTGCGCGCGTCACGAGGCCACTGGTGGACGACGTTGAAACGGCGGCCTCGCCCACACGGGTGAAGACCTCCACCTGCGGGTCCTCGCCGCAAGCGGCGAAGGTGGCGAGAAGGAGGCCCGAGAGCGGTCGGCGCAGGTGCACGACTCCTTCGTAGAGGAGTCTGGCGCCCGGTCCAAATTTCAGGAACTTGCGAGGGCGAAGCGGCTGTGCCCTGCCCCCCCGTAGAGCCTACGCCTGGAGCAGCCCGACACGGCGACGCAGCTCGATCGCCTGATCCGAGCTCCAGTAGCGCATCAGGTCGCTGATGGTATCGGAGTTGACGACCAGATCCTCGCCTTCGAGGTAGACCAGCGCCGGGTCCTCCTGGCGCAGCAAGGCGACGCAGGACGGTAGATCCGCCGCGATCACGGCAGCGGCGCGGGTGTTCGAGGTCCTGTGGTCGTTGTACCAGGCGTTGAAGTCGACGGGCGCCGACTGGCTGTACTCGGCCGACGCATCGTTGAGCAGCTGACGATCCTTGCGGGCCATCGCCTTGACGATCCGACGCTGCAGGTCGTCGAGCGCCGCGCCGTCGGCGAGGTTGCTCCCATAGTTCGGCGCGGCGGTGCGGGCCGCCGCCGCGAGGATCAACATCAACTCCGAGGCTTTGAAGCGGCCGAGCGCCTGCAGACCCCGTTGCACCCCGGCGAAGGCACGCGCGACCACAAAGGCTTGCTGCGGCTCTGGCAAGCGCAGCACGGTCGCAGGGACCAGCAGCACGGGCAGCGCGCCGAACTCGAGGCTGGCGACCGTGCCGGCGCCGCGGAACACGTAGAGTTCATAATCAGGGATGCCGAACAGCCCAGCGATGCGGTCGACGAAGGTCCTCAGCGGGTTGCCCGAACGCGCCGTGATCTTCTCCTTGGGGTTGACGCCGAAACGCTGAAGGTCCCCCAAGTAGAGCTTGGAGAGGCTCGCATTGATCGCAAACAACAGCTTCTCGGCGACGCTGGCCTGACCACCACGATCGCACAGGGCCCGCAGTAACTCGGGCGTGAAGCTGCCGACCGCGGCCGCAGCGGGCTTCGGCGTCATCTTGGTCAACGCACGCATGTCTGACTCGCTGGCTGCCCCGAGCACACACAGCGGTGCGAGCGCGAGACCGGCTTCGCCCATGCGGCCACGATCGACGTAGGCGGAGACCAGACCGCGCCAGCCCTCGGCGTTGGCCGGGTAGATCCCGACAAGCTGACGATACGCGGCGATGGCCTCTGAGATCCGGCCATCAGCCCGCAAACGATTGCCGTACTCGACACGAAGCGGGATGTCGTCCTTGACCTCGCTGATGCCCATCTCGAGCGTGGCGAGCGCGCGTTGTAGCTGCCCGAGCGAGTCGGCCTGCACGGCGGCGAGCTCGAGGTACGCACGACAGGTTCGGCCGTCGTCGCCTGCGACCTGCCGCAGATGGCTGAGCATGGCCTGCTCATAGGGTTCCCACGGATCGTTCTCGGAGAGCAGGCCCTTGAAGCGGTGGGCGGCCTTGCCGTCCGGGCCCTCGAGAATCACGGCGCTCAGCAACGCCTCGAGCGCCTGGGCGTGGTGGCCGAGGTTCTGCTCGATGTTGGCGAGATGGATGATCGAGGCGACACGCTCCTCGGTCGATGTGGCGGCGCGCAACAGTCGGCGCGCCGTCTCGGCTGCGGCCGGGCCGTCGCCGAGGCGAGCCTGGATGTCGGTGAGCTTGAGGAGCGTGACACGATCGTCGGCGCGCAACGCGAGCGCGGCCTCGAGGCAGCTGCGAGCGCGAGAGAGATCTTGGAGATGGTCGGCAAGGATCGAGGCGAGGTTGTTGTTGGCGTTGAACAGCGCCTCGACCGAGCTCGACATACGCACGACATCGCCGTAGGTCTCGGCAGCGTCGCCCCACTGCTGATTGCGGTTGTAGAGATCGGCCAGCAACATCAGCATCGGCACGTGCTGCGGGCGATCCCGGAGGACCCGGCGCAGCACGCTGATTCCGCCGGCGATGTTGCCGAGTTCGTCCGCGTAGAGCTCCGCGATCCGGAGCCACAGCGCGCCGGAGCGCTCCGTGGACCGCGCAGACTCGGCGGCGACCGACAGCTTCTCGACCACGCGAGTGCCTTGATCGAGCATCAGGAGGATCTTGTAGAGCATGTCGGCGGCCTCGACGTGGTCGGGCCAGCGCTCGAGCGCTGCCTCGAGGTCGCGGGTCGCCCCCTCGGCGTCGTCGAGGCGCTGAAGTCGGGTCTTGGCCGTCTCGACCAGCAGGTTGGCGGCCACCTCGCCACCGCGCTCCGCCGCCGCCAGGCGGGTCTTGGCGGCCACCAGCGCCCGCGGGTCGTCGAGCGCCGTCGCTACGCGAACGAGGCCATACATCGCTCCGAGGCTGTCCGGGTCATGAGCGAGACCCATCTCGTAGGCCTTGAGCGCCGAGGCCATCGTCTGCGCACGCTCGAGGGTCTCACCGAGGCGCGTGTAGTAGGCGCCGAGGAGCGCCGGATCATCGTCGCCGCTGGCGAGCTGGGCGTCGACACGGGTCAGGAGTTGATCGTCACGGGCGGCCAACGCCAGGCGCTCCAGCGCCGCGAGGGCCACTGGATCGCTGGGCAAGCGCTGCAGGATCGCCGTGTATGCGCCGCGCAACTGATCCGTGTCGCCCATCGCTTGGTTCTCGTACAGGTGGGCAACCTCGCGCAGCGAAGCCACGCGGGCGCCATCGTCGATCAGCACCTTCGACTGCCGCCCGAACAGATCGACCAGCGATTTCCACAGACCTTGCTGGCGGTACAGCGGCTCAAGGGCCAACATCGCCGCCACGTTGTTCGGATCGCGCTCGAGCACGCGCTCGTAGGCGGCGATGGACCGCTCTGGCTGGTTGAGCTGCTCGGCGAAGATCTCACCAGCACGCAACAACGCCGCGGTGGCGAGCGTCGGCTCGCGCGAAGTGGCGGCCTCCTGCGCCAGATCCTCGACAACGCCAACCCACGCCTCCTGGCTCGCACGCACACGGGCCAGGCCGTCGAGCGCGGGTCGGTAGTCGGGCATCGCCTCGGTAGCCTTGTGATAGGCGACGACCGCCTTGCCCGGCTCGTTGAGGTGCTCCTCATGAGCGCGGCCGATGCGGTAGGCCAACAGCGCGCGGGACTTCGGGTCGCTCAGGCTCTTGAGCTCGAGCTCGAGGACATCGACCAGCTCAGCAAACGATCGACGCTCTTGCAGCAGGCGAGCCAGCCCGTGCAAGGAGGGCGCGTGCTTGGGATCGATCCCGATCGCGCGGCGGTAGCAGTCGATCGCACGCTCGTTGTCCCCGAGCTTGTCCTCGCACAACTGCCCCATCGTCTGCAGCAACACCACCGTCGAGCGACCCGGAGGCGCGAGCGCCAGCTCGCGTTCATAGATCGAGACGAGATCGTCCCACCGGCCGAGGCGGTGGTAGAGGCGGCCAAGGCCGGCGAGCGACGACGCGTGTTTGGGGTCCAGCTCGAGCGCGCGTCGGTAGCGACCGAGCGCGCCCTCGCGATCCTCCAGCTTGTCGTCGAGGATGTCGGCAGCGCGGCCGAGCAGCGCGACGATGCGCTGCTTATCGAGGGTCTTGCTGGCCTCGCTCTCCAGCGCGTCGACCAGCTCCTTGTATCGACCCGCGACCTCGAACGCGCGCTGCATCGAGTGGATCGCCCCGAGGTGGTCCGGATCGATCTTCAGGATCCGACGATAGGTGTGAGCCGCCTGGACAGGCTCGTTCAAATAGTCGGCGTAGAGGTCTGCGACGCGGAACAGGTAGGCGACGCGGCGGTCCTCCTCAGAGGCCTCGTCGATGCCCCGCTCGAGCAATTCGATGAGCTCGTGGTAGCGGCCGGCCCCCCCGTAGAGGCGCGCGAGCGCCTTGAAAGGCGCTGCCAGCCCAGGTTGCAGCGCGAGCGCGCGGGCGTGATGGTCGATCGCTTGGTCCGCGTCGCCGAGCTGCGACTCGAAGATCTCGGCCATGCGGGCCAACGCAGCCGCCGCGCGCGAGCTGTCGTCGGCGGCCTCGGCCTCCGCGTGGAGCATGTGGATCAGCGGCTCCCACATCTTGCGCCGCGTGTAGAGCTTGCTGAGCGCGCGCAGGCTCGGGCGATAGGTCGGCTCGATCGCCAGCGCAGCTTCGTACCAGCGGATCGACTCGTCCTCGTTGTAGAGGCGGTTCTCATGGAGATCGCCGATCTGGAACAGGATCGAGATTCTCTCCTGTGGCGAGTCGATGTTCGCTACGAGCATCTCGAGCGACTTCACCTGGGCGTCATGACGGTCGGCAGCACCGTACTGGCGGATCAACTCTTCTACGACCAGGCGGTACTTCGGGTTCTCCGCGACGGATCGCTCGAGCGCAGAGATCGCCTTGTCGCGGTTTCCGAGCCGCTCCGAGTGCAGGCGGGCCACCCGGTAGTAGGCCATCGCCCGAAGGTCCGGGTCGCTCATCTGCTGCGCCTCGCGCTCGAGCACGCCGATGAGTTCGCGCCAGCGACCCTGCCCGTGGTGCAGGCGCTTGAGCGCCGCGAAGGCGCCCGGGGCCTGAGGGTCGAGGTCTAGCGCCGTCTCGAGCAGCTCGATCGCCACCGGCACGTTCCGGTGGCGCAGCTCGAATAAATGGGCTCGCCGCGCAACCAGGGCCGAGCGCAGCTTCGGGTCCTTCTCGACCGAACTGGCGATGTGGGCCAGTTCCTTCTCGAGCGGCTCCCATGCGCCGAGGCGAGTATCGATCTGCTCGAGGGCCTTGAGGACCGAGACATTGCCGGGATCGAGCTCGCGGGCGGCCGCATAGGCAACCCGTGCCTCAGACTCGTTGCGAACGGTGTCCGCGAGCAGGCTGCCCTTCGCATACATTAAGGCGGCCTTGCGCCGCGGGTCAGAAGTCAGACGGATCTCGGCATCGAACAGCGGCAGAGCTCGCGAAAAATTGCGCTGCGCCAACAACACACGCCTGGCGCCGCGAAGGATCGGGAGGTACTCGGGCAACAGACCATGGGCCCGCAGGTAGTAGGTCGCCGATTGCGTGAGATCGCAAAGCGGGTACTCGAGCAGACGGGCGATCTCATAGTTGAGCCGGGCCGCACGAAACAGGTCGGGCTGCGTCGCAAGCTCCGCCTCCCACGCCTGCACCTGCACCGTCGCATAGCGCAGGAACGGGTTCTCGGCCGCCAGCGTGGGGCTGCTGACGTGGCGCGTCAGTGGACCCGAGGGCGTGGCCGCACGCGGCACCGGTGGCGAAGCAGACGGACGTGACGGATCGACCGCGGGCAAGAAACCAGGGGTTTGGCGCGGGCGTGGGCGAGTAGGATCCGGGCTGGCCTCTCCCTGACTCGCAGCGCCTGCGCCCTGAGACCTGTCCCCAGGGCCAGATAGTGGTGCCCCCGGGGCTGCTGGCCCGGCACCGGGCGCGCCACCTGCCGCGGGTGGACGGACCGCTGCGGGCGGCACACGGCCCATCATCCTTGTCCGCGCGTCACCGGCCGCGCTCGTCGGCGCCGCTGGAGCCGCTGGAGCCGCCGCACCAGAAGCTGTGAAGGACGAACGTAAATCGATCTGCGGGCGCGAGCCCGATTCGCTCGCACGCGCGGGCGCGGTCGGCCGTGCCGACTCGGCCGCCGTGGGCCGCTCGGTGGCAGCTCGTCCCAGGTCCGAGACACTGACAACCTTCTCATCGATCGCCTTCGCCTCCGTGGGAGCAACGGCTTTCTCGAGCGGCCGCACCGCCTCAGATGTCGTCGTGGCTTTCTCCGTGATCGGCCGCTTCGACTCAGGGACCTTGTCGATCAGCGGTCGCGCCTCCGCACCGGCCGCAGGACGAGCCTCCATCGCGAGTCGCCGCGCGCCTGATGGTGGCGCACCTGGCGGTTTTGGGGGGCTCCGGAGACCCGAGATCATCTCGGGGTCGAGCTCGAGCGCCATGGTCTTGGCGGCAGCCGGCGGTGGGTTGCGTGAGGGCATCGCCCCCCCCAACCCCAGGCCGCTTGTGGTGCCACTGGCAGGGCTGTCCTCGTCGTTGCTGCGGTCGTTGCTGCGGTCGTTGCTGCGGCTGAAAAGCGACGCGGCTGAAAGGGACGGCTTGCTCGGCAGGCCAACCGCAGGCTTTGCGGGAGCAGCCGCAGGGGCCGGTGACGGCGAGAAAACCGGTGAGGACACTGGCGTGCCTGCACGCACTTTGGTCGGAGGTAGCACCGGCGCCAACGCTGGCGCTGGCACAATCACGGCCGCTGGAGGCTCCTCGGGTTCGTCGATATCGACATCGACGTCCGCCACCGTCGGGGGTGGAGGCAGCAACGGAGCTGCGCCGCCGGCCTCGGCCGGCGGTTTCACGCTGGGCACGTGCACCGCCCGTGCCGGTTCGTCGAGGATGATCGCGTCAAAGAGATCGGATGCGTCGCGCGGGAAATCGTCGTCGCCCCCCACAACCGGCGGTAGGCGAGCACCAGGCGTGACCGGCAGCCCGGCAGATGGTGGAACCTTCGGACCCTGATCGTCGCGCTGTGCCACTCGCCGTCCCTCACTCGTGGAGCCGCAGTATGCCCGATCTAAGGTCGAAGCACGCGGCTTACGGCCCACGGTGAGGGTCACCCGGTCTGCTTCCGCGCCTCCTTGTCTTCTACGGCCCCCATGTCGACAGCCTGAGATCTTGCCGATGCAAGGGTCTCGACCCGGCCAACCATGCCCGAAGACGCTCGGCCCGCGCTTCGCTATGGTTGCCATGCCATGGGAGCGACACACGGCCACGAACGGCCCGGCAGAGCCCAGCTCGAACCGGACCATATTCCTCCACCTTCGGGCGCATCGTCTGCGGAACACACGAGCTTGGAAGAGCCCCATGGGTTGATCGCCAACCGCTACCGCCTGCTCGCGCGCATCCACGCCAGCGGCACTGGCACGCTCTACCGCGCTGAGGATCGAGCCTTCTCTCGTGACGTCGCGCTACGGCTCTTGACAGCCGCTCTGTCACGTGACGAAGCCGTGCTGGCCGGCCTCCAGGCACGCCTGCAGGCCGGCGCCGCGATGACCCGCGACGACCTCGGCGCTGACATCGTCGAACTCACCGACCTTGGCCGCGCCGAGAACGGTCAGGTCTTTGTCGTCACTGAGTTCCTGGCCGGGGAAAACCTGGCAGCCCAACTCGCACGCGAAGGCCCGTTGCCCTGGCGCGCAGTCCGGCCGCTCATGGTTCGCGCCTGCCAGCTCATCCACCTGTCCCACCAGCACGGCCTGCTGCGTCTCGACCTACAGACCCGCCACCTGTTCCCAGTCCGCGACAAGACCCGCACCAGCACCCTCAAGATCCTGAGCACCGGCATCGGCGACGTGTTTGGCGAGAACCTCTGGTCGAGCCTCAGCCCCGCCGCGGCTGCGGCCCACCTCCGCTACGCCGCGCCCGAGCAGGTCACCGGAGGCAACATCGACGCCCGGACCGATGTCTACGCCCTCGGCGTCATCATGTATGAGCTGCTCTCGGGGCGAGTCCCTTTCCCTGACGCCCGGCCGGCTTACTTATGCGCCCGCCACTTGCTCGAGCCGGCACCGCTGCTGTCCGGCGACGCTGCAGACTCCATACCAGAAGCCGTCGCCGCGATCGTCGCCCGTGCCCTCGCCAAGGCCCCCGAGGACCGCTGGCCGACCATGCGGGCCCTCGCAAATGCGATGGCCGCGATCGAGTTCGGACCCTGCGACGCCAGTGGCGTGCTCGAGATCGCTGGCGCCCTGCCAGCCACGCCGGCAGCGTCCTCCGCAAGCATGCGTATCGACCCGGCCGCTCGCCACGCGCCGTCGCCCACGGTCCGCCCAAAGACCCTGCCTCCGCTGCGCGAGGCCTTCCTGGCCGACCCGCCGTCCAACGGGTTCTCGGGGCAGCCAGCGCTAACACCTGTCCCTGGGGACAGCTCAGAGACGCGCAGCTCGCTCGTAACTGCGGATCCGATGAGACGAGCTGTCCCCGCAGCCAGCCTCGCTCCGCGCCCCACAGGTTCATCGAGCACAATGGCCTGGGAGGAGATCCTCGCAGCGGCCGACGAAGCGATCGCGGCCGTCGCCGAGAACGAGCGCACCGGAACCGCGGGCGACAGCGGCGTGTTTATCCCGGAGCGCCTGTTACGCAGCGGCGGCGCGGCCACGGCCTCGATGACACGCGGTCGCCTCTCGCTGGACCTCGTGCCAACTCAAAAGCGTGTGCCGGACGAGGGCGCCCCCCCGCGAGTCGCGCTGCCGCGTTCAGACGCGGCAGCCGCGAGCACAACTCTCCAACTCGACGTCGCCGACCTCGCCGACCTCGCCGACCTCGAGTATGCGGCGGGCGACAGGGCCTCGGAGCTGCCGACCCTGACTCGCGCCCTTCGATCCGCTTCCACAAACAGCGACGCCAACGCCAGCACTCTCCTTCGACCAACACCGAGCACCGACCCACACACGTCGGTGACCGAGGTTGCCGGAGCGAGCCACGACTCGACCGACAGCGCTCTCCGTGCCGCGATCGACCGCTCGGCGGTGTGGCCGTTATCGGCCCGTTCGCAGCGCGCCCGCGGCCCGGCCCGCCTTGCATGGATAGCGACATCGCTGCTCCTGGCCGGCAGTGTGGTCGCGGGCGCACAACTCCTGCGCCATCGCGGGCCCGTCGCCCCGATGGTTGCAGTTCCGTCGCCTATCGCACCTTCCGTGGCACCACTGCCTGCCAGCGAAGAGACACTCATGAGCGCGATCCCAGCCAATGCGACACCGTCAAGCGCCCGGAGCACACAAACGCCAGTCCAGTGGCCGCAGCAAGCGACCGATTCCGAGATGAAGCCGCAACTCGCCCCGTCACCCTCGGCACCGCCACTCCCCGTGGCTCCGACACTCACGCCACCATCGGAGCCCGCGGAGCGAAGCTCCCCGACCGCGTCGACCGACCCGCCCAGGCTGCGTCGGCCCCGCCCCATCAAGCCCCGTACTTCTGCTGCCACGACAGCGCCGCACACACCGCTTGTGGCCCCTTCAGGCCCCCGGAAATCATCGCCTGGCGCACATCTCCCCAACGCCGGCCACGACCTGGCGGCACCTCTTGAACCGGCCACGACCGACTAGGCCGCGACAACGCAGAGCTACCCCCACGCAGCCGAGCAACAACGCCCTTGTCTACGCGGGCGTGTGAGCTCGGCGACTTGGCAACCGCAAACCCAGCTGAGACCAGCCTGGGTTTGCCAGCCCGCCAGCGCTCACCTATGCTGGGCACCCCATGGCCAACGACGACGACGGCAACAACGAAACGAGCCACGCGGGCGCAGTTTTCAAGGGTGTCCTGCTCACGCTTGGAGGCATCGCCGCGCTGTGGATGTTCGTCGGTGTCGGCATCTTTCTTCTCAAGAACGTGCTCTTCTTTGGACTC